>CAZIJV010000019.1:0-87374 GCA_964539645.1 uncultured Syntrophobacter sp.
ATCTCGAATGGATCAGCCAGGCCTAAATTGACGCTACCCTGTGATCAGATACAAACAATTCATCATAGGTGAGTTCTGCAAATACGGCATAGTGATGGGCATCGTCCTGCTGATTGCTTTGGCAATAGCCGTGCTCAGCCTGTGGCCGCTCATTGGGATGCCTATTACACTAAAGTAAACAGATCCGTACTGAAGGAGTTCTTTCCGATAGGGTATCCTCAGGAGGAAAGGCGCTCCCGGACAGGTATTTGTCAAAATGAGAGGGATGTGCATGAAAAGGATAGTAGCGCTTACCGTAATACTCTTCGTCATGTGCTTTCTGACGGCGCCCTGTGCAACGGCTTCACAGCCGGATGGCAAGGAGATTGGTGAGCTCCTGGATAAGGTGGTTGTCTCAGGAACCGTGCGCAATCCGCAGGGCAAACCGGTAAGTGAAGCGGAGTTGAGCTTCTTTCTGGACGGGAAGAAAGTGAAAACAGAGGATAAGGTGTTCAGCTCTAACTCCGGCGCCTACGAGGCCGAACTTATCTTCCCGCGAGGAGCGCTGGATGGCAGAAAGCTGGAATTGGAAGTCTGCAAGCCCAGCTATACGACTTCGGCTGTCACACCGGTTGGAATGATTGTAAAAGCCAATTCCGACGCAAAAGGAAATGCGCTCTACCTCGGCTACCACAGCCTTATTCTGGGTAGAGCCATTACTCCAGCATTCTGGATAGCCGCGCTGATTCTGATCGCCGTTTATGTTCTCATTGCCTTCGAACTCATGCACAGGACCCTTGCCGCTCTTCTTGGCGCAGCTCTTCTTCTGACCATCACCTACACGGCGGGTACGTTCAATACCGACTACGTTATCCTCCCGTTCGAAAGAGCCATGCATGCTATCGATATGAATGTGATCTTCCTGTTGATGGCGATGATGATAATTGTAGGCGTATTGAAGAAGACCGGCGTCTTTCAATGGATGGCCTATAAATCCTATCAGCTTGCCGGGGGAAATGTCTATATCCTCTCAGCCATACTCATGACGGTAACTGCAGTTGTCTCGGCTTTCCTGGACAATGTCACGACCATGCTGCTCATTATTCCGGTGACCATTCAAATTGCAGTCACACTCAAGATCAATCCCGTGGCCTTCCTGCTGCCGGAAGTATTTGCATCAAATGTCGGAGGTACCGCCACCCTGATAGGCGACCCTCCCAATATCATGATCGGTTCTTATGCAAAGCTCTCCTTTGTCGATTTCGTGCAGAATCTTTCGCTGGTTTGCGCTATTTCTCTTGCTTTTACGCTTGTTTACTTCATCTATATCTACAAGAAGGAATATTTAAAGGCTCAGGTGGGGGATGTCGAGGCGCTGATTTCGCAACTCCGGGAAGAGTACAAGATCACAAACAAGGCTCTACTTGCCCAAGGGGCCATCATCTTGAGCATTACAATTTTTATGTTCATCATTCACGGCGCTCTCCATATGGAGCCGAGCATCGCCGCATTGATCGGGGCTTCGGTCCTTATGGTGGTCAGCCGCGTCGATATCGTGGAGATGCTCGAAAAAGAAATCGAGTGGCCGACTCTCATCTTCTTCATGATGCTCTTCATAGTGGTGGCGGGCGCTGAGGAGACAGGTCTTATACAGGTAATAGCCGACTGGGTCAAGAATATGTCTCAGGGGTCCCTGGTTGTAGCAGTATTGCTGATCCTATGGGTTTCGGCGATTGCTTCGGCAATCATCGATAACATCCCTTTCACGGCGACGATGCTTCCCATTGTCGCCTATCTGACAACAACCATCCCCGGCGCTCAGAGTGGAATCCTGTGGTGGGCGCTGGCTCTTGGGGCATGCCTTGGAGGAAACGGGACCATGATCGGCGCAAGCGCCAACGTGGTCACGGTCGGCATGGCCGAACGGGCAGGTTATCCTATTTCATTTATGTATTATACCAGGATTGCCTCTGTTCCCATGCTCATCACGATTGTCATTTGTTCTTTCTGGCTGTTATTGGTAGAGATGTAGCCACAGAACTATTGCTTAAAAGCTAAAGGCCATTTGCGCTCTGGGCTGTTCCGGTTAAGGGTCGGATCTCAGGTTTGAATAAGAAGGGGAAAATATGCCAAAGACAGATTTTATCGCCCCACGATGTGCTGCATGCCCATATGAGTGGAGGGAAAGAGCGTGCCACCATAGTGGGGGGGAAGGGACCCCAGGATTGCCCAACACTTCTTCATCGCAAAAGTGCGGAAAACTCCCTGAAGCTGATGGAAGCGGATGGTCTTCTTGAGTTTGCACGCCAGTCATCCATCCAGGAGGCAGAAGGATATGGAGGCCGGGAACTGGGCTACGAGGCTATCAGGCCTGTCAAGCCGAGGATTGTCGAAACAGTCGAGTTCGCGGGAAGGATGGGTTTCAAGAAAATTGCTCTGATCTTCTGTATGGGACTTCGCAATGAAGCATCGGTGGTCTTGAGGCTTTTTGAAAAAGAGGGATTTGATGTTCTTTCCATTGCCTGCAAGGCGGGAAGAATTCCCAAGGAAAGTATCGGCATTACCGAAGAGCAGAAGGTAGTCCCGAACACGAAAGAGTCCATGTGCAATCCTGTCTTTCAGGCCCTTATGGCAAACGAATGGCGGTCGCAGTTGAACGTACTCCTTGGCCTGTGCGTCGGGCATGATTCCCTCTTTCTAAAGTATGCATCTGCGCTGTCAACCGTTTTAGCCGTAAAAGACCGCCTCCTGGGACACAATCCGCTGGCGGCTATTTATCAGTGTGACAGCTACTACAGATATCTGAAACAGTCGCCTGAAAGCCGGAAGGGATAGATTTCCACACCTTCGGAGGTTCGAGCTGAATTGGAACCCGGCAGGATCAAATAAGGTGCGCCAGAGGAGTTCTTTCATGAATGAAATAAAACGCAAGGAGACTATTGAAGAGATCCTGAATATCGAACTCGATATGTTCCTGAGTGTCCCGACTGGAGACGATTGTGCCTGTCAGGAGTACCCGGAGAGTTTCAAACGCCATCGAAGAGCACAATTCTCGCCCTGGTCACGGGCTACACTCGAGAGCTACCTCTCCGATCTTAGGAGTGCAGCAGGGGCCGGCACTAACCTCATGACAAGAAAATACGCACGCATGGATAATCTTATAGAGCCCCTCAGCAAAAACCCTCTTATCGATGTCATCGTTACGCAGCAGTGTGCCTGGCAGCGTGCCATGGGAGAGAAATACCCGGGAATCATCAACAGAGGCCGTCCATTATCCAGCACTGATGATTCTGAATTCATGACCTCCTTCGAGACCTATACCAGAAGCGAGCTTGAAACTTACTCGGACAGGACCCTGGAGTTGCTCCATGGCGACATACAGGGTAAATTTTCACAGGGAACCAGCATGACAGAGGAAGTATATCTCAATCTCGTGCTGCAGATGGGCTATGAATCGCTTGACGATGCAGAACAAGCCCACCTGCACAGGGGAAGTATTAACACCGACGGAAAATGAAAACCCCCGTGCAGGAGGTAGAAACTGGAAGCGGACGGTGGCCTGCTTATCCGCAGGCAGACGTGAGCAGTCGCAATCATCAACAGAAAAGCCTTTAGCGAGAGATGCCGGATGAAAGGTCTCGACCTCTCACGGGAGTTCTTTGAAACATGCGGTGCTCCCATGATACTAGAACAATTCGGTGGGTACGCTGACCGAATTGCCGCCGGGTTTGCAGGCCCCGGCTCTGAATGCTTCGGGTTTGACGATGACGTATCCAGGGACCACGACTGGGGGCCCGGCTTTTGCCTCTGGCTGACCACCGAAGATTATGCGGTAGTGGGAAGGAGTCTCCAGATCGCATATGAGGGTTTGCCCCCCGTGTTCAAAGGGTTTGGACCGAGGATCGTAAGCTCTGGAGAACATGGTAGGGTTGGGGTGACAGAGATTCGTTCATTTTACCTGCAATATATCGGCATCGATCATCCCCCGTCGAGCAACCGGGAATGGCTGGCAATACCGGATCATAACCTGGCAACATGCACGAACGGGGCGGTTTTTTCCGATCGACTGGGGGTATTCTCCTACTGGAGGGAAAAAATTCTTGAATTCTATCCGGAAGATGTTCGCCTGAAAAAGATTGCATCCCGCTGTTTCACCATGGCGCAATCTGGTCAATACAATTTCGGCCGCTCCCTAAGGAGGAAAGAATATTTCGCCGCCCGTTATTCGGAAATGCGATTCTGTATGGACGCCATTTCGCTTGTTTTTCTTCTAAACAGGAGATATGCCCCTTTTCACAAGTGGGCTCACAGAGCAGTCCGTGACCTTCCAATTCTGGGGGAAGCATTATACGGGATGATCGACGGACTTATCCGTGAGACCTCCGAACAGATGAAAACCAACAGGATTGAGAAAATTTCCGCCCTTTTGATTGCTGAACTCAGGCAGGAGGGTCTAAGCAACTCATCAAGTGACTTTCTACTTGATCACGCATTCTCGGTTCACGCCAGGATCATGGACGAGAGACTCCGGGATCGTTTCCGGATAGTTGATTGATGACCGGGAGATGATTGAAACTATTTCCAGTCATATTGTCGCCATTAAGTCCCGGTACCGGCGCTCCCTTTCTTCATGCTGAGGAGTTGCTCGTATGCTTCGGAAAGTTTGAGGAAATCTTCGTGTTCTCCACCTTTGTCCGGGTGGCTTCTCTTTGCCTTGCGCCTGAACAGGCGTGTGAGTTCTCTTTTGCTCATTTTGGAGAATTGCTCGGCGCTCAGGCCGAACAGCGCGTATGCCTCCTTAACCGAAACCGTCGGACGCGCCGGAGGCGCCTGCCCGCCAAAGGTTCTGCCTGCCCCGTACCCCTCGAACAAGGTTTCTGTCTGGAAATCGTAGTCGAAATAGAGCCATGCATACTTGGTCAGGTAGTGATGTAGTCCCTCTCCATTACTTCTTTCCACACCGAGAAAAAAATCTTCGTCTGCATCGAGGCTGCACAACTGACTGATAACCAGGTCATCGAGTTTTTCCCGGTCCAGGGCGGAAGGATAATCCCTGAGATACTGCGAGAAAAACAGCGGTAATCCAAGTGAGGCATAAACATAGGAGGCAAACTCGCGGGGCGGGAGTTGGCGCTCCATGTGCTCGATCATGCTTTCGATTTCATCCCGCGACCGGCAAAGAAAGACATTGAGAAATTTCCAATGCTTCATTCCAAGCTCGCCGGAATCGATACGTCCGAACCGGAGGTAGTAAAGCCTGCGCGCATCGAAGATATGGATGGTTCTCTGGCTCTGGGCCAGTTCCTCCAATTCGCAGGGAGGCTTTGTCCGGGGTTTGGCGCCACGCTGAAATCGCTCGATTACCTCGCGGATATCCGGTCGCAGGAAGTCTTTGAACGCGTGCTCCAGGTCCTCCTCCCGGAAATGCACACCCAACTCCCGCAGTTTTTCCTCGATAGCCGGATTGAAAAAGAAGCCGCTTCCACCCGGGTATTCGATATAGGCGGAGGGATCGGGGCCAAGGTCCACCAAGTCACGCGATTTCAGGACTCCGCGGTCGCAGAAGGTTTCACTGAGAACATAGTGATACACATTCTGATGTCGTGCTCGTTTCAGGAAAAAGAGAATCACCCCTTTCAGAAATAATTTACGTAATGATACACCCTCATATTTCCGAATTAAACAGGAGAGACTGTACGGAGTCAACCGGTTCGGGTATTGGATCGGCCTTTCGGGTTTTTGCGTGTCGAGGAAAATCGATGGAAAACACAATGCGGCAGGAAGAGCTTATTCAACGCTATCTGGAGGAAAACAACAGGCCTGCGGCCGTCAAGCTACTCTTTGAGCTGGTAGCCGCCTGTGCAAAGAAGAAGAACTTCAAGGCGGCGGAAGCGCTTCGGGACCGGATATTTGAAATAGACCCAATGGCTCTCAGCGAGATAATCCGCTCCGCGGAAATAATCGAAGAGGAGAAGAGCCAGGCGATCGACAGGGATCACCGCACAACCTGGGTCAGACTCTACAACAGCCTGAGCGTAGAGGAGGCCAACGCCCTCTATTTTGCAATGACTCATGCCACCTATGAAATGGATGAGGTCATCTACAGACAGGGAGACTGGAAACCGCGCCTTTTCTTTGTCAATAGCGGCCGCGCCAGGACCATCTACCTCCAGAATGACCGGGAAATATTCCTGAAATCGGTGGAACCCGGCCAGATAGCGGGAGAGGATGCGTTCTTTTCCTATACCTTCTGCACCACGACTCTGGTTGCCATGTGCAGGACCGAGGTGAGTTACCTGGACGCGGAACTGCTCAAGGCATGGAAAACATCCTTTCCGCTGCTTGAATCAAAGCTGCTGGATTTCGCATCGGGAACGGAAAAAATAGCCGACCTGCTCAAGGCGAGGGAGTTGGACCGCCGTGTCCTGAAACGAGTCAGCACGGGGGGCAGGGGGACGGTCCAACTGTTGAGCCGCGCGGGCAACCCGGTTGGTAAACCTTTCCGGATCGACCTGTGCGACATCTCCCGGGGCGGGGTCTGCTTTTTTGTGCGCATTACCCGCAAAGAGACCGCGAGCTTGCTCTTGGGGCAAAAGCTGCGCATTACTTACCTGAACCCCGGCATGGACCCGTCTAAAACAATCAACCAGCAGGGTCTCATCGTAGCTATCCGGTTTCATCCCTTCGAAGATTGCAGCATTAACGTCAGGTTTGACAGCCTGCTGCCCGCAGAGCTTATCAACGATTTCGAATGGCTGCCTCCTCTCTCACCGGAGTTGTGATTTTTGATTCAATCTGAGACTTCGATAGAGCTACTGTTGAGGAGGAAAAGCGCCCGCAAGGGGCGCCTTTCCTTTATCTGCTGAAGAAACGAAGGAAGATCAGGACTTACCGGCGAGTTGCTTTGAGGTTCCCTCTGCGAACGGGTTCCGGATCAGAATAGTCTCCTCGCGGCCCGGGCCGACCGAAACCATGTGCAGGGGCGTCCCCGAGAGATCCTCAATCGCCTTCAGATAGTTTTGCGTATTCCGGGGCAGGTCCTCCCACCTTCGCACCTTCGTAATGTCTTCTTCCCATCCGGGAAGTTCTTTGAACACGGGCTGACATTGTTCGAGGGCTTCAAGTTGCGGAGGTATCGAATCCAACGGGTTTCCCCGGCATGAATAGGAAACGGCGATCTTCAGCTTCGGGATTCCGGTCAAAACATCGAGCTTGGTTATTACCAGGCCGGAGAGTCCGTTGAGCCGAGATGAACTCTTAACCACGACCATATCGAGCCATCCGCACCGGCGAGGCCGACCGGTTGTCGATCCGAATTCACCCCCGGCCTTCTGCATGTGCCTGCCGGTTTCGTCAAGGAGTTCAGTGGGAAAAGGACCTCCACCGACCCGCGTTGTGTAGGCTTTGACCACTCCGACAACAGCATCTATCCGGGTAGGGCCGATGCCTGCGCCGGAGCAGGCATTTCCCGCAACCGTATTCGATGAAGTCACAAAAGGATAGGTGCCGTGATCGATATCAAGAAGCGTGCCCTGAGCGCCTTCGAATAAAATGTTGCGTCCCTCCGAATCGGCGGTCTGCAATCGTCGGGAAACATTGTCCGTGTAAGGGCGCAGCCTTTCACCGTAGGCCAGGTATTCCGCTTCTATCTGCGCGGCATCGAGGGCTTTTTCGCCAAAGAAGTTCTGAAGAAGGAAATTCTTCTCTTCGAGGATCTTGCTGATTTTCTTTTTGAGAACATCCCGGTCCAGCAGATCATGCACCCTGATCCCGGCTCTTCCGACTTTATCCTCGTAGCAGGGACCAATCCCACGGCCTGTCGTCCCGATTGCCGAACTGCCCTTTTTCTTCTCTCGCGCGAGATCCAGGGCGCGGTGCCAGGGCATGATAACCTGGGTATAGAGGCTGATCTTCAGTTTATCGGGAGTCACCTCGATACCGGCTTCGCCGAGGCGGTCCATTTCTCCGATCAACACCCCGGGATCGAGCACCACACCGTTTCCGATCATGCATATTTTTCCGGAGTGCAGAATTCCGGACGGAATCAGGTGAAAGATAAATTTCCTGCCGTTGACCACCAAGGTGTGGCCGGCATTGGCGCCCCCCTGGAACCGGACAACAAATTCAGCCTTTTCAGTAAGGATATCGACGACTTTTCCTTTTCCTTCATCGCCCCACTGGGCGCCGACCACCACTACATTCGCCATGTCAGTCTCTTTCTCTCATACTGCTGCATTTGCCGAATAAGCAACTCGGGCACGAGATACCCCAAACAAGGGTCACGATAGAACAGGGGATAAACAGCCGGTTGGATATAGACGCCGGATTTATCGCTATACCTGTATCGAACTTTTGCCCCGGTGTCAAAATAAAGAAGACATGCCTGCCCAATTCTCCGGCGGGCGAGGCTCCGAGGAGGGAGAAAGAAGGTAAAACTCAACCTCGGGATACCCGTTCATCGTCCGCTAAACGGGTACCCCGTTGCTTAAGCTCTACCTCATACCTCTCAGGCGCCGGATTCGCTCCTCGATAGGCGGGTGGGTGCTGAACAGGTTTGCCATGGTCTGGCCCGACAGTGGGTTGACGATAAACATGTGGGCTGTCGAGGGATTGGCATCCATGGGCACGCGCTCTGAAGCCATGGCCATCTTTTCGAGCGCCCGCGCCAGACCCTCGGGGTTGCGGGCGAGATGAGCCCCGGTCTCATCGGCCAGGTACTCGCGGCTTCTCGATATAGCGAGTTGAATAAGGGTAGCCGCTACAGGCGCCAGGATGGCGGTCACTATCAATCCCAGGATGCCGCCGCGGTTGTCGTCGCTTCTTCCTCCACCGAAAATAGCGGCCCACTGGGCCATGTGAGCGAGCATCATCACCACTCCTGCCAGGGTCGCCGCGATTGAACTCACCAATATATCGCGATTTTTCACATGGCCAAGTTCGTGCGCCAGCACGCCCTTGAGTTCCGCGGGAGTGAGGATGCGAAGGATGCCTTCTGTAACCGCCACCACCGCGTTTTCAGGATTCCTGCCGGTTGCGAAGGCGTTCGGGGCCTCCTGCGGAATGATGTATACCTTGGGCATCGGCAATTGCGCCTCCGCGGCAAGTTGCCGCACCAGGCCGTAGAGTTCCGGCGCCTGGCGCTGGTCCACCGGTTGGGCGTGGTACATCGCCAGTACGATCTTGTCGGAAAACCAGTAGCTGCCGATGTTCATGACAATGGCGAAAACAAAGGCAATAAGCATTCCGTTTTGACCGCCGGCCATTTTCCCGATCCAGATAATGAGGCCTGTCAGTAAAGCGAGTAAAACCGTCGTTCGAATTCTGCTGTCCATGGTTATCTCCCCCTCACACCGATAATAGAATAATATAAGTACCGATGATAGCAGTGTCATACGCGTTTCCAGCCCGGAACAGAAATCGCTACGGTTCGATGCCGCGAGTCCCGTGGGCTGCGGGCGCCCTTTTCTCGAATTCATCGATCATCATCTTGAGCTTCCTCTTGCTGCGGATAATTTTCGAGTCGGCATACATGTCGTGGAAGGCCGCGGCAAGCGCCTGCTCGAAGGATACCTTTGCACCTCCATGCGTCCCGATAAACGACTCCGCGTTTTTCACCGAGTCGAACGCCCATTTGGCCCGTTGGGTCATGACGCCTCTTTTCGCACCCCCGAGGACCCAGAAGGCCGACTCGGCATCGATGAGGCGCAGCGTTACATAGTCGGCAGCCATCATCTGCTTGGGAGTCTTGTCCGTGTTGAGCGCCAGGTCTACGGCAAGACAGTGGATGCTGCACAAACCGGACTCGGCGCCATCACTGTACTCTATCAGCATCCGGCTCTGTGCGTAATGGGATCTGTGCATCCGGCAATGCCTGCATTGGGGGAAGCGCAACAGATCCTCCTCCTGCGCCGGAAAGCTGTCGCGCGCGCAGGTAAACACGATCACGGAAAGAAAAAAGAGGACTTTATACGGTTGAGTGTGGAGTTTCATTGCCTGCTGCTTTCCTCGGCTTTCGTGAGGGGAGCTATCATAGTTATGCGCGTGCCCTTCCCCGGGCTCGATATGATCTCCATTGTTCCTTTTATGTGATTCATCCTCTCCCTGATGCTGAAAAGACCAAAGCCTGAGGACAGTTTTCTTTCCAGGGCGATAGCCGCGGGGTCGAAGCCGACGCCATCATCGTCGAGATCGATGCGAATAAGATCTCCTTCCCTGGTACAGGAAACGCGCACTTTTTCGGCTCGGGAATGTTTCACTACGTTTACCAGCAGTTCATTGAGCGCCTGAAAGAGCAGGATGCGGATGCTTTCCTCCACGGGCTTTTCCCGATGATCGCTCCGGAAAGAGGACTCGATCCCATGCTCGGTGTGGAGTTGCTCCGTCAGCCACTCCAGTGCGGCCTCCAGGCCGAGTTCGTACAGAACGGGGGAGCTGATTTTATATATAATGGATCTGGTGTCCAGGATGGCCTGGTTAATATGCCCGCGCAGCTCCTGGAGTTGCTGTGCGGTCGCGCCCTCACCGCAGCTCCGGAGCAGCCCGCCCAGTTTGATCTTGGAAATCGCCAGCGTCTGACCGATACGATCGTGCATCTCCGTTGCAATACGATGCCTTTCCCTCTCCTCGGTCAGCAGCAGTTCGGAAGCCATTGAGCGCAGTTGTTCCTGGTAAGAATCGATCTGCTCATTTCTCTGTTCAAGGGTCTCAGCCAGTTGGTCCAACGCCTCGGCAACGCGCTCTATTTCTCCCCCCGGCCGGGGTTTCAGACCCGTTCGAGCCGTCGTATCGCCTGAGGAAAGTTTGCGCGCGGCGCCGACCAGTGAGTTCACTTTCCTGATGAGAGTTCTGTCGGTCAGAGTCCATATGAGCAGGCCTGAAAGGAATGCGATCAGCAGCACCAGGAGATCGATCTCAAGAATATTATCCATTTCGGAATAAATCGAAATCGGCAGTCCGACGGCGATATGGATCCCGGTATCGGCAATGCCGGACAGAGGCCTGAATGCATACAGGCGTCTGTTTCCATCCAATCCTTTCAACTCGGCTGTTCCCTCCCGGTGAGAGAGAATAGTCTCGATCAGTGGAGAATCCTTCCAGGAGGATTGGGGTAATTCCCAACTCGCGGCAAGGGCGATGCCATTCTCAGTGATAAGAAGATATTCGGCATCACCGGGCAGTTGAAATCCGGTGAACCCGAATAAGTGCTTCATGTCCAGCAGAACAAAAAAGGCGCCCCTCGATTCCCCGGCGCCATACCGGAAATAATGACTCATAATAAGGCCGGAACGGGGAACCGTCCCTTCAGTCCATGCATCGACTGCAAATTCCATTGGCCCATTCATTCTGCTGACAAAGTCTATTTCGGGCCATAGGGACGAGGTGCACAGGCGAGTCCCGTCAGAGGCCGTAAAGCCGATGGTTCTGAAAATCGGGTTCTCATTTTGAAGCCTGGAAATAAGCTGTGTGCAACTCCTCTCATCTCCCGGCCCGTTTGCGGCCAAGGCGGTAAGAAGCTGAAACGCGCTTCCGATAGCGAATTCCTGGGTGCCGGCGGCAACACGGGTGAGGCGCATCACATCCTCATTGATATGGGCAATCAGGACGCGCCGCTCTCTAAGATAGGAGAAGAAGGTGGATGCAAACACCGGGAGCAGCGTTGCGCAGATTATCAGTGCGAACCTTGCTCTTGTGGTTGCGGGAATCAGCGACGTCATACAGGGTCTCGTAATTCTATGACTGTGCATGCTGGAATCAACGTGACGAAAACCTGACGGCTTATACTACCCAACCGAGGTTATACCTTCGCGAATTGCGTATTTCACCAGTTCCGCGATGCTTTTGACCTTCAGTTTGTTCATGATCTGGTAGCGGTGCGTGTCCACCGTCTTTATGCTTAAATGCAGTATTTCGGCTATACTCCGGGCGCTTTTGCCTTCGGCCAGCAGTTGCATGATCTCCCGCTCTCTGGGTGTCAGCACTTCTTCTTCCGAATGCTCATCCCGGGAGAGAAACCCTATATAATCTTCCAGGACGGGACGTGCTACTTCCGGGCTGAGATAAATCTTGCCTTCCGAGACGCTCCGAATGGCCAGGGTGAGTTCCTCGAAGGCGCAATCCTTCAGCAAATAGGCCGAAGCCCCGGCTTTCAGCATCTGAGCTATGAATCTTTTGTCCGAGTGCATCGAGAGCGCAATCACTCTGGTGCGTGGATTTTCGGAGATAATCTGGCGGGTTGCATCTATCCCGTTGAGATCCGGCATTCCGATATCCATAATGATGATGTCGGGAGTCAACTTCCGTGCAAGTGATACGGTAGTCCTGCCATTCTCGGCTTCCGCAACGACGCTCATCTCTTTATCCTGAACAATCAGGCTCTTGAGACCTTCGCGTACTATGCGGTGATCATCGGCCAGCAGTATCCTGATCGCCATATCTCCTCCTGATGACCCACTTTATAACAACTCTTCGCGAAGTCAATGAACCTTGCGCCTGAAATGGGCATCGCCAAAAACAGGAACTCGCGCACTGGGGTTTTTACCCGGGCAAATAGGAAAAATCCCCTCACTGAATCAGAAATTCTCTGATACAGCCCGAACGGTTCAACTGGTAGGGTGTGTCCAGCAGAAAGAATACGCACATATCCCCCCCATGAAATGAATGTAAAGGAGACCAGGTAATGAGATTGAAGCGGATTTCCGCAACGCTTGCGCTGATCGTTGCTTTGACATTTGCCGTTTCGGCGCCGGGTATCGCACAGAATCGGCACGAGGATTCGGTCGCCCACTACGCCTCCGCGGTTGATATGCCGTCGGGGGGAGGGCTCTTCCCGCATCCTTTCGCACCACTCGGTGTGCCCGGCTCTCACGTCCTGAAACCCGGAAAATGGATGTTCGCCTATACCTATGGTCACATGGCCATGGATGGGAATCTCAGCGGCACAAGAGATGTCAGCATTGAAGAGATTCTTCAAAGATACCCGGTCGCCCCGGAGAGCATGGACGTGGACATGCACATGATTTGCGCAATGTACGGCATCACCGATAGATTCACGGCGATGGTCATGGTCCCCTACCTTTTCAAATCCATGACGATGGTAATGAGAAACGGGGGCCGTTTCACAACCTATTCCGATGGAATCGGCGACGTTCAGGTCTCCGGCCTCTTTTCGCTGTACCGCGACACTATGCACCAGGTGGTCTTCAATGGAGGTCTGAGCCTTCCGACCGGTTCCATCAATGCGCGAGACGACACGCCGATGGCCGCGAATTCGAAACTCGGCTACACCATGCAACTCGGCTCCGGTACAGTCGACCTGGTTCCTGCCCTGACTTACATGGGTAAACTGGACAGAGTGCACTGGGGGGCCCAGGTCGCCGGAACTGTTCGCCTGCATGAAAATTATAACGATTATCGCCTGGGCAACCGATATCGACTCACCGGTTGGGGCGGGTACAGGATATATGGCGGCGTGATCGGTTCATTACGCTTCGATTGGCAGTCCTGGGGCAATATCAATGGCGCCGATCCCGAGCTGAACCCCACGACAACGCCCGGTAAAGACCCCAATTTGAGAGGCGGAGACCGCCTGGATATCTTGCCGGGCCTGGCCTGGTATATTGATGAAGGACCGCTCAAGGGCAACAGATTCTTTTTGGAAGGGGGTGTTCCCATCTACCAGTCCTTGGATGGGCCCCAGGGCAAAACCACCTGGCTGCTGTCAGCCGGTTGGAAATGGGTTTTTTAATTCCAGCACAAGGAGTATAAGAAATGAAGAAAATCGTATTGGCCGCCTGCACATTGATAGTACTTTTCGTCCTTACAGCTCCGCTCGCCATGGCGCAGCAAAAGGGCGCCGCAGACCCTCAATCATGCTCCTACTGCGGAATGAACCTCGAAAAATTCGCACATACCGCCATGCTGATCCAGTATGATGACGGGAGTACTGCCGCTGTCTGCAGTCTGCATTGCGCCGCAATCGACATGGCCCTCAATATCGACAAAACGCCCGACAAGTTACTGGTCGGCGACTTTCTGTCCAGGAAGAAAATCGAGGCCGGAGCAGCATGCTGGACCATTGGAGGCGATATGCCGGGTGTGATGACCAAACGTGCAAAGTGGGCTTTTGAAAATGCGGAGGCTTGTAAGAAGTTCGCCTCCGAGCACGGAGCGACGGTCTCCGACCTGGATGGCGCCATGAAAGCGGCCTATGAAGATATGTACGCCGATACCCGGATGATCAGGGAGAAACGCAAGGCAAAGAAAACACAAAACCAGCAACAGCCGAAATGAGCACATGCCCCGGATACCCGAATCCGAATTCTCATCCTCCGGATGGAAAAATCCTGTTATAGTGAGTTTGAACATCGTTTAGCCGATAATAATCAAACATCATCCGAGGATGAGAATGGATATCAGGGGCCTGCGTCGTTTACTGGAAACACACCGCGAAATGCTCAAGCTTTCGGGCGTGGTGCTGGTTCTTTCAAACTTGCCGCTGCCAGGGCGCAGGCTGAATCGGCCAGGGCAAATCACGAGAAGTCAACGTACGAATTAAAAAGATTCCAGGTGCTTGCGGAGAAAAACGCCGTGAGTGGCCAACAACTGGATCACGCACGAACCCAGAAAGAAATGACGGATGCTCAAATCAAGGCTACAACGCAGGAAGCTCAAGCTCTGCGGGGCGAGATCGACAGGATAATTGCGCAAAAAGAAGCTGCCTCCGCCGCTCTGGCAGAGGCGCGGACCGTGCTCACCCACACGCTGATCTATGCTCCCTTTGATGGAAGACTTCTCAAGAAGCTGGTCAATGTGGGAGATCTGGCCTCTCCCGGCCCGGCTCTTTTCCTTACAGAGTCCGATAGTTGATAGCGCTCCCTCTCTCGGTGATCGGAATCCTTCCCGGTTTCTGGATTCTGAACCTGGCCGCGGGCGGGAACGTCGGCGGCTGGGAAGATCCGGTCTACTTTACCGCTACCGCAATGATCGGCATGATAGCACTGGCCGGAATAGCCACCAGGAATTCCATACTGCTGATAGAATTCCTGGAGGAGCGGAGGAAAGAAGGGAAGCCTGTCGTACAATCCATTATCGAGGCGGGCGCACTGCGCACCAGGCCCATATTGCTTACGTCGCTCGCGGCCATGCTCGCCTCGTGGCCGATCACTCTCGATCCCATATTCTCAGGTCTCGCGTGGGCCCTTATTTTCGGCATAACCGTCTCCACCGTATTCACCCTCGTTGCCGTTCCGCTTGCTTACTTCATGGCTTACGGATCTGAGGCTGCATGAAAAATCTACTAAGAACTCTCAGCGCAATACTCTTCTATAGGCGTCAAGGACCCTCAGCGTATAGCGCCTCGCCTGAGAACCGTCATACTGCTCCGGATCGCCGGTCATCCACCATGATGCGGCCCGCCGCACGGCAAGGGATTCGTCTTTGACGAGTTCATACTGCTCGCGCAGTATTTTTCCCATCACGCAGGAGAGGATCTCACGGGCTTTTTTGGAATCGGCTTCAAACTCTGCCGGATCCATTTCTGATCCCGTGCAGCGTTTGGACCAGCGAAGAATGTTCTCCCATTTTATCTTCCAGTCGCTGTAGAGCCCGTCGTTGGGGATGCCCGTATTGGGAGCGGACAGGCGCAGAGCCTCAACCAGGGCGGCAACCGAGGCGTCGGTAATCTGAGCTTGAGCGGGAATGGTCAAAAGTGGAGCGGCAGTAATCACCGATACCATCAGTAGGAGCCGGAGAGTCTTTCCGGCGGACATGGCGCCTGACAGTGTTGCAGTTTCCCGGTTCATCTGTGATTCCTTTCGTTCGTCATCAGCCGCATTCATCTGGTCGCATGTATTACTATATGACCCACTGGTGCGCGCCGGAGTTGACCTTACGGCCTCAGATCCTTAATTATCACTGATCTTCAAGTTGATTCACGTGACTGAATCCCTTACACGCAGAAAGGAAATACTCCAATGGCCAGATCTGTAGCAATGCACGGCAAGCCGCTCACTTTAATCGGAAATGAACTCAAGCCGGGAGACAAGGCCCCCGATTTCCAGGTTGCGGATAACAATCTTTCTCCAACCCGGTTATCATCATATCAGGGCAAAGTAAAGGTCATCCTGTCGGTTCCCTCTCTGGACACCCCGGTTTGCGACATGGAAACTCGCAGGTTCAATCAGGAAGCGGGCAAGCTCGGTGACCGGGTGGCGGTGCTTACCGTAAGCATGGATCTTCCTTTTGCCCAGAAAAGATGGTGCGGCGCAGCCGGAGTATCCCATGTGACGACCCTTTCCGATCACAGGGATGCGAATTTCGGCGAGAGCTACGGCGTGCTCATAAAGGAACTCCGCCTGCTGGCAAGGGCTGTTTTCGTGGTCGATGCAAACGATATCATCAGGCACGTGGAGGTCGTCAGCGATATCACAGATGAACCGGATTATGAATCATGCCTGAAAGCAGTGAAGAGCTGCCTTGGATGATCCCGGCTCCGGCCTTTCGTTCTACTCGTCAGGCCGGGAAGAACCGGGGGGGACTGGAAGAGGCACGGTCTCCGGCTTACCTTATTACTGCTACCAACGATATGGTGTGCTTCGCTTTAGCACACCCCGGCGTTCTTCTCGCGGTTCCGGCTTATTCTCCGGGACATGAGAGGCCGCAGTGGAAGAATGCCGGAAGACCAGAAGCAGGAGTGAGGTAATGGCACATATTCATGAAATCGAGCTGCTTGCGCCGCTGAATTTTTCCCCTGATCTTTGCAAAGGATCGGTTTTTTTCGTCGGCACAGCGACAGTGATCATCCGTTACGCCGGTTTCACGATCCTGACCGACCCCAATTTCCTTCATGCAGGGGATCATGTGCACCTGGGTTATGGGTTGAGGTCGAAGCGGCTTACCAACCCGGCCATTGAATTCGATGACTTACCGCCTGTCGACTTCTGCCTGCTCTCCCATCTTCATGGAGATCACTTCGACCGGATAGCAGAGCAACGTCTTGACAGGGACCTGCCCATAATCACAACGCCGCATGCCGCGGAGGCTCTCAAAAATAAGGGATTCCGCCGCACGGTTGCCCTTCGTACCTGGGATGCGGCCCGAATCGTCAAAGGGACTTCCCGCCTGCTCCTTTATGCGGCGCCCGGCAGGCATGCGACCGGAAGACTTTCTTCCCTGTTGCCGCCGGTAATGGGAAGCCTTCTGGACTTTGGTTCCACGGTGGGAAAGAATATTTACAGGATCTACATTTCGGGCGACACGGTGTTGATTCCGGAGCTGCGGGATATCCCAAGGCGTTTTTCGAATGTGGACCTTGCTCTTCTTCACCTTGGAGGGACCAGGCTACTGAACCTTTTCACCGTGTCCATGGATGCCGCGCAGGGCGTGGAGGCACTTAAAATCATTCGCCCTGATGCTGCTATACCGATTCATTACAACGATTACACGGTATTCAGGTCTCTGTTGAATGACTTCCGGCGCGCGGTCGCCAATGCCGAACTTGCTACCGGGATCATTTATCTTACCCATGGCGAGACCTATGAATTCGACGCTACAGCCTGTCCGAGGGAAGAGGCGGCCTAAGAGAGATCGGGAGTTCTTCGCCGAACTCCGCCTCTCACAAGCCGCCTTGACACTCTGCTCGGAGCCGGATCTGCATTAAGAATTTGTTATAATATCAGCCCTCATTTATAATCGGCCCAAGAATTATTATTCGGGTGCCCGGCATATGTATAGGAAACACTTCGGCCTAAAAAAGACGCCATTCTCAATCGCTCCCGACCCTCGCTATCTTTACATGAGCAGGCAACATAAAGAGGCCTTGGCGCATTTACTCTACGGCCTGCAAAGCGATGGCGGTTTCGTGTTACTTACGGGCGATGTGGGGACCGGAAAGACGACGATCTGCAGGCGACTGCTGGAGCGGCTGACAAAGAAGTGCATTGTAGCCTTTATCATTCACCCGACTCTATCCGTCGGCGAACTTCTCGCGACCGTCTGCGATGAATTCCGTATCAGCTATCCGAAGAAAGCAGGCGTCAAGGAACTGGTCGACCGCCTCAACGCTTTTCTGCTCGAAGCGCATGCAGATAGGAAGAAAGCCATTCTCATTATCGACGAGGCTCAGAACCTGAGCAGAGAGGTGCTGGAACAAATCCGGCTGCTGACAAATCTCGAGACAAACGAGCGCAAGCTGCTTCAGATTATTCTTATCGGGCAGCCGGAGTTGAGGGATAAGCTTGCAAGGCCTGAAATGAAGCAGCTTGCGCAAAGAATCATAGCGCGATGTCATCTGGGCCCACTGTCAAAAACCGAGGTCGCCGCCTATGTGAGCTTCAGGCTGTCAATCGCGGGGACCAACGCGGAACTGTTTTCTCCAGGCAGCTTGAAACAATTGTACCGTGCGAGCGGTGGAATTCCTCGGGTCATGAACACCATTTGCGACCGCGCGCTTCTCGGCGCCTATGTGCAGCGCCTGCCCTCGGTTGACAAGGCCACGCTGTTGAAGGCTGCGCGGGAGGTACTGGGTTTGCAACCGGAAGAGGGCGGATCGAAGAGGAAAAAAGCGGAACTGGCCGCCGCCTTCGTGGTGCTGCTGGCTGCGGCTCTTTTGATGTATCAGTTGGTGCGATTCTATCCATTCCATTCGGAAACTTCCGAGGTGAATAGCAGCACTGTGATGGAGGAGAAAGCCGATTCGGACGCAACAGCACGGCAGTCCGATGTTGAGGGCGTAGAGGCCGGCGCCGGGGAGCCACAGGGAGCGGAAGCGCCATCCACAATGACGGAAAAAGAGCCGGACCGCACCGGATCGCATTGAACCGCATTCTCGCGGCTGCTCCGGCGTTATTCGCCCGCGAGTGTATCGGGTCTCCGTCAATAGAGCAAAAGAACTGAAGGTTGCAGCATGTCCTATATTCTCGATGCACTAAAGGAATCGGAAAAAAAGCATCAGCGGCGCAAATCTGCGGACCTTCTCCCCGAACAGGTGGTGGAAACAAAACCTGCCGGGAGAAAGCCGATATGGCCAGTCCTCCTTGCTTTTGCCATGTTCCTGAATGCCGGGCTGCTGGTATGGTGGCTTCGTCCATGGCGCCATGAGCCTTCTCCCGCAAAGATTGCAAGCCTCAGCGGCCAAAAGAGTGTTCCGGAGACCGTCACGAAGGCGCCGGTACCTCGGACTGAAAAGAGCGTGGAAGCTGTCAAACCTCAGCATATCGATACTCCCCCGCCGGAAGCGCCGCAAGCTCTAAAGAGCGCGAGTACGGTAGAAGACGGGAGCAACGGGCAGGACCCATCGCCTGTGCCGAGCGCAGGCCGCCGGGGAACTCAAGGAGATGAAAGCCGGGCAGGCCAGGCGAAACCGCAACACATTGCCGCTTCGCCTCCGGATGTGTCTGGGTCACGGGAACTGCCCACAAGAACTGATCCCGGTCAGTTTCAGAGCCGTCGAGCCAGGTATGCCCGAAACCCGAAAATTCAGCCCCCAGTCGCCTCAGGTACGACTCAGGCGCCCGCGGCCGTTCCCGATGCCCTTCCGCCCGATACCTCCCGGGAGGCAAAGCCCAGGCAGAGCGCCAGGCAAATCAAGCAGGAAGAAATCGCGAGAAGGCGGGCCCGGCTGCCGGAACAATCCAGCGGGCTTCTCGGAAGCAGGAATCTGGTGTCTGACCTCGAGGACCTTACCCGCGCCGAGAATCCTTCGATGCAGGGAGCATCCTCCGGAAAAACCCAGCGGTTCAGCGAACTCCCCGCTAATATCCGCGGATCAATCCCCAAGTTATCTGTCTCCATGCTCATCTACTCAAAGAATGCCCCGGACAGGTGGATTAACATCAACGGATCGAAAAGACGTGAGGGGCA
This sequence comes from uncultured Syntrophobacter sp., assembly GCA_964539645.1. Taxonomy (GTDB): domain Bacteria; phylum Desulfobacterota; class Syntrophobacteria; order Syntrophobacterales; family Syntrophobacteraceae; genus SbD1. The sequence continues at coordinate 19,837 of CAZIJV010000019.1, forward strand.
GGAAATCTCCACGGGCTTGAAGTTGGAAGAAATCACACCGGACGGCGCCTTTTTCAGCTATCAGGGGCATCGGTTTTTCAAAGGTGTGATGGGAGATTGAAAAGGGATTATACTGCTTGAGATTCATCTTTCAGACTAACGCCCAAATGGAGAATACGCGGCCATGCAGAATATTTCCGAGTCTCTGAGAAAGCAGCGGGAGATCGTTCTCGAAGAGAGCAGCGAGCAGGCGCTCGACCGTCACACGAGTCTACTGGAGATAGCGATTATTTCGCTCTACAACCGGATTGCCAACCGTCTTTCCAACGGTTTTGAGAAATTTCGAGCAGGTGCGGCAATATCGGCTCTCGGCGCTTTCGGCCGGGGCGTGCTGAGCCCGATGCAGGCAGTGCCCATTCTGTGCCTTCAGAGTGAAGATTTTACTCTGAAAGACTCCTGGATCGACGAGATTTCAGAACCACTTGTCGAGGCGGGCTGGAAGGTGGCGCCGGTTTACGGATCGGTTCGGCAGATAATGGACAAAGCGCAAACGGAGTGCACTCTTCTCTATCAACTGCTTGAATCGCGCTACATCTCCGGGAACCGCAATCTCGCCGATGAGCTTGAACATGAGATCGACGTCCATATCGAGCTGAACAGGGAGTCTTTGCTTCGCTCTCTCAACGGATCGACAGCCGTACGGGCGAAATTGCGCGAAGGGACCCAAAACTGGCTGGAGCCCAATATAGAGGAGACTCCCGGAGGGTTGTCCGAAATACGGGCTATACGGGCGGCTTGCCGGATAGCTTCAAATATTCGCAGCCTGGAGGACGCCATATTCCAGGGATACCTGACGCGCAAGCAGGTGGATCTGCTCCAGAGAGCCGAAAAAATCCTGTGCAGATACCTTACCCTGCTCAGGATATCTTCGGATGAGACGGCGAGCGTTCTTCTTTTCCGGGACCAGGAGGCGCTTGCGCGCAAGCTTGGCTATACGGAAAAATCCGGCTTCCTGCCTGTAGAGATATTCATGCAGGAGGTTCACCAGCTTTTTTTTGATGTGGCAGGGGTGGCGCGCGAGTTCTGGGAGAGGCTGGAGGAGAGTCGATCCGTGAGGAGCGAAGACCCCGGTGAGTCTCTTGAACAGGGGATGGTTGCGCGATCTGGGAAAATCTATATCCAGACAGACCGCTACCCGGCGACTCCATCCAGGCTGGTCCACCTGTTCGCGGTGGCGGCGGCCCGCCGCCTCGGTCTGGCAAACGTGACGCGTCAGTGGATTTCGCATAATCGAAACGTTTTGGAGAGTTCCTCCGGAGATGCAGCAGTCAAGGACGAGTTGCTGCAGCTCCTCAAAGCCGATGATCCTGAAATTCCCGTCCTGCGCCGGTTTTATGACTACGGGCTGATGACCGCTATCATTCCCGAGTTGGCCTCGATGCACGGCCTGGTGCAGCACGATGCGTTTCATCTCTACCCCGTACAGGAGCATCATCTCCGGACCTTTGCCGAGTTGAAGAAGACTATTGCCGGATACTACGCGGAAACTCAGCCCGAGCTGACCAGGATTGCCGCGGACATGATTGACCCGGCGCCTCTTCTGCTTGCAGGCCTGCTTCACGATATCGGAAAAAGCTCTGGCAGCGGGCATGCCGCAAGGGGCGGAGAAATGATCCCGGCCATTGCAAGACGGCTCGGCCTGTCGGCCCAAGAGACGGACACAGTGCAGTTCCTGGTGTCACAACACCTGCTCCTGCTCGACAGTGCCTCCCTGCGCGATCTTGCGGACCAGGAAATGCTCGCGAGTTGCGCTGCGGCCATCGGAAAGAAAGAATATCTCGACCAGCTCGTGCTGCTCACCTTTGCCGACATGATGTCCACCGGCCCTCGTGCAAAGAACAAGTGGCGGGATACGCCGGTGCTGCCGCTCTACCGCACAGTAAGCAATATCCTGGAAAAAGGCGAGCCCAGCTCGCAGGGCATATCCGAAAAGATCGCCATGGTGAAGCGCCAGATTGAAGCGCGTCTTCCTGATGCAATCAGTCCCGCGGAGTTGGAAACCTACTTTTCTCAACTCGCTCCGAGGTATCTCATCTCTTTTTCACCTGAGGAGATTACGCAGCATCTGCGCCTGGGTAAACAACTTCAGGAATCCGGAGAGCCGTTTATCTGGGAAGTCTCCACCGGCCATGAAACCGTGGAAATCACGATGATGAGCTGGGATAGGCCCGGCTTGGTCGCCAGGTCAGCGGGAATTCTCACGCTGCATAATCTCAACATATTGAGCGCCCAGGTCTTCACGATGAACAACGAAATCGCCCTGCTCATCTTCCAGTGCCGTCCGCCGGAAAAAGGAAGCGGTGAGGAGTGGGATGCAATCAAAAGAGACATTGATCGGCTGGTCAAGGGAAGGCTTGCGCTGGATTACCGCATTGCGGCCCGGTCAGCGCCCGGTTCGGTTCAGACCACTCTCCGGGGGACCCCGAGCAAGATAACCATAGATAATGAATCCTCGGCCATGTATACCATCCTGGAGGTTTATACGGTCGACCGGATAGGTCTTCTCTACACGATCGCCAAAACGCTGCATGAACTGCAAGTCCTGATCTATGTCGCTAAAATCACCACCAGAAACGATCAGGTAGCCGATGCTTTCTATATCAGGACGGAGAAGCGCGAGAAGGTAACCGATCCTGAACAGATCAGCGAAATCGAGAGGGCGCTCCGCTTCTGCCTCGACGGGGAAGCTGCGTGGAATTGAATTGCCTTTCAGCAATTTCCTTGCTTCCATTGCTCGGCTCTTTCACCGGCTTCACCCGGCTGCGCAACTCACCTCTCACCAGCATCAGCACGGCCAGGATTATCAGCCCGCCTCCGATAAGGCTGACCGGCTTGAGCCTCTCCCCCAGCACCACGACGGCCAGCATGACCGTCATGAAGGGCTCGAGCGTGGAGAGCATGGAGGAATTTGTCGGGCCGATGTATTTGAGGCCTGCCAGAAAGCAGCTTACGGGAAGTACGGTGGCAATCAGCACTATTCCGGCGACCGCCATCCACCCGGTGGGCGTCTGGGGCAAACTCGGCCCGTTAATCAGCATCAGAAGGCCGGACACCACACCGGCTGAGCCGAAGATGACGGCGGACGACTGGAAGGCTGAGACCTGCCTCATCACATGGGCGCCGACGAGGATATAGAGAGAGTAGATGCCCGCGGCCGTTATCGCCAGCAGGATGCCTGCGACCCTCCCGCTCTCGGGACTGACGGTGAGTGCGGTCCCTATCGTTGCGACGACAAGCCCCAGAGTTTTGATCGGGGCCATCCTCTCTCGAAGTACGATAGAGGCCAGGATGGCCACGAAGGTGGGATAGAGGTAGAGAAGCAGGGCCACCAGTCCGGGAGAAGCATATTTCAGCGCCGAAATGAAGCAATAGGAGTGCCCGATATATCCCAGGGCGCCCATGCCTGCCAGTTGAGCAGCGATAACCCCGCTCGGCTTTCCTTCCCTGCGGAAAAGGACCACGCAGCCCATAACCACTGCGGAAAACGAGAAACGAAGGAACAGGATGGAGAGGGTATCCATCCCATCCGCATAGGCGAACCGGCAGAAGATTGCAAGCGTGCTGAACCCCGCGGCGGAAATTATAACCAGGACGATACCGGTGAGAAGATGCATTGATATTCCATTCAAAAAAAAACCTCCCTTGAGCCGGGAGGATTTGCCTTACACTCTGGATTGCGAGAGTTAATTCACTTGGAAATCAACCCCTTTTCCATGGCAAAGGCGGTGAGTGACGACGCACTGTGCAGATCGAGCTTTTTCATCAGGTTTGCACGGTGTTTTTCAACCGTCTTGGCGCTGATGCACAGGTAGTCGGCAATGTCCTTGTTCTTGTAGCCTTCTGCGATCATCTTCAGGATTTCGCGCTCGCGTTGAGTGAGAGTGTCCCAGGACGTAGAAGACTTTATCGTCTTCCTCCCCTCCAGGTACCCTTCTATCACTTTTTCCGAAATACCGGGGCTGAGATAGCTTTTACCTGAAAAAACGTGATCGATGGCCAGCATCAGCTCACCGTGGGTGGCGTCTTTGAGAACGTAACCGTCGGCGCCGGCTTTCAGCGTAGTCAGTATATACTCTTCCGTTTTGTGGACGGTCAGCACCAGGATTTTCGTCGATGGGCTCTGCTTCTTGATTTCCGCAATGGCGCCCACTCCGTTCATCCTGGGCATCGAGAGGTCCATCAGGATCAGGTCCGGCTTGACTGTTTCCACTGCCCGTATCGCTTCCAGGCCGTCTTGTGCCTCTCCGACAACCTCAAAATCAGCATTGGAGGAAAGGAGCATTCTCAACCCTTCTCTGAGAATTGTATGATCCTCGGCAATGACGATTCTTTTTTTCTCTCCCATACATGTACCTCTTTTTCGTGCAACAGGGCCAATGAGGCCGAAAACACCAGGAAATGCGGCAATATGACAAAAATACTATAATTCTCCGAGACTTTGTAGTTTTTTTTACTTCTGCGATTTACCAGCCTGCGCCTCGGCGGAAATACAGTCTTCCCATGGCTGGATTACTGTATACAACGTATTTACCAAATCCCGGTTGTGAATGAGAATGAGTAGTAAGGGGATTGAGAGGGTTGAGCAGGATGCCATCCTGCAGAACTCACACTTTCGAGATTACTTATAATACATCTTCCGCGGGGAAAAAATGTGTTTCGTATTGATAGTTGAAGATAATTCCACTTTCCGACAGTCATTGCGGGAAATGCTCGCGCTCCGATTTCCATCTCTGGGCATAAAAGAGGCATCCAATGGGGATGAAGCTCTGGTAGCCGTGGAAGCAACCAATCCCGACCTTATCTTCATGGACATTAAGCTCCCCGGCAAGAACGGGTTGGAGCTTACCAGGATGATCAAGAAGTCCAACTCGAGAGTCGAGGTGATCATTCTGACCAGCTATGATATCCCTGAATACCGGGAAGCTGCTTTCCAGAGCGGCGCAAGCCATTTTTTTACCAAGGGAAACGCCCGGAGCGAGGAAATAGCTGATGTAGTCAAGTCCACCTTTGAACTCAAGGGCAAGAATCTTGGCCCCTGCCTGGGGGCCGCCGTCTCCTGAAATACACCCCGGGGGTGTTACAGTATCTCTACTCCCTGTATTCGAAAATACTATCCTGATTTCTATTTTTAAGGGAATGACCCTATTTATCTTTCTATTTGCTTCAGTGTAAATTGGCTCCCGAGTCTCATACTGAACTGACAAATATCCCGAAACCCGGATGAATATCCTGAACACCAGGAGGGGAGATCAAATGAGTGGAATAAATGTGCAAGACCATCTTTCCGTTGATGAGATCAAAATGAAGATGCAGATGTCGGCCGGGTTCCTCAAATTCCAGAAATGGCTGGTGATCTATAACGTGCTGGTCGATCCGAGACCCATATCCGAAATCGCGATGCACACGGGGCTGTCCGAATCGAGCGTCTACAGGATTATTGCCGAGTACAACAACAATGGACCTGATTCGATTGACGCCATGCGAAAAATGGGGCAGCAAGCCTGGTTTGAACAGGTAAGATACTCTATGTAGAGCAACGAAGAAAGCTTCGCCCCCCGACTCCGACTCCGGCTCCCGCCTTCTCCAGCAGCAAGGGCCGGAGTCCGCCTGCAAACCGCGGGCACATTTCAACACCTTCCCGATTTGTGATCTTTAAAACCATTACGAGAGACGTCTTCTGTATTCTTCATAGCCGAATTTTCGCACGACCCGCACTCCCTCTTCAGGTTTCCGAACAGCCATCGATGGAAGCCGCACACCGTTGAACGTGTTGTTCTTGACCATGGAATAATGGGCCATGTCCAAGAACACGAGCTTCGATCCGACTCTCAGCGGTTCCGGGAAAGAATAATCGCCGATAACATCCCCCGCCAGGCAGGTCAGGCCCCCGAGTCTGAAGGTGTAAGGGAATTCTCCGGGGTTGCCTGCCCCTTCCACAACCGGCCTGTAGGGCATTTCGATTACATCCGGCATGTGCGCTGTTGCTGATGTATCCATGATGGCGATATTCATACCGCTGTTTTCAGTGATGTCAAGGACCGAGGCGACAAGGAATCCCGTGTTGAGGGCGATCGCTTCACCCGGCTCCAGGTAGACCTGTACGCCGAACTTTTCTCCGAACCGCTGTATCAGGGAACAGAGCAAGTCGATATCATAGTCCGCCCTGGTTATATGATGCCCCCCTCCGAAATTGACCCATTCCATGCCGCGAAGAAATGCGCCGAATTTCTCCTCGACCACGGCCAGCGTCCTCTCCAGGGAATCCGCGTTGAGTTCGCAAAGGGTGTGGAAATGGACTCCGGTGATTCCTTCGAGCGCATCAGGCCGAAAGTTCCTCCGAGTGACCCCAAGGCGTGAGAATGGTGCACAGGGGTCATAGATGGCGGTCTTCACTTCCGAGTGCTCGGGGTTTATCCGGATGCCGAATTTTTTCGCCGAGTCGCCGGCGCATCGCACGCGATACAACTCCCATTGTGAAAAGGAGTTGAAAATAACATGGTTCGAGCAGGAGAGGACCCGGTCGAATTCGCGCTCTTTGTAGGCGGGGGAGAATGTGTGGACCTCTTTCTTAAATTCTTCGAAGCCGAGCCTGGCCTCATCGAGTGAACTTGCTGCAATGCCATGCAGATACCGGCTGATCAGCGGAAAGAGGCTGAACATGGCGAAGCCTTTGAGCGCCAGCAGGATCTTGCAGCCGGTTTTCTCCTGAACGGAGTCAAGTGTGCGGAGGTTTTCCTCCAGAAGCCCTTCGTCCACCACATAGACGGGGGTCTCCACCTCCAGCAGGTCGTGCAGCAGTAATGGGTCCAGAGCCAACTTGTCTCCTCTGTGGGCTGATCTTGGAGTTTCCTATTCCCTGAATTCCTCGATCCAGGGCAGTCCGTAGCGTGACAGGTCGGCCATGAAGGGATCGGGGTCGAACTGCTCGATATTGAACACGCCCGTTCCCGTCCATGCCCCGGTCATTATCATTTTCGCGCCGATCATGGCGGGAACCCCGGTCGTGTAGGATATCGCCTGAGCGCCGACTTCTTTGTAGGCTTCCTCGTGATCGCACACATTGTAGATATAGTACTTTTTCCGCCGGCCGTTCTTGGTTCCTTCAATCATGCAGCCGATGTTGGTCTTTCCCGTGTAGCCCGCCGCAAGCGAAGCAGGATCGGGAAGGAGAGCCTTGAGAAACTGAAGCGGAATAATGTCGCATCCCTGGAAGGAGACCGGGTCGATCCGTGTCATTCCGACATTTTGCAATACGCGCAGATGAGTCAGGTATTCCTGTGAAAAGGTCATCCAGAAGCGGATTCGTTTGAGTCCGGGCAGGCGCCTGATGAGCGATTCGAGTTCCTCGTGGTTCATGAGGTACATTTCCCGCTCGCCGATCTGGGGGAAGTAGAAGGCTTTGTGGACAGCGAGCGGATCGGTCTCCTTCCATGCGCCTTCCTCCCAGAATTTCCCTCGCGCCGTGATCTCGCGAATATTGATCTCGGGGTTGAAGTTGGTTGCAAAGGCATGACCGTGGCTGCCTGCATTGCAGTCCATAATGTCCACATAGTGGATTTCGTCGAAATGATGCTTGAGAGCGTAGGCGCAGAATACGTTGGTGACGCCGGGATCGAAGCCGGAGCCGAGCAGCGCCATGATACCGGCCTGCTTGAACTTCCCGTCATAGGGCCACTGCCATTTGTAGGAGAATTCGGCTTCGTCGGGCGGTTCGTAGTTCGCGGTATCGAGGTAATGGACACGGGTCTGGAGACATGCATCCATTATCGAAAGGTCCTGGTAGGGGAGCGCAACGTTAATGACGAGGTCAGGCTTTTCCCTGCTTATCAGTTCAGCGGTTTCGGAAACATTGTCCGCATCGACTTTGGCGACCTTAATCGGGCGTGGCAGGCGGGCGGCGATTCTTTCGCATTTCTCCAGCGTCCTGCTTGCCAGTGTGATCTCCGAGAAAACTTCCGGAACCTGGGCACATTTATGAGTAACGACACTCCCAACTCCGCCTGCCCCGATGATAAGAACCTTGCCCATAGTGAATCCCCCAATTTTTCTTTATATTAGCCTCGGGATGTGCTTTAACCAGTTGGTCTGACGGAAGCTTCCGGAACCATGCGATGACCGGCAAACTTGTAGTATAGAAACAAGCGCACGCTGAGTCAATCAGGACCGCCAATGAACCGCCGGCAGGTGCAAGAAAGGATTGGAAACAATGCCGGAGAAACCTTAGCCGCCATTTCCGAGAACCAGATTCTCCGGTCGGCATTGGCGAGTGCAGACTCTGCCGGCGATCTCGGCAAGAAGAACTCCCTCCCACCCCCCCAAGGGACCTAACGTACGAAGATCGTCCGCTGAATCAGGAGCCTTGAAAAAACACTGCTCCTGAACCTCTGCTCAAGTGTGTCAACTTGCATCTCTTTTGCGACAGAGATTGGAAAAGTATGAACAGGCACATGGAATTCAAGAAAAAGATCCAATATAGAGCTGAAATTCTTGAGGAAACCATCGAATCCCTTGAAACTTCGGGACTGCTGGGAGAATCGTCAGCGGCGAAGTGGAGGGGCTACCTGACGGGCGCATGCGACTCTTTCAAGGATCACCTGTTGAAGATTGCCGTTGTGGGTTCCGTTAAATCGGGAAAGAGCACCCTGATCAACTCCATGATCGGCGCGGACCTTCTTAGAAGGGGGGCCGGAATCGTAACGGCCTTCATCACGAGGGTGGTGAGCGGCGAGGCAAAAGGCGGCTGGGTCGATCTCAAGTCCCGGGCGCAAATCAACTCTGAAATAAACCAGGCGCTGCGGATGCTTCCTGTTTTTGCCGGAGAGGAGAGCGAGCAGAGGGAATTCGCTCTGCACGATCCGGGAGATCGCAGCCGGATTGAAGCTCTCTGCGCAAAGATGAAGACCGAATGGCTACAGGGCCGTGGCGGCATAGATCCCTATTTTTTGTTTCTTGAACGCATTCTTGAGGGCTTTGATCAGGTCGGGGAGAAAATCGGAGAGGAGACAGGCAGGATCTTGCTGGGTGAAAAGAAAATCGCCGAGCACCAACTCTATGCGGGCGAGGAATGCAGGTCGGTATATGTAGAGGACATAGAGATTCATTATCCTGTGTTGTGGCTTGGAGAGAATATCGAACTGGCTGACTGCCAGGGAAGCGATTCTCCCAACCCAAACCACTTTGAGCTACTCCAGCAATACCTGCTCACCTCGCATTTCATCCTTTACGTGGTCGGCAGCCGCACGGGACTCCGGGAGGCCGATTTCAAGCTCCTCGATCTGATCAAGAGCATGAGAATGTTTCCCCAGACCCTGTTCGTGCTGAACCTGGATTTCGATATACTCTCCAGTGAGGACGAAATACGGGCAATCACGGAAAGGGTTCGCTCGGAACTGGGCTGGATTGTGCCAGATCCTGCCCTCTTCTCGTTTTCCGCCCTGTCCCAGTTGCTGAAACAACTCGGCGAGAAAGCATCCAAACCGGAAAAGCGCCGGTTCAAGCTGTGGAAGGAGACAAAAGTATTCAAGGGCGCCGAAGCCGGCTGGAGTCTATTCAAAAAAGAACTGGAGGAGCGGATCTGCGCCCAAAGGTCACGGGTGTTGCTCGGATGCGGTTTGAGCCGCCTCGCGATGATTGCAGCCGGAATAAATGACACCGTGCGGGTTCGCCGATCGGCTCTGGAGACCAATCTCGCCGGGGTAGAGGAGAGGGAGGAAAAGCTGAGGGCAAGGCATCTTGCTCTTCAATCCACTCTTCAAAATCTCTCGGACACCGTCTCCGGCCTCAACCGTTCCATAAAGAGCGACCTGGACTCCGTCATCGACAAATGTTTCGATTCTTCCGGGGGAACGATCATCCGGGAAGCATTGGACCTGGTCGATCACTATCCGGTATCCACGGACCGACAAAAAGAGATTTCGGATTATGCGGGACTGATTCGGGAGTATTACCGTTTCTACCTGGAGTTCCGCCGCAGCCTCTCGCGACACCTGATAGAAAAGATCAACCTGCGAATCGTCGAATTTGCAAAGGAAGAAGAGTACCGCCTGGCCGAGCGGATCAGGAAATCTTCGGAGGCCCTCTGGTCCTTTTTTGATGCTGCCCTTGCCGACTACCGTAGCGAAATTCCGGGCGCCACCCCCGAAGAGCGCGCCATCCCTCCGCATAACGGTTTTTCGGGATTTGCGCTGGCCGCGGGAATAGTCCCTCCCTGCTTCAGCCTCTTTCTCCAGAGAAACAGCCTTGCCCGCGGAATATTGTTTCTCAAGTTCGGCCTCACCTCATTTCCGGACATTCTGTCGGGAATCAAGTCACAGATGCGCAGGCTCAAGGGTAAAGGTAAAGATGACCAGCCGATGGAACCTCTTTTCTTGAAGGCCCGAGAAATGGCGAGATCCGAGGCCAGGTCCGAACTCCTGCGGGCATTCGGCGATTTCAGGGAGAGTATACGCTCCGGCTTCTTTCACCGGCTGGCCGATGAGGGATGCATACTGCTGCTCGAGGAATTCAGGACGAGGGCCGAAATGACACAGATCGATTTTTCAAATCTGCTGCAGCAGGGCAGCCTGGAAGGAGCACAAAGGCTGGCTGCTATGGAAACTCTCACGCGCGCGCAGCAGATCACCTCTGCGATGATGCAGGAAATCGAAGTGCTCAGGCGCGAAGCAGCAGAATGCTCCGGCCCGGAGAACTGACGGCAGGCTCTAAAAATAATCACACAGTATTATGGCTACGGGGCAACAGCAACTTTAAGGTCGACAGGCATATCCCACTCGCTTGGGATTGGCGCCGCCAGACAAAGCTCTTCACCCGATGCCGGGTGATTGATCGCTATGCGCCATGCATGCAGGAAGAGGCGCGCGGCGGGGCTTGCGCCATAGGCACGGTCGCCCGCAACCGGATGCCCCGATTCGGCCAGGTGAATCCTTATCTGGTGCGTTCTGCCTGTCAGGGGACTGGCCAGGACAAGCGAGCGGTTCTGTTCCCGATACAGGGCCCTGAACAGGGTTGTGGCCTTTTTGCCCTTTCCTTTCGGCATGGCCCTGTATCCCCGGCCTGTCTTGCCTATCTCTGCATCGCACCTCCAGGACTCACTCTCCGTCGTCCCCTCAACCCAGGCAAGATATTCCTTTTTTACATGTTTTTCCTGGAACGCCTTGCCCAGGGCAGTGTTGGCTCGGGGATCGAGAGCAAACAGCATCAGACCGCTTGTTTCCCGGTCAAGCCTGTGGTGGAGGGCGGCATATGGCCGCCGGCTTTCTCCCGCCGAAAGAAAGCGCAGAAGCGCGGCAAAAATGTTGTTATAGGCGTCATAGGGAGTCTGCTGGCTGGGGATTCCGGCTTCCTTGTCATAGGCGAGGAGTGTGCGGTCACGATAAATCACGCGGTCCGGATTGATTTCATAGGTCCTCCGGACACCATAAGGAGGAAAAGTGACCGAAATCTCCTCACCTCCGAAAAGCATTCTGGTCGTCTCGCGTTCGAGTCGTCCCTGCACGTAGACTGATCCGAAATCGATCAGATCGGCGGCTTCTTCCTCCGGAATCAGAAGAGAGACTGAAACGGCCCGTGAGAGTTTCAGATTGCGCTCTTCGGAAGGCACGCGCCACTTGAAGGAGGAACCCGGCCTCTCAATCATTGTGCCTCTCCGTGAGATCTCTATATGCATTGCGGACATTCTTCCGCTGCACATATATTAATTTCTTTCGACCGATCAGACACATATGACGGCATTCTTTCAACGCAGTGAAACTTTTTTTCAATTCCTCTTGCAGGTCTGAACGCGATCCGGAACCATTTTGCATAGAATGCATTTTCATTTCAAATGGATAGAACACGAAGGAGCAAAAAGCGTATGCAGGCATCAATATTGCTCCACCGCAGACCCAAAAAATTGAAGCCTCCCCTTCTCCTGATGCTCAAATTCGGCCCAGCCACTTTTCAGGGAAAAGCGGTGTGCTTATTTACAGAGGTGCAGCTTGCCGGCGTATGATCAGGCCTTTTTCCTCTCCTTCCGATTTGCTGCGCACCCTGACCGTGTCTAACGATGGAATGAATACAATAATTAGGATGACTTATGGCGCTCAAAAGATCTACCTCTATCTGCCTGGTTGTGGTTTGCCTTGCCGCATTCCACCAAGAGGCTTTTTCTCAATCCTCTGACCGGCCGGGTGCATCGGAGACAAAGGAAATAACCCTGGATGAGCTTATCCGGGTCGGCGTTGAACGCAACCCGGAAATCAAGGCATCGGAGCAGTCAGCGGCGGCTTCCAAAGCGATGGTTCCGGCGGCGGGCGCCCTTCCCGACCCCACCTTCACCTTTCAGCACATGGGGGACCTGATCCCTTTGAGGCTCCAGTCCGGTGATCCTTCCTCCGCCCGTACTTATGGCATCGAACAGGAGATTCCTTTTCCCGGTAAGCGGCGCTTGAAAGAGAGCATAGCCTCTACCGAGTCTGATGCTCAGCAGTGGAACAGCCAGGCGGTTCAGCGCAAGGTTATTTCGGAGTTGAAGCAGGCTTTCTTCGACCTCTACCTTATTCATAAATCCATAGAGACCCTGATGAAGAACAAGGACCTCCTCCAGAACTTCGAGCAGATAGCCAGAACGCGCTATGAAGTTGGCCAGACGGTCCAGCAGGATGTCCTCAAGGCACAGGTGGAATTGTCCCGGGTATTGGACAAACTGCTCGCGCAGGGACAAAAGAAGCGAATTGCCGAGGCCAGGATAAACAGCTTCCTCTATCGACCTCCGGAAACACCGGTAGGAAAGCCTGCCGAGTTCCACAAGGCCGAACTCGCTCTAACGCTCGAAGAGCTTACCCACTTGGCCCAGGCAGGTTCACCGGCCCTCAAGGCGCAGGAGAGCGAAATCACCCGCAGGCAGTACGGGGTGGAACTTGCACGAAAGGAATTCTATCCGGATTTTGCCGTCGGCTTTACCTATTTTGAAAGGGATGCGATGCCGGAAATGTATGGGTTGATGGTTAAGGCCAAAATCCCGCTCTATTTCTGGAGAAAGCAGAAGCCGGAACTCGAGGCTGCCAGGCTGAACCTTTCCAGCGCCAGAAACATGCGTGAGAACAGTGTGACAACCGTGCGCTACGAGGTCAAGGAAGCCTACACTATGGCGACCACGGCGGAAAAGCTGGCCAGTCTCTATTCCTCCGCGATCGTCCCCCAGTCGAACCTTGCCCTCAGTTCCGCGATGGCGAACTACCAGGTAGGGAAAATCGACTTCCTGCAATTGATCGATGCTTCGATGCCCCTGCTCGAATACGAACTCAAATATTACGAATCGATCACGGACTACCACAAGGCCCTTGCGCAACTGGAAGCGCTGGCTGGTGTGGAACTGCTTAAGTGACGGCTCTCCGAGAGCTAATTCTTCCCCTTCAATAATCCACCGGGACCCATGTTCCTGATTCGGACCTCGATCTCGGTATCCTTCAGGAGCCCTTTTATGATCACGGTATCCGTCTCCCCGAAATGATAGGGGTAGAGGATCTTCGGGCCGAAACTCCTCGCGGCGTCGGCTGTCATTTCCGGCGTCATCGTGAAAGGAAGATTCATCGGCAGGAATGCGATATCAATTTCTTTGAGATCGCGCATCTCCGGGATATTTTCCGTATCCCCGGCAATATAGACCCTCTTATCTCCAAAGGTGACCACGTAGCCGTTGCCCGCTCCACGCGGATGGTAGGGAACACCCTCGCTGCGCATGTGGACGAGGTTGTAGGCGGGCGCCGCCTCGATCCTCAGACCGCCTACGGTTTTTTCCTCTCCGTTGCGCATTATGTGACCCTTCTTCAGCTCTTTTTCACAGGCGGCGTTGGTGATGATAAAGGTATTCTCCTTGAGCATGGCCGCGACGGCCTTCGGATCGCAGTGGTCCTTGTGTTCATGGGTCAGGAGGATCAAATCGGCCTTCGGAAGCTTGGCGTAGTCGGCCTGGCGGCTGTCGGGATCGACCTGGATGACTTTTCCGGCAAACTCGAACATGAGCGAACCGTGGCCGATGAAGGTGATCTTGAGATCGCCCGCCGAAGTCTTGATTATATCGGTCTCGAAAGGCGCCGCGGCATTGGCGAGCGAAAGGGGCAAAACACTTCCGGCCAGCAGGAAAACCATAACCAGTATCGACTCCATCATAAAGCCTCCTTTGATAACAGGACAATTAAGATCGTAAGTTCTGCTCCGTCCTTTAGTCGGCAATCACTAACCCCCGTCATTCCGGCGGTGCTTCTGAGCCGGAATCTAGCCGAACAGCCGGCATCGAAAGTAGCTTGATTATTCTATCCCTCTGGAGTGTTACTATAAAAATGAAATAAGAGCTGAGCCGCCACGATCTAGCGTCGATCTAGCGTGGGTTGAACGAGAATGTCAGCTTTTGGGCCACTTCGGCGACCCTTTTCCCGAGAGCGCGAGCGATGGCAAGATCTTCCAATGCGGGCTGGAGTTCATTGCGAATACCGGCGATTGTCGAAGCACCGAAAGGAGTGCCGCCTCGTGCATCGGAATGGAGCATGCCGGGGGTGGAAAACGGAACGCCCACTATAATCATTCCGAGTTGGAGGAGCGGTACGATCATAGTGAGCAACGCCGCCTCCTGTCCGCCGTGAGTCGTGCCGGAGGCGGTGAATACCCCCGCGGGCTTGCCTTCCATCTCCCCGTTTACCCAGATGCTGGAGGTGGAGTCGATAAAATATTTCATCTGGGCGGACATGTTTCCATAACGGCCGGAAGAGCCGATGAGCACCCCGTCGGCGCTTCGGAGGTCGTCCAGGGTGCATGCCGCAATATCTTTTTGCGCCTCCCAGACAAGGCGGGCCTGCTCGTTCTGCATGATCCAGCGTATCGTCGGCTCGAACTCCTCGACCCGCCGGAGCACCGGTTCCGCTCCCGAAACCAGTCCTATCCCCTCAAAAGCCGCCTTCGCCAGGCTGAACACATGGCCCAGAACACTGTGATAAATTATCAGTATTTTCATAACAGGTCTCTCATGCCCTTGAGGCTCCCGGTTCGGAGAATGCTTACCCAATGGGCCGGACGCGGCTATACCGCCCCTTTATAACAAAGTACCCGGGGATCACTGAGCAAAAATAAGCATCCCGGAACAGGACGCCTGCTTCTATTCGTCCGCCATGACAATTACTATACGGTTTGGTATAATTACAAGATTACTGGAGGCCGGGAAGGCCTCGGCCTGCACGGAAGATCATGCGGAGGGAAAAGTGACGGGAGCTGATAAGAAAGACTTTCTGGAAGAGCTTAAGGCAATGAAAGATCGTATGGAAGATATCTTTCTGCGCAACTTCAATCTTGGACCGGGCTCGGAGAAGAAGGAAGATGCGCAGACACGGTCCGAAGACTGGGCGCCGGTCGCGGATATAGTGGATACCGGAAACCAGCTTCTGTACCTGATCGATTTGCCGGGCGTTTTGGATGAAAATATCGAAGTCGAATGCAAGGCTGATCGTCTTCTGGTATCCGGAGCAAGATCGGAGGATCTCCCGCCCGGAGAGCCTCTGCTCAGGGAACGCTCGCGAGGAGAGTTCTCCCGCGTCTTCAAATTTCCCTGCGCCGTCGAGGCAGACGCGATTGTCGCCGAACTCAGAAAAGGAGTCCTTCGCATCACCGTTCCGAAGGTTTCCCCCGAGAACCGTACTCAGAAGGTTTTTGTGCGCGAGGCCGATTAGCGGGCGGGGAACTCTGAGATAATGGCTCAACCGTGCATTGTCCTCGGGCTGGGGGAGAGTTGAAAGTACACGGCCCAATGGACAAGCGTAGGGTGAGCACCGTTTTTCCGTGCCCACCGATTTAGTGCAAGAGGGGGGCTTTCCAGCCCTTGGGGTGGTGGGCACGGTGGAAACTGTGCCCACCCTTCTACAGCTCCTCACGGCAAGGTAACCGGGTATCATCACGCCCCGTCATTCCGCTGTGCTTCTGAGCCGAAATCCAACCGAGCCGAAACGCTTTAGCGTGGTTTGAACGGGAATGAAACTCTCAAGCTTCCCACGAAATCCCATTGAGAGCCGGTCCGGTTTCGGGCGCCCTATTGCATGCAGCAGCCCTTGGGGGACAGACTCTCATCGATTCATGTCGGCTCGCGGTATCCACGCATCGTCATTCCCGCGGCTTTAGGCGGGAACCCAGTGTCTTTCGTTTGTTTATCAAGATCAGAACGCAAAGTTGAAACCAAAAACCGCAGGTTGACGCGGTAGGAATCTCAATTATCAATGCCTTCCGCTTCGGGCCGTGAATGCAAGACGCTGGGTTCCCGCCAAAAGCACGCGGGGATGACGGGGCTGGGTGGCTAACTGGATGTTTCTTAATAATTAAAGTCTTATATAAGCCGACTCAGTTCTGAACATTTGTGTGGAGCTGTACTGAGGCAGACAGTCGGTAGTCCATGGAGTTTAGCAGCAGCCGGTTTTACCGGTTTTGCCGCCCGCGCCGGCGGATTCGTACTGGTCAAGCGAGCAGCAGCAGTCCGAGCTTTTCAGACCAAGCATACTGTTGATCACCGCCGCTGCGCAGCCCACGCCGGTGCGAACGGAAATCGCCCCGGAAGGACAATTGCGGGCGCATGCTCCACACTCCATGCAATCATCCTTTTCCAGGATGGCTGCTTTCCGGTCCGATAGGGCAAAGACCCCGCGCGGGCAGACCGTCGTACACATGCCGCATCCGGTGCACGAGTCGCTGTCCAGTTCCAGTGTCGCCACGTTTTTGAGATATACAAGCTTGCCCATTGAAGTCCTACACAAAGAAGCGGGAAACGATCCAGAGTAGAAGTCCGGCTACCGCCGCGGCGATCTGGGCGGGAACCGCCCAGCGCATCTCCTTCTTTACCCCCGAAAGGGAGGTAAAGGTGGAACAGCCGGTAAAGTTCATGGCCAGGTAAGAGGAAACGGCCGGGATGACGAGCAGCCATGCCGCAGTCTCCAAGGCGCCGACCGGCGCAGCGCCGTTCATGCCGTTGCGCATAAGGAGGAAGAAGAAGCCTCCGGCGAGTCCCAGCCAGGCGCCTTTGGCCGAGAATGCTCTTCCGGGGAGCCATGGCAGAAGCGCCGGAGACATTACGCATCCGGCTGCTATTCCCGCCAGGAGCCCCAATGCATCGAGGCTGCCCTTGGAAAGAGCATTTTCAAAAAAACCGCCCGCTCCCGAAAACCCGTTCACCACGAAAAGCACCGGCAGCGCCATCAGGAACTTCTTCAATGCATGAACCAGTTCGACGGGGACAAGCGCCAGGCGCTCGGAGAGCGAAAAAGTCTTGAGGCGCATTTCAGGCTTTGCTTTTAGACCGGAGTCGAGAAATGCCGGAAGGTCTGCCGCTCGCACCGGACCGTAGATTACCTTGAAGCCGCAGAGCTTTTTGACGAGGTGGGCGGCAATGCCGGGCGCACCCAGTTGAGGGACGATCAGCACGCGGTGATCCACAACATCGGCCAGGCCGCTCGCGTTTACCCTCTCAGCAAGTTCTTCCGTACCGAATGATCCCTTGCCGGCCGCGCACCACACGTTGATGCCGTCTGTGTCCAGAACCAGTATCCAGGCGCTTCGACCTTCCAGGGACTTTCTCAGAAAATCGAAGCTCATTTTGTAATTGGCCGAGACCAGGACGGGAGATTTGGCGTCAGGGTCTTCGAGGGCGTAGAGGCCCGGATCGACCTTGTAGCGCATTCGTCCGATATCCCAGCGAACTTTGAGCGTCCCCAGCCTGTCAGCAGCGGTAAGCAGGGAGGGAACCCGGGGCAGAATGCCCGCGGGTGTCTTGACGGACCCGGTTACAAAGGGTTGTTTGAGGCTTGGAAGGCCCTGCCGGGCCTTTGAAGGCGGAGGTCAGCAGGACTTGGCTGCCATGCCCGGCTGCGGGAAAGAAGGCATCGGGGTAAGATCGCCTGCCATCTCTATCTTGGAGTCGCTCAATTTCGCTCTCCTCAACCTTTTTCTTTCGGCGCCTGACAGATTTCGTGGGCGCCCCGGCGAATGTCTTCTTCTTCTTTTCTAAGTTCGAGCCATCTGATTACCTTGTCGAACTCAGCCCGTAAATCGACCAGCGCCCTTCCGCGGTGACTGAACTGGAGTTTCTCCTCCAGGCTCATTTCCGCAAAAGTCTTCCCGGCCGGAGCATAAAAGAAAAGAGGATCATAGCCGAAGCCGTTTTCACCTCGCGGTGAATCCAGGATGGTTCCTTCGCAGGATGCCTCGTAGGTGAGGGCATGACCGGAGGGCACGGCCAGTGAGAGCACGCAGCAAAAGCGAGCCTTGCGATTCTCAACGCCTGAAAGAGCATCCAAGAGTTTTGCATTATTCTGGGGATCGGTGGCTGCCGGTCCGGCGTAGCGGGCCGAGTAGACACCGGGTGCGCCGTCGAGGGCCTGGACTTCGAGCCCGGAATCATCCGCCAGGGCGGGCAGTCCAAGTATTTTTGCAGTAAAGCCCGCCTTCTTGTAAGCGTTTTCTTCGAAGGATCGTCCGTCCTCGACCGGCTCGGGAATTGGCCCGAAGTCGTTGAGGTCCTTTATCTCAACGGGAAAATCCTTCAGAAAACCTCGTATCTCTGCGGATTTCCCAGCGTTTTTCGTCGCTATGACAAGAACGAGTTTTGCCATGTCCACTTTCTATCCAGGTAAGATGAATTACTCTTTCGCCTTCGACTCGGCTTCATCCGTCTTAAAGGGTTTGGCGCCAAAGAAATAGACTATCCACACGCTTGCCTCGTACAAAACGATAAGCGGGCCGGCCATCAGCAACTGAGAAAGCACGTCCGGACTGGGCGTGAGGACCGCCGCCGCGATAAATATCAGAACTATGGCTACCTTGCGCTTGCGCTTGAGAAAATCCGAGCTGAGGATACCCAGTTTTGCAAGAAAGAAGGCAAATACGGGTAGCTCGAAGGCTAATCCGAAGCATAGCAGCAGCTTGTTGGCAAACGAAAGGTACTCACTGGTTCGCATCATTGGAGAGATGTAATCGGAGGCAAAAGATGCGAAGAACTTAAATCCCACCGGGAAAACTACGAAATACCCGAAGGCGGCGCCGCCCAGAAAACAAGCGCTGGTGAAGAATATAACCGGCACCATGTATTTTTTTTCGTTTTCATACAGGCCCGGTGCAATAAATTTCCATATTTGCCAGATTATGATGGGAGCGGCCAGAAGAGTGCCTGCTATAAAGGAGACCTTCATGTAGACGAAGAAAGCCTCATGGGGCGCCGTGTAGATGAGCTTGGCGGACTGTCCCTCGGGCATTGCGTTGATCCACGGCATCATGAGGATCTCGAAGATCTTCCCGCTGAAAACATAGGATATTACAAATCCAAAACCCACCGCCAGCACACATATCAACAGCCTGTTACGCAACTCCTCCAGGTGCTGGAATAAGGGCATTTTGGCTTCTTCTTCGGCCATAGCTCGGTTCCTTGCTTATGATTTTATGGGCTGAGCCGGTTTTTCGGCAACAGGTTCCGGAGAGGACTGAGGTTTTGGGGCTGCAGAGGAATCGAACTCATCCTCCTGGGCGACAATGATGCCGTGTTCGGCGGATACGCCCTCCTGAATAGTCTCGCTGCCCCCCGGCGCGTCCGATTCCTGCGGTTTGGGCTCCTCATAGACTGCCGATTTGATGGCGGTTCCCTGCTCCATTATGAGATTGTGGGTGTAATGCTTGCTCATGACCACTTCCCGCTGTGCCGACCGGAATTCCTCCTTGAGACCCCGTACAGTTTCATCCTGGTCTATCGTGCTCTTTAAATCGTCCATGGTTCTCTTGAATTCGGCATAGCCGCGACCGATAGCCCTGGCTACATCGGGGAGTTTGTCCGGACCGACCACCAGCAGCGCCACGCCCAGAATCACGAGCAGTTCGGAAAAACCGATTCCAAACATATATTACCCCTTGATATCATTAATAAAAAATAGGAGTCCGCTTTGAAGGATTCCTTTAGGCACGGAAGCCCCTGCCGGCAGGGAGAGCGTACGTGTTCTTACGACCCGGTACAATCATGACTGCCGGGTTCCACATACCACGAAGGAGCGGCCGGTCTGGATTCATGCTCCGGATGGAGGCTTTCATTACTATTTGGCGGGGTCAGCCGGTTTTGTATCCGCGGCGGCTTTTGTCTCGCCTTCCTTGGGAATCTGCTTCTGCTCTTCTTCCTCTTCTTTGGAACCGCCGATTGCTTTCTTGAACTCGCTTATCCCTTTGCCCAGGCCGCTTCCCAACTCGGGGAGCTTTTTCCCGCCTACCAGAATCACAACACCCAGCAGCAAAAGGAGCATTTCGGTTGGATTTAACATGCGTTTGCCTCCAGATCATTTTTATCTTGCATAACTATGCAAGCCGCTCAAAAGGAAGTTTACCCCAAAATAGGTGAATAGGACACACCCAAAACCGGTTATGGACAACCAGGCGACTCTTTTGCCCTGCCAGCCCCTCATTGTGCGAGCGTGCAGCAAGGCTGCATACATGAGCCAGGTAATCAGAGACCATGTCTCCTTGGGGTCCCAGCTCCAGTATGTTCCCCAGGCCGAATTCGCCCAGATCGACCCGGTAATTATTCCCACCGAGAGCCACAGGAAGCCGAAAAGCACCATCTGGTAGTTGAACGATTCGAGTTGGGCGGCGTTCGGCATGATGGAGAGGACGCCGGTGTGAGGCTTGGGATTATCCGGGACACTTTTTTTGACCAGGTAGAGAATGCTCAACCCGAAGGAGATGGCAAACGCCGCATAGCCGATGAAACAGGTAATCACATGGGCGATCAGCCAATTGCTCTTGAGGGCCGGAACGAGAGGTTGAATCTTGGAGTCGATGTCTTTGGAAAAGGAAGCGTAAGCCATCGCCAGGAAGGCGAACAGGGCGGGGAAGACTCCCAGCGGCCTCTGTTTGGTGCGCCACTCGAATACCAGGTAGATGAGCATGATAGACCAGGAGGCGAAAACCAGCGATTCGTAGAGATTAGACAAAGGAGCATGGCCGTAGCCCATTTGGTAGGACTCCACCCACCGGAATCCGATCCCTGCCGCTTGAATCAAAAAGGAAACCACTCCTGCAATCGTGCCGAGCACCAGCATGCGGTCGACCCGGAAGATGGTTCCCGACAAGTATAGAATCGTACACAAAAGGTAGGAAAATGTTGTTATGCTGAGCAAAAGAGAGCTTGTCATTTCTGTACCCTTTTATCCTTTTCCAGCTTCAACTGGTTTTCGAGGCTCAAGCAGAGTTCATTGAACCTTTCTTCAAAACCGGGCGCGTTGCGGCTCGCCCTGCCGGCAACCGTCACGATAATTCCTTTTCCCTTTTTATCGGGTTCGGCGCATGCCCACAGCTTTCTATGGCTGGAATAAAAAGTCAGCCCGATACCGATGATCATAAGCGTGAATCCGATCCAGACAACCCATACGCCCGGGTCTTCTTTTACCTGCAGGCCGGTGTAAAAAGCCTTGTCGGTTTTCAACACACGGACGCTATAATTCTGAAGCCTGTTGCCGTGAAAGTCGGGACGGTCAGCCAGTATCCATTGGCCCTGAAAAGACTCCTGTCCCTCTTTGGCCATGATGATGCCGAGCGCAGGGCCGGCGCGCATCATGTTCTCCTGGTACTCGACGACCTGGATCCGGTCTCCGGTTCCGGGGATTGTCTGGAGTTGCCTGAAGGGCAGGGTCATGGTGACTGCTTTTCCGGAGTCGCGGTCTTTGAGTTCGATTTCGGCGCTCCTGAGCGTACTCCCATAGGATGACTGGTAAAAAGTGACCCCTTTGTAGGTCAGGGGATCGTTTACGATTATAGATTGCTTCAAGACCTCCCTGCCGTCCTCGATTATCGTGAGATCGGATCGGAATTCCTTCGGAGCGCCCGTGTCATAGAAGGAGACATCGAAATCTTCACATTTCACCATGAAAGGCAACTGGCGCATGACGGGTTGCTGCCCGCCTGAGATGACCACCTCGTCGGAAGCCTGCCCCTCGGAGAGATTCATGAACCCCTTGAAGCCGAGAAGCGATCCCATCAGAGCACCGACAAGCACCACCAGCACGCTCAGGTGTACGCCGTAAACCATCAGCCTGCTCCAGCGGCCCTTCTCGACCACGGCGCAGTAAGGGCCCGGCGAGGGCAGTTCGCGAGGGTCGCCGAAAAATTCCAACATTCTCCCGGACAAAATTGATTTTGCCTCGTCTTGCGACATTCCGGTGGTGATCATCCGGCTGCAACTGAACTTGGTGAGTTTGTTCGAGTCAAAGGGCTCCTCGCGTCTCTGAATGATGCGCACTGTTTTGGGAAGCCGGTCGATTGTGCAAGCGACCAGGTTCGTGCAGAGCAGCAGAAGCATGACCCTGAACCAGGTGGAATGATAGAGGTTGTTCAGTCCCAGCAGCTCAATGATTGACGCCGCTGCCGGAAAGTTGGCGTGCAGGTCGTGTGAACTCATGCCCTGGGGCAGAAGAGTCCCGATTACCGATGCGACGGCCAGCGCAAAAAAAAGAATCAGAGTGAGCTTGAGTGAGGCGAGCCCTTCAACTATCTTGGCAGGAATGTTTTGATCCTTTGACATCTGGTTATTCTACCCTTCGGATATTATTAAAAATATTTCGCTACTAATAACCTTTATCGCGAACCGGGGCAACATGAGCTGGTGAAATATCTGTGCAGGATCAGGCTTAAAATAATTAGTAGATCATAAGACGGTCTCTTTCGCAAGCACTGGATCTAACCAGATAATCACCTCTTGGAGGTATGTCTATGCGCTGTGGATAGGAGAATAATCGGGAAGGGAGCGAAGACTCTCCAGGTGCGGGATGAGAAGGCGGTCCGCCGCGGTCAGAGATACCTCCTGTAACTCCGGCACGAAGGCCCACATGGACTCGACGTGTTCCCGCAGGCAGATCAGGCCGCCGGAAATCGAACACCAGAAAGCATGCAACTCGATCGAAAAATCTTTTTCCTCGTAGGATATCGAGCGAAAGAAGTCCCGTACAACGATATCGAGACAGAGTTCCTCGCTGATTTCCCGTACCAGGGAGTCTTCGAGTTCCTCGCCGGGTTCGACTTTCCCGCCGGGGAATTCCCACAGCAGTCCGAACTTCTTCCAGGGCGGGCGCCTTGCAACGAAGATTCGCCCATCCGAAGGTATGAGCGCCGCGGTTACTCTCATGCCTGGTTCCTTATAACGACTGGAGTGAGAACGCATTTTTCCCGGTAAACAGTGTTCGGGCTTGTGTGAATGATTACATTCGAGAATTCTACACAACCAAATGCATTTTTACCAGCCGGGTCCTGCGACGGGAGTAATTTTACTTCTCAATCACGATGCCGCTCGGTATGCTGTGAGTTCTTGCGATCAGGGGAGGTTGATATGGGAGAGACAAAAGGGACGGAATTGCAATTCGATGTGGTTATACTCGGCAGCGGTCCCGCCGGCCTTCAGGCAGCGATTCATGCGGCACGGGCCAAGGTGAAGGTGGCGGTTCTGGGAAGGGTGCAGAGCAGTTCACTCTACAAAGCCCATGTCGAAAACTATTGCTGCATGGACTCTACCGTTTCTGGTGAAGCAATCCTGACGGAAGGCCGAAACCAGGCCGAGCGCTTTGGGGCGGTTCTTATGGACCAGGATGTCCTGCACCTGGAGCGAGCCGAAGACAACCGGTTCAGCATCAAGCTTGAATCGGGAGATACCCTGCTCACCTGGTCTATTATTCTTGCGATGGGAATATCCAGGAACAAACTGAACGTGCCCGGTGAAAAGGAACTTCTTGGAAAAGGCGTGAGCTACTGTGTCGACTGCGATGCCAACTTCTACCGCAACCAGGTTGTTGTTGTCGCCGGAGAAGGGAGCGCGGCCGCTTCGGGTGCGCTGACACTGTTACTCGTGGCCCGCGAGGTGCACCTGGTCTGCCGTGAACTCAAAGTCTCCGAACACCTGCAATACCAGATCGAGAGCAGCAGTGTTCACCTCCATAAAGGATCGTCCGTCAAAGCGATCCTGGGAGAGAAGGAGGTCGAAGCCATTTTGCTCGATAATGGCGAGAGTATCGAAGCAAGCGGGATATTCATAGAACTGGGCGCAAAAGGCGCCATCGAGCTTGCATCCATTCTCGGCGTTTCACTTGATCCCGAGACAATGCGCTACGTTGCGACCAATAAAAAGCAGGAGACCAGTGTTCCGGGACTTTTCGCCGCGGGAGATATCTGCGGTCCTCCCTGGCAGATGGCAAAGGCGGTCGGCGAAGGATGCGTAGCCGGTCTGGAAGCCTCCATGTATGCCCGGCGATCAAGGAAATAGATTCTGGAATCCTACTTCTGGAATTCCTCGTGCCTGTGGAGCAGGTAATGGGAATGCAGGTGGCTGTGGGCGGATGCTCCGTGGAAGTGTACATGTTCGTGAATCAGGTTGACCTTCAGGAGCAGTTGATCGTCTCTGAGGATGTCGTGGGCGCTGCCTACCGCCACTATACGGTGATCTTCGGAGAGGACGGCCACCCGGGCGTGGAGTTCATCGACCAGGGAAAGGTCGTGCGTTGCGATTATTATTGTCTTGCCTGCCCGGTGAAGAGCGATGATCAATTCGACCAGGAAACACTGGGTCCGGGGGTCGAGGCCGTTCGCGGGCTCATCGAAGAGGAGCGCCTCCGGATTCATCGTGAGTACCGAGGCAATGGCGACGCGCTTTTTCTCTCCGCCTGAGAGCATATAGGAGGGGCGATCCCTGAGGTGGCTTATCTGGAGCATCTCCAGGATTTCTTCGGCACGCGAGTATGCATCGGCTTCCGGAATCTCCAACTGGGCAGGCCCGTACAGAAGCTCATCGAGCACGGTGGGACAGAAGAGCTGGACGTCGGAATCCTGGAACACGTAGCCCACCCTTTCTCTGAAAAACCGTAGAAAGTCCCTGGCTTTCAAAGTCTTTTCGGAAACTTGCCTGTCTCTGAAGAAGACCGATCCCGTAATGGGATGCAACAGCCCGCCCATGATTTTCAAAAGTGTCGACTTGCCGCTGCCGTTCGAGCCGATTACCGCCAGGATTTCACCCGGCGCCGCAGAGAGGCTGACATCATCGAGCGCCTGCACCCGGTCGTAGTAGCGAAATGAGACATTTTCCAAACTGATAATGCCGGTCATACATCAAATCCAATACAAAGCAATTGCAGCGGCTATAAAACCAAGGCAGGCGAATTTGTCGCGCATTGCCAGGGGCTGCATTTCGGGATGCTTTACGGAATCGGAAAGCCCGCGGGCGAGCATGGCCCGGAAGACTTCCTCGCAACGCTGCTGGCTCTTATGATACAGGAAGGCTATCCTGCCTGCCACCCATTTCCTGGCCCCCCGGTGCTTCTCCGTTCCGGCAAGCCTGCTTTTCTTTGCGAGGTGCATGTCATGCACGATCGTCGTAAAGATGAAAATA
Organism: uncultured Syntrophobacter sp.; assembly: GCA_964539645.1. Classification (GTDB taxonomy): domain Bacteria; phylum Desulfobacterota; class Syntrophobacteria; order Syntrophobacterales; family Syntrophobacteraceae; genus SbD1. The sequence goes on from CAZIJV010000019.1 coordinate 45,281, forward strand.
TATTTATAGGAAAGAGTGATGGTCATCAGGAAAATATCCGGAACCCTTAAGACCTTCAATCCTTTTACGAAATCCATGAATGGAGTTGTCGCGAATACCAGGAAGCAGACTGACAGGGAGTTCATGACCCTGAGGGAGAGCATGGCAAGCCTCCTGACGCCTTCATCCGTAATGCCGATATGCTGCGGGATGGTGAAGTACCAAACCGTGTGGCTCCTCTCGAAGTGCGCAAGGCTCAACACTATCTCACCCGGCGTAAAGATGTTGAAAGCCGCCGGCACAGCGAGCAAAAAACCGAAGATGAAGGTCAGGACTAGTATCTTGCGATAGTGTTCGACAGGGTTGATCCCGGAGATCAGGGTAAGCCCCAGGACAAGAATCGCTATAGAAGCCTCGGAGTGTATAGATTGCTTGACGCTGATGAGCACGACGAAGAGGAGCAAAAACAGGACTTTGACCCTTGCATCCATCTTCTGGAGGAATCCGCGCCGCGATGCCGTTTCCCACTGTATGAACCCGGTATGCAGCACCGATGCGGCGTACTCCATTCCCTTGCCGACAAAGGATTGTCTAACCCGCGCAGAGGGTGCGGAATTAGCGGCGGGTTCGGGCCTGGTAGTCAAAAATGAAGGTATCTTGGCTTTCATTGTGAGCCCATGCCGGCGTACAGGTCATATCGGGCCTATAGGCGCCGAAAGTGTTACCGATCAAAAGAAAAATGAAAGCGTGGTGATCAGCCGGTACTGCTCCAGACCTTCCGCTCCCTGCTGTCTGCTTTTCTCGTTCAGGTCTGACCAGATGGGAAGCTTTACCGCCAGCCCCAGGTTGGCGTTCCATAATCGGGGAAAGGAAAATCGCATCCCGGGTGTGATATAGAGTATGGTTCCGCCGGTCGCCTCCTGTCCTATGCCGAATTCCTTGTCCCTTTTGATGTTGAGCAGATTGAATTCAAGTATTCCGTCCATTTTGGAAAGAAAAGACTCCGGTTTTCCCCAGATTTCATAAACCCCCGCAGCGTTGGCCCTGAACTCGTTGCCAAATTTGAAATCCTCACTTTCGGTGAATATGTCGGTTGAGAGTTCTCCAACCAGGGAAAAGGCGCCGATGATCCTCCTCGCGATTGAGCCACCGACGGTAAAAGAGGGGCTGCCAAACCCGGGCTGCATCCCGCGGTCTATTTCCCCTCCCAGTCTCATATGGCTCTTACCGGTTGGCGCGGTCACACCGGCATAGACTCCCAGATAGGTCTTCGAACTCTCTTCAAGGCTCACTGCCGTGTCCTCGGGACCGTTCAGCCCGAACCCGGTTCCCGGGGTGTAGTTGAAACCCAGGTTCGCCTGCATTCTGATGTCGCCGAACCCGTCGTTCGTCCCGAGCGATTCCTGGCGCTTTACATTATAGGGGAAGAAGATCGATCCGGTCAGGTAAGGCGTAATGCCATATGATAGCCCAATGTTTGCAAAGGTGAAAGAAGTCTTGTTCTCCGGATCGGCGAACCGGTATCTTTTCCATTCAACCTGTTCCACCCGTGAGGAGACGACAAAGGCGCCCTGTGGCAGGGTCAGCGGCGAGTTGGTTTCAATGGGGCTCCCCGGTCCGAGTGCGAGGCTCACCCCCCCATGATGGGCAAAAGCATTGCAGGGGCTCAACACTACCAACAGGAAAAGACAGCCGAGAAACTTTTTCATCATTCCCCCTCCAGGGTCCCGGTATTTCGGTTCTTCCTCCCGCGCGAACTAATCAAAGCGTAGATCCCGAAAATTCCGACAATCAGGCCGATTCCCGTCACGAGCTTTGAGTAGGTAGAAGCCAGAGGCTTTTTGAAAGATTCCAGGTTGAGTTCCTGGTCGACATTTACATCGACCGTCACACCGTGAAACCCATGCGCGGATTCTCCAAGAAACTTCAATTTCCAAATGCCTTTGCGGTCAGGGACGAAAGCGGCAAACCCGTTTCTGTCCGTCCTCCCCGTCTGGTGCGGGATTTCCTCTCCAGGTGCAAGGATTTCGTATTCCGAATAGCTGGCCGGATCTTCGGGGCCATAGAAAACCCGCACCGCGACCCCCTTTTGCTGCACCTCGTAGTTGACGGTGTGAGCATGAAGAAAAGGCGTAGCGCAGAAGAGCAGAGTGAAAGAAAGGATCAGTTTCCTCAAGAGTATCTTCAATTCTTCACCTCAAAAGAAAGGGTCGCGTTCAGGTTCAGCACATCCGCGTCAGGGTCGCCCTGGATGCGTTCCTTGTGCTCGACGCTCAACAGGTTCACTCCTTTTTTGACCGGGAAGCTGATTGCGCCCTCTCCATTCGTGGCGCCGAGTTTTGCATGATCGCCGCCATTTACCTGAACATTTGGAAGCGGCTTTCCATCGAGCAGTATTGTCAGGGTTACGGTCTCTCCTGCCCTGGCCTCCACCGGGTTGTTCCGTGGAACGATGTCCAGGCGGGCCCCGCTCGAAGCTGCCTGGACCGAGGCGTTCCAGGAGAGTATTGCTTTCGAGTAAAAAAGGGATCGGATTGATTCGACAACCCTGTCGGCCTTCCGTTTCGGCAACTCTTTCCAACCGTAAATCGTCTTGGACCAGTAACCGTTATCGATCTCGACCATGAATGCCGCCGCCGCGCCATCGGTTTTCAGCGCGAGGCCCTTGTCCATTTTCTCGGTCCGTACGCTCACTTCCTGCCCCTGTGCGTCGATTGCCCGCACTTGCTTCACTTTGGAGACATCGAACGCCACTCTTTGTGACCCGTGGCCGAAAGCGATTACCTGGTCCAGCCCTTTAGGCTCGATCATGAACTCGTGGGCGAAAGCCCCGGGAGATATGGCCAGCAGCACCGCCGCGGAGACTATTCCGAGGCATGTCTTCGTCCCGCGAAGAGCCTCCGGCTGGGCTTTTCGGATGAAGCCGACCACCATTGCAGCGACGGTGGACTCGATCACGCCGATCAGCGTAAGATGCGGGATCACAATGGCAGGGATCGCTACAGCCAAGGGGTAGGGAAAATAGCCCCCTCCCGCCTGTGAACCTCCATAGATGATGGGTTGGAGTCCAAGCTCGAGGGCGGTGCACAGCGCAGCGGCATTTATCCCGAGGTAGGCGCCCGTCGCGGCGGCAAAGACCTGAAGACGCAGCGATGCCTCAGGCTGGCCTGCCGTCGCCTTCGAGTTCATTGCTCCCCGGATTCCCTCCCCCGCACTGATGACCAGGCGGTACACGGCATAACCCACGCACGAGCCGACCAAGGCGATATTGAAGCAATTGGCCGCAATTGCGGTGACCCCTCCATCCCCGAAAACCAGGGCCTGAATGATCAGCGCCACGGAAACGGAGATGACTGCCGCCCATGGTCCAAGCAGCATGGCTATGAGAGGGGCGGCCGTAATGTGGGCCGTCGTTCCGCCCGGAAGCGGGATGGCAAATATCATTGCGACAAAACAAAAAGCCGAGGCCATGGCCAAAAACGGAATCCGGGAAGTGCTGAGGTCGCGTTTCAACCTTCGCGATGCGAAGGACCAGACGCCGATCATGGAGGCCCACAGGCAGGTGTAGGTAGATGGTCCGAGATAGCCGTCAGGTATATGCATCAAAACCTCCTGATTGCGGAATTTCCGGCATGGCTCCGCTTGCACGGAGAGATATCCGTTGAGTTCGCTAAGTCTTTTGCGGGAGAGTGCGCCGGGAGACCGGCGCGATGCTGAGAGGCAAATAAAAAGGCCACGCGCTTCTAACCTCTTAGAGCTAAAAGCCTTCGTGGCCTGTCATTTCGGAAACCGGAAAATTTATATCTATGTTTTGTACCGTGCAGGATTCTTCCTGCGATTAATGGCTTTTCTTAACCCCTTTTTGGCGAAACCGCAAGAGAAATCATCCCCTTAAGATCCCCGAAAGAAGCCCGATGCCCCCTGACAGGCATGCGCCGCAGTGGAAGACGGCGCTACCCCGTGAATGTTCACCGGTGGTGCGGTTTTTCGCAGCCGGCGCTATTTCGCTTAAAAATATTTCTTGCGCTTTTCCTATCGCAGAGTAGAAAATAGTTGTTCAGCGCGACAGGAATTCCTGAATCCTTGTTCTTTTTCCATGCTCCAGTTCTCTTCCTCTTTGTAAAACTGCCTAAGTACGGCTCCATATAATAAAGTAACCGGGAATCATTACGCATCGTCATTTCGGCGGCGCTTCTGAATTGGTTCTCGACACTTTATTGTGCGGAGCAGCACCTTGAGTTATCGCAGGGGGCAGCCTGAGGCCGGATACTGAAGGCCTGGATTTCTGCTGCTTCTCCCTGGACATTCTCCGAAGGAGCGCAACATGACCGAGAAACAGGCGAAAAAGGCAATGGAGTGGGTGGAAAGAGCGAAGGCTTTTTACAAGGCTACGGGCAAAGAAATCGCAATTGCTGAATTCACCAATCCGAAGGGGCAGTTCGTTCAGAACCAGCACTATATTTTTGCCCTTGATCTCAAGGGGGTCATGCTGGCCCATGGAATCAACCGCTGGTATACAGGCAAGGATTTCATTGCAGTCAAAGATACCAACGGTAAGCCGTTTGTGCGGGAAATCGTCGATACGGCGCAGGAAAAAGGCAGCGGCTGGATCGACTACAAGTGGTTCGATCCGGTTACCAAGAGAGAACTGCCCAAGGACGTGTATTTTGAAAAGGTCGACGACGTAATCATCTGTTGCGGCACCTACAAGGAGACGCCCGATCCTGATGAACTCGAGCTTCTGTGATGCCTGGCCTCCGCATGCGGAAGCGCTGCAGGCCTTCCGGAAGGGTGCAGGGCGACCTCTGATTAATACTGATCCGTCTACCAGACAACCGGGGAGATCGGGACTAGGCCTGCTCTGCTGATGAATATCATCTCCATGCTGTCGGAAAGTCTGGTCAGGTCTGCACGTTCAAAAGCTGCTGGGCATGACAAGCTTGAACAATCGACCGCTCACCATAGTAGCGCGCCGCGCGTTATCAGCAAGCGGGCCGGCCGTAGGGTGGGTGCGGTTTCATCGCGCCCACCGTCAACCTGATTGTAGCGCAGGCCGGTGTGCACGATAACGCCGTGCACACCCTACGTGGCTCCAGGCTGTCGTGAAAGCCTGGTCAGGTCTGCACGTTCAAAAGCTGCTGGGCATGACAAGCTTGAACAATCGACCGCTCACCATAGTAGCGCGCCGCGCGTTATCAGCAAGCGGGCCGGCCGTAGGGTGGGTGCGGTTTCATCGCGCCCACCGTCAACCTGATTGTAGCGCAGGCCGGTGTGCACGATAACGCCGTGCACACCCTACCTGGCTGAGAGTCTGTTCCATAAGTGCTGCCCATGACGCTCGCGTGCTGGTGGCATAGGCCCTTGTGGCCGTTGTCCCATTGGGTGAAAGTACCCGGGGAGAGCGGGAAGACACGCCACAAGGTTCTATACCTTTTCCCGAACATCATGTGCGGCTGTGCTGATACCCCTCAGATTTCCCTAGTCCAAAGCGAAGCCATGGAGGGACCGCCCCCCACGCAAAGGGACGCCCCGCCGGTAGCGAGTCCCAGCCTTTCCATTTCATGATACATCGTGACAATAATCCGCAGGCCGGTGCTCCCGACCGGGTGGCCCAGCGCGATGCCGGAGCCGTTATGATTCACCCGGTCCAAATCCAGCGTAAGGCCGAAGTCCTGCTTGAGCATTCTGCCCACCCCCAGCCACTGCGCGGCGAAGGCTTCGTTGATCTCCCAGTATTCGATATCGCCGAATTCCAGGCCTGCCTGCAGGAGGCACTTGGGTATCGAAACGGCCGGACCGAGGCCCATTAATCGGGGGTCGATCCCCTCTCCGCACATGTTGATCAGCTTCATGAGCGGTTTGATCCCCAGCTCGGATGCCTTTTCTTTGGACATAATGACCGCGGCGGAGGCGCCGTCGCTTATGCCGGAGGCGTTTCCCGCGGTCACAACGCCATCCTTTTTGAAGTGAGCAGGAAGCCTGGTGAGGCCTTCCATGCTGATCTCCCGCATCGGATGCTCATCTATGTCAAATATCCCGGTTTGCTTCTTTTCCTTGATTTCGATAGGGACAATCTCCTTTTTGAAATGCCCGTTATCAATGGCGGTGAGCGCGCGCGTATGGCTTAGAAGAGCGAGTTCATCGCATTCGCGACGAGTGATGCCGTAGCGTTCCGCGACATATTCGGCTGTGAGCGCCATATGCCCCGGAACCAGTTCATCGTGAAGCCCGTCATGGATCATCTGGTCTTCTACGACTCCCGCATTCATGCGATACCCTGTCCGCGCCTTCGGAAGCAGGTAGGGCGCCGTGCTCATGCTTTCCACTCCGACGATGAGCGCTATATCCGTTTTCCCCAGCATGATGTTGTGCGCGGCGATTTCGAGTGCGCGCATGCCGGAGGTGCAATTCTGGTTCACGCTCACCGCGCTGCTCCGGTCGGGAAGGCCCACTCTGATCCCCACCTGCCGGGCGGGCAGAGAACCCTGCATCGCGGTGTAGATTTGCCCCATACAGATTTCGTCGATGACGTCCGCCGGAATTCCGGCCCTTTCAATGGCTGCGCTTGCCACGGCCATGGCCAGTTCGCGTGCGGGAACATCCTTGAGACTGCCCAGGAAATCCGCGATTGCAGACCGGCAGGCGCTTACCATCACAACTTCTCTGAGAGACATGGGGGGCTCCTTGATTGATTTCGCGAATTGTTTTGTGCGGCATGGAACACAGAGCGCGGGCAGCAGTATCTCAATATCAGGGGAAGTTATTGGCTTGAGCGGGATAATGCAAGATTGGACGAGTACATTGATACGAGGTTTTCACGAGAGAGAGGCGCCGCCGTGGAAGGCGACGCCTCTGCACATCTATTTCTCAGCCGCTTATATACTTCGCCGCCAGGTCGCCGACCTCGGTGGTGGAGTAGCCCATGTGTCCCGCGGAAAGGCTCTTCAGATCCTGAGAGACAACCTTCTTGATGGCCTTTTCGATCAGTCCGGCCGCATCGGCTTCGCCCAGGTGCTCGAGCATCATCTGGGCGGCGGCGATAGCCGCAACGGGGTTTATGATGTTCTGTCCAGTGTACTTGGGTGCTGAACCTCCGATGGGCTCAAACATGGAAACGCCTTTGGGGTTGATGTTTCCCCCCGCGGCTATCCCCATTCCACCCTGGATCATCGCCCCGAGGTCCGTAATGATGTCCCCGAACATATTGTCTGTCACGATCACGTCGAACCATTCGGGATTCTTGACCATCCACATACAGATGGCGTCCACGTGCGCGTAGTCCGTAGTGATGTCCGAGTACTCGGCGGCCACTTCATTGAAGGCGCGCTGCCAGAGGTCGAAGGCGAAGGTGAGCACGTTGGTCTTCCCGCAAAGGGTAAGTTTGTTGCGGTAGTTACGTTTGCGGCAATAATCGAAGGCGAACCGGATGCAGCGCTCGGCCCCATGCCGGGTGTTCACCGATTCCTGTACGGCTACCTCCTGCGGTGTTCCCTTGCGCAGAAAACCGCCCGCGCCGGCATAAAGTCCTTCGGTATTCTCGCGGACCACCACGAAGTTTATCTCGTCCGGCCCCTTGTCCTTAAGAGGAGTATCCACGCCGGGATAGAGGATCACCGGCCTGAGATTGACGTACTGGTCGAGCTTGAACCGCAGTTCGAGCAAAAGGCCTTTTTCCAGGATTCCCGGCTTTACGTCGGGATGTCCGATTGCGCCCAAAAGAATGGCATCGAATGTTTTCAGCTCTTCGAGAACGGATTCGGGCAGGATTTCCCCCGTCCGCAGGTAGCGTTCTCCGCCGAGGTCGAAATGGGTCTTCTCTACCGTGAATCCGGCCACTGATGAAGCGGTGTCGAGGGCCTTGACCGCTTCCCTGATTACCTCAGGCCCGGTCCCATCCCCGGGGATGACTGCTATCCGGTAATTTTTCGCCATGTTACACCTGGTCCTCTCGTTATCGCCCACGAGGGCTCTGCTGCACGAGGCGTCCGCGTGGGTGAATACCCACAAAGGCCGCACAGTTTATTATTGTGGCCGGGACATCTGCTCCCGAACATACTCGATCAGCCCGCCTGCCGCTATAAGCTTCTGCATGAAAGGCGGGATAGCCTGGGCGTGGTAGGTTTCTCCTTTGGAGCGATTGATTATGGCGCCGGAGTCGAGATCTATTTCCAGCTCATCGCCGGTTTCTATCCGCTCGGCGCCCTCGGGGCACTCCAGGATGGGCAGGCCCATGTTGAACGAGTTCCGATAGAAAATGCGCGCAAAGCTGTGCGCGATTACGCAGCTTACCCCGGCAGCCTTGATGGCGATGGGAGCATGTTCTCGGGAGGAGCCGCAGCCGAAATTCTTGCCCGCGGCAAGGATCTCCCCCGGTTTCACCTTTGAGGCAAAGTCCGGATCGGCATCTTCCATGCAATGCGAGGCGAGTTCTTTGGGATCGGTTGTATTCAGATATCGCGCCGGTATGATCGCGTCGGTATCCACGTCATTTCCGAACTTCCATGCTTTTCCCTGGATTTTCATCGGCTCAACACCTCTTCAGGATGCGCTATGCGTCCAAGAACGGCCGAGGCGGCGGCAACGGCCGGATTACTCAGGTAGACCTTGCTCTCAACATGTCCCATGCGCCCCACAAAGTTCCTGTTGGTGGTCGCCACGGCCACCTCACCCGGTGCGAGAATACCCATGTGCCCGCCGAGGCATGGCCCGCAGGTCGGCGTACTGACCGCCGCTTCGGCTTCGATGAAGGTCTCGAGCAGTCCTTCCTCCATCGCTTCCATGTATATCTTCTGGGTTGCGGGAATCACCAGGCACCGCACGCCCCTGGCAACCTTTCTGCCTCTCATGATCTGTGCGGCTACGCGCAGATCTTCCAATCGCCCGTTGGTGCAGGAACCGATCACCACCTGGTCGATGGCAGTGTGTGGCAGTTCGGTAACCTGTTTTACGTTTTCCGGCGAGTGGGGCATGGCGACAACCGGCTCCAGGCTGGAGATGTCCCATTCGTACGTGGATTCGTACATGGCTTCCGGATCGCTCCGATAGAAGTTGTAGGACCGTTTCGCACGGGATTTCACGTACTCTTCCGTGATGGCATCCGGAGTGATGATACCCACCTTCGCTCCCGCTTCTATCGCCATGTTGCACATCGAGAACCGGTCGGCAATGGGAAGCGACTCGATCACCTCGCCCATGAACTCCATTGCGCGGTAGCGGGCGCCGTCAACGCCGATCTTTCCAATGATATAGAGGATGAGATCCTTACCGCCCACCCATGGACGGAGCTTGCCATTGAACACGAATCTCATGGACTGCGGGACCTTGAACCAGACGCGCCCGGTGATCATAGCTGCCCCCAGATCGGTGCTCCCCACTCCGGTTGCGAAGGCGCCCAGCGCTCCATAGGTGCAGGTATGGCTGTCCGCGCCGATGACCACATCACCGGGCAGCACCAGTCCCTGCTCGGGAAGAAGGGCATGTTCCACGCCCATTCGCCCTACCTCGAAGTAATAGGGAAGCTTGAATTCCATGGCGAAATCGCGAAGCTTCCTGGCCTGGATAGCCGAGGCGATATCTTTATTGGGAACGAAGTGGTCGGGAATAAGGCCGATCCTTTCGGGATCGAAGACATTTTTCGCCCCTGCCCGGCGGAAGGCCTCGATAGCGATAGGCGCAGTGATGTCATTTCCGAAAGCGAAATCGACTTTCACCTCGATGAGTTCATCCGGAAAGACCTCGGCCTTTCCGGCGTGGTCGGCCAGAATTTTTTCACTGATTGTTTTGGGCATCGGCTCTACCTTTGATCTTCGGCCTTCTGGACCGGCTGGTCTGGTTCGGGGGAAGGCGCCTGTTCGGCGCCGGCTTCCTCGGAAACGGGCGCGGGAGAAGCGGCAGAAGGCGCCGGCATCCCTTCCTGAAATCCCTTCTTCCCCTGGATTCGCCATGCAACCCACCTTACAGGGCCGGAAACAGTATAGACAGCCCCGAATAAAAAGAGCATGAGTTGGGGCTTCACCGCTATGACGCTTACCACAACGATGACCCCGAACACGACGAATGAAGGTTTGGCCTTTATAAACGCGAAATCTTTGAAGCTGTTGAAAGGCATGGTGCTGATCATGAAGGACCCGAGCAGGTAGGTCAGCACGAGCAGGACAGGTCCGGTAAACGATGTAGTGATTTCAATATTATAGTAGCTCAGGAAGAGTACGGTTGTGGCGATCATGCCTGCTCCGCCGGGTATTGGCAAGCCGACGAAGTACTTCTTGCTGGTGGTTCCAACCTGGACATTGAACCGGGCAAGGCGCAAAGCACCGCAAGCCATAAAGACGAATGCAGCGAGCCAGCCTACACGGCCGTAAGGCTGGAGGGCCATCAGGTACATCAACAGGCCCGGCGCTACACCAAAAGCGACCAGATCGGCCAGCGAATCGTACTCTATACCGAAGCGGCTCGTACCACCGGTCAACCGTGCAACCTGGCCGTCGAGAATATCGAAGACGCCGGAGGCAAAAATGGCAAGTGCGGCCATCTCGAAGTTGCCGTTAATCGACTGGACCAGGCCGAAAAATCCGCTGAACAGGTTTGCCGTCGTAAAGAGGTTCGGGAAAATGTAGGTTCCGCGGCGTACTTCACCTTCCTTACGCCATCTCCTTCGGCGGGGACGACGCTTCTTGATTATCTCGTTCGACATAATACGGTTTCCCCTGCGTAGACGTGTTGACCCTGGGAGACCAGAATCTCGCTCTCTTCCGGTACGTATACATCCATTCGCGATCCGAATCGAATCATTCCGAATCGCTCCGCCTGTACTACCGCGTCGCCGACGGAGGGCCAGCAGACGATCCTGCGCGCCAGAAGGCCTGCCACCTGGGTCAGAACGATTTCCATGCCTGATTCGGTTTGTATCCAGAGCCAGTTCTGTTCGTTCTGCTCGCTTGCCCGGGCAAGATTGGCGGCCATGTACCGCCCTTTCTTGTAGTGAATGCCCCGGATGGCGCCGGTGACGGGTATCCTGTTGACATGAACGTCGAAGACGGACATGAAGATGCTGATTTTCATCGCGGGTTTGCCGGTGAAGCGCGTGGATTCCACCCGTTTGGCGGCTATCACGTTTCCATCCGCGGGAGAGACGACCTCATTCTCGCCTGCGATGCACACCCTTTCGGGATCACGAAAAAAGTGACCGACCAGCAGAGTTACAATCAGGAGTAAGATTGTAATCGCCGCCCAGCCCAGAATGGCGGTAATCAGGGTGGCGAACATGGCGGCGGCGATAAAGGGGATTCCCTCCCTGGCGACGGGAATGTGCCCGTATTTAGATCTGAAATCTCTGGTGGACAACGAAATGACCTCCATCTTCCTCAGTGCTTTTTGCTGCGCGCCAGGGCGGCCTTGCCCGTCCGGGCTATTTCCACAATCCCGATCTGGTTCAAAAGCTCCATGATGGCATTGATCTTGCCTTCGTTTCCAGTCACCTCGAGTGTGTAAAAATGGGGGCTGACGTCCACCACTTTGGCTCGGAAGATGTCTACGATGCGGAGTACCTCGGCCCGGGTTGGCTGTTCCGCGCGAACCTTTATGAGGGCCATTTCACGGTCCACGAACTCGGTTTCGGCGAAATCATACACTTTGATGATATTGACCAGCTTGTTCAACTGCTTGATTATTTGTGAGAGCACGCGCTCGTCGCCGGTGGTCACAAGCGTGATGCGAGTCAGTCCCGGTTCATGTGTTTCCGCCGCGGTGATCGTTTCGATGTTGTATCCCCGCCCGCTGAAAAGGCCTACTATTCTCGCCAGAACTCCGGGAATGTTCTGAACCAGGATACCAATGGTATGTCTTTGATTGTCTGTGATTATCACTTTGAATCTCCCCAGCAATTCACCTGCATTCCACAGGGAAACGGCGCCTACGCCAGGAGCATTTCGGTGATGCTCTTCCCGGGCGGAACGATTGGAAATACACCTTCTTCCCGGGCTACCTGGAAATCCATCAGGACGGGTTTTCTAATGGAGAAAGCTTCCCGGAGCACCGGTTCAACCTCTTCTGGGCGGGTGGCTCTGAGACCGATCGCCCCATAGGCCTCCGCCAGCTTCACGAAATCGGGAGAGCCTTCCAGGCAGGAGCCCATATAGTTTTTTTCGTAGAAAAGTTCCTGCCATTGTCTGGGCAATCCCAGGTAATGGTTGTTGAGGATGGCCACTTTAACCGGAATGTCATTGCACACTGCCGTGCACAGTTCCTGGATGTTCATCTGGATACTGCCGTCACCGGCAATATCGATCACCAGCTTATCGGGAAACGCCACCTGCGCGCCGATGGCGGCGGGAAAACCGTATCCCATGGTGCCCAATCCGCCGGAGGATAAAAACAACCGGGGGCGGTCGAAGCGATAGAACTGGGCTGTCCACATCTGGTGCTGGCCTACTTCCGTCGTGATGATAGCCTCACCGCCGGACAATTCGTCGATTTTTTCGATAACATATTGAGGTTTGATCACATCGCCGCCGGGGCAGTAAGAAAGCGGATGCTCTTTTGCCCACCGGCTGATCTGGTCGAACCACGAGGCGCGCACCTCGGCAAGTCCCTCCACGGGTTCAGCCTCGGCCAACTGCGCCATTTGCTGGAGTGCGTTCCTGCAGTCTCCCACGATGGGCACATCCACATCGACATTCTTACTGATGCTGGTCGGGTCCACATCAATGTGGACTATCCTGGCATTGGGGGCGAAGGTGCTGATTTTTCCGGTGACCCGGTCATCGAAGCGCACACCGACGGCAAAAATGGCATCGGCATGGGATATCGCCATATTCGCCTGGTAGGTGCCGTGCATACCAACCATTCCCAGCCAGAGCGGGTGAGGCTGCCTTTGGCCCTTCGCATCCTTAATGGTTGCCGGAAAACCTCCAAGACCCATCAGTGAGCCGGTTACAGGGGCCTGGAAAAGTTCGGCCACCCTGTGCAACTCTTTGGAAGACTCGGAAATAATGATTCCCCCGCCTGCAAAAATGACAGGGGTTTTTGCCTTTCTCAACAGTTGGAAGGCCTTTTTTACCTGCCCGGAATGAGCTTCTACGGTTGGCCGGTAGCCGGGAAGATCGACCTTTTTGGGATAGCGGAAATCCGCAAAAGCCTGGATTACGTCCTTGGGCAAATCAACGACAACGGGACCGGGCCGTCCGGTGCGCGCCAGGTAAAAGGCCTCTTTTATTACACCGGCCATTTTGTTGACGTCGCGCACCAGGTAGCTGTGCTTGGTGCAGGGCCGGGTGATGCCGATTATATCAACTTCCTGAAAGGCATCATCGCCGATGAGCGGGGTAGGAACCTGTCCCGTAAAAACAACCATAGGGACGGAATCCATGTTGGCGGTAGCAATTCCGGTCACCGTGTTCGTCGCGCCGGGTCCGGAAGTCACCAGACAAACGCCCACACGCCCTGTAGCCCTGGCATAGCCGTCGGCCATGTGAGCGGCCCCCTGCTCATGGCGCACCAGGATGTGGCGTATGCTGTGCCTCACCATTTCATGGTAGATGTCCAGAACCGCGCCGCCCGGAAAGCCGAAGATAACGTCGACTCCCTCTTTCTTCAGACATTCAAAAAAAATCTGTGCGCCCTTCATTTTCATAACAACCCTTGATCACTGCAAGTGAGTAAAGCGGAGTTGATGTCCACGGGCCCGTTCTCGAAAATCGTATCAGTTGGAAAATATACGATTTTTCGGAACTTACCGTAAAATGGAACGAAAATTTTAACAGGAAAAAAGCTAAGCTGTCAATGAGTTTACCAGGATGAAGGTTCAGGGAAGATTATTGCAGCAAGTTGACAATCCCCGGCGAATACAATAGCGTGTGCCATTGGTATTCTTATTGGAGCATAACGTATAAGCGGCAAAAATTCGACCCCTTGATTCCTGATCTCTTAAAGGCGGTAAGCCGGGGACATACCTCACCAGGGAGGCCTTGCCAATGAAAAAGATTACACTCGGACCTCAGACGATGATTTATCCCATGCCCGCATTCCTCATCGGTGCGGACGTCGGGGAAAAACCCAATTTCATGACTGCCGCCTGGAGCGGCATAGCCAACAGCACTCCTCCGATGATAACCGTAGCCCTTCAGCATCATCGCTATACTCTGAAAGGGATACGCGAAAAGGGCTCTTTTTCCGTAAACGTACCGGGGGTCGATCTTGCAGCAGAAACCGACTACTGCGGCATAGTGTCCGGCAATGCCAAAGAGGATAAGGTCAAGGCCTGCAAGTTCACCGTTTTCTACGGAAAACTGAAAAATGCGCCCCTGATCGAGCAGTGCCCGGTCAATCTCGAGTGCAAGGTGGTCCACATTCTGACCCTGGGCTCCCATGCACTGGTGATCGGACAGATCGAGGAGGTCCATGTATCGGAAAACTGCATGAGGGATGGTGAACCTGATCCGGCTTTGATAAATCCGCTCATGTACATCACCGGGAAAAATAAAGCCTATTACCGCATTGGGGACCAGGTCGGCCCGGCTTTCAAAATGGGACTGGAAATCAGGAAGTCCTCGGGCGAAGGCGGCAGGGAAGTCTAGGAAGACGAATTATCGCACCGTGAGCGGAAGGGTTGGCGCCTGATATGAGAAGCTATCGTAAGGAACTGTGGTTTAACGTTTCGGCCAGGATGGGATTTGTGAATATCACTCCCCAGGTTGAGCGGTGCCTGGAGGAGAGTGGCATAAAGGATGGACTTCTGCTCTGCACTGCCATGCACATTACCGCTTCCGTATTCATTAATGATAACGAGTCCGGTCTGCATCAGGACTTCGCCCTCTGGTTGGAAAAACTTGCGCCGCATGAGCCCGTTTCCCAGTACCGGCACAATGTCGGAGAGGATAATGCCGATGCGCACCTGAAAAGACAGGTGATGGGACGTGAAGTCGTGGTGGCCGTGACTGACGGAAGGCTTGACTTCGGTCCCTGGGAGCAGATCTTTTACGGAGAGTTTGACGGGCGGCGCAAAAAGCGCGTACTGGTGAAAATTATCGGTGAATAGGAGATTGGCCTGCGCCGGCCTGAAGCTGCTATTTTGACGCCACCTTTGCCGGATGCAATACCGTCTGGCGCTTGATAGCCGTATGCAATCGCAGTGAAATAAGCTATAAGGAAATCATACAAGAATTCCTCAAAACGATTTAACAACACAGCGCCCTCTGGATTTGTCGATATGTCGAGTGTACATGAGGGGAGAGTATCCGAACGTAGTTTTTGGCGCCGGATTCAGGGCAAACTCTTACTCCTGCTGCTTTTGCCTCTCGTTCCGCTCCTTGTTATCGAGGGTTATCTTTATCACCAGCACTTCGAGAGCCGCCGCTACGATGAGCTTCAGGCCAACCTGGAAATGGCCCGCGCAGTGGCGAGATCATTTGAAACATTCATACAGGACGTTCTCCAGCAGGAATTGAGCATAGGGCTTGCTCTGAGTGCATCGCAGCCGGCCCTGTCCCAGGAGGAACAAAGACGGCTGCTTGCCTGGAGCACGATAGAGCATTCCGCGATCTGGAACTTCTGTTGGGTGAACCTGGATGGAACCGTAATTGCGGCGAGCCAGGCGGAAACCGTCGGAACAAACCTGAAAGAGCATCACTTTATTAAGGAGCTTCTCGGCGGGCGTGCCTGGATGGTGGGGGACCTGGTGCAAAGTATCGGGCCGACGCCCAAGGTAAGTTTCACCGTCAGCCGGACGATTCGAGACGCGAGCGGCAGGCCGGCTGGAATTGTTGTGGCCTTCGCTGATCCGGATCACCTGGATGCGATACTCGGGATAGAGCGTTCGCGGGGCGGCGGTATCAGCCTTGTAGATCGAAACGGGATGCTCGTCTACAGGTATCCTCACCTTCATCCCAACTGGGAAGAGCGCAACTGGCTTAGCGCATCCCCCCAGATTGCCGGGGCGCTTTCCGGCGAAGAGATCACCTGGATCGGCAAGCCTCCTTATGAGGACAAGCCGCGTATTATGGCGAGAGTCCCGGTCAAGAGTGTGGGCTGGGCGGCAGGAGCGGGTCGTAATGAAGAGGATGCCATAGCGGCTATCAAGGCCAAATTGCTGCCGCAGGCAACCCTTCTGCTCCTGGTCACTCTGGCTGCTTTCGGAAGTGCGCTGGTCCTCTCCCGCCCGGTATCCACATCCGTCAGGAAGTTGAGGGACCATGCCCACGCCCTCGGGCGAGGTGAGGCCGGCGTCCTGGTGCTTGAATCCGGAATTGCCGAAATCTGTGAATTGACCGAAGCACTCAACATAATGGGGGAAAGGGTCCAGTTGCGTGAAGCGGCCCTGCGCGACAGCCGTGAGCAGTTGGAGAAAATTGTGGAGGCCTCCCCGTTTCCTGCCATCGTTCATGCGGAGGATGGTGATGTTCTTATGGTCAATCCTGCCTGGACCCGCATTTGCGGATACAGCCGGGAAGACATTCCCACAGTCGATGCCTGGACACGGGTTTGCGGATGCGCACCGGGAGACATTCCCACCGTAGACACCTGGGGTGAATGGGCCAACGGTCAGCGAAAGCTGCCCGTAAAAGCTCATGTTGATATATTATACAAGCTGAACCGAATGGTGCCCGAGGGGGAATACCTTATCAACACTGCAATGGGACAGCAGCGAACGTGGGATTTTTTCTCCGGACCGATTGGGATCGACTCACAGGGCCGTCGCCTGATCATCAGCATGGCTGCTGATGTTACCGAACGAAAGCAGATGGAAGAAAAGCTGCGCAGGGCGCATGACGAACTCGAAATCCGGGTTCATCAGCGCACCGCTGAAATGGAAAAGGTCAATGAGCAGCTCCGGCTTGTTCCTCAAAGATTGATAGCCGTACAGGAAGAGGAGAGAAAAAGACTTGCGGGCGAATTGCACGATAGTGTCGGGCAAACGCTTGCCGCACTGAAATTTCGCATGGAGCAGGTGCTCGTCACCATGAAGAACGGAGACTCGGAAAAGAGCCTGCAACTGGTTGAGCAATTCATCCCGGTGATCCAGTACTCCATCGAGGAGACCCGGGCGATTTACATGGGGCTCAGACCGCGGATGCTCGAGGAACTGGGTGTCGTTCCGACCCTGCGCTGGTACTGCCGCGAGCTTTTGCAGCTCTACCCCAATCGGCACATTGAACTGGATATCAACTTTGAGGAGGAGGATGTTCCCGAATATCTGAAAGTAGCCATATTCCGCATTACGCAGGAAGCGCTCAATAATGTCGCCAAACACAGCAGGGCCGAATGGGTAGACGTCTCTCTCAGAAGAAACGATGAAACGATCTACCTGGAAATTACCGACGATGGAAGAGGGATGGACACGGAATACATACTGAGCAACTCAACCGCCCGCAGTCTTGGGCTGACGGGAATGAAGGAAAGAGCTGAGTTGACGGGAGGCCGCTTCTTTATTGAATCTACTCCGGGCGAGGGCGTCTCGGTCAAGGCCATATGGCAGTTGGCTTCCATGGGAGGTGTACAATAATGGCTGTTTTCGACAACTGGCCGGAGAAATACGACCAGTGGTTCGAAACCCCCATCGGGCGTGTGGTGAGAGAGTGTGAGAGCCGGTTGCTTCACGAACTGCTTTGCCCCGGTCAGGAAGAAAAAATCCTGGATGCCGGTTGCGGAACAGGCGTTTTTACACGTGATCTGCTCGATACCGGGTCAAAGGTCACCGGGCTTGAGCTTTCTTTTCCCATGCTGATGCGGGCGGGCGGGAAAGCAGAAGGGCGTCCATTTCTGATGGTCCAGGGCGATATGCGCCGCCTCCCTTTCGGAGATGGCTGCTTTGACAAAACCGTCTCGGTGACTGCAATAGAATTTCTTGCTGACGCACGCGACGGAATTGCCGAACTGTTCCGGGTCACCAGACCGGGCGGTCTGATTGTGGTTGCGACTCTCAACAGCCTGAGCCCCTGGGCTGTTCGAAGAGAGTCGGCGGCAAAAAAGGGGCATGCCATCTTTCGGCATGCACGCTTTCGTTCACCGGACGACATGATCGCGCTGCTTCCTCACGCACCGGTGGTAAGAACCGCCGTGCACTTCGAGAAAGACGAAGACCCGGTACGGGCGAGGGAGATAGAAGTACGCGGGCGGGACCTGGGCCTGGATACAGGCGCATTTCTTGTCGCACGCTGGCAAAAACCATGAAAGGCGGTTTATCCTCTCAAATCTGCCCTTTCCCGCCGGATGCCAGAGATTCCAATATCTTTATGTCCAGCAGCCTGATTTTACGGCCATCGACGGAAATGATCCCCTGCTGGGCCATCCTGGTCAGGATTCTGGAGAGCGTTTCCGGGATAGTCCCGAGAAGACTTGCCAGTTGGGCCTTGGTGATGTCGAGTTCCACCGTCTCTGTGCTGCCGCTTCGCTCTCCCAGGTATAAAAGGTATGCGGCAAGCCTGGCCGGCACTTCCTTGAGTGAGAGATCTTCTATGAGATTGGTGAACTGGCGAAGGCGCCTCGACAGGATGCCCAGCATATTCAGAGCAATGGAGGGCTCCCTTTGAATGAGCGCTATGAAATCGACTCTCGGGAAAAAGAAAACCCGGCTCGGTTCTATCGCCTCTGCATTGGCCGGGTAATTTCCACCTCCGAAAACCGGCGCCTCCCCGAATATTTCTCCGCTGCTGAATATGTGCAGTATCTGCTCTTTTCCCTCAAGTGAGAGTTTGAATATCTTTATCTTTCCTTCCGACACCATGTAGAAACCGTGCGCACGGGAGCCCTCGGAAAAGAGTTCCACTCCTTTTTCATAATTCTGTTCAAGGCTTATCCGGGCAAGCTCTTCGAGCTGTGCGGCGGGAAGCCCATTGAATAGTGAAGCTTTTGCTATTTCATCGGTTCTTTTCATTCCCAGCCTCCGGATTGGTCCCAGAATAGAATTCTATTGTTCCCAGTTTAAGAGCAGGTCTAACTTTTTAAACAGGTTCCGAAAAAAATCCAGCATTTTTGATCTAAGTCAAGGATTGTTCGGCGCCCATGCATTAATTTGCCTTTGAAAGGGACGGAAGAGTTAAAATTCACTTATAAAACGACAACCGCAGAGGAGTATCTACATGTTTTGCTATCAATGTGAACAAACTGCAAAAGGCCAGGGATGTGACAAAATCGGCGTATGTGGAAAGCAACCTGAGGTTGCGGACCTCCAGGATCTCCTGGTTCATGCTCTCCAGGGACTCTCCCTGTTTGCGGTCGAAGCCGGAAAGCTCGGCATAACTGACCGGGAAACCAACGTATTTACGTGTGAATCGCTCTTCTCGACTCTTACGAATGTGAACTTCGATCAAGCCTACTTCAAGGACAGGATTTCGCGCGCCGTGCAATTGCGCGAAAAGATGAAGGGAAAAGTGGCCGCGGCGGGCGGGAAGGTCGATTTTGCCGCACCATCAGCCACTTTCCAGCCAGCAGGCACGATCGAAGGGCTTCTTTCCCAGGCTAAGGGCGTAGGCTTGAAGGCAAATCCGGAGGAAAACGCCGATATCAAGTCCCTCAAACACACCCTGCTCTTCGGCCTGAAGGGCGTTGCCGCCTACACGGACCACGCGCAGATTCTCAAACAGGAAGATGACAAGGTCTACGCTTTTCTCTACGAAGCACTGGCGGCTCTGACAAAGAACGATATCGGGGTAAATGACTGGATCGGACTGGTTCTGAAGTGCGGTGAAATCAACCTTCGGGCGATGGAGCTTCTCGATGCGGGCAACACGGGCGCCTATGGGCATCCGACGCCGACCCAGGTGCCCCTCGGCCACAAGAAAGGCAAAGCGGTCCTTATCTCCGGGCATGACCTGGTAGACCTGGAAGCGCTTCTCAAGCAAACCCAAGGCAAGGGAATCAATGTCTATACGCATGGTGAGATGCTTCCCACCCACGGCTATCCCGAGCTGAAGAAATACCCCCACTTTTACGGACATTTCGGGACGGCATGGCAAAACCAGCAGAAGGAATTCCCCCAGTTCCCGGGTGCAATCCTGATGACGACCAACTGCATTCAGAGACCCGCACAGGTATACGGAGAGAACATCTTTACCAGCGGCTGCGTCGGGTGGCCTGGAGTAAAGCATATCGAAAACCGCGACTTCTCGCCGGTGGTCAAGAAGGCGCTCGAACTGCCCGGCTTCACCGAGGATTCCAACGGCAAAAATGTCACCGTAGGTTTCGCCAGAAATACGGTCATGAGCGTTGCGGATAAGGTGATAGAGGCCGTAAAGGGCAAGAAGATCCGCCATTTCTTCCTGGTGGCGGGCTGCGACGGCGCAAAGCCGGGCCGCAACTACTATACCGAATTTGTCGAAAAAGTGCCGAAAGACTGTGTAGTGCTCACACTCGCCTGCGGGAAATACCGTTTCTTCGATAAAGAACTGGGCGCCATCGAGGGGATTCCACGGCTCCTGGACGTCGGCCAGTGCAACGATGCGTACTCCGCTATCCAGATTGCGGTGGCGCTTTCCAAAGCGTTCAATGTAGGCGTAAACGATCTGCCGCTCTCAATGATTCTTTCCTGGTACGAACAGAAAGCGGTTGCGATTCTGCTGACTCTTTTCCATCTGGGAATCAAAAACATCCGGCTCGGTCCTTCGCTTCCCGCTTTCGTCAGCCCGGGAGTACTGGATGTTCTCGTGAAGAACTTTGAAATCAAACCTATCTCTACACCTGATGAAGATCTGAAAGCGATTTTGGGATAGCCTGCGGGTGTGGAATGCTTCCCGCCCCATCGATAAGGGGCGGGGGCGAAGTTTTCTGGAGGAAGCCATGAAATGCCCCGGTCAGGACAGTCGATACTGGGGGCCGGAAGCTATCTTTGAGGCCACCTGCCCCGGTTGCGGCGCCCGGATCGAATTCTTCAAGGACGAGAGTTCGAGACGATGCCGGAAGTGCGGCCACAAGGTTCTCAATCCGAAGATGGATTTCGGCTGCGCCGCGTATTGCAGATTCGCCGACCAGTGCATGGGAGATCTTCCTCCGGAGTTGCTCGCAAAGAGGAGCGATCTGCTGAAGGATCGAGTGGCGGCGGAGGTCAAGAAAGCTCTTGGCCTCGATTTCAAGCGGATCGGAAAGACCCTCAAAATAGTCGAGTATGCCGAAGAGCTATTGCGCGCCGAAGGCGCCGACTCAGCCTCAGTGATCCTTGCCGCTTACCTTTCAGCCGTTCCGGAGGGGCCGGAGAACGAGAAGAGCGCCGAGGGCTCGTCTTCCGGGAACATCGAGTCTGCCGGAGCGATTCTTGCTCGAGCCGGCGCCCCTGCGGGGCTTTCCGCCGAGGTGCAGGGCATTCTCAAGAGTCTCAAGACAGGGAGGGTGGAGCAGTCGGCAGCCTCCATGTGCGTTCATGATGCCATTCGACTGGCGGAGATCCAGGAAGGCCTTTCGGACCAGTCCGCCGGTATGACGGAGGTTGTTGAATCGCTGTTGACCCAGTCGGGCAGAGCTATCGCCAGTGGCCTTTTTCTCGAAAAGCTGTCCGGGGATCAGCCTGCGGCGGATGCCTGAATAAAATATGCAAGCAGCTTAGAGTGAGAGCCCCCCGCTGGCGGCGCCCGGTTTGGCAACGCGGCGCCCTTGGCAATCATAGAGTGTGTTTTAAGTTTTAGCACCGGAGTGTACCAATGGCAAAGATACGGAAAATAGTCGAGATAGATGAGGAACTCTGCGACGGTTGTGGAATGTGCGCAATTGCCTGTGCGGAGGGTGCTCTCGAGATCATAGACGGCAAGGCCCGCCTGATAAAGGATTCCTACTGCGACGGACTCGGCGCCTGCCTGTCTGGGTGTCCGCGGGGAGCGGTGCGGGTGATCGAACGGGAAGCCGATGAGTTTGATCCCGAAGAAGTGGAAGAATATCTCGCTCACAAAAAAGAAGAGGAGAAGAAGACCTTTCCTTCCCCGTGCGCCTGCCCTTCGGCAAGGATCGAGACTTTCCAGGCAGCGCCGCTGCCGAAAAGAACCCCGGAGTTGACGATGCAGGAACCGGGTGGCTCGGAACTGTCTCACTGGCCGATCCAGATACGGCTGGTCCCGCCCACAGCCCCTTTTCTCAAAGGCGCCGACCTGCTGATAGTGTCGGACTGTGCTCCCGTAGCCTACCCGAACTTTCACAAAAGGTTCGTCGGCGGAAAAGCGGTCCTGCTGGGATGCCCCAAGTTCGACAATGCCCAGGAGTATGCTTTGAAGTTCGCCGAAATCTTTCGGGTTGCCGATATCCGTAGCGTTACAGTCGTCGATATGGAGGTGCCCTGTTGCTCCGCCTTGCCGGCAATCGTTCAGAAAGGCATGAAGGAGGCGGGTAAGAGTATACCCATTGAGGAAATTGTCATCACCCTGCGGGGTGAAGCCGTAAAGCGCGGTGAGGCCGCTGCATGATAGCGCCGAGGGGGAGGGGACGGGAGTTCCTGCCCCCGCCCCCTCGCTTGCCAAGACATTTTTTGGTCCCTTGAGACTCTGTTCTCCCGAACACTGTAGCATCCCCGGCAGTCCCGCATTATCACCTCAATAATTTTCTTGTATCTTTGGCAAAGTCCATTTATAGCCTGTCATGCAGGGGCTCTTTCAGGATGTAGCGGTATTTTCCATACAGCCAATCGTAATGCCTCCCTATTTACTCGATCGGGGACAGTGCTTTATTTTGTGCGGAACTGTTCTCTCGATGTGGAAGGAAAAGAGTCCAAAACTCGCCGATGCAGATTTAACCGGCGGCTACCGGATATTTGATGGCCATGCCACTCGTTCTTCCACCGGTAAGTGCTGCCTGTCAGCCCGGTAAGCATCCAGGCAATTTCATTATCAGCAAATGGAACAACCAAAGGAGGAGATTATGAGAGGAATCGTCAAATGTGCGCTGCTCTTGGTCATGATTTTCGGAGTGGCCCTTACGGGATGTTCTCGGAGAAGCGCTCCGGGTGAGGTGAAAGAGGCCATTGCGGTGATGAACCCCACCGAGGGAAGCAAGGTGAGGGGAACGGTCAGTTTCGTCAAGAGCGGCAAGGGTGTCCGGCTTACCGCCAATATCCAGGGCCTGGCGCCGGGTCTGCACGGGTTCCACATCCACGAGTTCGGAGACTGCAGCTCTCCTGACGCAAATTCCGCGGGCGGTCATTTCAATCCGGCAGACGCTCCCCATGGGGCGCCCAATGCAGAAAAACGGCACGTGGGAGATCTTGGCAACATCGAAGCAGACAAGACCGGGCAAGCCCGCTTTGAGGTCACCGACGGCATGCTGAAGCTGGAGGGACCGGAGTCCATTATTGGCCGTGCGATCATCGTTCACGCCCAGCCCGATGATTTTAAGACCCAGCCTACGGGCAATGCCGGTGCGCGTTTGGCATGCGGAGTAATCGGCATAGCAAAATAACCCCGCGGGGGTGAGCCTGCCCGGCTCGCCCCTGTGCCGGACCCCCTCCGGCATCATAGCGTGCTTCGGACGTCCCGCTGTAATCCGCTCTGCACAGGAGTGGCGCCGCGACTGCCGGACAGTTGGCGCCCGCGTTTTCTGTCACAGATCTTGGAAAGGATCATCCAATGAGAAAGGCGAAAAAGTTTCTCGGAATTGTCGTGGCGGTCTTCCTGCTTTCCTCCTGTGCAAACCAGCTCCAGCAGTTGCGCCCTCTATCCAGTGGGGAAACCAGGCTGATCGACATCGAGATGCCGGATAGAGTGCGTGAGGATCTCACTTATGATGTGATCTTGACGCTGAACTATGCGGAAGAGCGTCCGACAGTCAAGAAAGTATGTTTCCGGTGGCTTGCCGAAGAGATTTCCTCCCGGTCGCCTTCACTCTACTGTTACGCCATGGGAGGAGACCTGGGCACCGGCGCCCCCTGTTCGGATTACGCAGCCCAGGGCACGAACACTGCCTCGGCTGCATTTTGCTCGGAGCCCTCGGATATCAGAACCGATGTACCGGGAAAGCTGATAGTGAGAATTCGCCCTGCCAATCTCAGGCTCCAGTATAACAGGCTTGAAGGCCAGGTGGAGTACATCTCCGATGGAAGGGTGAGAACCACCAATGTGGTAAAGACTCCGATTATCGTTGAAAAGTAGATCCGGGAAGCCTCTGCTCTGCCACGAACTTCCTGAGAGCGATGCAGGATTTTGTTTTGAGAAAACCCCAAGGTCCAGGCAGCAACTGAGCCCGTCATTCCGGCGCTTCAGCGGAAATTCAGCGTCTTTTCATTTGTTTATCAAGACCAGGACGTAAGGTTTCATACCTGAATCCATGCTTACCCATAGCACTGTGATGGATTTTACAGACGTGGGTGGTTGGGCATGAGAAGCCTGCCCTACTGCTATTTTTGTCATCCCAGCGTGTTCTTCTAAAAATGAAGTTTCATGAGAGCCGAACAGCCACCATCGAAGGCAGTTTGTATGTCCCAGTCTCCGATATTGGTTGAGCGCGATTCCCGCTCTTCCACTTGAGGAGCGGATAGCCGATGATTATATTAAGTCGTCGTCTCATGCTGAGCTATACACGAGATTCAAGCTTTTATTGGTCAGGGCCTTTTACTGCCGCTACCCCTCTCGAAAGTCCCGCTGCACACAATACCCTGCACAGCCTTGAATTCTCATAGTAACCAATCAAGAACTTCACTCGCTGTGTGAAGTTCTTTTCCATTAGGTATCCGGGAGTCAGTTGTGCATCGAACCACCGGCGGCGGTTCCAGATCGAGGCTTCTTTCAGTTCATTTCCTGGGGCTCACGATTACCTGGGCAGTTGTGGTGATAGTCCTGGCAGTATGGGACCTCTCCCAAATCCGGCAGACACAGCTTGAAATGTGCAGGAACGAGGCAAGAGCCTACTTCAACAAAGACCACTCGCTTCGGCTCTGGGCTGCATCCCATGGCGGGGTCTACGTACCCGTTTCCGAGCGCACCCCTCCAAATCCCTATCTCGACGAGGTCCCGGAAAGAGATATCAAAACCCCGGGAGGCGCTTCCCTGACGCTTATGAACCCCGCTTACGTTATCAGGCAGGTCATGACGGAATACGACCAGAATTACGGCATCCGCGGTCACATCACGAGCCTTAAGAACATAAGGCCGGAGACCGCGCCGGACGAGTGGGAAAGGTCTGCGCTCCAGCGGTTTGAGCAAGGAGTCCCTGAAATCTCCGAGTACGCGGAAATCGACGGACAGCCCTGCATCCGCCTGATGCGCCCTATTCATACAAGTGAAGAGTGCCTTTCATGCCATGCAAAGCAAGGTTACAAGGTGGGGGATGTCCGGGGCGGCATCAGCATATCGGTTCCCATGGCCCCTTATCTCTCCACGGCTCGGAAGCAGATGTGGGTACATGGGATTTCTCTCGGCGCCCTGCTTTTCGGCGGACTTTTTGTAATCGGGCTGGTGCGGCGAAGCCTGATGCGTGAAATGCGCGAGAGGGACCAGGCGGAGGCCGATCTCAAGGCGGCGCGGGATGCCCTGGAGGAGAGGACATCGGAGCTGAAAACTGCGAATTCGGAGGTGCAGGAACACGCAGCCAGGCTGGAGTTCCTCAACCAGGAACTCGAGGAGTTTGCCTTTATCGCCTCTCATGACCTGCAGGAACCACTCAGAAAAATAAGGGCCTTCGGGGACCGGCTGCGAGCCAGGTGCCAAAACAGGCTCGATCCTACCGAAACAGACTACCTGACCCGGATGGAAGGCGCAGCGGGCCGCATGCAGCAGTTGATTAGCGATCTTCTCAAGTATTCCCGGGTCACCTCGCTGAACCAGCCGTTCAGTCTCGTCGACCTGAATGAAGTGGTGAAGGAGGTAAAAGAGACATTCCAATACGGTCTGAACAGGGAAGGCGGAAAGATCGAGTTCTCCGGACTGCCGGTCATCGAAGCGGATGAAACCCAGATGAGACAACTCTTTCAAAACCTGATCGGCAACGCATTGAAGTACAAAAAAGATACCGAATCACCCTGCATAAAGCTCTATACCAACTGTCCGGACACTTCGGTTTGCAGGATACTGGTGGAAGATAATGGAATCGGGTTCGATGAAAAATACCTGGACCGTATCTTTGCACCTTTTCAACGATTGCACGGTCACGGCAAATATGAAGGCACCGGTATGGGGCTGGCCATTTGCCGCAAAATCGTGGAACGGCATGCGGGAAACATCACCGCAAGAAGCAGACCCGGTGAAGGCGCGGTATTCATCGTTACCTTGCCCTGCAGTCGTCAACGGGATAATGCCGGCGACTGATCGAAACCATTCCCTGTTGTTTCGCGGCTTCGCCTGTCAGGAATCCTCGTAATCCGTTGCGGTCCAGGAAGCCACGTCCAGTTCCACCCGGCACGTGCCCTCCTCGGGGGTCAGGAGTTTGAAGCCGATTTTTTTAACCAGGTTCAGCATGGGCTGATTTTGAGTCAGGACCTCACCGGAGAGCGTGCGGACTTCATATTCCCGGGCAATCTCGATAACCCTCTCGATCAGCTTCGGCCCGAGGCCTTTGCCCTGCCACGGATCTGCCACGATGACCGCAAATTCAGCGGCTTCTCGCTCCGGAGTCATTACCAGCCTCCCAACACCCATCATGACAGCCGGCCCCGGCGGTAATCCGATGGCGGCAATACCGATTTCCCGGTCGTAGTCGTTCTGGGTGAAGCGGATCAGCGACTCATGGGGCCAGCTCTTGATGACCCTGAAGTAGCGAAAGTAGATCGTCTGCTCCGAGCAGTTGTCCAGAAGATCGGCTACCAGGGGCTCATCCTCCGGTTTCATGGGACGTATCAGTACGGGAGTGCCGTCCTTGAGCAGCCATTCGCTCTCATACTGGTTGGGATAAGGACTGATTATCAGGTGCCGGGGTGCTGCGACCTCGCTGGGTTCGACCATGATGCGGGCATCGATGGCCACCGGATGTCCTTCACTTATGACGACCGGATTGAGATCCAGTTCGACGATTTCCGGAAAATCGGTCACCAGTTGTGAAATCCGGACGAGAAATTCGGCCACCTGGTCCACATTGGCTGCCGGGATATTCCGGTAGCCCTGGAGGAGGCGATAGACACGGGTGCGCTCCATAAGACGGCGCGCCAGCAAAAGGTTGAGAGGCGGCAGGTCCACCGCCGAGTCCCTGAGGACCTCGGTCAGCACCCCGCCCATACCGAAGAGGATCAGCGGTCCGAATTGCGGGTCTCTCTTGCTCCCGATGATCAGCTCGATTTCCGACTTCTTCACCTGGTTTTGTACGGTGACCCCCGAGATCCTCGCCTCCGGCTTGATAGCCTTTGCACGGCCGGTAATCTCCTCGAAGGCCGCGGCCACCTCCTGCTCGTTTCTCAGGTGCACCCGCACGCCGTCCACATCGGATTTGTGCGTGATGTCCGGTGAGTAGATCTTGACCACCACCGGGAAGCCGATTCCCTTCGCGGCCTCCGTCGCGGCCTGGGCGCTCGATGCCACCATGGTTCGGTTCACCGGAATGCCGTAAGCCGAGAGGATCGCCTTCGACTCGATTTCCGTGAGGACTTTTGCACGGCGGCGGAGACACTCTTTGATGAAGGTGCGCGCCTGCCTGGTGTTGACCTCTATCTCGCGCGGAAGGCTCGGTGGCGTCTCCTGCAGAAGTTCCAGGTTCCGCGAGTAGGAATACATGTGCATGAAGGTATCCACCGCTTCCTCCGGAGTGGCGAAGGTGGGGATGCGGGCCTCATTGAGTATTTTGATGCCGGCCTCAACATCCCGCGCGCCCATCCATACGGCTATCAGGGGCTTGTTCCGATTCTCGATCTCGCCTGCAAGCGCCAGGGCCACCGCGGTGGGATCGGTCATGGCCTGGGGGGTCAGGATTACGACCAGGCCGGAGAGTTCGGGGGCCGCCAGGCAGACGCGAACCGCCTGAACGTACCGGTCGGGAGGCGCATCTCCAAGGATATCGATAGGGTTGGCCCGGCTCCAGAATGGAGGCAGGAACTCATCCAGCCTCTGAATTGTTTCACTGCTGAGGGGCGCCGGCTCGAAGGGCCATTTGCTGAACGCATCCACCGCCATCACTCCGGGTCCCCCCGCGTTGGTGATAATCGCCAGCCGGCCACCGGTTGGCCGGTGCATTTTGCCCAAGGCTTCCGCGCAACTGAAAAGCTGGCTGATCGTGTCCACCCGGATGATACCCGCCCGCCGAAAGGCCGCATTGTAAGCCGCATCCTGCCCGGCAAGCGCTCCCGTATGCGAGGCGGCGGCCTTGGCTGCAGCTTCGCTGCGCCCCGATTTGACCACGATGATGGGTTTGACAAGGGACACGGAACGCGCCGCGCTCATGAACTTGCGATGCCGGGTCATGTTTTCCATGTAGATGATGATGCTCCGGGCGCTTGGTTCGTTGCCCAGGTAGTCGATCATGTCCGCGAAGTCCAGATCCGCCATGGAGCCCACGCTGACGAAATGCGAAAAGCCGATCTTTTCGGTGGCCGCCAGGTCCAGGATGGCGCTGCAGATAGCTCCGCTCTGGGAGAGCAGGGCAAGGCTTCCCGGCTCGGCGGAATGTCCCGCAAAACTGGCGTTCAAACCGTTTATCGGAGAAAGTATCCCAAGGCAGTTCGGTCCCAGATAGCGTATTCCGCTGCGCTGCGCCTCGGACCTGATCTCTTCTTCTATGCGAGCGCCTTCCTCCCCCACCTCTTTGCCGCCCGCTGAAATGATGATGGCCCCCTTTACCCCGGCTTCCCCGCATTCCCGCATGATCCCCGGCGCTTCCCGGATAGGAACGGCTATGATGGCCAGATCGATGGAAGACTTCACCTCGAGTATCGAAGGGTGGGCCTTTAAACCCAATATCTCCTCGTGCTTTGGGTTGATGGGATAGATCGGTCCTGGAAATCCGTCTCTTTTGAGGTTCGTCAGCAGTGTGAAGCCGATGGAACCCTCCTTCGAGCTGGCTCCTATAACCGCAATGGCGCCGGGTTTGAAGAAATAGTCGAGAACCGGTTTTTTCAGCATCGTATATTCTCCCATTCAGGAAGGAATCTGCTCGGTCTTGCTCTACAGTATAAAAGTCAGGGAATCATCATCTGCCGTCATTCCGGCGTTGCTTCTGAGCCGGAATCCAGCCGCTACAGCTCCGGATACTTCATTTGGTATGGGCCGGTATCGAGTCCCGGTATAGTGAGCGAGGAGCGCTGGCCCGTAAACCATCTTTTAACCATTGTGCACAAACATGCACTATCTCGGTACACCTTCTCTTAATGGTAATATTTAAACAACCGGACTAATATATCTCGATGATGCTCTGCAATTGCAGATGCCGGGGGGACTGCGACAGTGAATTTCACGGGGCGGTTAATGGAGGTGAAAAAGATGTCTTTTTGCTGGAGAAGGTTCTTGATCGCCAGCCTGGTCGCGGTGTTCTTCATCTCGGTCGGCGCCGCTACTCTGCATGCTGCCGCGAAAGAAAGCAGAAAAAAAGGACGAATGGCCAAAGTCGCTCGCAAGGCGCCCGAAGAGTGGGTGGGCACAGTGAAAATGGAGGCCGGCAAAGAAAAATTTTTTACCGTTAAAAAGCCTGCAGGCTGGAATATTATCACAGCCGGCAGCGGTCCCATTCTGAGCGTCTGGATGCGCGATCCGCAGAATCCCGCCCGGCAGGCTTTCATGTTTGGGACCGTAGGCCCCTTTTACCTGACCCGGGAACAAAAGGATCTGGCTCATAAACCTATGGTTTCCAGCGGACGTTGGGTGCAATGGAGCGGCATGCCGGTGGTCGATCCCGCCACGGCCGGTGCTTTTCTCTACCAATGGAATACATTGGTACAAACCGAAATGGCCATGGAGTTTGCTCCGCGACTCCCGCCTTTTGAAAACCTGACGATAATTTCCGCACAGCCTGTCCAGGCCCGGTTCGGAGGCCAGGCCGAGTTGGTGCGCGCGCTGTTTTTTCAGAACGGAGAGGTGGTGGAAGCCCTGTTCATCGCGGAAGTTGTGGAATATGCGCCCTCTGTAGCTGATCCGGAAGAACATCAGGGCTATGCATATATTTTTTCAGGGATAGCCATGCCCAAGCCTGACTTTTCAGACTATCTGGCGCCGCTGATGCGCTCGATGGAATCTTTCAAACCGAGCGAGCAATATGTAAGTATCTATACGACCACCAGCCGGAAAGCATTCAAGAATATACTCAGGGCCGGCCAGGATCTTCGGGAGACTGCCGGCATCCTCACCAGGGGTTGGAACGCCCGGCAGAAGGTAGATGATATGCGCTCGGAAAAGCGAAGCGATGAAATGCTCGGCAGGAAAAGGTTCTATGATCCCGATACCGGTGATGCCTACCTGTTTCCGAAGGGCTGGTACAAGGTGTATGACGATGTCCGCGAAAAATATAACAACCCCAATTTACAGCCCATTCCCGAGCGCAATTGCGAAGCGTGGACCGTTCCTCCGATGAACGGGACCGACCACGTTTACCTCCGGTAGTGCACTCTCGCGCAACCGGTCATCGGTACTCTTTGGGAGCGCCCGGCCAATTATGTCTGCAAATCACCACTGCGCCAGGGACAAACGTAGAGTGGGCGCGGTTTTTTCGCGCCCACCTACTGCAAATCAGGCGAGGTCGAAACGGTCAAGGTTCATGACTTTGTTCCACACTGCAATAAAGTCGTGCACGAACTTCTCCCCGGAGTCCTCACATCCGTAGACCTCCGCAAGGGCCCGGAGTTGGGAGTTCGAGCCGAAGACCAGATCGACTCGCGTACCGGTCCACTTGAGTTCGCCCGTTGCACGATCACGCCCTTCGAGCACGTTATCGTCCTCCACGGTTGGCTTCCAGACTGTTCTCATGTCGAGGAGATTCACAAAGAAATCATTGGTAAGCGCCTCCGGTCGTCTGGTGAAGACGCCGTGCTGCGACTGTCCGAAATTGGCGTTCAGGACGCGCATCCCGCCAAGGAGAACCGTCATCTCGGGAGCGGTCAGCGTGAGCAGTTGCGCCCGGTCAATCAGCAGTTCCTCCGCCGATACGGCAAACTTTGCTCTGAGGTAGTTTCGGAACCCATCTGCTGCGGGTTCAAGCACGGAAAAGGATTCCACGTCGGTTTGTTCCATCGTCGCATCCGTGCGCCCCGGCGTGAAGGGAACCGTCACATCGTAGCCTGCATTTTTCGCAGCCTTCTCGACACCAGCGCACCCGGCCAGGACGATCAGGTCTGCGAGCGACACCTTCTTCTTTCCGCCCGGCTGCTTGCTGTTGAAATCCTTTTGGATGTCTACGAGGGTTTTCAGCACAGTCTGCAGTTGGGCCGGCTGGTTGACTTCCCAGTCTTTTTGAGGGGCAAGACGAATTCGCGCGCCGTTCGCGCCGCCGCGTTTGTCCGAGCCTCGAAAAGTGGATGCCGATGCCCAGGCGGTCGAGACCTGTTGGGAGACGGACAAACCCGAAGCGAGGATCTTATCTTTGAGTGCGGCGATGTCCCGTGCATCTATTAGTTCATGATCGACCGCGGGTACCGGGTCTTGCCAGATCAGTTCTTCGCTCGGAACTTCCGGGCCGAGATAGCGCGAGCGGGGACCCATGTCCCGGTGCGTGAGCTTAAACCACGCGCGGGCGAAGGCGTCCGCGAATTCCTCGGGGTTCTGCAGATAGCGCCGCGAGATCGGCTCGTAGATCGGGTCGAAGCGAAGGGAGAGGTCCGCCGTTGTCATCATAGGCCGGCGCTTCTTCGTCGGGTCGTGCGCGTCAACCACCATGTCTTCTTCGGCTACGTCCTTGGCCAGCCACTGATGCGCTCCCGCCGGGCTCTTGACCAGCTCCCATTCATATTTGAAAAGCACTTTCAGATATCCCATGTCCCATTTGGTCGGGTTCGGCTTCCAGGCGCCCTCGATGCCGCTGGAGATCGTATCGCCCCCGCAGCCCTTGCCGAAGCTGCTCTTCCAGCCAAGTCCCTGCTCTTCTATCGGAGCGGCTTCAGGCTCAGGCCCAACATGGGATGCGGGGCCTGCGCCGTGGCACTTGCCGAACGTATGCCCGCCCGCTACGAGCGCAACCGTCTCTTCGTCGTTCATGGCCATGCGGGCGAAGGTCTCTCGAACGTCACGGCCGGAGGCGACCGGGTCCGGGTTGCCGTCCGGACCTTCCGGGTTTACGTAGATCAGACCCATCTGAACGGCGGCGAGCGGATTTTCAAGATCGCGATTACCAGAGTAACGGCTCTTGGGCTTGTCGCTTGTGGCCAGCCATTCTTCTTCTGCACCCCAGTAGATGTCCTCTTCCGGCTCCCACACGTCCGCCCGCCCGCCGCCGAAGCCGAAGGTCTTGAAGCCCATCGACTCAAGTGCGCAGTTGCCTGCGAGGATCATGAGATCGGCCCAGGAGATCTTCCTGCCGTATT
The DNA here is from genome assembly GCA_964539645.1 of uncultured Syntrophobacter sp. Classification (GTDB taxonomy): domain Bacteria; phylum Desulfobacterota; class Syntrophobacteria; order Syntrophobacterales; family Syntrophobacteraceae; genus SbD1. The sequence goes on from CAZIJV010000019.1 coordinate 77,583, forward strand.
TTTGCTTGATCGGCCAGAGCAGCCGGCGCGCCTTATCGAGGTTCACATTGTCAGGCCAACTGTTGAGCGGGGCAAAACGCTGGGAACCGCTGCCGGCGCCTCCGCGTCCGTCGCCCATGCGGTAGGTCCCTGCACTATGCCACGCCATGCGGATGAAGAGCCCCCCATAGTGGCCCCAGTCGGCCGGCCACCAGTCCTGGGAGAGGGTCATCAGCGCATAGAGATCCTTCTTTACAGCCTGCAGGTCGAGTTTTTTGAATTCCTCTGCGTAGTTGAACGCCTCTCCCATCGGGTTGCACAGGTGAGAATTCTGATGCAGAATCTTGAGGTTCAACTGGTTCGGCCACCAGTCGCGGTTCGATGTGCCTCTGGCGCCGGGGGGTACAACGAGCTTGCCCGTTGCCGGGCGCATGATCTCTTCACTCATGATATTTGCCCCTTTCGTTGTGTGGATTGATGAACGATGGAAATCATTCTCACTTCTTCGTCAGATCGGCCCCCGCTTTGCACTCCGAACAGAGTCCGTGGTATTCCATCCGAAATGCCGTGGCGTCGAAACCGATCTTTTCGCGAACCTCCTCCGGCGACATGTGCGTCTCGGGCTTGAAATCCTGAATTCTACCGCAGGACGTGCAGATTAGATTAATATGAAAAGAGAGGTTGACCTCGTATCGACTGTCCTCCCTGAACGTCAACATCTTGATCAGGCCGTTCTGCGTCAGAACATGCAACGTGTTGTAGACGGTCGCCAAACTCAATCCGGGTTGAACCTTCTTCACTTCTTCAAAAATCTTGTACGCAGCAGGATGCTCCAAAGTGGAGACCAGGTATTCGAGAATTGCCCTTCTTTGGGCAGTAATGCGGCGCCCCGCCGTTCGAAGGGCCTGCTCCATTTCCTGTCTTTTTTTTTCGGGATCCAAAAAGTCTCCTTTGCGGCGCGACTCTGATTAGAATAATTCTAATTAATATTGTCAAGGGGAGCGGAGAAAAAGTGCGCAGCACTCCTCCCAACTATACGAAAGGGGCAATACTGGATACTTTTCTACAATATTGAGAAAAATGTATAATATTATGCGAATTGGATGGCGGGCCTTTCGTGTAACCACTTCTGCGCTGTAGGGTTATGCTCTATGAGGTCCTGGAAGCGAAAGCACTGAACAATATTATGCAAAGCACTATCCCGGAGCGACGGCAATTTTTGCTTCGAAACTGTGCGCCATAACGATTCCCACAGAATGGCATGATCGTTGCTCTACTATGAACGCGAGGCAAGGGTGTGAATGCAGAGGTTTCCCTGGTATCGGCATATAAAGCTGAAGCTCCAGATTCCGTTGAACCGGCATGCAGTTAGTGATTATTTCTCAACCTGGATAAGAATCAAGTTCCTCGTACTGTTCGTGTTCGTTTGCTGATGTTGATTTCGACCTGAAACTCGATTTGATGCGGAAACTCACTTAACCCCATTGCGAAGCTGATCTGAACCTCCTTTTGTGGTTGAAACTCTTTCGACAGACCGAACCTGGAAATCTCTGCAGGTAACAAAAGGCCGAGAGGACATTCCTCCCGGCCTTTTGTCTTTTGATTTGGACTTTGCCCGGTCGAACCGGTCCTGCCCATAGAAGATTTGTTTCGCAGCTTTGACCGAAAAGAGGTAGTGTTAAGGTGCAAGGCGAGACGGGAATGACTCTGTCCCGTCAGCCGTGAAACAGGGTTGGACGCCATTATTGGCAATAGCCGGGGGATATCAATATTCGCTTTTTTGAGGACTCATGCCGGATCACACCAACGACAGATTTGACCTGATCGTCATCGGCGCCGGTCTTGCCGGATGCGCCGCCGCCTCTTTCTCTGCCGCACGCGGTCTGAAAACCCTGCTGGTTTCGGCAACCGGTGGAGAAATGACCTTTGCAAGCGGTCTGCTGGATCTACTTGGGATCTACCCCCTGGAGGGGCAAAATTCCTGGGAGGACCCCTGGGCGGGCCTTTCTGCTCTTTCCGCAGGCAGCCCCCTGCATCCTTATGCGAAAGTAGGAATTCCCGGGATTCGCAGGGCCATGGAGGAATTCCTGGCCTTCGCGGAAGCAGCCGGTCTCAGCTATTGCGGGCGTGGAGATCAAAATGTTTCGCTGCCAACCGCCGCGGGTACTCTGAAGATCACCTGGCGCGTCCCGCGCTCCATGTGGCATGGAGCGGTCGCGCTCAAAGAGAAGCTCTCCACGCTGCTGGTGGACTTCGAGGGCATGAAGGACTTCAGCGCCGGGTTGATCGCCGAAGTGCTGCATGAGAAATGGCCGGCTCTGCGGGCGGTGCGTGTCGCTTTCCCCCAGCCTTTTTTGGGAGCGGACCGCCCCAATCTTCTGCTGGCGGAAGCATTGGAGAGTCGAACTGTTCGGGCGGAACTGGCGCATACTATCCGCCCCCACCTGGGTGATGCGAAGATGGTGGGTATGCCCTCGGTGCTCGGGATACGCTCGGTTTCCCGGGTGATAAAGGACCTGGAAGACCAACTGGGAACGGCTGTTTTTGAAATCCCGACGCTGCCTCCTTCCGTTCCGGGCCAGCGGCTGCGGGAAGCCTTCGACAGCGCTCTCGCCGAGCGGGGTGTCCTGCTCCTGAACGGCAGGCATGTTATCGCTGCGCATGCGGAAGGCCGCCGCTGTAGGGGAATCGTCCTTGCCTGCGGCCAATCGGAGCAGACGGTGACAACAGAGGGAATTCTTCTGGCCTCCGGCAGGTTCCTGGGAGGAGGGCTGGCGGGGCGGCATGAAGGCATTGTGGAGACCATCTTCGGGTTTCCGGTGACTCAACCTCCTGATAGAACTTCATGGCACCGGGAGCGATTTTTCGACCATCGCGGACATCCCGTCAGCCAAGCCGGGCTGGAAACGGACGACCGGTTCCGTCCGCGTGGAGGCGATGGACAGGCTGCTTACGAAAACGTTTACGCGGCGGGTTCGATACTGGCCCATCAGGACTGGGTCCGAACGAAAAGCGGCGCCGGCCTGGCCATCTCCACCGCCTATGGCGCCGTTGAAGCATTTCTGCATCAGACCGCGAAATAGAGATAAAGATATCTGCACGGCTATATATGTCATGGTTACTTGCCCCGGGATTGGGAAGGCTGCTGGAAAGAAATACACTCCCGGCCACGGATGAACACTGATGGGCACGGATGGCGGGGAGCGGCGACAGAATCCGAATTGAAAGGATGAATGCCAACGACATCTTTTACTTTCATGATTGAATGACCTACCATTCCTGCGGATCTGGCGCCAACCAATAGTCCAACACTTGCGCGGTCACCTGCAGTCGGTCGCACTTCGGTGCTGCTGCCGGGAGAGTGGTTCGGGCAGTCTCCGTTTGACTTCAGGTTGAATATTCCCTTTGCACGGTCTGACTCCTTTCTTTCCTATAAGCCCGGAGAAGCTTCGAGAGGTGAGCGTGCGTCGGGCAGTTGACCCTGTACCTTACTTTAGCAGCCTAGCACCCCGGATCGGATCATTTGAAAAAGGCGCATGGGTGACACGGGCAACGTATTTTGTTGCCCGTGCGGAAGCAAGAGGGATTGGGGCAGTGAGGAAACAGCCTTCGTGTCCTTTGGACCCGGGCAGTATCAATAACTTATTCTATTGACAGGAACTAATCCGTTAAGGACCGTCTGCTCACTGCTCACTGCTCACCCGGAGCTCTTCGCGGGCGCCGCCATTGGAGTAGGGTTTCAGCAGCGCAGGAGCGGCCGGTGTTTTCCGGGTTGCAACGCCATTGGCGCTGCCGTTTGCTTTCGCACCTGTCGGCCCGGTCAGGTGGGCTTTGCGGGCAAAGCCGGCGAAGAGGCCTTTTTTCTTTTCGTCCGGCTGGTCAAAGGGGGCTGGGGCTGCCCGGTCGGGTCCCGGTCCGCGCTGCTCTCCTCCCAGTTTCCCTCCGATTATCTTTGCGAGTTGGCCGACAACGGCCTGCATCCGGGCGGCCTGGGTATCCATCTCCTCTGCTGCGGAGGCGGATTCCTCCGCCTGGGCGGCGTTTTGCTGGACGATTTTGTCCATTTCGGTCACCGATTTGTTTACCTGCTCGATACCCTGCGCCTGTTCGTTGGAGGCTGAGGCGATTTCCGAAATAAGCTCTCCGACCTTGCCGGAGCTGTCGGCCACTTTGCCGAAGGCTTCGTTGGTCCTGGAGAGCTGGCCGGAGCCTTCCCGGATTTTGAGCACGGTTCCTTCGATGAGGCTGGAGGTGTTTTTCGCCGCCTCGGCCGCCCGCATGGCGAGATTTCTCACCTCGTCGGCGACCACGGCGAAGCCTGCGCCGGCGTCGCCCGCGCGCGCCGCCTCGACTGCGGCGTTGAGGGCGAGCAGGTTGGTCTGGAAGGCGATTTCATCGATGGTTTTTATGATTTTGGAGGTTTCCTCGCTTGCCGTGCAGATTTCGGACATGGAGGCAATGAGGCCGTTCATGGAATCTCCCGCCTGGCCGATGTGCCGGTTGCCCTCGGTCATGAGAGAGTGTGCCCGCTCGGAGCTGTCGGCGTTCTGCCGGGTCATGGATGACATCTCTTCGAGCGAGGAGGAGATTTCCTCTATGGAGGCGGCCTGTTCCGAGGCCCCTTCGGCCTGGCTCTGGCTGGAGGCCGACAGGCGCCCGGAGGCGCTGGAGACCGTGGTGGCGCTGTTCGAGAGGGTCTCTATTATCCGGTTGACGGGCTTTGCGATACCGTGTGCAATCAGCAGCCATATGGGCGCGGCGAGGAGCATGGCGCCGCCGATGATGGCGAACAGGATATAGAGGCTGCGGTCCCCGATCTCGGAGAGCCGCACGGCGCCTTCCATGAATTCATCTTTGTAGGCGCCCACGCCCACTACCCAGTCCCAGGGTTTGAAGTAGACCAGCCTGGATGTCTTCAGCCGTGGTGTGGGGTCCTCCGGGTTTTTCCAGAAGTAATCATGGCTTCCGATTTCGCGTGGTCCGAGGTTCAGCGCCTTTTTGACCATTTCCTGGATCATGGGCTTGCCTTCGGCGTCGCGGGATTCCCAGATGCTCTCGCCGTTGCGTTTTCCATCCTTGGAGAACACATACTTGCCCTTGCTGTCCAGGACGAAGACGTAGCCGGTCTTTCCGATCTTTATGCCCATGATGGCGTCGCGCAGGCCGGTGATGACCTTTTCGTGCGGAATGCCGACATAGATCATCCCCACCAGTTTGTCGTTTTTGTCGTAGAGAGGCTCATAGGCGGTCAGGTACCAGGCGTTCACCACGACGGCCCGTCCCGTGTAGGTCTCGCCCTTTAAAACGGAGGCGACCACCGGGTTGGGCTTGCCGTCGGCGTTGACGGCCGGAATGTAGGTGCCGATGGCCCGTGTTCCATCCTCCTTCGCCACGTTGGTGGCGATCCGGAGCATATCGCCGGCCTGGTTCATGATCTGGAAAATGGTGCTGGTGCACCCCACCAGTCTCTGCACCTGGTCGACAACCGGCACGGTGGTCTTCATGTCTTTGATCTGTCCCAGCCAGGCGTCCGCGATCATCATTTTAGGCAGTTCGACGGTGCTGCCTGCCTTGGTGACCTGGTTCACCGCTTCCCATTTCACCTTGTCTTCGGAAAGGGTGACCGTGCCGGATGAGACCATTTCCTTTGCGACATTGAGGGAATTTTTGAGAAGCAACTGGTTGGCTTCCTGGTTGGATTCCACGGTCCGGTATACGAGGTCGGCGACATGGTCGAGGTCGGCCAGCGCCAGGCGTGTACTCTCGCTGGTAGAGGCTTCCATGGTGATTCTGTTTTGCCACCAGAGAACGTAAGACAGGACGAGCAGGGGAACAGCCGTGAGAATAATGCCGCACAGAAGCAATTTGGTCCTGAGATTCATAGTCTTCATCTAGAAGATCCTCCTCCCGGTCTTGAGAATGAAAGGCAGATTGAATCTTTTCAGACAGAAATTGAAGATGAACTGCACAGAAACGGATATTGTAACTTAATTCACAAAGTTATGCCGTAATGCTCTACTTCTCTTATGTTTCAAGTAATATAATGCTGTTTATTTTGCCGGATTTATTGGATAGCCTGGAAGATCGGCTCTCCTGCTTACTTATTCGGAGAACAGGCCGATTTCTTTAGCTAATTTTCAGGGTTAGCCAAAAAAACAACCGGGATGCTGCTTTAAGAATAGTAATGCCTGATCTTAGAGAATTGATACTGAATTTACTTCCACTTATCATTGAATTCTGATAATAAATGCCAAACACGAGTTTTCCCGATATCTGAAGTTTGCGGATTTTCGACACAGTTTTGATCAGTGAGAAGAACAACGACAAATAACGGAGAATAACTGTTATTGTTCCCGACAGATTACTGCCGGTGGATGCGTGAAGTGACCAGAAGGCTGAAAGGCGGCGGACCGGCGGCGCTCATCGGCTCATATCCTGGAAATATTTCCAGTTGGAGGTACCGGGAACATGCCTCGTACTTACCGCTTCGGGATTGCTCCGCTGATACTGGCGCCTATCATCACTTTCGCGGCGATGTACGCCTACCAGGAAATAAAGCATATCTTCCTTCCCGGGATCGACATCTGGGATTCGCATCTTTATACGAACCTGTTCGTTACTTCTGTGGTGGGCATCGGGGCTTTTTTCCTCTTCAAGTACCTGGAGATGAAATCTCTTCTGGTGGCCATTGCCGATTCTTCCGGAGACGCCATCATCGGACTATCGCTCGATGGGAAGGTTCTGGCCTGGAACCAGGGCGCCGCGAGGATATTCGGCTACAGCGCCGATGAAATGATCGGCAGGTCCATCATGACTATCGTGCCCCCCGACAAACCCGATGACGCGTTGAATGTACTCAAGAAGGTAGAGCAGTTCGAGCGGGTGGACCGGTATGAGACGGTGCGGGTTCGCAAGGACGGCACGCGGGTCGATGTATCGCTGAGCGTTTCGCCTGTTCTCAACGGGTCGGGCAGGGTAATCGGCGCCTCATCCATAGTTCGGGACATCACGGACAGGAAGAGGACGGAAGCCGCGCTCTGCGAGAGCAGGGAGCGACTTGCGCATGCGCAGGCGTTTTCGCTCACTATGGAGGGGCGTCTCGGCTTGGACGGGCGGTGGCTCAGAGCGCCGCGCTCCTTTTGCGATCTGCTGGGCTACTCTGTCGAAGAGATGCTCGAACTGCCCTTTGAGGCGGTGACCCACCCTGCTGATTATCACCTGGAACGGAATTATTGCAGCGGACTGATCGCGGGCAAGATCAAGTCCGTGGATTTCGAGAAGCGTTGCATAACCAGAGATGGTTCAACAATCTGGGTTTATCTGGACTACTCGACGGTGACGGATTCAGATAACCGGCCTGTATATTTCCTAGTGTACCTTCGGGACATAACCAAGCGGAAGTCGGCGGAGGAGGAGGTAAAAAGATACCAGGCACATCTTGAGGAACTGGTGGCGAGCCGCACGAGGGCGCTGACCGAGGCCAATGACCAGTTGCGCAAAGAGATCAGCGAGCGGCAGAGGGCCGAGAAATCGCTCCAGGAGAGTTCTGAGAAGCTGAAGTTCTTTGCCTATTCCATCGTTCACGATCTCAAAAGCCCCTCTATCGGCATCCATGGGCTTACCAGGCGGCTGCGTGACTGCTACGAGGATGTTCTGGACGACAGGGGAAAGATGTACTGCGAGCAAATCCTCAAGGCCTCGGGGCATGTGGCCGAACTGATCGAGAAGATCAACCTGTTCATCGCGACCAAAGAGGCGCCCCTGGACATAGAATGCATAGAGACCGGGGAGCTTCTGGCTTCACTCAAAAATGAATTCTCCGACCGGCTGAGCGCTCACGATGTGAAGTGGATTGAACAGGGGGGGACGATCAAGATATGGGCGGACCGGCTCTGTATTTTGCGCGTGCTGCGTAACTTCGTGGACAATGCCCTGAAGTATGGCGGAAACAACCTGGAGGAGATCCGGCTGGAGTGCTCGGAGACGAAGAAGTTCTACATTCTTTCGGTGACCGATGACGGAGGCAGCCTGGAGACGGAAGACTACGAAAAGCTCTTCGAGCTGTTTCAGAGGACCAGTTCCTCGAAGGGGATCACCGGATCGGGGCTTGGCCTTGCAATCGTCAAGGAGACTGCCGAAAGACACCGGGGACTTGTCTGGGTGGAGTCGGATGCGGAGCGGGGAAAGACCTTCTGCCTGTCCATATCGAAAGAACTGAGGTAATCTGGAAAACCAGCCGAGGTGCTGAGCATGATCGAGCTGTTGAAACAGGTTCCCCTTTTCAAGTCTCTCAATCGCAGGGACATGCGGTTTGTGGAGGAAATTGCCAAACCCGTTGAGTTTCCGCCGCACACAATTCTCTTCCTGGATGGAGAGCGTGGAGACAGGCTCTACGTCGTAGTGGAAGGAGAGTTGGAAATTCTGAAGGAACTGGGCAAGCCGGGAGAACACCTGCTGAGGATTTGCGGACCCGGGGAGCACGTCGGGGAGATGTGCTTTCTTGATCCGGTGGGCGCGCGATCCGCTGCGGTGCGCACGAGAACCGCCGTTCGGCTGGCGGAGATCACAAGGGATGATTTTGATCTGCTGCTGAGGGGGCGGCCGGAAATAGCCTTTGCGGTGGCCAGGGGCTTGGCGCAGCGGATGGTTGATTCGGAGAACCGGTTTTTGCGCATCCTTGCCGAGAAGAGCCAGAAGCTTACCCGGTTATCCAAGTTGCTCGAAAATTCCTACGTCGAGCCGGCCTTTCCCGAAGTCGCGGCAGCCGGGGAGCAGAATCCTCCCGCCCCCGCTCCCGGAATTCCCCAGATACAAATCCAGGTCTTGGGGAATTTCCAGGTGCTCCGGGGCGAGTCTCCGATAGAGGAAGGGGAATGGAAGGCAAAGCAGCCGAAGCTGCTTCTGAAGGCTCTGGTAACCAGGGGCGGGGTGCGAGTACCCAAAGACGTTCTCATGGAGGACTTATGGCCCGAAACCTCCCAGGTCTCGGCCGAGAGGAACTTCAAGGTCGTCCTGCACCGCCTGCGCAAGGCCCTGGAGCCCTCGATGGACAGGAATGCGGGTTCATCCTACGTTATTTTGAAAGGGAACCTGCTCTCACTCAACCGCGACTTGTGCCGGATCGATCTGGACGATTTCCTCGCATTCTACCGGCGGGCCAAAAAAGCCGAACGAGCAGGAGATGTCAGGGAAGTGATCTCTGCAGGCACTTCGGCTCTCGCCCTCTACAAGGGGGATTTTCTGGCCGATGACCTCTATGTGCCCTGGGCCGAGCTGAAAAGAGAGGAGCTTCGCACTCTGCACATCGCTCTCATGCGCCGGGCTGCCGAACTGTACGAGGGTCAGGGCAGTTCCCGCAAGGCGATCGAATACTACGGCATGATCATCAAGGCCGATCCAGCCGATGAAGAAGCCTACCAGAAACTCATGCTCATCTATAGCGCCCGGGGAATGCCGGCGGAGGCCCGGCGGGTGTACGAAGAGTGCCGGAAGGCGCTGGACAGGGAAGTGGGAGTCGCCCCCGGCAAGCTGACTGTTTCGATCTACCGGAGGATTGCCGAGAGTAGCTAAATGCTGCCACCCTATTCAAGGGTTCAGGGTATCCGGGAGGGACGTGAGAAACTCCTGTAAAACTCCGGGTCAACGCTGAAACTTCCTTTTTAGACCGTATGCCCGAGACAAATCAGCATCGGGTTCCGGGCCTCAAGCCCGGCTGCAGATGACGGCTTTTGTTTTACCGTAGGGTGGGCACGGTTTTTCCCTTACAATTACCCACACGTGCGCCCATTGTTCATGGGCCATTCTTAAGCTGGG
>CAZIJV010000020.1:0-83966 GCA_964539645.1 uncultured Syntrophobacter sp.
TTTTCCATCCCACACGCGCTACCAACTGTGGGGGCATGTGTGGGTAATTGTAAGGGTTTTTCCGTGCCCACCACCCCAGGGCAAGTAATCAGCGTACTCTTCACGAAAGCGGTGGGCGCTAAAAACCGCGCCCACCCTACGTTTGTCCCTAGCACTGTGATGATTTTACAGACGCGGGTGGTTGGGCATGAGAAGCCGGGAGTGGCTAGGGATCGGCTGTCGAGCCGGTTATAAGATTCTTTGCGAAAGGATGCGGATGAGCTTGCGGTGGGCGGCGGGAAATGCAAGCTGTTCGAGGCCGGACGCGGCAATCCATTTGAGAGACGGCAGGGGCTGGAGCTTTGATACGGTGCTCGTCCCGCCATTGCAGAGAAATGCATGAAGCGTTACTCGAAAGCTCGTATGCGTATGCTTGATGACGGCTATTTTTTCGAGCTTGCCGGCCATGAGTCCCAACTCCTCCAGCCACAGCCGCCTGAGCGCCTGCTCGGGGTCTTCGCCCTCCCGCACCGCACCTCCCGGAAATTCCCACAAGTTGGGCATCAGCCCCATTTCGGGTCGCTTGCGCACCAGGATCTTTCCGCTGCGGACAAGAATGCCGACTGCCCGTCGTACCGGCACGAGAGTTTTCTTTACCCGGGCGGCAGGTCTGGACCGGACCAACCCTTTTTGGAGGCTTTCACACAGGTTTGCGACAGGACATTTCTCACACAGGGGGGCCCTGGCCAGGCAGACCGATGAGCCGAAATCCATCAGCGCCTGGTTGAAGTCCCTGGCGCGTCCCTTCGGAAGTATCCCGGAAGCGTGATCCCATACCGCATTTTCGAACTCTTTCGTGCCCCACGGGGAGGAAATGTCGAACAAACGGGACAATATCCTTGCTGCGTTTGCATCGGCCGCGGCATAATCGGCATTATAGGCAAAACTCATTATGGCGCCCGCCGTATAGCGGCCGATTCCGGGAAGGCTCCTGACGGAGTCGAAATCGCGCGGCAGTTCGCCCCCGAACCTGGCGAGGATCTGGCGGGCGGCTTTTTGGATGTTCTTTGCCCGTGCGTAATATCCCAGTCCCTCCCAGTGCAGGAGAATTTCGTCTTCGGAGGCCAGTGCAACGGAGGCCGGGTCCGGGAATCTTTTCATCCACCGGGAATAATAAGGCAGCATAGCGGCCACCTGGGTCTGCTGGAGCATGATTTCGGAGATCCAGACCTGGTAGGGGGAATAGCTCCCGCGCCACGGCAGTTCTCTGGCGTTCGCCGAATACCACTCGAGGAGCTTTTCCTGCAGTTGGGTCATAGCGTTTTGGACTATCCTCATGGAAGAAATATCTATTGGGGCTGATACGCCACAATGCGAATCCATCCCGAAATAAGAATCATTATATCATGTAGCTGCCGGCCGCCGAAGCCTGATGCGGAGATAATTCTGTTGACACTCCCGATGCCGGCAGTAAAATGCTTTCGTGTGTTGATGCTTCTTATGTTGCACGGCCTCTTGTTTGAAAGAGGGTAGTCATGAAGAAGCGCATCCTGAAGCTGCCCGGATAAAGCCCCCGTGACCATGAGTCTTATGGCCCGCGGGGGCTTTTATGCTTTACCTGAAGAGGATCGGCTCCAAAGCGGGCCGGTTCGGCAGTTGAGAAACGGCCACAGCACAGGGGGATGAAGATGAAAAAAGCACCGGTCGTCTTCTTAGTGGCGGTCTGCGTTTGCCTGATCACCACTGCTGGTATGGGAATCTCTGCCGAGAAGCTCACCGTCCGGGTGACGGGCGCCGACAGCATGTTCGGCAGACTGCATACTATTTCACAACTCTTTGAAAAAGAGAATCCCACCATCGATGTAAAAGTCGTAAAAGGGGAGACGGTTGATGCCGGATTCGCTGCGCTGATTGGTGAAGGTACTGATGTGGCGATGGCTTCCCGAAAAATTGCCGACCAGGAAAGTGAGGCCGCGAAGGCCAAAGGGATTGTGCTGGAGGAAAGTCTCATCGGGCATGGAGGAATTGTCATTGTCACTCACACATCGAACCCTGTTAAGGAGCTGAGTGTTGAGCAGGTTCAGAAACTGCTGCGTGGCGACTGCGTGAACTGGAAGGAGTTAGGCGGTCGCGATGAGGCGGTGAAAGTCTTCGGAATCGGTCCGAAACATCCCGGAACGGTAATATTCATCCGGGATGTATTTCTTGGAAAATCTCCCTTGTGCCAAGGGGCGCAGATAATGCCCGATTTCCCGACCATGATGGCCAGGATAGCGGCGACGCCGGGTTCGGTGGGTTTTGTAAGAATCCGGGATGCCTATGAGTATCCCGGGGCGGGAAAGTGCCAGGTAATCAATATAAAGGTATCGCAGGATTCTAAATCCGTCATGCCCTGCAGGGCTTCGGTGAGCGATGGCAGCTATCCGATCAGGCGCCCCTACTACCTCTACTTCAATGGCAAGGCGCCCGATCATGTCAAGAAATTCGTTCAGTTCATAGTCTCCAAAGGGTGGGGACAACAGACTCTATAAGGGTGCATGCCTTTCGCATGCAAGGGAAAGGTTTGCCCAGAACCGGGGGCTGGAGGTTGGAAACTCCAGCCCCGATTTATTTCAGGGACCGCTTCGATGCGCTATTTGCATGATTATACGAGAAGTTTCGTTTTTGTCGGTACTGTGCCGTACTTTTTTTGCCGATAAGAAAACAAAGGCAGGAAGGCCCCGGGAAATCACCGGATTCAATAGAAACCGGAGCGTAAGGGGAAAAGGAAACGCGATTACATTCATACCAACTCACCCAAAGGAGACATCTCGTGTTAGAGCGCATCAAGCAGTCGAGCCTCAGGACCAGGATATTCTTTCTCCCTCTCATCTTTGCTTTGGGTTTGATCGCAATGTCGGTAATGAACTACATGACCAACAAGGAGATCATGCACCGCGTTGTCTATCCGAACTTCGAGGAGCAACTGCTCCTGGCGAGCAAGACTTCGCTCAAAGCGCTGGTTGAAGCGGAAGCGACCGCCCTGGCCGCGAAGCTGAAAAATGTGGCCTCCAGGGAGGACAAGATCGCGGCTACTATTACGGAAACCGATCCGATACGTTTTTTTCGATGACGGTTCGGGGTATTATTTCACCTATGATTTGAGCGGCATCAGGATCAATGTGCCCATCAACAAAGCCCAGAACGGAAAGAACCTCATGGATCTTCAAGATCAGAAAGGCATCCGATTTGTCGAGGAATTCGTGAAGGTGGCCAAGAGCGGGGGCGGGTTTGTCGAATACTATTTCGAGAAGCCCGGAAAGGGTATCCAGCCGAAGCTGAGTTATATAAAGACGATTCCGGGCACGGATTTCCTGATTGGAACCGGTGTTTATATCGATAATGTCGTGGCGGAAAGAGATGCTCTCCAGGGCCGGGTTGAAGAAAAGACCACGAGTTATCTGCAGTATACGATATATGCTTCCGCCCTGCTGCTGGCCCTGACGATCGTGGTCTCTCTTCTCATCACCCGGTCCGTCAAGGGAGCGCTGCAGAATGTGATCACCGGCCTTCTGACGGGCGCTCAACAAATCGGGGCCGCCTGCGTTCGCATCGGTTCCTCCAGCCGGGAACTTGCGGAAGGCGCCTCCGACCAGGCGGCTGCCATCGAGGAGACCTCATCGTCTATTGAGGAGATGTCCTCGATGACCAGGCAGAACGCGGATAATGCCGATCAGGCAAACCATCTCATGCACAACACCAATGATGTGGTGGTCAGTTCCACTGAGTGTATGAACCGGCTCACGGCCACCATGGGTGAGATATCCACCGCTTCTCAGGAGACGCAGAAGATCATCAAGACCATCGATGAGATCGCTTTTCAAACCAACCTGCCGGCATTGAACGCAGCGGTTGAGGCCGCCAGGGCCGGAGAAGCAGGGGCCGGGTTCGCCGTGGTCGCCGATGAAGTCAGAAACCTTGCCATGCGGGCCGCCGAGGCTGCGAAAAACACGGCGGGTCTGATCGAAGGTACGGTCAACAAAATCAAGGAGGGCGCCGAACTGGTGGAGAAGACCAACGAGGAATTCTCCCAGGTCTCTTCGAGCAGCGGCAAGATGGGAGAGCTTATAGGAGAAATAGCGGCGGCTTCGCGGGAGCAGGCGCAGGGGATAGAGCAGATCAGCAAGGCGATTTCAGGGATGGACAAAGTGGTCCAGCAGAACGCGGGAAATGCGGAGGAATCCGCTTCCTCAGCCGAGGAGCTGAAAGTACAGGCTGCGAATATGAGAGACTTTGTCGCCGAACTGGCCGCTCTGGCAGGTACCTCGGCCCGGGAAAATGGCGCGGATAGAGCGCCGTCTTCGATCCAGCATGATGCAGGCAGTTCGCGGGCCCTCGTCGCTGCCGGGAAAATGCCGTCAGTATTCAAGAAAGCTGCCGGGGCAGGGAAAAAGAAGGCCGAAGCGGAATTCTAGACAGGATCAGCCATAGAAGGGGGTAGTTTGGTTGTGGGCGCAATGATCACTTATTGCGTGGATCGGTACTTCAGAATGCCGCCGGTCTGCGCGCCGCGCCGACTACCCTGCGGATAGCTGCGGCAAGTTCCGTAGCCGTAGCGGGTTTGAGGACAACTTCATGAACGCCTGCGGATTTTGCCTTGTCCAGATCAATGCGCTGGCTGAACCCGGTGCACAGAATCACGGGCATGCCCGGGCGAATCCTGATGATCTCCTGTGCGAGATCGGTGCCTCTCAACTGCGGCATGGCCAGGTCGGTAACCACCACATCGAATTTGTCGGGCTGGGCTCGGAAGGCCTCGAGTGCTTCGATACTGCTGCACCTGGTGGTCACTCTGTAGCCCAGTTGCTCCAGCATCATCTTCCCTATGTCCGTAAGGGCCGGTTCGTCGTCCACGTAGAGAATGGTTTCATCTCCCGCCAGGGGCTGTTGAACCATCTCTTTCTTCTCCTCTTCGCCCCGGTCGAACTGCGGGAGGAAGATGCCGAAGGTCGTGCCTTTTTCCGGTCTGCTCTCGACGCTGATCGCCCCTTCATGATCCTTCACAATTCCCTGAACGACGGCTAGCCCCAGGCCGGTTCCCTCACCGATTCCCTTTGTCGTAAAATAGGGCTCGAATATTCGGCCCATAACCTCGGGAGACATCCCGTGGCCGGTGTCGCTGATCTCCAGCTTCAGATGGAGTCCCTCCCTGAGTTCGGGATGGATGTTGCGCATTGACGAATCGACACATATCTCCTCCAGGTTGACACGCAGGGTTCCGACACCTTCACGCATGGCCTGCCAGGCGTTTGTACAAAGGTTCATCAAAACCTGGTGCATCTGGGTCGCGTCGGCAAGAATCCAGTCGTATTCGGCCGAGAGGTTCACAACGATATCGATGCTCGATGGAATGGTGGCCTTGAGGAGTTTTACCGTTTCGTTGACAATGCTGCACAGCTTCAAAGGTTTCTTTTCCAGGTTTCCCTGGCGGCTGAACTCCAGGATCTGTTTGACGAGATCCTTGGCGCGAAAGCCCGATTTGAGCACCTGCTCCACGTAGTAGTGCGGCTGGCTCTCTTTGGACATCTCACAGAGAGCCAGGTCCGAGTAGCCTATGATTGCGGAAAGGATATTATTGAAATCATGGGCTATTCCACCAGCCAGGGTGCCTATGGCCTCCATCTTCTGGGAATGGTGCAACTGGGCCTCTATTTGCTTTCGCTCCTCCTCCATGCGCTTGCGTTCGGTTATGTCCCGTGCGATGCCGAGGACCATGGTTTGCCCTCCGATAATGGTCGGAAAGCTCCTGACCTCCAGGGAGACCTGTCTATCGTCTCCCAGGTTCAGGGTAAATTCCTCAGGCAGAGACGGGTAATCGAACCTGCTTCTATCCAGTACACTCACGGCGGCCTCGAGATCTTTGGATGAAAACAGGTTCAGCTCATAGATACTCCTGCCGATCAACTCATCCCGTGAACAGCCGAGAATATCCGTGGCCGCCTTGTTGCAGTCAGTGAGTTTTCCATTGAGGTCCAACAGGTAATAGGGGTCCGGCGCGCACTCGAACAGTCCTTTGAAGCGCTGTTCGGATTGCCGGAGTTCTTCCTCCGCCTTTTTCCTGTCGGTGATATCTTCGATCATCTTCAATCCGTAGAGCGGAGTCCCGTTGCCGTCCCGGATGAACGTTCCGGTCACATGCGCCCGCAGGGTCTCTCGATTCTTCGTTATGTAGCATTTTTCAACCCTGTAGTACGGAATCTCGCCGAGGTAGGCCCGCTCCGCAAGGTGGGAATCCTCGAACAGGTCCTGCTCGTGAGTGATGTCGGAGACTCTGAGCGCCTTGAGTTCCCCTTCCTCATACCCCAGCATCCGGCACAATCTGTTGTTGACTCGTACGATGCGGTTGTCCGGAGAGATTATCGCCATGCCGAGGGGACCTTCTTCAAAGATCTTGCGGAATTTCTCCTCGCTTTCGCGAAGTGCCTGCATGTCCTTTTTGCGCGCAGTGACGTCGGCGAAAATGCCCAGAGTGCTGATCATCCTGTCCCGGGAATCCCGCATCGGAGCTGTCCACAGCGCCACATCGATCTGGGAGCCGTCTTTTCGCATGCGGCGAAAATGAAGGTCGGAATGTATTTCATCCTTCAATTCCTCATCAATGTTGCTCGGAAAAACCTGATCTTCTCCTGCGTACAGAAAGGGGACTGGGCCGCCGATTACTTCTGAGGCGCTCCAGCCGAAAATCCGTTCGGCGGCTGAGTTCCATATTCTGATTCGCCCGTCCATGCCCACGGTGACAATCGCAAGGGGACAGGCTTCAACAAATGTCCAGAGAGCGTCGCTCGTGTGCTGCAACTCCTCGCTGCGCTCCCTCAAGACTTTGAAGTTCTTCGCAAGCGCTTGGGCCATGGCTTTGAAGTTGACCATGAGAGACTGGATCTCCCTTACAGCCCCTCCGGACCATTTTATCTCCTGGTCGTCCAGGAGCCTCTCCGGCAGGTTGGTAGTCAACTCGGCCAGGCTGTTCAAAGGATGGGCCAGGTACTTGCTGAAAAGATGGGCGAGGGGAAGCGCCAGGAGCATCAGTCCGGCCATGACCAGCAGGTTTCGCATGTGCATGCCGATTATCTGCTGTTGGTAGGGCGCCGCGGGCGCCTCGATCATGAGGGTCCAGGGGATCTCTCCGGAAACGGGGGTTTCCAGGACATAGGAAGACCCCTGCCACTTGAGCAGCGAGGCGGCATGGCCTTCGGGAAATCTCTGCCGGACCGGGGGATCGATGGAGACATGCTCAGTCGAGCGACGGGCGGAGGCGACCCCTTCCGGAAGAGTACTCGCGATTACTTCACCCCTGGAGTCGAAGAGCGAGAGATTAACTGCCCGTCCTTTTCCCAGGGGGTCCAGGCGCTTTCGTATCTTCTCCAGGTTGAGCGCCCCGGCGACGATACCCTGAAATTGCCCATCCACGACTATGGGAACTGCCATGAGAGCAACAGGAGCACCGGTCCCAAGACTGATGAAAACATTCGAGAGCACCGGGCGGCCGGTTTTTAACACAGTCTGGAAATAATCCCTCTCCGACGAATCAAGGCCTGTTTTTGCTTCGTCGCCCCCCTCGAACGCAGGGCTCACGACGATCGCTCTTCCGCCGGAGTTAAATACGATGATGCGCTGAAAATCAGGCAAAATTTTCCTCGCCAGATCGGCGCTGCGCTCCAGTTGCGGAAGGTCGGCCAGATCGGAATCCGCTGTAGCGGCAATCCGGACCAGACCGTTGAGATGGTAGCCGTGCCAAAGGCGCAGATGCTCATTCACTTCCCTTGAGACATCTTTAAGATCGTTGGCCATCTGTTCTTCAAACCGCTTTCGCTCCGCAAGGTTGGTCTGAATAAAAACCAGGATCGTCGGCAGAAGGACCATAGTCAGGAGCAGCATGAACGAAATCGTCCGGATGGAGGGGACCCTTCGGTTCTCGGAGTGTCCGGAGAATCTCTGGGTGGACAGGTAGATAATGATCAGATTGGCGATCAGCGCATTGAATACACCATTTATGAATTGCTTCAACCATACCGCGGTGGTGAGGGTCCAACTGAAATCCAGGTACCAGTGATAGAGTATCCCGGCAAGCGGAAACCCGGCAACCAGCCAGAACACTCCATCCAGGATCAGCAGGCTGTCCCTGCGCGGATAACGCCTGCACAGCCCTACGCACAGAGCCTCCAGGGTAAATATGATCATGGCGCACGGGTGGCCCCAGAGATGCCAGGTGACAGCTCCCGCCATGGCCGCGGCCGCCACCGACCACCATGTTCCGTAGAGGTGCAGGACGATCCACGCTGCAACGCTTCCAAAAACGAAGTTGGCGCCGAAGAAAAGAGGAATACTGAGGTAGTTGCCTATGCATCCTGCCCCAAGGAGTAAACAGAGAATGAGAGGAGTTCTCGAAACAGGAGATTTGAAATGATAAAACATTGGACCCAATCCTCGATAGACAGCCGTGAGTTCAGAGAATCAGCATTCATGAATGGACATAGCTCAGGAATCGGCGCAACCCTTCCAAGGCATGAGACTTTTTCCGGTTATGAGAGGCCGGGGCGCCGTTCCCCTACTGCGCGGCCTTCGCTCCCGGCTGAATGGTCAGGAAGGCGAGGAGGCCTCAGGTCGAAAGAGGTGTCTTCAAGGTCCTCTACAACTCCCCCGAAAGCCGCTCCTTGAGCAGGGTAAACCGTGACTGGGTGCGGTTGTTTTTGATCGCTATGGCGAGAGCCTTCATTGACCCGACAATGACGACCAGTTTTCTGGCGCGGGTTACCGCCGTGTAGAGCAGATTTCGTTGGAGCATCATATAGTGTTGGGTGAGCAGGGGAAAGACGACTGCCGGATATTCGCTCCCCTGCGATTTGTGAATGCTTATCGCGTAAGCAAGAACAAGTTCATCCAGTTCGCCGAAATCATACTTTGCTACCCGCCCGTCAAAATCGATCTGAACTTCCTGCGCTTCATGATCGATGCGCCTGATGCGGCCTATGTCGCCGTTGAAGACATCCTTATCGTAGTTATTCCTGATCTGCATCACCTTATCTTTTACGCGGAAAATCCGTCCCGTTTTTTCGAGTGTTATCCCGGAGGGATTGAGAGCATTCTGCAGGGCGAAATTGAGGTTTTGTGCGCCTATTGTTCCCTTGTGCATAGGACTGAGAACCTGCACCTCTTCGATCGGATCGAAACCGAAGCGTTGCGGGATTCTCCTGGTACAAAGCTGCACGATGGTCTTCACCGCCTCTTCCGGGTCTTCCCTGCCGATGAAATAGAAGTCCGGGTTCTGCCCGCTCTCCGTCTTCAGGTCCGGAAAACTGCCCATCCTGATACGGTGGGCATTGGTGATGATGCGACTCTGGCCGGCCTGTCTGAAAATCTCGGTCAACCTGATGACCGGGAACCTGCCTGACTCTATTATGTCACCCAGTACGTTTCCCGGTCCCACCGAGGGGAGCTGGTCGGAGTCTCCCACCAGGATGAGGGCCGCGTGGGGAGGCGCCGCCTTCAGCAGATGATGAGCAATGATGGTATCCATCATGGAGGTTTCATCAATGATTACGAGATCGGCGGAAAGCGGTTTTTGTTCGTTTCGCTGGAACCCGCCCGCCTGGGGACTGAACTCGAGTAGCCGGTGAATTGTGGCCGCCGCATGACCGGTTGCCTCCGAGAGCCTCTTCGCCGCGCGCCCGGTGGGGGCGCCCAGGCAGACCCGTGCGCCCATCCTCTCATAGACCGTCAGAATCGCCAGGATGAGAGTGGTCTTCCCCGTCCCGGGGCCTCCGGTGATCACGATGACTTTTCGGGTCAGCGCCTGCTTGACCGCTTCTTCCTGGAGAGGCGCCAGGGAGAAGGGCAGACGTCCTCGAAGCCATTCGACAGCTTTGTCCGGATCGACCTTGCCCCTGAAGCTCCTGTATTGCTGGATAAGGGATAGGCGCTTCGCGGCGCCGGTCTCAGCGGCATGGAATGCTCGGGGATAAATTGCGCGGCTGTCGCCGAACGCCTTGGCGGCGGCAGGGCCGAGATTTTCCTCCCTGATCCGGGTATCGGCCACCATGCCCAACACGGCCTGCTCCAGGATGCCCGGCTCGATCTGGAGAGTCTTGACGCTTCGCTCGATCAACACTGAAAGAGGCAGGCAGACATGCCCCTCCTCGGCAGCCTCATTGAGAACGTACAGGATGCCTGCTTCCGCCCTGAGAGGAGAATCATGCTGGAAACCCAGGTTTTGGGCGAGCCTGTCGGCAGTCAGGAAACCGATTCCGAGGATTTCCATAGCCAGGCGGTAAGGATTTTCCTGGATGACCTTAACGGATTGGCTGCCGTATTGTTTGAATATCCGGACCGCATGCGCCGCGCCGGCGCCGTTGGAGCGCAGGAACACCATCAGGTTCCGTATTTCCTTCTGTTCCTCCCAGGCCTTTTTTATCTGGGCGACCCGGTAGGCGCCGATCCCCTGCACTTCCCGCAGCCGGGCGGGTTCATTGTCTATAACATCGAGTGTACGTTCGGCGAAGAGTTTCACGATGCGCTCGGCCATTTTCGGACCTACTCCCCGTATGAGGCCGGAGCCGAGATATTTTTCGATACCGAGTACGGTGGATGGAGCGGCGGTCTCGTAGCGTTCGACCCGGAACTGCTGACCGAACCGAGCGTGATTGCTCCATACCCCTTCCATCACAAGCGTCTCTCCGGGGGTCAGGGAAATGAAATTACCCACTGCGGTGACCAGGTCTTTTTGTCCCGGAACACGAACCTTTATTACGCTATAACCATCTTCTTCGCTGGTAAAGGTAATCCTTTCCACCAGGCCCTTGAGCTTGTTATTCATATTTTGCGCGAACTCCATTTTTCCTTATGCAAAATGCTGACAACCACCTTCGATATAATGTATAATTTTGCGGTTGGCGGCTGGAATACCGTTTTTGACAAAGCCGTGGAACGTGTTAATATAAAATCAAGGGAAAAGCCGCGAAGCCGAAAGCCCTGCAAAGCTTTTGACCTCTTGGTTTTGAATGATCCGGCATCTTTCGGAAAAGAGCCGGAGCCCTGAGAACTCAGCGGAGAGGTTGCCCGATGTCCCTTTACATTAAAACCGATGATTACAGCAAGCATGGTATAAGCAAATATTCCGACCCCGCGCTGATAAGGGCCGTGGTGCAGAAAGAACTCAATATAGATCGGGTATTCGTTTCCTTCGTGAACAAACATGAGTATATCCGAGTGGACTTTTTGCAGCCAAGACCTCCCCGAAGGTACAATAAGCGGCCGGGCAGACGGGCTTCATCGAAGTAATCGGGGCGCCTTCGGGCGCCCTTTTCTGTTTGCGCCGCTCATCACCGAGCCTTGTCACCTCTCCCTTTTACCCGCGTGGAATTGCATTGTCCATCGGCAACACCGGTCCTGGAGTTGAAATGCCTCCGGAACTCAGAGTTTTTGTATACGGAACGCTCAAGAGGGGATTCTCCAATCACGAGCGGTACTGCGGCGGCGGACTTCTGGATGCGCGGTCCGCCACGGTTCGCGGCAGGCTCTTCAAGCTGGCGCCCGTAGTTCCCGTCATATGTATCCCCGAAACGGACGTGCTTGCAGAGGGTTCAGCAAGTATTCTCACCGATCTTGAGACACAGGAGAAATGTGAGTCGGTTCTGAGAAGCGGGGATGAAGGGCTGGAAAAAGCGCCGAAGGGCGCCTGGCGCGCCGTCCATGGCGATCTGCTCACTTTCGGCGACGCGGAGAGAAGGCTTCCGCTTCTGGATGAACTCGAAGAATTCCATCCGGAGGGGCGCTCAACCTACCTGAGGGTGCTGGTCGGCGCCCGCCTTCAGGATGGATCACGGACCTGCGCGTGGACCTACATTGCCGGATTCAGCACGCAGGACCTGGAAGAATATGATGGAGAGGAATGGTTCCCGGACGGCGATCAGAGGAAAGAAATCAGCCGCCGCAACCTTAAATCCCTTTTATGCTCTTTCCAATAGCGTATTTCTCAGTTCTTTTGGGCATAGTCTTTCGGCACAACAAAAAGGGAAGGGTCGAGTGATTTCTGCTCCACCTTTTTCAGTGTGCTGACAATCGTTCCGCCCATGACCTTGTTGGTCGTCTGAACGGGAAACCCGTCCAGCTTCTCGATCATTCCCGCTACGTTCATCTGGCGGAGCATCGGGTTCTTATCCATAATCGCGGCCAGTTTGGCCCCTATTGCAAGCAGCTCCTCATAGCCTTTTACCTCCTTTGACACCCAGTATTCACCCTGGACCATCGCCATAGACATGTTGGTCTTGCGGCACTTGTAGCCGGCAATGGTTTTCGTTTCATTGGTGGGGGTGACCTGGATCGCCATCATGCTACCCATCATCTTGCCCATTTGCTCCCGTTCGGGGCCGGACATCTTCGGCATCCCGAATTCGTTCATGTTGACCACGGAGTAGGCTTTGGCCTTTGTATCCAGGTTATAGATGTTCATGGATTTGTAGTCGGAAATGATAACCTTCCCGTCTCCCATTTCGATCCGGGATGCATTGGCCGTAAAGTAGTTTTTCTGAAGCGTGGTCCCGTTTTGCTGATGGGGCACTCCGGTTGAAACGTTTTCATTTTCCCAATAGAGGTCGGCGTGCGCGGTGGAGACAAGCAGCAAAGCACTAAGTACCATCAATCCGAAGCAAAATACCCGATTCCTTATCTTCATTTTTCCCTTCCCAAAAGTCAAAAGCCGTTTAATCCAACCCACAACCATAAAGGATACAGGCCACCTGTACCAACAGGCTTTCTACATTAGCCCAAACGTTTTTTCAACAAACTCTGATCGATCCGGCGCCCGGGTGATTCAAGAAAAGATGAGCCTGTCCCGTAGTTGGGGCATAGAGGCGAGTGATTATTTATTTTTCGTGATCTGCTCATTGTTTTCTGCTATCGTTAACCATCAGGTGTTTTGACGGTTGACGATAACTCCACACCTGTTATTCCTTATGGCGCATAAAGTTTGGAGAAAAAATGACTGAAAAGAGCATGAGAGAGATGCGGAGCGCTGCCGAAAGAGGGAACAGCGTCCCCGCGGATATCGCCCTTGAAGCGCTCCAGTGCGAACCGGGGCAGATTCCGGAGATACTGGCGTGTGCAACCCTTCTCAGGCGAAGGTACTTTGGAGACGGTCTGCTCATGTGTTCGATAATGAACGCCAAGAGCGGAGCGTGCAGCGAGGATTGCGCCTTCTGCGCGCAGTCGGCGCATCACAAAACACATGCTCAAATCGCGGCAATGTCGGAACCCGAGGAGATCAAAGCAGCTTACTTGCGCGCCGCGGAATATCCTGTGAGCCATTTTGGCGTGGTAACCAGCGGAAAGGTCCTGAAGGAAACGGACATCGAGGCTGTTTGTGAAGCCGCGAGGCGGATGCGGCTGCCTCAGCTCAACTGGTGCGCCTCTTTGGGATGTCTCGGCAAAGAACAGTTGCTGGAGCTGAAACGCGCGGGTTTTACGCGCTTTCACCATAACCTGGAGAGCTCGGAGAGTTTTTTCCCGCAGATATGTACGACTCATTCTTACTCTGCACGTATAGAGACGCTTCGGGCCGTAAAGGAAGCCGGGCTTGAAATATGTTCCGGTGGAATACTCGGAATGGGCGAGAGCCTGGAGCAGAGGGTGGAGTTCGCTGAAATACTGGCCAGGGAGGAAGTCGATTCGATTCCGCTCAACTTTTTGATCCCGATACCGGGCACACGGCTCGAGGATCTGGAAACTATCAAGCCGCTGGACATGATTCGCGCGGTCGCCATGTTCAGGATGATGAATCCGAAATCGGAAATCAAGGTTTGCGCCGGGCGTATTCACCTGCGGGACCTGCAGTCCATGCTTTTCTATGCCGGCGCAACCGGGCTGATGATCGGAGACCTGCTGACGGTGGCGGGGCGCGAACCGCGGCAGGACATACAAATGATCGAGGACCTGGGTTTCAAAATCACGAACTGAACCCGTCGCGTTTCATCATTTCCCTGAAAATGATAAGCTTTTGCACGTCCTGGGTGCCTTCTCCCAGCGAGGAGGCCCAGGCGTCAAGCGGGTACTTGTGAATGGGGTGTTCGATCATCACCGAGGCGCCCCCGAAAAGATCCGCGGCCCACACCCCGACCTCTCGCGCCAGGTCCACGGCAAGGTACTTGGCTATCGAAGCTCCGAGCCTGAAATCCAAACCCTCATCTTTTTCCCAGCAGGTCTTCCAGAGCGCCATGCGGGCGGCTTCCATCCTGCTGTAGAATTCCGCCGCCTCAAATGATTTGGCTTGGTAATCGATCAGCTTCGTGCCGAAAATCGTTCTTTTCTTCGCATGTTCGATCCCGCTCCGAAAAGCCCCGGCAGCAGTGCCCAGAGTGAGCGCGCTGATGGTGACACGGCTGTTGGTGAATATCTCCAGTACCTGCTGCAGGCCGCGCCCACGGGCGCCGATGAGGTTATCGTCCGGTACGAACACATTTTTCAACTGAATGCGCGTGAGGTCGGAAGGAATCCAGACATCCTTGTTAAGCCTGGTTCGGGTAATCCCCTCCGCCGACAGATCCACGAGGAACATGGAAATGCGGCTGTTGCGCTGCGCATCCGGATCCGAAACCGCCGTAATGAGCGCCATATCGCTGATGTAGCCGTTGGTCACAAAAGACTTTGTCCCGTTGAGCACCCAGCCGCCATCTACTTTTTGCGCTGTGGCGGCTATCGCGGCAACGTCGCTTCCGGCTGTCCGCTCCGTATTGCCCAGGCAGATCAGCAAATCGCCGCGGGAGGCCGGGGGGATATAGGCTTTCTTCTGCTCGACGTTTCCAAAGAGCCTTATTCCTATAGTTCCCAATGAGATGTGAACCAGCACGGCGACACCGAGTCCCGGGGAGACGATTCCGAGCTGTTCCTGGAGAAGCGCCTGCTTTAAAGCCGGCTGCTCCCGGTATTCCTCCCCTTTTGCCTCGTACCCGAGCCAGTTCCGGGACCCGAGGTCATGGAAGAAACTGCGGGGGATCTCCTTTTCGGAATACCATCTGCCGAGATCGGGGGAGATCCGTTCGGCCAGGAATTGTTTGTAATTCTCGAGGTTTTTGACAAATTCGTCCGGTATCCGAAAATCCATCCGCGGCTCCTGGTTTAGTTTTCGATATAACAATGCCCTGCGGGTCTTGAGTCCCGCAGTCGCTCACGTCTTCCCTACCAGAAGCTAGTTATCCCGCACAGGTTGCTCAATATGAGAGGGCAAAATAGCGGCGGCCGGGAATCATGAGTCGAATAAATCGGCCATATTGCGCCTGCGCCGATTCTTCCAGCCCCCCTTGTTAAAGGCATAACTTGCGAGCAGGGGAACCGCTATTGTGCCTTCGCAAAAAACCATCTGCTCGTTTCCGGAATCCACCTTGCCCCAGGACCGGGCCTCCTTCAAGGTGGAACTGGAACACGCGCCGTCCCTCACGTCCGCAACCGTAATCTGAACGGCGTACTTGTGCATCGAAACCTCCACTCCCATCACTTCCGCGCAGATGACCACATCCTGTATGAAATTCTTCGGCGCCCCGCCTCCGATGATCAGAAGGCCGGTGTCTTGAGAGTTGATTTTCAGGTGGGTTAGTTCTCGAAAATCCTTGACTGAGTCAATGGAGACATGTCTTCCGGGGCTGGCTGCCTGGTGTGCCGCCAATCCCAGACCGGCGCTGCTGTCCGAAAAGGCCGGGCAGAAAACAGGGAGCTTATGCTCGTATGCCAGCTCAACGAGTGAGCCTCTCTTCTTTGCGTTGGCCGCAAGGTACTTGCCCATTTCCCGGATGAATTCCCGCGAGGAATAAACACCGGGCGGAAGCGAAGCGGCAATGTCCCTCACTGTCGAATCACATTGCTTGAGTTGCTCCTCATCTATAAATGTATCGTAGATGCGGTCAATTCTGAGTTCACCCAGGATTGAGTCGTCTACTTTGGTCGACCCGGCATAATGTCTGAATCCGAGAGCCTCAAAGAAGTCCATGTCCACAATGCCGGCGCCTGTGGCGACTACGACGTCTATCATGTTGTAGCGGATCATGTCCGCATAGACGTTCATACACCCGCCGGCGCTTGTGCTGCCGGCAAGCGCCAGAACCACGGTGCACGAGTCATCTCTCAGCATTGTATCGAAAAGTTCGCAGGCCCGTGCGAGATCCCTGGCGCTGAAGGACATTTTCGACATGGCTTCGATAAGTCCCACCGAGTCAAAGGAGGTCATATCGATGTGTTATATTGGCTGAACTAAAAGGTCACTTTTCTTCATTCATGATCCTTATGAAACCGGAAAGCCCTTTTGCGTTGCCTCCCCGTTAAAAGGTACGCAATACTGGATTGGTTATCAGAAGCTAGTAATCCGGAGAGTATTGCTCAATAAGAGGCGATAAAATTGGGTTTACCTGAAAAGTTGTGAGAAATCCGTTCCTTTCCGCTCGCTGTCGACACGCTCGGCAATGAAATGAGCTAGAAGCGGCAAGGCTATTGTTGCGTCGCAGTAACACTGGGCGGTTCTTCCGGCCTTCATTTCCTTACCCCAGGAGACAGCTTCCTCGAATGTGCAGCCGGAGAGCCCTCCCCACTGGGGGGAATCGGTTGTAATCTGGATTGCATACTTGTGCGGGTAGTAGGTTTCGTCCGTCCCCTCGCGCATAACCGGCTGAAAGCGATTGGGTATCTTTTTCCCGGGATAGAGAAGGTCCGCGGAAACGGCAAAGAGCTGAACGAAATCCTTCGGGACTCCCCCGCCAATATAGAAGACGCCGGTATCTACAACACTTTCCGCCAGTTCCATGAATTCTATATAGTCTTTGATGGCGTCAATCGTCAGCGAAAAGCCCTCGCTTTTTGCCAGCAGTGCAGCATCCCCGACCGCGCTGTCGGCGATGCCGGGGCAGAAAACGGGTGTTTTCGCGGCGGACGCGGAAACCAGGATGCCCTTTACGCCGCGCCGTTCCAGCCATGTCCCGAGCAGATAGAGAAATTCTCTGGAGGAGTATTTATAGCTCTCATCAAGAGTTAATATGAATTCTGTGATCAACTTGATCATGTCCATGTAGTCTTTTTCTTTGCCGTACAGATCGTAGTACCGATTGAAACCGGTGCAGCACAAGTTTTCATCATCGGCATTGTGTGTTCCCTTATAATAGCTGCGGCCCATTCCTTCGACGATATCCTCGGTCAGATTAGCGCCCGTCGCAACCAAAAGGTCTATGTAGCGCTTCTCTATTAGCCAACTGATTATCGACCACTGGCCGGCAACCGAGAGAGACCCGGCATAGCCCATCATGATCGTCAGGCGCTCCTCTCCAATCATCTCCTCGAACGTGTCGCAAACTTCCGCGAGTTTTCGTCCCTGGAAGCCGGTATGGGACATTTCAGCGATAAGCTGGGAAATCGGTTTATTCTTGCTTACCTGGATCGACCGTACCTTTTCATAGGGGAACCCATCGTTTTTCATTGCGCGGATCACTCCTCATTGGCTGGTATGACGTTTTACATTAAGAACCTGGCGGCCCGGCTCTTATCTGACTTCAAAGTCAGAGTCTCGTTCAAACAGGCCGAAAACCGGCGGCCTCGCTGGATTCAGGCTCAGAAGCGCCGCCGGTTAATGACAGGACAAAATGATTCCCGGTAACTTTATTAAGTGGAGCTGTACTAAGGGAAATCGCCCCCGGACGGCTGCGAGGTCGTGAATCCTTTGACCATAGCAGAAATGGCTACCCATGTGAATGGAAAACCAAACGCCTGCAAAGGGCTATTTGATGAGACACTGTCTTCCAGCATGCCGTCTCACTCAGATCAACGAGGGAGAATCCGGGTCGTGCCGGGCGTAGTTTGCCCTTGCCCGGCTGAGACTCGAAGTGGCATAGCAATAGCTGCAGCCGAAAAGGCAGGTATCGTAGGCGCCGATGTCCCTGCTTGCCGTGCAGCCGCATTCCTTTCTCTGGCAGGAGTCCTTCGGGGCTGTTATCTCTATGTTGAAGAGGCGGGCCATGAGTTCGCCATCGATGCATCTCGAAGATGCGATGCCCAGGGCTGAAAAGTCCGTTTCGCCCGCACAGGAGAAAACCTCCAGGTCATTTTCACGCGCCGTGCCCGAGATGAATTCCAGGAGTTCTTTCACTTCGATGCTTGTGGGATCTATGGGCTGAGAACTTCCGGGCGCCGCGGCCTCCATGCGCGCCCGCACTTTCCGATAAGGTTTCATGAAGCTGATGATGCATCGCTCGGAGCAGCCTTTGAGCGCCCGTGCAATCAGGGCGAAGTTCTTCTCGTGGAACGTACGGTCGGTCAGAGAGCTGAGAAGGATTGGATCGTAGCGCCAGATAACCCTGTCCGGCCCGATGCGCGCGGAGAGGTTCCGGAAGGTGGCCAGGGCGTTGCGAAGTGAAGGAGCGTCGGGGTCCAGCCGTTGCGGGTAACCGATAAGCGTGATGAGAAAGTAGTAGCGGTAGCCAAGGTCGTCCAACTCGTCAAGATGGCGCATCAGGGGCCCGGGGTTTCGAGTCCAGAATACGAAGGCATCCACTTCCGAGGCGGAGAGAGAGACCGTCGATACCTGTTGCCGGTTAAAAGGATTGGGCACAAGGCACCAGCCCCGGCGCACCCGATTGATGAACCATTTCGAATAGAAAGCCGGAATATCCGTCCGGCGGCTTGCGCTCACTATCACCCGCATCCCTCACAAGACCAATGTTCTCAATCACCAGAGTCAGTATAACCGGCATGGCGCCGGTGTCTATAGCATCCAATATTGACATCATTGCCGAAGGCCTTAACTCCATCATATGTTGTCTATACATAGAGCAACTATTCCTCCTCTAATAAGGGACGTCTGCGGAGACGAATCCGGTCGTCCAGGGAGTCTTCAATGAAAGCCGATCTGAAAAAGCCTTTGAGCATGCGAAAAGCGACTAAAGCCATTCACGCGGGAGGCCTTGAACATAGCATCTATGGCGAGATCTCCGTTCCGATATTCCAAAGCTCCACCTTTGCTTTCCCGAGCGCTGCCGACGGGGCGGCGCGGTTCGCCGGAGAGCAGTCCGGATACATCTACAGCCGCCTGGGTAATCCGACGGTGCATGCACTGGAAGAGAACATGGCGGCCCTGGAAAACGGTTTTGGAGGCGTGGCCGCTTCCACCGGCATGGCCGCGGTCAGCGCGGTATTTATTGCATTTCTCGGACGGGGAGACCACGTCGTTGCAACGAATTGTCTCTACGGTCCCTCGCGGGTAATCCTGGAGAGCGAACTGGCCAGGTTCGGGGTGGAATCCACTTTCGTGGCTAGCACCATTTTGTCCAATATTGAGAACGCCATGCGACAGGAGACGCGGCTGATCTTCATCGAGACGCCGATGAACCCGAGTATGAGGATAACCGATTTGCGCGGCACGGCGGAAATCGCCCGCAGGCACGGCGCGCTGCTGGTGGTGGATAACACCTTTGCAAGCCCTTACCTGCAAAGACCGCTGGAGTTGGGCGCCGATATCGTGATCAACAGCCTGACGAAATTCATCAACGGTCACAGCGATGTCGTTGGAGGAATGACCGTTGCCCGGACAGAAGATCACTACAGGAGGCTGAAGAAAATTATCAGCATGTTCGGCGGCACTATGGATCCGCACCAGGCCTGGCTAATTCTGCGCGGCTCGCGTACTCTGCCGCTACGGGTGGAAAAGGCTCAGGAAAACGCGATGAAGCTCGCCGAGTTCCTCAAATCGCATGAAAAGGTCCTCTGGGTAAGCTATCCCGGCCTCGCGGACCACCCCCAGCACGAAATAGCAAAAAAGCAGATGGACGGATTCGGCTCGATGATTTCCTTTGGAGTAAAAAATGGCCTGCAGGGAGGAATAACCGTCATGAACGGCGTGCGGCTGATCACCCTTGCCGTCTCTCTGGGGGGAGTCGAGTCGCTCATCGAACACCCGGCATCGATGACCCATGCCTCCATCCCACGAGCTCAAAGAGAGGAAGCCGGCATTCTTGACGAGTTGGTGCGCTTTTCGGTGGGATGTGAGGATTTTGAAGACCTGAGAGATGATCTTGACCAGGCCCTCAATTCGATAGGAAAAGAAGAAGCCGAACCCGACAATGATATGGGGGAGCTTATTCTCGAACTGGAACCCGGCTGCTAAAGGTGCATTTGCTCTAACATGGATCTACTGGCCATGTGCATGGGGAGCATGCGCGATCATTGCCCTTGAAGCCGCCCTCGATGCACTACTGGCCATGTGCATGGGGAGCATGCCCGTGATCGTGTTCTGCCGCCGCGTCAGGTCCTCCTGTAAGTGTCTTGTATTCCTCCGGAGACATGCCGGGCAGGCGTCTAAGGAAAACGACAATGGATGCTATCTCCCCGGGTTCGTGGGTAGTGCCGAAGCCGGGCATCCCGGTCATTTTGAGCCCGTTTTCAATTATCCAGAACAGATGACTGTCGTTCCATTCCTTCTGCACATGACCTGAGAGAAGGTCGGCCGCCGCGGGATAAAGTCCCTGGGCGAACGCCTCGGCAGAGACTCCCGGTCCCCCGTGGCAGAATCTGCACATGTGGTGGTATTCGGAAGCCCCTTTCGGCATCAACCCGGGCTCCTGCAATGAGGGCATCTTGACATCCCTGCTGTTCACAAGAATTGACCTGTCGCGTACCACCTCGATGATCGAGGTGGTGGCGTCCCAGTGCGGGACCAGCGCCGAGATATTGAAATATCCATACCAGATGAAACCGGCGGCGCTCAATGCCGCAAGAACCAGAATAAAGATGACAGCTAGGATGAACCTCATGGCTTGTCCTTCCGAATCGATAAAGCGGGGTGAAAATTCCGATTAGGTGTAAACTCGCCCAGCCTAAGCCGCAGTATATTCAAATACTGCCGGAGCAGATTACCTTGCATCTTTAATCATCATCACGAGGAATGCCAACAAAAGAAAAGAAAGCCGGGAGGGGGGATCCCGGCTTTCAAAAGAGGAACGCAAAGAGGAGACTGATGGGGTTATGAGGCATGACAACTGGCTCCTAAGATAGCGAAAGGTATGTGAAACATAAATCAGGTGTACTGGGTAATTCGAGGGAGGAAATTGCAGTATTTTATGACATGCAGTATCCAGATTGAAAAAAGGAGCTCTTTGAATACGGTGGGCACGAAAAACTGTGCCCACCCTTGTCCATTGCACTGGAATGATTCGCAACCTATCGATAAAGGTGTGTTCTCAGGATTTCTTGTCCAGTTTCCTGACTTCCTGCTCATCGATCATGAATCCGTGCTCGGGTCCTGGAAAGATACCCTGCTCCACTTCTTCCCTGTAACGGGTCAACGCTTCAATGATAGTGTCGCCCAGCCTGGCATACTGCTTCACGAATCGTGGTGTAAAGCGGTCGAAAAGACCGAGGACGTCATGGACAACAAGCACCTGCCCGTCACAGGAAGGTCCCGCCCCGATTCCTATGGTCGGCACCGGAACGGCCTCGGTGATCATTTCGGCGATCGAGGAAGGAATCGCCTCGAGAACGATGCTGAAGCATCCTGCATCTGCCAGTGCCCGGGCGTCGTCGATCAGGACCTTGGCCGCTTCGGCTGTTTTACCCTGCACCTTGAAGCCCCCGAACTGGGCAGCGCTCTGGGGAGTGAGGCCAAGATGCCCCTGCACGGGAATACCCGCTTCGACCATCGCCTTCACCTGGGGGACCACCCTTGCGCCGCCTTCCAGCTTGACCGCGTTTGCCCTGGCCTCTTTCATGAAGCGCCCGGCATTGATGAGCGCCTGCTCCACGCTTGCCTGGTAGGACATGAAGGGCATATCTCCAATGATCATCGCACGCTTTGCCCCGCGGCTGACTGCAAGCGTGTGGTGAAGCATCTCCGTCATTCCGACCGAGAGCGTGTCCTCCTGGCCAAGAACGACCATGGCAAGCGAATCGCCGACAAGCAGCATATCGACTCCACTCTTATCCGCCCACAGAGCGGTGGGGTAGTCGTACGCGGTCAGCTCGGACAACCTGCGCTTGCCCTTCGCGGCCATAATCTCTGGAACCGTTACTCTTTTGCTCATTCACTCTCTCCTTTTCAACTCGAGCGGCGCCGAGGCCTGCCCGGTCCGGATTTCGCCCCTGCGTGCGGGGCGGGAAAGAAAATGCCGGTACTACCGGCAGCAGATGAAAAACTCAACTCATCCAACAGGTTGGACGCGATTATACCTTAAGGGTCCCGCTTTTCAAGAATTTCCGCCACCCGACCATGCGGTAGCGCCGCCTACCATGGCGGCGCATGTTGTACGGCGGCGCATGTTGCATGGCGGGTAAACCTGCGATTTGCCCCATGCGCTCCCCAATCCACGAACCATATAAGACCTGGCCTGCGATCCGACGGGGATTCTGCGTATAGGCAATCTCAAGACTCGCCGCCGTGGAAGGCGGCGCTACCGACATGAATGCTTATGCACTCCGAAATGGTTATTCCCGCAAAAAGCACGGCTCAACGGATTGCTCACTGCCCACCGCCCAGGTAGTTCGCTTCGAGAACTTTTACAAGTGAGGTCAGAGTCTGGTTTACCGGGGTTGGGATTCTGGTTTCTCTGCCAAATCGAACAATCGCTCCATTGATTGCATCGATTTCAGTTCGCTTTCTTCTGTCCACGTCCTGTCCCATTGAGGAGCGGTTACGGGCTGTGGCCCTGGAGACGCCAAGCACCCGATTCACCATGTCGAAGCTTATCGGAAAGCCTTTCGCCCTGGCGATGATGATTGCTTCTTCGACAGCGGACGTGCAGAGGTTGGACGCTTCCTGCATTTCGGCAATGACGCCGTTTCGGATGCCGGTGAGACCGGTAATTGCGTTAATGCCCACGTTGATGATGAGCTTCTCCCAGATGAGTCTCTCCACGCTGTCGCTCGCCTCGGCTGCAAGCCCGGCTCTCCTGAAAATCTCCACGATGCGCTCCGCCCTGGGGGAGACAGGTCCGGTGGGCTCCCCAATATAGGTGGGGCCGTTGCCACCGTGGCGAATCCTGCCGGGTCCCAGCAGGGTGGCGCCTTGTGCGGTGCTTCCGGCAAGGACCGCATCTTTTCCGACTACTTCCGCTATGCGTTCCCAGTTGCCGATTCCATTCTGAAGAGTCAGAAAGACAGTGGACGGCGAGCATAAACTGCGCACGGAACTCACGGCCTCTTCGGTCGAGTAGGTCTTTACTACTACCAGCACAAGGTCTGGATCGCAGGGAAGCCCGTCTTTTTCAAAACAGGTGGACAGAGGGACACTCCGGACCGACCCGTCCAGTTCTTCTATTTCGAGCCCGCGCTGTCCGATGGCTTCCATGTGCTCACGGTTTGTGCTGAAAAGCGAAATGGAGGCGCCTGAGTTAGAAAGACGAGCACCCAGCAGACTTCCGATCGCACCGGCTCCGAGTATCAGAATGTTCATTTTATCCCTCCCCCCCGTGTGTGCCAATTGTGTCTCATTAGTGTTGAGGCCTTCTCAGATGGAATCCACGGCTCACCCGCCTAGACGTAAAAAGCGAAGAAGACGAACGAGGCAGCCACGGTTATCAAAACCGAACTCAACAAAAAGGTGTCCGGGACAACCGAAAACCTGGCGTCCCCGTTGTTTATGTGCCTCCTGAGATAGAAAAAACGCCATCCGGCCAGAAAAATTATCAGCACTCCCAGTCCCAGCGCCACCATCCCCATGAGGTGAGCGCCGGGCATCTCCGCATGTCTCTGCAAGCTGCCCGGCGCCGCCATGACACTCTCACGCATCAGGATGTCAAATCTTTCTATGACGAAGCCGAACACTATCAAAGAAATGCCGGTTCTGCACCAGGCGAGAAAGGTGCGCTCATTTGCCATATGATTTCGCTGCCAGGCGAAAAAAGTGTTCTTATCCGAAAGGTCGCAATTAATTTCGCAGCTTGATTTATTCTCCGCATCGTACTGCAGTCGTGTGAACAGCAGCGCCTTAAAACCCGACCAAAATGCCCGAAAGTCCCTGTCAATTGGTTGATTGATCATCTTGAATCCCTCCCGTCAGGATGCCGGAATGTTGCTATTATCAACGGGGCAGGAGGATTCTCGATGCCACCGTTCTAACATGGCTACAACCATGTTTCCGCGCCGAAATAGACTAAATTCCAGCAATTCATCTTGAAAGTAAGGACTATATTTGCGCAAGACTGTCGGGTTGAAGACAAAAAATTTCGGGCGCGCAGGGTGGCATTATCGCAGTTTGAGGGTGGCCAGAGAGATGAGCGCCAGGATGCCCGCTACGATCCACAGGCGGATCACGACCTTGGTTTCAGCTATTCCCTTATGCTGCAGGTTGTGGTGGAGGGGGGCGCGAAAAAAGAGTCTGCGCCCGATCCATTTGACGCCGATTTTGTCTTGCACCTGGCTGCTCAGGGCTTCGGTAATAAACAGTCCGCCGAGCAGGGGGAAGAGCATCTCCTGTTTGAGCAGGACCGACATGACGGCCATGGTGCCTCCGATTGCCAGCGAGCCGGTGTCTCCCATAAAGATCTGAGCCGGATAAGCGTTGTACCAGAGAAATCCGAGACCGGCGCCCACAAAGGCCGCGCCAAAGATGGTCAATTCTCCTGCGCCCCGCAGGTACGGGTAAGACAAATAACTGGAGTAGATCCTGTTGCCTTCCACATAGGCGAAAATACCCAGCACCGCTACCACGAAGATGGATGGCGTGATGGCCAGTCCGTCGAGTCCGTCGGTTATGTTCACCGCATTTGAGACAAAGATGACAAAAAGGAATATGAAAAGACCATACAGATACGGCCCTATATCAATCAGGGGGTATTTATAAAAAGGAATGCAGACCTGTGTCGCCAGTGCGCTGCCCAGCGGGGCATAAGGGCCCACACAGATCCAGGCGAAAACCAGGCTGAACAGGCCCTGCAAGATGAGTTTTGTTCGCTCCGAAAGGCCTCTGTCACCGCTTTTCATCCGCACCTTTGAGACATCATCCAACAGACCGAGCAGCCCGAACCAGAGCATCCCGGCGAGGGAGCAGAGCATGAAAGGACTGTGCCAGTTGCCCCACAGGAGCATCGAGACGAGAACGGCCCCGATAATGAGTACTCCGCCCATCGTGGGTGTGCCTCTTTTGTCGAAGGCCGAGTGTACTCCGGTCTCTCGGATCTGATCGAGCAGGGAGCGGCGGTGAACAAACAGGATAAAATGCCTGCTGAAGATGAAAATAAATATAACTGCCGTCAGGGCCGACATAATGGCCCGGAAGCTGATATAGTTGACCAACCTGCAAAAGGAGAAGAGGTCGGAAATCGGAATGAGGTAGTTGCATATTTCATAAATCATGGAAAAATTCCTGTCATCCGCTCCCCCGCCCTGCCAGGGTGCTGAAAAAAATTGAGCCGGCGCTCTCCCGGCAAAAAGCTCCTCATAGTGTTTTCCCATCAGTAAGGATGGCGTGCTACCTGGCCTTTCCCATAATCTGCCGCTCAGCGCCGGGTTTGCCCGAGCGGTTTCGGATGGAGGCGTAAGTTTCTTTTATCTGGAAATGCGGTTTAAAATCTGTTGACGTAAGAATGAAAGAGGACGTTCGCGCCAGCAACTCTGGAGACGGCTCGATCCAACCCCGTTCGATCATTCGCTTGATCCCGTGCAGGGCTGCGTTGCGCACCTGCCAGTAATGCGACTCATTGAGAGCGAGCAGCCGTTCGGCGACTTTATTATCGGTTCCGACTTCACCCAGAGCTTTTGCAGCCTCGATTACTACCTCGAAGCATCCATCATCGAGCCGCTCGAAAAGCGCATCTATCCAAACTGACTTTCCCGCGAGCACCGGCCCGAAATGGGCGGCAGTCCGACAGACCTGGGCGCGTACTTCGAAGTAGTTGTCCTCAAGAGCCGACAGCAAATGCTTTTCCACGCCCTCATCGAAGGTGTCGAGTATCTGCAGCGCCTGGACAATATTTCTGCGAATAAAACCAACCTGCTCGAAGTCTCCTCCGAACATCCGCTTTACGCGGCTTACCGGCGTTTTGTCCGAAAGCATCTTGAGAAGGGTGGGTATCTTTTCCCGATGCCTGGTGAGCCCGATCAGCTTGACTCCCAGGTTCCTGTCCTGCCAGGCTTTGTGGCTCAGCAGCCCCGCGGCCCGGTGCCGGTAATATTCAAGATCGTCCGGATCTCCTCCCGCTGCCGCAACGGGATCAAAATCGCGCCCCTGGCGGTTATAGGCGGCAGTAAGGATTTGCAGAAGGCGATTGTTGCCGGCCAGGTCCCTGAATGGGATCGCCTGGTGTCCGTTTCCGTCTGTAAAGAGCGACTCCCCGTAGAGTTCGTTCAGGATACGCTCGATTGCCTTTCTTCTCAGAAAACGCCTGCTTTTTTCCGCCATTTCATTAAGGTAGGAAGGCCTTTCGAGCAGGGCGATTATCTTTTGCGCAAGCGCCTTCCCATCCAGTTTTTCCAACAGGATTCCATTCTCCATGATCGTGTCTTCAAAGAGTACTTCGGCAGCCCCGGCGCTTTTCATCGCCCGAGCATTCATCACCTGGTGGTCTCCGGGAAGATTAGCCTTGGGAATGAGCAGGGCGGGCTTACCGATGCGGGATATTTCATTGAGACTGCCCGCGCCGCTCCTGCATACGATCAGAGAACTCACCGAATAGACTTCTGCAATGTTGTGGAAATAGTCCTGCCGGTAGTAAAAATCACCCAGGCATGCCTGTTGTTCGGCCGAAAGGGACTGAGAGATCCTGTGCGCAGTATCTGCCGCAGCGTCATAATCCGGTGAGCTGGCAAGACCGGTGCCGTGGATAATGAAGAGATCGTCCTTGTGCGGGAGAAGAAAAGGCAGGGCATCGGCAACCGCTCGGTTTATTGTACGGGCGCCCTGGGAGCCGCCGAAGGCGAAAATGACCTTCTTGCCTCGCGGAACCTGGAACCCCAGTTTGTCTACCGCCTCTTCGGGCGGAACCGGCAGGATGGAACTGCGGATAGGATAGCCGACCACTATTCCGTTTGGGAAAAAGGAGAGGGTCTGGGGAAAAGTGAGCAGGACCCGATCCACCCACTTGCCCATGAACGCATTCAACTGGCCGGGGATGGTGTTTTGTTCGTGCAGGAAGATTCGCACGCGCCCGATCCTGAGCTTCTTCAGTATGATCGCCGCAGCAATGACGGGAGCGCTGACATATCCGCCGGTCGCCACGATCCACCTGGGGGCGAACACCAGCAGGATGAACAGGGCCTGGATCACCCCTATGCCGATTCGCACAAGAAAGCGCAATGTTCGATAAGAAGGCCGGATTCCCGGATATCCTTCGGAGGAGACGAAGCGGAGCTGATAGCCCGCCTTTCTTACTATGACGCTCTCGGCTTTATTCTTGACACCCAGATAGAGAAAACGGGCCTGCGGCTCTCGCGTTTTGATGCCCTCTGCAATGGCAAGGGCCGGATTCACGTGACCGCCGGTTCCTCCGCCCGATAGGATTACACGTGTCTCTCCGCTGCCGCTCAATTTTCGCCAGCGACGACCGGCCGCCAGGGCCGAAAGGAGGACCAGGATTATCACTGATGCCGCAATTGTTATATACACGCCGGGTTCTTCTCGTTTGCATGCAAAATGGAGCAGATAAGCCCTTGTTTTCAATCCCAGGAACGATGCCGATACGCATGGAATCAGGCGCCTGGATGGTGTCCAGTTTAATACATTTCAGCGGAGGATTTCCACTCTAAGGTGCAATTCTGTCAGAGCAAAGCCAGAATCTCTTTCCACCCTATCTTTCCGGCTCTTGCCTGGAATGGTGGCTGGACGGTAACATCTACTATAGTAGAGGGAAAACCGCCAGACAAATCCCCTGCATCCAGAAATGCATCTACCCGTGCGAGCAAATCATCGGAAATCATGCCGGGAGTGTGGGGAGGAGGCTCCCCCGCCGGGTTTGCACTGGTTGATATAAGAAGTCCGCCTGCTGCTTGTGCCAGCGAAGATGCCAGTGGATGTGAAGACACACGGACCGCTATTTTTCCGGTTCCCGCGTGGAGGATAGGCGGCAGGGAAGCGGCCGCGGGGAGGATAAGGGTGAGAGGCCCCGGCCAGAATGCCTTTGCAAGTCGATCTGCCGTGGCGGGCCAGGCCGTCGCCGCGCTCAAAACCGCTTCTTTGCCGGCCGCAATGAGCGGAAGCGGTTTGCCGAAATCGCGCCCTTTAATCTCAAAGATCTTTCCGCAGACCTCACGAGACGGAACGCCTCCCAACGCGTAAAATGTTTCCGTGGGGTAGATCACCAGGTTTCCTTCCCTGAGCATGGCGCCCAGGTCGGTGAGCAGTCTGGAACCGATTTCGGAGGCGACGATCCTCAAAATCTTTTTCCCTGATCGCGATGATTCCGGCATGCAGCCCATTCTCCTGGAACAAAACTTGACGGGTGCACCGTGGGAGGCGCCAATACCCAGACCATAGACCAAAAAAATCCATAATGCTACTGTGACAGCATGCAGGAAGATGTGGTGGAAAGCAAAGAGGGCGACAGGCTTCAACCCTGCCGCCCCCTGCTTGCTGATCGTAATTTGATTCTAGAAGTCTGAAAAGTCCTCGTCCTTCTCGAGTGGGATGACCTGTTCGGCTTTTTTCGACTGCGCAGGCTGTTTCCCGGGATCTTTTTTCACCTGGTTGCCGTTTTGGGGAGAGGAGGCGGAGAGCAGGAGATGACCGGGCGCCTCCGTGCGCTCTTCGCTCTTTCTTTGCGCTGCACGCTTTTTCTCTTTCTTCCGCCCTGTGGTTCCAGCAGCATTGCTGCCGACGATCTCGGCAAGATCTCGCACAAAAATCTTCATCTGCCCAGCTTGCGCATTCATCTCCTCGGAAGCCGCAGCCGATTCTTCGGCATTGGTGGCGTTTTGCTGGACTACCTTGTCCATCTCGCCTATTCCCCGGTTGATCTGCTCGATTCCCTGAGCCTGCTCCGCCGATGCCGCACTGATTTCCCCCACAAGTTCTCCCATCTTCGAGGAGCTCTCGGCAACGAGGGAAAACTCGGAACTGGTCTTCTTGACTAACTCGGAACCATCTTTGATCTTCTTGACCGTCCCCTCGATCAGAGTGGCGGTATTCTTCGCCGCCTCCGCCGCTCTCATCGCAAGATTCCGAACCTCGTCGGCGACAACCGCAAAACCCGCTCCCGCTTCTCCGGCTCGCGCAGCTTCCACGGCGGCGTTAAGAGCCAGCAGGTTCGTCTGGAATGCAATCTCATCAATCGTCTTGATAATTTTGGATGTTTCCTCACTCGCTTTGGATATTTCCAGCATGGAGGCACTAAGTTGTTCCATGGAATGGTTGGCGGTCGAAACCACCTGGCTGGTTTTCGACATCAAGGAGTTTGCCTGCCCGGCATTGTCCGCATTTTGCCGGGTCATGGAGGACATTTCCTCCAGCGAAGAGGATGTTTCCTCAATCGCGGCAGCCTGTTGCGAGGTCCCCTCAGCAAGCTGGGTGCTTGCAGCCGAGACTTGGTCGGCCGCGGCAGCCACCTGGTCGGAGGCTTCGGAGAGCCCTTCAACAGCCAGATTAATCGGCCTCGTGATACTCCTGCCAAAAAAGAAAACCAGCACCACTGCAATGCCGAGCAGCACGACGCCGATCAGAGCCTGCTTGTTGCGGGATTCCCAGGCCGTAGCGTACATTTCGTCCGTGTTCTGAGCGGCGGCGATACTCCAGGACCTGATACCCACGGGGGCGAAAACAGCCATCCTTTGTACACCTTCGAGAGTGTAGAATTCTCCACCTTTCTGCTGGCCGATCATCCGGGCAGAGATCTTCTCCATCCCGGGCATTTTGGTGGTATCTGCCTCAAGGATTAGTTTCTTATCCGGGTGGGCAACGAAAACGCCCTTTTCATCGACCATGAAGGCGTAGCCCGTCTTGCCGATCTTGGTGGCCGCAACAGTCTTTACGAGGACATCAACCTTGGAGGAGATTGCCATGAGGCCGGAGAATTCGCCTTTTTCCGATTTCAGAGGTATGTAGACGATCATTACTGCCTCACCGGCTGCTTTTCCCTTCATGATCGAGGCCACGTTAGCTTTTCCATCCTGCTTGCCCTGCTTGAAATATTCCCTGTCGGCAATGTTGATTTTTCCGTACGATTCGAGATCGCCGTCACTTTTTGCACCCGCAAACGATGCTCCATTCTTGTCGGTCAGGAAGATCCCGGCGTACTGATCCCCGAGTTGTTTCAAAATTGCATAAAACTCCTTGTTCAGAACCTGGATTTCTTCCCTGGCGTTTTCCCGGCCCTCGTTTGCCACTTTGGCCGAGACCCGTGCAATGCTGGACATAGCGGAGATACCCTTTGCCTGTCGTACTTCCTGCTCGATGAGGGTCTGTACGGCGCCGCACAGTTTTTCGACCGTCTGAGTCATGTTCTCCGCTGAGAGTTCTGCGAGCGTCTTTGTCGTATGAGAGATTGAAAAGAAGCCGAGCACGAGCATTGGGATGAGCGCGAAGGCCGCGCCGCCGATTAGAATTTTTCTGTTGAGATTCATTCGTCTCATTACTTTGGACTCCAGATTGCTCACTGTTAAATTGATTCCGGGTAAATAATCCATGCATCTCATTCGCCGGTTGCAGAAAGGACGTCACTTCTTCCTCGGATTTTTTAGCAAAGCATAAACAATGCCACACGGGAGTGTGGCCGCTTTTGATTAAACATTGCAGGTTTGGATAGAAGGGGAGCCGGAATCTACAAATCCACAACTCTGGGTTCAGTACATAATTGTGGACTCTGTCCAAAAATGTGGACTCCAGCGGGACGGAAAGTGCCGCCGCCTGTTGCGGATCATCCAATGACACAGGCGCTTTTGATTGTTGCCTTGGTTATTTCCGTGTAATCCGCATTTTATCTTCGCTGCTCTTCTTGAACTTGTTGGCATCTTCGGTATTGACATTACCGACGATACGCACGAGTTCCTGCACAAAGTCCTTCATCTGCTCAGCCTGGGCGTTCAATTCTTCCGAGGCGGAGGCAGATTCCTCGGCATTGGCTGCATTCTGCTGGACAATCCTGTCCATTTCGCTTACGGCCCGGTTGATCTGTTCCACGCCCTGGGCCTGCTCGGAAGATGCAGCGGTTATCTCACCGATCAACTCGCTCATCTTGACGGCCGTCCCTGCCACCTCGGAAAACTCGCTGCTTGTCTTCTCTACTATCTCCGATCCCTCTTTGATCTTGAGTACCGTGCCTTCGATCAGCCCGGCCGTGTTTTTTGCCGCCTCCGCCGCTCTCATGGCCAGGTTTCGAACCTCATCGGCCACAACCGCAAATCCTGCCCCGGCCTCACCGGCCCTTGCAGCCTCCACTGCGGCGTTTAGTGCAAGCAGGTTGGTCTGGAATGCAATCTCATCAATTGTTTTGATGATTTTTGAAGTTTCCTCGCTGGCTCTGGATATGTCGAGCATGGAATCTGTGAGTTCTTCCATGGACACGTTGGCCCTGGAGACCACTTCGGTGGTTTCCAACATCAGCCGGTTTGCCTGGTCGGCATGTTCAGCATTCTGATGAGTCATTGAGGCCATCTCTTCCAGGGAGGAGGACGTCTCTTCAATGGAGGCCGCCTGCTGCGAAGTCCCTTCGGCTAGTTGCTGGCTTGCGGAGGCAACCTGGTTCGCGGCGGAGGCAACCTGAGCGGCTCCCTCCGAGATTCCCGCTATTACACGACCGAGTGACCTGCTTATGGAAAGGCTGAGAAAGCCGCCAAGGAGCAGGGCCAGTCCGAAGCCCGAACCCATTCCCACAAGAGACAGCAGCTTCGTTGT
Organism: uncultured Syntrophobacter sp.; assembly: GCA_964539645.1. Lineage (GTDB taxonomy): Bacteria > Desulfobacterota > Syntrophobacteria > Syntrophobacterales > Syntrophobacteraceae > SbD1. The sequence continues at coordinate 31,787 of CAZIJV010000020.1, forward strand.
TGCTGCTTCGGCATTGGATTGTTCAACGGCTGAATTGGAAATGCGTTGGTTCAAGTCGGAGAGATCGTCCAGGAATTTGTCTGCCTGGTGCTGCTTTACCTGAACTTTATCAAAGGCCTCGTTCATCCTGGCGTAGGTGCTTTCGGCCTGAGCAACCTCCTCGCCAATCGTCTCGAATTGCTTGAAAGTCCTTTCGGCTGCCGGAGTCATCTCCCTGCTCAAGGTTTCTAGGGCTGCCAGTTGATCACCTGCCTTAACCTGCTCTTTGATCTTTTTCACACTCGAATGGAAAAGGTTATGGTGGGAGACAATTTCCTTGAGAGAACCATGGATCTTCGTGTTTTCAGTGGTGTAGCCCGCCATCCATTTTCCAAACGCACATTGCGTCGCATCTTCTCCGCCCTGGAAATTCTCGGCGTTACTGATGAGAATTGCCGTCTGGCTGGTGAGCCTGTAATGGTCGCCCTTGAATTTCTCGATGAGTCCCCGCAGAGCCGACGGATTCAGGACTGCCGTCTTGTCAAGCCCTTTGCAGAGTTCCAGAAACAGATTGTTTTCCTTCTCCAGGGCCTCGAGGGCAGGTATGTACCGGCTCCAAAGGTTCTGCTCATCAGGAGTACGGGGTAGCGTCTCATAGCCTGCCTTCGCTTTCTGTATGTCTGCCCTGGCCTTGGAAATGTCCCCATACAATTGCTGCCTTTTCTTATTGTCGAGGGTGGGATTGAGAAGGCTCGCCTCTTGAATTTCTATTTTTTGTGCGGCTTCTACCATCTCCGCAAGCTCTTGAAATGCCGGGAGGTTGACTCCGCCGATTTGTTGCAGGTGTCCACTCAATCCAGTGGTTCCCTTCCATCCGTTCAAACCGACCAATAGGGCAATAAGGGCGACAATCGCAAATCCACCAATCAACTTCGCCTTCAGGGTAAGGTTTTTCATTGATCAATTCCATTTCTGTTTTGCAGGTAAAAATGTTGAATACTTCATGACTGATACGGCTGTTTCGATTCTTAGACCAACATGCAAGTTCGCAAAGTCGCTGTGGTATTTCCAATGGTTACACGAGCGGCGGGGTATGGAAAAGCTTCAAGGCGACTGATGAATGGGCAAAGTCTGCGTAGATATAGAAAACATCATTCGAGCGGTCTGGCGCTGCGGAAATCGAGAACCTTCAGTTTGATGATGGACTGGCAGTGCTGCTGTTCTTAATAATGACGAAACGTCGTTGATGCCGCTTTGAGAATAAGAGTGATACCAACCTGGAATGCCGCTCCTCTGTGACGGGCGGTTTCCCAGCTCAATCGGTGAGAACTGGATATACGATTCGGAGTTCACTTTCAAGAGGTATTTGGCGGAGTTAAACATTAATGGACTGGCTCGTTCTGTTTCTTGCCGGCTTATTCGAGGTGGCCTGGGCCGTGGGATTGAAATACACGGAAGGTTTTACGCGGTTTTTTCCATCCATCGGGGTGCTCCTGAGCATGGCGCTGAGTATGGTCTTGCTCGGAATCGCCGTGAGGACTCTGCCTCTGAGCACCGCCTATGCGGTTTGGACAGGCATCGGCACGGTCGGCGCCGTGGTATTTGGAGTTCTTCTTTTCGGGGAATCTTTGGGCTTGCCTCGCCTCGTGTTCATCGGCATGATCATGGGGGGAATAATCGGCCTCAAGACCATTTCTTCATGATGATATGAGCGGGTGCATGAGTCTCTTTCACCGGAGCGTATGGATGCTTATGGATTAGGGATTGCCTCTTTTTTATCCATCATGATCAGTGAAAGGAGCCGGATCCATGTTTGTCCCATCGAAGGCTTTTCTCACACGCGGCACGGGTTTTCACAAAAATGAGCTTCAGTCCTTCGAGTTGGCGCTCAGGGATGCTCATATTGAAAAGCTGAACCTGTCCAGCGTATCCAGCATCTTCCCCCCGAACTGCGAGATCATCACGCCGCAGGAAGGTCTGAAGCTGTTGAAGCCCGGTCAGATTACCTTCTGCGTGATGGCGAAACTCAGCACCAACGAATATGGGAGAATGACCGGGGCTTCGATAGGAATTGCGTTTCCCTCAGACAGGAACAACTACGGGTACATCAGTGAATACCATGCCTATGGCAAGGATGAGACCGAGTTGGGGGATTTCGCCGAAGACCTCGCTTCCACGATGCTCGCGACCACCCACGGGGTGGAGTTCGACCCGGATACCGCCTATGACGAGCGCAGGGAGATCTACCTGATGAGCAGCAAAGTGGTCGAGGCGCTCTCATACCCCTGTGTAGCCTACGGTCAAAAAGGCGGCTACATTACGGTGATTTCCTGCGTGGTATTCGTCCGATAATCCGCGGTCCTCCGCGAACGAGATTCTTAGGACAAGCCCTCCGGTTTCAGATCACCCATCGGTATCCTTGGGTGGGCAGCCCCTTCGGGGGGCGCTTCCCGTCCGAGTATCCCGTAGAACTCATCCCCATCCAGGGTTTCGGCCTCAAGGAGCTTTTGTGCAACTTTCTCCAGAAGGGGCCGTTCGGAGACGAGCAGTTTCTGAACCACGACCGCTCTTTCGTCGATGAGTTCTCTTACCTCCAGGTCAAGCTTTGCAGCGGTTTCCTCGCTGTATTCCTTGCCAAGAAGGGGCGCCTGCTCCGGGCTGAGAAACAGGGGCCTGTTTTGCCTCGGGTAGGTGGAGAGCCCCAGCGTCTTTCCCATTCCGTACTCGGATACCATTGCCCGTGCAATATCGGTGGCTCGCTGCAGGTCGTTATGCGCACCCGTGGAGATATCTCCAAAGATGGTCTGTTCGGCGATTCTTCCTCCGAGCAGCACATCTATCTTTCCCATGAGTTCCTGCCGGGTCATCAGGTAGCGGTCTTCTGTAGGAAGCTGCTGGGTGTGCCCGAGAGATCCAATGCCGCGAGGAATGATCGAGATCTTGTGGACTTTGTCTGCGCCCGGTGTAAAGGCGGCAACCAGCGCGTGCCCCGTTTCGTGGTAGGCGACGATCTCCTTTTCCTTGGAGTTGATCACCCGGTTTTTCTTCTCAAGGCCGCTGATAAGGCGGTCCACGGCTTCGTCCATGTCGTCCATATCGACCGCGGGCTTGTTCTTGCGTGCGGCCAGGAGTGCGGCTTCGTTAATGGCATTGGCCAAGTCCGCGCCGGAAAACCCGGGGGTCTTCTGGGCGATCACCCGAAGGTCCACATCGGGCGCCAGCTTGACGTTCCTGGCATGGATACGGAGAATGGCCTCGCGGCCGTTCACATCCGGTCTGTCCATGAGCACCTGCCGGTCGAATCTTCCCGCACGCATCAATGCCGGATCGAGTGTTTCAGGACGGTTTGTGGCGGCCAGGATGATGACCCCGGCTCTGGGATCGAACCCGTCCATCTCCACCAGGAGCTGATTGAGTGTCTGCTCACGCTCGTCATGGCCGCCGATGGTCATCTTTCCACGTGCTTTTCCAATAGCGTCCAGTTCATCGATGAAAATGATGCAGGGAGCTTTCTCCCTGGCCTGCTGGAAAAGTTCCCTCACTCTGGCTGCGCCGACGCCCACGAACATTTCAACGAATTCCGATCCGCTGATGCTGAAAAAAGGAACTCCCGCCTCACCCGCTACCGCCCTGGCAATAAGGGTCTTTCCGGTACCGGGAGGTCCCACGAGCAAAACGCCTTTGGGCATTTTGCCTCCAAGCCTCTGAAAGCGGGCAGGATCCTTGAGATAATCGACGATCTCCTCGAGTTCTTCCTTGGCTTCGTCCGCCCCGGCAACATCACCAAACTTGGTCTCGATTTCGTGCTCCGCATAGACCTTTGCCTTGTTTTTGCCGAAGGTCATGACCCCGGCGCCGGGATTGAGGCGCCTGATCAGCAGGTACCAGATTCCCATGAAGATCATGATCGGGAGGACCCATGAGAGCAGGTCACGCAGGAATGTGCTTTCCACCTGGCCCCGAAACTTGATGTTGTGCTTCGAGAGTTCCTCAGACAATTCGGGGTCCACCCGCACTGTCACAAAGTTCACCTCGGAGGTCTGTCCGGCCTCCTCCACCTTCATCTTGCCGGATATGGCGCCCCCCGTTACCACAACCTCCAGGACATTGTCAGCCTTCAACGCCTTGAGAAACTCACTGTAGGGAATATGGCGGGGTTCGTACTGAGAAGTGATCATGTTCTGAATGAGAAGCACTCCCCAAATCGCGGCGATGACATACCATATTGAGAACTTGGCCTTTTTCTCCATATTTCTCCTCCCGGGTCCAAGGTTCCTGTGTAGACTTCAAAGAATGATGTTTGAGCAATAGAGTTATGAACAATAAGCATCCACGGGCCAGGAAACAGCCTGTTATTTATCATTTTCCCGCGCGTGACGAATAATCCCTCGGAAAATGAGGTTACACCGTAATTGTTCAATATGGAACCGGCGAAGACTTATGAAACTTCATACCAATGGCCAGTGCGATATACCACGCTCCATGGCGACAGCATGATCGGCTCAGAGCACTCATACACGGAATGACGAGTGTGGAGCAGGCGTAGGCAGTAGGTTGGGCAGGCTTCTCATGCCCAACGGGTTCTAATATAGCCAATCGGGACCAGACCTGTCATCTGATGAAGATCATCCCCGGCTGTCCTGAAAACCTGGTCGGGCCGGCACGTTCAAAAGCTGTTGGGCATGAGAAGCCTGCCAACCTACAGCCCTACGGCGCTTCATTATTAGAGGAACACGCCAGAGGGAAAACCATAGTTTTATCTTCGTTCAAATCACGCTATGGCGTGGCGGCCTCGTTGGATTCCTGCTTAAAAGCGGCGCCGGAAGACGATTCAATTCCCGGTAATGTCTAAATTTGGAAGTCCGCCGGCACAGCCGGAGGTTTAACCCCTTTAATTAGAATCGTAATATACCTCCTCCGCTTTACATATACCGGCAGCCCTGCAAGGGGGCGATGCAAATGCGATGCTGGCAGGGCGGCCCGTCATATGTTAATCTTTCGTATCGAGACTCCCGGCGTATGTGGTTACAACACCAGACACAAGGGGGATACCATGAAAGTGAACACTTTCCTTCAGAAATTTGCGATTCACGCCCTGATGTTTCTTTGCATGCTATGGCCCCTCACAGCACCCGTTCTTGCGAGTGCTTCAGGATCTCCTGTGTGGTCGGCCCTGGGATCCGGCACGGACCAGCCTGTTAAAGCCCTTTTGGCAACTCCCTGGGGCGATCTGTATGCGGGCGGGGATTTCGCCACGGCGGGGGGAGAGGCAGCCGGTAAAGTTGCTAAATGGGACGGCGCGGCATGGTCGGCTTTGGGCGCCGGGTTGAACGGCAACGTCAATGCCATGGCGCTCTCTTCCATCAACAACCTCTATGTGGCGGGGGACTTTACTACCGCGGGAGGGGTGAACGCCGCCCATGTCGCCCTGTATGACGCCGGAGGATGGCATGCGCTTGGCGCCGGGATAGGCGGTTCGGTCAAGGCTCTGGCGGTTGGGCCGGACGGGACCTTATATGCGGGAGGGTACTTCACCGCTGCCGGTGGAATAAGCGCCAACTACATAGCAATATGGAACGGCGCCGAATGGTCCGCCGCGGGGTCAGGCATGAATTCATGGGTCAACTCTCTCACGTTGTTCCCTGATGGCAGCATTTACGCCGGAGGCGATTTTAACACTGCCGGAGGCGTTAGCGCGCCCCATATTGCCGGATGGAGTGCACCAACATCGTGGTCTCCTCTAGGCTCGGGGTTCGATGACCAGGTGGATGCTCTGGTAGCAGACAATGACGGCAATTTGTATGCCGGAGGGCCGTTCAATACTGCAGGCGGCGTGAGCGCCGACAATGTGGCCAGGTGGAACGGCACGGAATGGTCCGCCCTGGGAGCGGGCCTGAGCGGGAGAGTGTACGCGCTGGCAATCGGACCTGACGGAGTCCTCTACGCCGGAGGCAGTATTCCGGGTTATGTCGCCAAATGGAACGGATCGTCCTGGTCTGCCCTGGGAGGCGGTATGAACTGGGATGTTTATGCCCTGGTAGTGGCGCCGGACGGTTCTCTGTATGTGGGAGGCAGATTCACCAAGGCCGGCGGAATCAGCGGAATTGACGCGAATTGCATCGCAAAATGGAAGGGCTCGTCGTGGTCCGCACTGGGAACGGGAATGGACAATGCAAACGATGAGGTTCGCTGCCTGGCGGTGGGGCCTGGTGGAACCTTGTATGCCGGGGGGAGCTTCACTGTCGCGGGAGGAGCGGGGGCCGTCAATATTGCAAAATGGAACGGGACGACCTGGTCGGCGATGGGATCGGGAACCAGCAATGATGTCCTTACCCTTGCGATAGGCAGGGACGGGGCGGTATACGCGGGAGGGTATTTCACCAGCGCAGGTGGTGCGAACGCAAAATTTGTCGCGAAATGGAAAGGATCGACCTGGTCCGCTCTGGGCGGCGGAATGGGTTCGAGCGTCCATTCTCTTGCGGTTGGCGCGGACGGTTCCGTCTATGCGGGTGGATGGTTTTTCCTGGCCGGAGGGGTAAGTGCATTGCGCATTGCGAGATGGAACGGCATCTCGTGGTCTGCTCTGGATTCTGGTCTCAATGGCGCGGGCCACGCCATGCTTGCGAAGCCGCCCTTTCTCTACGTGGGAGGCCCATTTACCGCGGCTGGCGGAGAAAGCGCCAACCGTATCGCACGCTGGCCCATACCGGCGGATATCAGTCCGATTATGAATCTTTTACTGGAATGATGAGTCAGCTTTTCTTCTGTTTTCCTGCATTCTAGGATGCAGGCGTTCCCCTGAAGCCCCAAGGGGATCTGATCAAACTCGATAGGGTAGCGATATCCGCCTCTAATAAATTTCAAGTCCATTTTCTTCGCCATCCCGGTTGACTATCAGCCCCCCTCCAGAAGTATGCTCGCGTTGTCATATGACTCCAAACTCATATGGTCTTTGAATGGAAACAGTGTTTAGTGAAGCACTTACGCTCCCGTGAGCGGGTCTTTTTGTATGCGGAGGGTTCCGTCGTACTCCGACCGGCATTCGGGATCGTGAGGAAGCGTTCCCCGGCTGGAGCGCAGGAAAGCAAAGGGCGTTGCATGCAGGAAATTGGAGACACGCGCGGTATAGATGTCCGCATAGTTCTCGATCTGTCGGGCCAGGTGGCTCTTGTCTATGCCCGTACGCATGAGCAGTCCCCAGTTGGGGTTGAGAAGCCGGGCCGCCGACTGGGCAACCGGTGCTATCTTTGAATCGATTTCGACAATCTTTTCATGAGTTTCCGACATTTGTCGCTGAAGTTCACGGTGCTTACTGTGGTCCCGAGGCCCGTAGCGCTTCTGAATCCGTTGGGCGGCGAGCCGTAGCGAGCAGTATTCCGACTCCAGCCGCTCCTTAGTCTGCATGAGACTGCTCAATTCTGCCTGCCTCGGCTGAAAGCCGTCCACCGCGGTAATCTCATCTTCGAGTTCCCGAACCACCAGGGCCGTTCGCCAGCGGGAAATGCTCTTCGATATGTTGACATCCGTGAAGATGTGGTCTCCTACGTACATCAACTCCTCGCCGGTCAGCCCGAGGCTCTCTTCGACCAGTTGCGCGTTGCCTCCCAGGTAGATATGCCCGGGATTGAGGCGCCCCCGGTGTTCCCGAAGCAGTCCGTCCGGGCCCACCACCTCGAATACAGGCATGCGGTAAGTGAAAAAGTCGGGCTTTCTTGCCCCCACTATTATTATATCGAAGAGGTCCCGCCACCGCAGTGAACCGGGCAGGAACCGATCGAACGCATAGCTGAGTATGGGATCGGCATAGGACCATCCGGAATTGGTGATCAGCAGGAGCTTCTTGCTTGCCTTCTTCTGATCGAGTAAGGCAAGCGGGAGTTCCTCGTCGAGCTCGACGAACAAATCGGGATTGGCGAGGATTTCCGCCTTGAGCCTGCCCTCCATGTGCGCTTCGTCAACCGAGTGCCGCACCCGCCGGAAGAGATCGTCGTAGCCCAGGCACCCCGGCAACTTGCCGCTGTCGAGCAGGTCGACGAGCTGCATGAAAATGCAGGCTTCGGAGATGGAAAAAAGCGTATTGAGGAAGTACCAGCGTGATTCGCCGAGGTCGACCAGGGTGCGCTGGTAGTCTCTGCGCAGCTTATCGAACTCGAGCGGCTCGGCGCCGTGGAAGGCTCTTTTGATGTACCCGAACCGGTTCGCCTTGACTACGTTTCCCAGTTCATGGTCGATGACCAGGCCCCGCATCACCAGTTCGGGATCGAACAAAAGGTCGTCGAGCGGCCACCCCGCCGTGCGCAGTCCCTCTTTGATATAGTTGTAGGCCCGCTGCTCCCATGACTCCATCCGGTAATGGACAAGCGTGTAGTCCATGTCGTAGCCGATTGCGCGTATGGCATTGAAATTCAGGGTTCGGTTGCAGAAAATGCCTCTTGTATTGAGATCGCAGTTCATTTGAGATGATCCATTCATAGTTTTAAAATATTGAAAAGATTGGATATTGTTTGGCTACCGGATAGCGCCGAAGTAATCTCCGGTTATAATGGAGGGACGGAACTGTAAAAAAAAGCTGCTCCACCCGATAATATTAGTGTATTTACCGATTGCCGTTACTTTTTGACTCCACAATGCCACAGGTACTTATGAACAAGCAGATCGCTCGAAAATTTGTTTGCATCCACGGTCACTTCTACCAGCCGCCCAGGGAGAATCCCTGGATCGGGGCAATCGAACAGGAGGACTCGGCTGCTCCCTACCATGACTGGAATCAAAGAATCAACCTGGAATGCTATCGTCCGAACACGGCTGCGCGCTTGGTGGACCAGGACAACAAGATCCTGAGACTCAAAAATAACTACGGGTATTTCAGCTTCAATTTCGGCCCGACACTTCTTCACTGGCTGGAAGAGCACGATCCATGGGTATATGGGGCAATAATCGAGGCAGACAGGCAAAGCGAGGCAAAACATGGCGGGCATGGAAACGCCATTTCGCAAGTATACAATCATGTGATCATGCCGCTGGCGAACAAGCGCGACAAGCTCACACAGGTAATCTGGGGGATCCGCGACTTCGAGCTGCGCTTCGGGCGCAAGCCGGAAGGAATGTGGCTTGCAGAGACGGCGGTGGATCGTGAAACCCTTTCCATACTTGCCGGAGCGGGAATCAAATATACGATTCTCTCTCCGCACCAGGCGGTTCGCTGGCGCTTTCTCGATAAGGGTTCACCGTGGAAGGAAGTCCCGGGCGGCTCGATCCCTTCCGGGCGTGCATACCGGTACGATTGCGGCGCCGGGAAGTTAATGCACCTCTTCTTCTATGACCCTGCTCTTGCACAGGGTATCGCTTTCGGCCGCCTGCTCGAGCACAGCAGCAAACTCCTGGCGCAGATCGACCTTTCCCGGTCCGTTCCAGACCGGCCCGAGGAAGAACCATGGCTGGTTCATGTTGCGACCGACGGGGAGTCCTACGGCCATCATTTCAAGTTCGGCGATATGGCGCTTGCCGCGGCCTTCCAGGAAATCGAGAATGATCCGGAGGTGGAGACCGTGAATTACGGGTGGTTCCTTTCTTCCTTTCCGGTGGTTGCGGAAGTCGAAATACACGAAAGATCGGCATGGAGCTGCGCTCATGGCCTCGGTCGGTGGAGCGATGATTGCGGATGCCACATCGGAGGGGGCCTCGGATGGAATCAAAAATGGAGAGGCCCTTTGCGAAAGGCCCTCGAATATGTTCGCGACACGCTCTCCGCTCATTATGAAAAACGGATGAAGAGACTCTGCCGGGATCCGTGGCTCGCGCGAAACGACTATATCGATGTGGTAGTGGATAGAAAGAAACACCTGCCGGCATTTCTAAAAAAGCATCTCACCTCTGCGAAGCCTACCGACGTGTCGTGCTTTCTGGAACTGCTCGAGATGCAGCGCTTTTGTCTTCTCATGTTTACTTCATGCGGCTGGTTTTTTGACGAGATCAGCCAGCTCGAATCCGTCCTGCTTCTCAAGTATGCCGCAATGGCAATCCAACTCGGAGAGAAAACGGGCGCTTCGCCGGTCGAGCCCGGCTTTCTCGATATTTTGAAAAAAGCTCCCAGCAACATAGCCGCATATGCCGACGGCGCAAACGTTTACTTAAGCCTGGTAAAACCGGAAGTTGTCACCACGAGCCAGGTTGCCGCCAATTATGCCATTCAGTCTCTTGCCCGTTCCGCGCTGAGGGTTTTCCGGATATACGATTATGCGATTGTGCCAAAGAGAGAAGAAGATCTGGGCGCCAATCCGGTTCGGTGCCTTTTCGGTCATGTTTCGGTCAGGAATGACAGAACGGCCGGGGAAGAGGAATTCCTCTATGCGGTAATTCATTTTGGAGGCCTCGATTTTCGATGTTCGGTCAAACCCTACGCGGGCGAAGAGGAGTATGAATCTATCCTCGGGGCATTGCAGGAATCGGTGGAGGAGCAGAACACCAATAAAATGATTCGGCTTCTCGACGAGAGATTCGGAAGCGATTATTTCGGGCTCAAGCATGTGTTCAAAGACCTGAGAACCTCCATCGCACGAGACATCGGCAGGAGAGTACTTTCCGGGTATACCGATCTGCAAAGACATCTTTTCGAAACACACCGGGCGCTCATCGTTTCGCTCAAACAAATGGGTATGAAGCCTCCCGGTGAATTACGCCTTCCTATCCGGCGAGTACTCAGTGAGGAAGCCGAATCCCTCCTGGAGGACCTCCTGCTGCACGAAGAAGAGAACTTCTCTTCCCTTGTGGGTTGGAATACGACGGATTTCTTTTTCCGCGCACACATGGCAAGGCTCAAGTCGGTTCAGGAAGAGGCAAAATCATGGGGTGTCTCGCTCCGGCTGGAAGGCATTACCGGCAAGATGGGAAAGGTGCTCATGGAGAGCCTGTCCAGGCTCTCGTTTACTTTCGATCCACGGGAGGCGGGTCGCTTCTATCGGCTGCTCACGGCCTGCGATGCGCTGGCAATTAAGCCTGAAACCTGGAAACTGCAAACTCTCTACTTCGATTTGATAACCAGGTGCACGGAGAAACCGAAATTGCTTGCCAAAATCAATTCTTCGGCGGATCTGATCTGTGAGCTTGATAACTTGTTGGGTTGCAGCTTTGCACCAACATGTATAAAATGAATGTTCACGAGTCCGTGTGTTGGACGAACATGTCGATTCATCGGAAAATGCCCATCTTCAGTGGAATGGAGGGCGAACCCTCCCGTCAGGAGTCAAATATGTGTGAGGCAAATGCGTACCTGTTGAAGGAAGGAAAAGAGGAACTCATTCTGGAAGCCGTGGACAAAGTTGACAGTGAAGGGGATCACATCAAAATAGAGAATATTTTCGGCGAACAGAAAAGAGTCCATGGCCGCATCCGGAGCATGTCGCTGGTGAATCACAAGATCCTGATCGAAGAGTAAATCGATAAGCGCCCCTTACTCTTCACTCTTCACTTTTCTTTTGAAACAATACCAGTCTATCTGCCGGCAAATTCCCCGGATGAGCTGAATATCCCGGCCCCGAAGTTGCATCCGGCTGAAGAATCGCCTGATACTCGACATCCAGTAGTCCGGGTTCTCCGGGTTTATAAAGTTGATTTTTGTCAGCGTTTCTTTCAAGTGCACATACATTGCCTCCTGTTCGCCGTGTGTCGCGAGACGCGGCGCCCATGCTTCTTTTTGCTCGGATGTATACGAAAAGAGTTCGTAGGCCATTATCATCACTGACTGTGCCAGATTGATGGATGAAAAGCCGGCTGTCGGGATGGTAACCAGCGCGTCGCAGTGACGCAGATGTTCATTTGCGAGCCCGCTGCTCTCCGTTCCGAAAAGCAGAGCAACGCTGTTTTTCCTGCTGATTTCGGCAAGTTCCCGTGCCAACTGCCTGGGGCTTCTTACCGACTGCCGGTGTGATCCCATTCTGGCAGTGGCGCCGACGACATATTGGAAGGGTTCGAGTGCGTCGTCGAGTCTTGGGTAAACTTCCATTTCTGTTACTATATCCTCCGCATTATGGGTTGCCATCTTGAGGACTCTGGCCAGCTCGCATTCTCGCGGGTTCACCAGAACCAGCCGGGAGATTCCCATGTTTTTTATGGCACGGGCGACGGAACCAATGTTTTCGGGATAATGCGGCTCATTGAGGATCACGGAGATGTTTTCGAGGTTGATTTTCATTTCGGGTTCGACTTTCTATTTCTTTATTTTGAGTCTGCCTGTACGGCGATTTATACCCTGATTACTGCGAATGTTCCAGAGCCGGAATTAGCGGTGCATCATCGTCCTGTTTTCTATCGGTAGGGATACTCAAAATAGTTCATAGCAGGCGCTTTCTTGCGAAGTTACGATTTCCGCAGCATCAGATCAGCCAATGTAGTTCCGCTCCAAAGAGATCGCAGGAGAGAGTGGCTTTTTAAAAGTCCGTTTGTCAGATGCAAAACACATCCTAGGGGACGAAAACTGATACGTCCGTGCTTTGGCTGAATCCCTGCGGTCTTTAACTGTTCGGCGCAATGATAGCATTACTTTTTGATACAATTTGTTATTGAGTGGAGCTATACGAATCGAATAGATCTGGTATTTTTTTCCAAGAAAGCTGTTTTTTTGGATTAAATATGTTGACTTGATTTATAATTTTCCTTAATTAAGTTAAACTACTTTAGGGGAAAATAATTACCTTTACCTTCAAGTTATGCATCGCATCGTTTACAGGAGGAACGGATGAAGAAATTGCTGGATATTGCAGCAGAGATTATTCAAGCTCAGGCCTCAGTCGGGCAAATGTCCGCGGAGCAGATCGAAGTATCTCTGATGAGGACTTTCTCCACACTGCAGAAAATGCAGCGAGCCGAGGAAAAGGGCATCTTGCTTGACAAGGGAGGCGCCGAGGAGGCGCTGGCCGAGGAGGCCGTATCTCCCAAGAAAGAGCCGCGGGAATCAATTCAGGACGACAGGATAGTCTGCCTTGAGTGCGGTACCGAAATGCGGCAGCTCACGACCAAGCACCTTAGCTCTCATGGCCTGACCCCTCGTGAGTACAAGAAGAAATGGGGCTTTTCGCTCAAGCAGCCCCTTTCCGCCAAGTCTCTGACCAAGGCAAGAAGCAAGGCCGCCAAGAAACGGGGTCTCCCTGAAAACCTGGTCAAATTTCTCGAAGAGAGAAAGCAGAAGAAGGCCGAGGCTGCAGGCAACTCACCGGCCGGCGAGTCAAAAGAGAGTAGAGTGACCGTGAAAAGAAGGCCCAGGGCGCGCAAGACGAGTTAAGACGATTTTAAATGAGTGCCCGGATCACATTTTTCGGCCTTTTTTCACAGGCATGGGCAAAAGAGGGGTTACAGGGTACACCGGTCAGATCTGTTTCAGCTTTTTCAACTATTCTGATAGAGGGGAACCATTTCCTTCCTTAGCGGTCAATTTCATCGGCTGGGTGACGTATTGCTCCCCCGTAGGGTGGGCACGGTCTCGTGCCCACCCTACGGGGGACTGCAAAGTTGCACACGCTCGTTGAAAGCGGTAGGCACGGAAAAACTGTGCCCACTCTTGTCCATTGGAGCTGTACTCAGGCTGAAAATATATTAAAAGAATCCAAGGGCCGGCCCCTCCCGGTTTGCGGCAGGAATTTGCGGGCTTATATTTCCTGTCATGAGGAAAAAGGGGACGATTCACATCGGCACTTCCGGCTGGAGTTATCAGCATTGGAAAGGGCCATTTTACCCGGATAGTATTGCGAATTCCAGAATGTTCGCTTTCTACCTGCAATCATTCAGTACGGTGGAAGTCAACAATTCCTTCTATCATCTGCCCCTGAAAAAGACTTTTGAGAACTGGCGCGCCGCTTCGCCGGATAATTTCATCTTTGCCCTTAAGGCCAGCCGATTCATTACGCATGTAAAACGACTCAACGATGCGGAATCAGCCGTGCAGAATTTTTTCGAAAATGCCGGGGGGCTTGAAGAAAAGATGGGACCCGTACTGTTTCAACTCCCGCCCGGTTTCAAAATAAATACCGGCAGGTTGAGCGTTTTTCTCGGACAGCTCCCGCAGGGCGGCAGATATGCGTTCGAGTTTCGTAATACGAGCTGGTTCGATAATGAAGTATATTCCCTTCTGAGGGAATATGGAGCGGCTTTTTGCGCTTACGAACTGGGTGAGACTGTTTCACCCCTTGAGATTACCGCCGATTTTGCCTACGTCAGGTTACACGGCCCCGCGGGAAAGTATCGGGGAAGTTACTCGAAACAGGAATTGGAAAAATGGTACGACACTCTCGACGGGTGGGCGAGGGATTCAGTGGATGTGTACTGTTATTTTGACAACGACGAAAGGGGATTTGCGGCAATCAATGCACTCGAGCTGCAAGCGCTTGTCGGCAGTTCCTGATGCGATTTGGTGGATGACCGCGTGCGGTTTCATTTTCCTTCTCGTTCGTTTTTTTGATCACAGTACCAATTTGCTCATTGCATAAGATGTTTTCCTGTTATAATAGAGTCTTTCGAGGGGAATCATTCCCTATTCCAAGGATACCGGACGAACAATTCGGCACATACTACCTTCTTGACAAAGCATACATGGTTATTTACCGTTAGCTTCAAGTCCTCAGACGGGAAATCTCCATCCGGAGCATGAGCTGATTCCTCTTTTCAGTCTTTGAGAGTTTAGTAATTTGCACGACCTTTCTTTGGAGTTCACCTCCAATCAGGGATTCGTTTGTTGCTCATAAATTAGGCATTCCCCGGAGGCTCCGAGCGGCCCCGCCGGGCAGCCGTTACTTTAAACAATGAGAAGGAAAGCGGTATGCAGATCGAATACAAGAATATCGATCCGAAACTGGTGGTAAATGAGATCCGCAACGGCAGGTCGCTTGAGTCCGTTCAGAAGGTATTCGGGCTGAAGTACAAAAGTGAAGTCCAGGATCTGTATCTCAAGGGCCTGATGGAAATGGGCGAGATTCCCCAGGTCGAGTTCGGCAAGCCTGCCGTGCCCAAGGTGCAGGTGGTCGAGAACAATCACCGGCAGTTTACGCGAAGGCGGGAGAAACCCCCTGTATCCAATCCTTCGGTGGTAATCAAAACCGGCAATTTCAGGACAATCGGCCAGAGCGGAAGTATTACCCTGAACCGGGCCCTGCTGATAGAAATGCTCGGGTTCGGAATTGGAGACTCATTCGAGATTTACCGGGAAGACGACCTTGTCGTACTCAAAAAGACGGCAACGCCGGCCTGAGAGCTACACAGCGCGAGCCCTCCTTCCGGAGCTGGGCCGGCAGGCTCACCTTGCATCCCATGGGGATTGCATCTCTAGATTTTTTTTCTGAGATTGTTCAAAACGTGCAGAAACCGCCAGATGGCAGTCAGGTTCGTTCCAACCGCAAGGATGACAAGCACTGCTTTGAGCACGACATCGTTCATCCAGGGAATTCCCACAAGGCTGCCGAACAGGTTGGCAAAAGGATTCAATATACCCGCTATTCCCAGAAGGATAATTCTCTCGCCGCGCTGAAAGGCGCCAACGAGGCACCTTTCGCCCAGCCCCTCTGCCCTTGCCCTGGTATAGCTGACCATCAGGGACCCGAAAAGAATCAGCAAAATGAGCAGTGAAAAGATAGCCGGCCCCTCATCACTGCGATAAAAATAGCACCAGATACCGAGGTAGAAAATCAATTCCGTATATCGATCCAGAACCGAATCCAGAAAGGCGCCGAATTTTTTGCTCTGCCCCGTTGCCCTGGCAAGGGAACCGTCGAGTGTATCCAGAAGGCCTGCCAACAGGGTCAGAAGGCCTCCGATCATCGGATTATAGACGAAGGAAATCCCTGCCAGCATGCTGATCAACAGTCCGCCGTAGGTGATGTGATTGGGCGTGAGTTTCCAGTCTATGAGCGTGGGAATGATTCGCCTCTGGAGGAAATCATAGTAGCCGGTTTCAATTGGCGTTCCCTTTAACATACGACCCTCAACTCCGAATACCAGCAGGACCGGGCGGTAAAATTACCGCCGGGTCAAAACAGGTAACAGGAAAAATAGATCCTTGATAGCAGATTTCCGCACACAGGGCAAAATAATTACGGGATTGCAAACTCCTGCTTCGCGGAGGCGCGTCAGACACGCTTCCGCGGATCATTGGCGTTCAACGGTCAGGAGTTATGGATAGTCCAGGCGCCTAAAGGAAAATCGGGAATCTTTACCTCTAACCCGTCCCCTTCGGAGACATGGGACACCTCCGGTCCGATCAGCGCATAGGCCAGGTTGGACCGAAACATGAAAAGCTCGTTAAGCTTTCCGGAGCCGTGTCCGACAGGGATAAAATCCCAGCTCTGCCCGGCGGCGCTCAGCCGGCCCTGGACCGCCTGGTAGAATCCTTCTTTTTTCTTTATCCCGCGAGCGCAACGGGCTCTCAGAGAGAATCCTCCGCTCTCGACGCCTTGAAAATCTCTGATCATGGGCGCCGCAATTTCCTCGTAGACTATCCTGCCTGCCCAGGGGTTGCCGGGAAGTCCCAGAAACACTCCACAGGCGCCTTTTCCCATGGCGCTTCCTCTGCCTGGTAAAAGATTCAATCCATCGAAGCAGGTGACAACGCCCAGTCTTTCCCAGATTCTGGATATGAAATCCTTGCTCCCTCTCCCCATTCCTCCGGTAGTGATAATCATGTCAGCCCGGAATTCACCGAGCCTGGAGCAAATCTGTTCCTGGTCATCCGGTACAATGCCGAGGTGTGTGGGAATGCCGCCGGATACCCGCACGAGATTGGCAAAAAGGTATATATTGTTACAGAATGTGGCGCCGGTTTCAAGATTACCGCCGGGTTCCCTGAGTTCATCGCCTGTGGCGAGAATTCCCACACGGGGGCGACGAAACACTTTTAAGCGGTCAACTCCGGTCGCTGCTGCAACCGCTATCCTTGTCGGTGTGAGAACATCGCCGGTTCTCAGCAGAATCTCGTTTTGTCCGGCCTCGCTTCCCGGGCGGATCACTCCGGACCAGGACGGGACAGGTCTGACAACCACCAGGCGCTCTTCCCTAACGGTGGCAACCTCAATGGGAAGTACGGCGTCTGCTCCTTCAGGGAGCACCCCTCCCGTCATTATCCGGGAGCACCTTCCGCGTATCGCGGCAGCCCGTGCACCCATTCCCGCGGTCACCTCTCCGCGGCTGATGTCCATTATGGCAGGCTTGTTCGGCTCTGCGCCAACTGAGTCATCGCTGATGAGAGCAAAACCGTCCCACCGCGAGCGAGGGTCGGCGGGAATATCTCTGGAGGCGGACACGTCTTCGGCCAGCACCCTGCCGAGGCACAAATCGAGTTCGATTTGCTCGCAGTCGAGTCTCTGGGCCAGGCTCGCGGCGATCTCTTTAGCTCTTATCAAGTCCATCTATTTCCGCCAGGTCCGACAGGGTGTTTACATTTCTGAAACTTATGCCCTCCGGATCGACCTTGCGCCATTCTTCTTCCGGCACACTGCGAATCCTGATCTTCCGAAAGAACTTGACTATCTGACGCTCACCGGGTGTTTCAAGCTGGCGGGCTATCGGGGGCAGGCACCTGCGGTTGTAGAGAGCCAGGAGCGGTTCATAGAACTCGCCGAGCTTGGGAACCACAGCGTCATACCCATTCCTGGCTCCAATGATCAATTGGGCCAAACCGGGCTCGAGAAAAGGCATGTCGGTGGCTTTTACCAGCACCCACTCGCAGGGGCTGAAAAGAAGCGCCGTATGGATCCCGCCCAGCGGTCCCTGATGCGCGATAAGGTCTCGTACCAACGTCACGCCCAGCGTTCTGTATGGTTGAAGATCATTTGCCACCACCATGACAGGACTGCAAAAAACGCCCAATGATTCGACCGCCAGCTCGACAAAACGCTTGCCCCTGAATTCCTGTAGCGCCTTGTTCCTGCCGAACCTGGTGCTCTTCCCGCCGGCCAGGACCGCTCCGGCTATCAATCCTCATCCTCCATGCGAATGTGGATGGAGATTGTTTTCGGATCTTTCCAGCCCCGCAGGCTCGCCAGCATTCCTTTTATACCGCCGATGACGAAATCCTCGACGAAATCTTTCATTGGCAGTTGCTTTCCATCCAACTGAACCAGAATCCTTGGCTTCCTTCTTTCTTTAAGGTAGCGGTTTTCAATGAAATCCGCCACTCCGGAAACATCCGAAAACCCGAATTTCGGGACTTCCGAATCTACCGGATCGTCTGCCACCAAAGCAATCAGGTTGTCTCCGGGGCCGCAGATGGGCTTGTTCTCCACCGCGGAGCGAAAGACTTCTATTTTGGGGAAGCGCGCCTTTTTAAACCCTTCGGTTATGAGAATGTCTTCTGTCCAGAAAAAACGCGCCGTTATTTCATCAATGCTCAGTTCCTCTTCCGTTCGGCGGATGGAGGCAACCTGGGCCGGTGAGGAGATTGCTATCGTGTCGGCGCCGGCTTGCCTGAGCCTCCAGGTGTCCTTGCCTTCGCGATCCATTTCGAAGCCGTGCACATCGTGCTTCATGGCGCCCACCCGGTAGCCCCTCGAAACAAGCTCAGGGATTAGTTTTTCGAGGAAGGTCGTTTTACCCGAGTCGGATGCACCCACAATCGAGATTATCGGCAGCATGGAATGCCTCTCAGTAAGAGATTTGTCATGATGCCGCAGACCCCCCACAGGGCCTGTGGCGAAACCACGAAACTATCTCACAGCTTTGAGTGGCTGTCAATCCGGCGACCGGTCAGCCATTTGTTGAATTCTCCTGCTCCGAGTCGATCATTCGTATTATTTGTTCAAACCTTTGATTCTGCCTGATGACTTCAGCAGCGAGCTGCTCGAGGATTTCCGACGGGCCGCTCAACTCCGCTGCTTTTGCTCGACCGGCCCATAGAAGGTAGGAGCGCGCATGTTCTTCATTGTGGCTGATCCAGTGTGCGGCCATTTTCTTGAGCTTGACGCTGTCAGGAACAGCTCCGAGACCATTTTCCGATTCATGTTCATGATGTGTATCGTGCATACTTCCACTCCCTGTGCGATTGACCCGGTTACCCCATTATGATAGCCTTCCAAAGAAAAGGAGGATATCCGGGAATGATTCCCTACCCTAAAATAGACCCCGTAATTGTCACTATCGGCCCAATCAGCGTGAGATGGTACGGGGTGATGTATGTTGTCGGCTTTATTGCTTCCTATTTTCTCATCCAGAAGCAGGAGAGGTCGAAGCAGATCGGGCTGGTCGGAACAGTGGCGCAGGACCTGATCTTCTATCTCGCAATAGGATTAATCGTAGGAGGCCGGCTGGGATACATTCTGTTCTACGAGTACATGGACCTCAGCTTCTATATCAAAAATCCTCTTGAATTGATAGCCACGTGGCGCGGCGGGATGTCGTTTCACGGCGGACTGATCGGATGCGTGCTCGCCGGGTGGATCTTTGCGCGGCGCCGGAACATTCCTTTTGCCGCTCTTGCCGACTGTACAATTGTAACCGCCCCAATCGGACTGATGTTTGGCAGACTTGGCAACTTCATTAATGCCGAACTGCTCGGCCGTCCCTCCGATGTTCCCTGGGCGATGGTTTTCCCAACCGGGGGTCCGGCGCCGCGCCATCCGACACAGCTCTACGAATCCTTTGCGGAAGGTTTGCTGCTGTTTCTTATCCTGTGGTATCTGCACAAAAAGCCTTTCAAAGACGGTATGATGGTAGCCTTCTTCATGCTTTTTTACGGGATTTTCCGATTCATAATTGAATTCTTCAAGGAGCCTGACCCGCAGATAGGATACCTGCTCACATATCTCACCATGGGGCAGCTTCTTTGCCTCGCCATGATTGCCGCCGCTCTCCTTCTGATGGTTTATCTACAGCGGGTCAAGCCTGCCGATTCGGCCTGAACAGGCCGGTGGAGTTCGTGCTTAAAGGCGACTGAAAACCCGAGGGGCGTTTATGAAGCAAATCGATTCCCCTGGAAGTAAGCTGCCGGAGACTTCTGCTCTGGTCCGCGACTGGCGCGCACTCTATGAGAAGCGCAAAAAGAATGTCGAAAAGGCTCTGCGTGTTATCCGGAGCGGCTACCGGGTCTTTATCGGCTCCGGATGCAGTGAGCCTCAGCATCTCGCTCAGCATCTCGAAGAGGTCATTCCGTTTCTTGCCGACCTGGAAATCCTTCATATTCTCAGCGTTGGAAAGACCAGGTATACGGAAGCCGGTTTTGACCGGTGCAGGCTGAAGTCTTTTTTTGTAGCGGCAGCGAGCCGTGAGGCGGTTGCAGAAGGCCGTGCCGACTACACGCCGGTTAATCTGGTTGATATTCCGGGACTATTTCGATCCGGGGCCATGCCGATAGATGTTGCCCTGATCCAGATATCCCCTCCGGACGAACACGGCTTCTGCAGCTACGGGATAGCGGTCGACATTGTAAAGGCGGCAGCGGAGAATTCGCGGTATATCATAGCCCAGGTAAACCCTCGAATGCCCCGAACTCTCGGCGATTCCTTCATCCACGTGAGCCATATCGATGCCTTTGTGCCCCACGAAGAGCCGCTGCTCGAATTTCCGCAACCCTTTATGAACTCGATTGCGGTCGATATCGGCAGACACGTCGCCGGGTTGGTCGAGGATGGCGCGACAATACGGGTAGGCGTGGGCAGTATTTCCACAGCAGTACTTTATGCACTTGAAGAGAAAAACGACCTGGGCGTGCATGCGGACATGCTTACCGACGCCTACCTGCAACTGGTCCGGCGCGGCGTCATCACAAACAAGCGAAAGACCCTTCACACGGGTAAAATCGTGACGAGCTTTTGTCTCGGCTCCCGCGAACTCTACGACTTCGTTGACAACAACCCCATGGTTTCCTTTTTCCCGATTGACTATACCAATAACTACCTGGTCATCTCCGATAATGACAATATGGTCTCGATAAACTCAGGTCTGGAGGTTGACCTCTCCGGGCAGGTCTGTGCCGACTCGCTCGGGTACGAAATATACAGCGGGGTAGGAGGAGCGATAGACTTCCTTCGTGGGGCGAGAGGCTCCCGGCGCGGCAAGGCGATCATGGTGCTGCCGTCAACCACGCTGGACGGCGCCAAATCACGGATAGTTCCGGCCTTGACCGAAGGCGCTGGAGTGGTGACCACGCGGGGAGGCGTACAGTACGTGGTTACCGAGTACGGCGCCGTCTCGCTCCATGGCAGAAGCATCCGTGAACGGGCTTTGGCGCTCATCTCTATAGCTCATCCCGACTTCCGGGACGAACTGATGGAAGCGGCCGAAAAACTTCGATACCTGGAAAAAGATTCCAGGCTTGCGGCGATGAGTCGCGCCATCTATCCTGCCGATTGGGAGCATCTTCAAATATTCAACGGCATGAACCGCTTTTTCTTCAGACCCGCAAAACCGACCGATGAACGGGCGCTCAAGGAGTTTTTCTATTCCTTGCCGAAAGATGAATCCTATTTTCGGTTCCTCTCATCCATGAAGGTGTTCCCTTATTATGACGTCAGGGGAATGGTCAATATCGATTACCTCAAGGAAATGTGCCTGCTGGGCTTTTCGGGAGAAATGGGCTCGGAGCGCATAATTGCGATAGCACACTACATTGTGGACGACGAAACCATGACCGCCGAGGTCGATTTTGCGGTGCATCCCGATTATGCCCGCGAGGGCATCGCCACCTACATGGTTCGACACATTGCCGAAAAGGGCCGTACCATCGGAATAAAGACCATAGTGTCCTATATCTCCGCCGGAAACGAACGAGTCTTCGGCGTATTCCAGAAACTCGACTATGTGATCGAAAGCTCCCGGGTGGGGGGAGTCTATGAAATCAGGATTCGCCTGGATCAGCCGGCGCAGACTTGCCAGTTGTAGCGCTCGGTCCGCCGTCCGGATCGCTGGAAAAGCAGTGAGAACCATGGAAGGAAAATGGACAGGTTAGAGGCTCTCGAAAAGGAGATCGAAGAACTAAGGGCTGAAATTGCGCGCATGGGCCGCAAAGTCGAAAGCCTCCATTCCATGGCCGCGAACTGCCATCCTGTTGAAAGCCTGCTCTGGCAGCGGGGCTTCCCGGTGATCGCCCACGGCGAACGCTCTCAGCTCCTCTTCCCCCCCGATATTACCCCCGCCGAAATGCGATCTTTCTATCAACTCATGAGGCGCTATTCGTTCAGGCTTTTTCTGCGGGAACTCATACAAGCCCCCGAAGGAGAGGACCCCGGACAGCTTACCCGCTACTGCTCCCGAAAAACGGTGGAATCCTATCTCCGGACCCTGGAAGAATTGGGCATCGTCTCAACCCATACCGGAGGGTATAGACTGCTCAAAAAAACGCCGAGTTTCGGTCCCACACTGGAATGGCATGTATGCGAGATCTTCCGGAGAGAATTCCTCTCACCGGCCCTGTTCAACGTCCGCCTGCGAAATACGGTCTATGGCGGAGACTATGACGTCATAGCCATAATTGCAGGCTATCTCGTTTACGTGGAAGTAAAATCCTCTCCGCCCCGGGGAGTGGAACACCAGGCGGTGAATGCCTTCCTCGACCGAATCGGGGATCTCAGGCCGCACATGGCCATTCTTCTCGTTGATACCGAACTGCGCATGCGGGACAAACTCGTTCCTCTGCTCTCCGAAGGACTGGAGCGCGAGGGCAAACCCGCCCAGGCCCGGGTGGTATCCAGACTGGTCGATGAAATCTTCCAGGTACGGCACTCGATCTATCTGACCAACAGCCGCAAGGGCATCTACAGTAATATCAGGACCTGTGTTCGTGATTTCCTGCTTCACGACGGGGAAAAGCAGATGTGTAGTGCTTGATGCGCCGGCGCCGTTTCGAAGCGCCGTCCGTAGAAGAGACATCAGATTACCGGAAACCTTAAGTTTGGAATGTAAGACATGCCCGCGATCAGACTCGGAGAATGCCAAAAGACATACATGAAAGAGACCCACCGATCCAGGGCGCCTGCCTCTACTCTTGACCTGGTCAAGGGCCTGGGCCAAATCGCAGGAATCAGGGAGATTGTCGATATTACGGATCGCGATGCCACCGGTATACCTGCCCTTGCCTGCGAGCGCATTCGACCGGATGGGTCAAAGACGACTCATACCGGGAAGGGACTGAACCTGACCCAGGCACGTGTATCCCTCATCATGGAAGCGATCGAGAGGTATTCGTCCGAATACCGTGATGAGTATTTTCCAAAACTGGTGCGGGGCAGTTACTCCGATCTGAAGAAGCAAAACCGCCTTCTCGACCCCGAGGAACTCATCCTCAGCCGCTATTCGGACTACCGGCCAGAGGAGCAATATTTCTGGTTCCCTGCCTTCGATCTCGTCGGCGGCAATGAGATTCTCGTTCCCGCCTGTGAAATCTACCACCCTTTTCCCCTCGATGGCTCGATCCTGTCACATACCCATACCAATGGACTCGCTTCGGGCAACACGACAGAAGAGGCGGTATTCCACGCTCTTTGCGAATTGATCGAAAGAGATGCATGGAGTATCGCCAAGTTCAGAGACGAGCCGGACGACGCAGTGCTTGTTGAAGACCGCCCTGAAAATGCATTCATCATTGATCTCATAGATCGCTTTGAGGCGGCCCGGATTCAGGTCACGGCAAAGGACCTGACTTCCGATATCGGGGTCCCGGTCGTCGCGGCATTCTCCTTTGATACCGATCATCCTGACACAATGGTCATGGACGGTTTCGGCGCCCATCTCGACCCCAGGGTTGCGATGGCGCGCGCACTGCTCGAACTGGCGGTTACCCGGTCGGTCTTTCTTGGAAAATACGGGTTGAAGGGGCTCCGTGAATCGCGCCTCCTCCCGGTGGAGGAAGAGGACAACCGCTTCTTTTGCCGTCACGAAATCAACCTGGAAGAGATGCCTTCGCAGTTTACGAAAGATATCGGCCTCGATGTCGGCCTGGTCCTGGAGAAGCTGCGCGTCCGCGGCCTGGACAAGGTTATTGTGGCCGACCTCACCAGGGAAGACATTGGCGTGCCTGTGGTGAGGGTGATCGTGCCGGGCCTGGAAAACTACTGCTTCGACCGGGGCCGGATAGGACCGCGGTTACTGGGACAGATGCAGGCATAGACGGGGCCGAGAATGTTGTTATTGCAGAGAAAGGAGCGTCATGCTTTCAGAAGCTGAAATAGAGGAAAGGGCCAAATACTGCTGCTGTGTGTTCCTCCAGTTGAGCTGGCTCTATAGCAATGATTCGATTGAACCGCAGCAGTACCTGGAGCAATTGGGAAAATCTTCGCTGGAGCTTGCAGGCGATCTGTTCATCAGGCAGAGCATAGAGGAAGCGCTTATGGAAAACCGCTCCGACGGCGGGATGCTCTCCCTGATTTCATTATACGAGGGCTTTGCAGGCGCCTTTTGCCAGGTGATCGAACGGGATATCGATGAAATCAGGGGCGAAATCTCCGCCGATTTCCTGCGCCAGTTGGCCGAAGAAATGGGCGTGGAGGCAAATTTCGAACAAGTATAGGAAGAACGGCTAAAGCTGAAAATGCCGGAGAGGGCAGAGCCCATCTCCGGCATTTCTCTTCATAATCAACCGGTTGAACCCGGCTCAATATTTCAGCAGCTCAGTTTTGGGCCCGCATCGATGATCGACTGGATTGCGGGAGGATAATCCAGTTTTTGAGGCAGGAAGATCAGCTCCGGATCCACGAACTCTCTCAGGACGAAAAGCTCCTTATATGTAGGCGCCCTGGTTTCTCCCTCGTTTCTATCCACGTTCAACTTGAAACCGCAGTTTTCCTGGACCTGCGCAACCGTGACGCCCGGATGGTATGTGGAAAGGTAAATTATTCCATTTTCGTCAAATCTGTATACCCCCATGTTCGTGACAACGGAAGCCGGACCGCATTGGGCGAAGGGGGTGCCTTTCCATACTTCGCTTTTTGGCTTCCATTCGCGGGTTTTGAAATCCCAACACCACCAGCCGGGTGTGGTTGTATAGTCATTTCTCTCCAGGAACCGCCTTTTTTCCTGCAGAATGATATAGGTGGTGCGGCCGGCCATCGTGCCGATATCCGAATTTCCGCCTGACCCGGTAAACCTGTGGGAAGGAGCGAAATAATCCCCTATGGAGGTCACGTTCACGCCCCCATACTGGTCAATGGCCGCTCCGCCCAGGAACCCGAGGGTCACGAATCCCTGCTGAAGATAGTACCCGAAGGTATCGACAAGCCCGCCCAGAGTGGAACTCATGTTTGCAGCCCTCTGGTCGCAGACCGACATGGGTACGTGCATGGTCTTTCCATCACAGATTCCCGACTCATAAATGAGCAGGGCCTGGGGAGCGTTCAGCATGTTTGCGGTCATGATTCCGACCATCGGAAGGCCGGTTCCGGCAAACACGACATCATCATTGCGGACCTCGTGGGCGACAGAGATTGCCATCAGCTCGGGCAACAGGAACTCGCCCGGCTTGGCAGGTTCATCGGGCATCCTGTCAACCAGTTCCATCAGTTCTTCCATATTTTTGCTCATTATCTGTCCCCCTTTTCTAATAACCGCTTCTTGCGACGGACAGAGGCATTTTCATCCTGGGCGCGGGTTTTTTGCCTCTCATCATCCTGGTGCTGTAGCCTGTGACACTGTCGGCCTTGAGATCGAGCAGTCTCTTGGCGCCGAGTTTCACGATGAAATCTTCCCAGTCTTTGGGGCCGTAAACCCATTCATCCAGCCATTTTTTCAGATCGTCTTCTTTTCTCGATGCAGCGTCCATGGTTCTCATGAACGGCGCATCATAGTCATAGTAGAAGGGAACCGAACTGGGGAAGGCTCCCCAGGGTTGAACGACGACACAGTCTACCGTGAAGAACGGGATCTGGTTGGCCTCGGGGCTCTTGCGAAGTTCCGCCTCAGGCACCAGTTCCTCACAGATTACAACCACCTTGTCCGCTGCATAGGCGATTTCCTTATCGATGGTGCCCACGCCTCTCCAGCGAGCTGTGCCCTTATCACCGGCCTGGGCGACATGAATGACGGCGAGATCGGGCCTGGCCGCGGGCAGGAGCACCACTTCGCCCTCTCCGAAAAAGGGATCTTCCATTTGTATGAATTTCTTCCTGGCGATTTTAGGATTGCTTCCGTTTCGCAGCCCGGCGCGTCCGAGAGTATCATAATCCGGGTTATAGAGGTCGGAGCCCAGGGGGGCATGGTACGGGATGAATGGCGCACCTATCGCTCCGGCCAGAAACCTCATGGCGGTAGCGCCATGCGAGTAATCTTCGAGCAAAATCTTGCCTGCCTTGTAGCGCCTGTCCAAATTGACATCCAATTTACCGGCCATTTCGCCCCAACCCATCCAGTTGGTCTCGAACACCGCCATAGCGCCCACAGCATTCAAAAGCCATGTGCAGCAACTCCCGTGCCGGTCCAGGATGTGGAGGTCCTTAATTCCCTGCCTTACCGTTTCCCATGCAAAGGCGACAGGATTCCGGTTGAATCCCGTAAATCCGCTGAACGCACATATCTGCCCGTTGTGCATGTACTTCTTCACGGCATCTTCGAGTGAAAGAATTTCTGCCTGCTTTCGTTGCCTTAATGCCCGTGGCATCAGATTACCTCCTTGTCGGAATGCATCACCCAGTCATAATTGAAACCATCTTGATCGCTCTCAGGCATGTCTTAAGGGATACACCTCCTTTCATCCGCTGGATTATTACTTGAGACAGAACAGCCGCCAGGCGGATGTCAACCGCAACAATAGACATAGTCTTCGCTTCGATTGCAGATGAGGGACAGGACCGCCTAAATGCAGCGGAGAGTGAAGGAGAATTATAAGAAGATCGAAGCCGGGAATGGAACCAAGGGGCATGATAGGGGGTAAACCGGCTTATAGTCAAGGAGATTTGAATAAGGCGGAGGAGCACGACAAATGGAGCGGACCGACAAGACTGATCGAGTGCTTGTCGGTCCGTGTATTAATCCCGATAAGAGCGAGTCACCTCACTAACGGCGCTTTTCCTCCTCGGGGGTTTTCTTCTTCTGCTGCTGTGCCGGAGGTGGTTGAGCAGGCCGCTGCTGCTGAGGAGGCTGCTGAACAGGTCGCTGCTGCACTGCCGGAGGTTGCTGAACAGGCCGCTGCTGCTGTTGCACCGCAGGTGGACGCTGTTGCTGGGGAGGCTGCTGAACAGGTCTTTGCGGCGGCGGCTGCACTGCACTCGGCGGCCGGTTCACGGGTCTTTCGACAGCGGACGGTGAAGGCCTCATACTGGAAGGCGGCTCACTGGGTCTCGTCGGCTGAACGGAGGGGCGATCCATCGGCCTGGTGGATGGCTGGACGCCGGGCCTCGAAGGCGCCTCTCCAGGTCTGGTTGAAGGCTCAACGGGCCTTGTGGGCTGAACGGAGGGACGATCCATCGGCCTGGTAGGCGGCTGGACGCCAGGCCTTGAAGGCGCCTCTCCGGGTTTCGTTGACGGCACACCGGGCCTCGTCGGCTGAACGGAAGGACGATCTGTCGGCGGCCTGGTAGGCGGTTGGACGCCGGGCCTTGAAGGCGCCTCTCCGGGTTTCGTTGACGGCACACCGGGCCTCGTCGGCTGGACGGAGGGACGATCTGTCGGCCTGGTAGGCGGCTGGACGCCAGGCCTTGAAGGCTCACCGGGTTTGGCCGGTTGTACACCCGGGCGCTGAGGCTGTTCTCCAGGCTTAACGGGTGCAACACCGGGACGTTGCGGTTGTTCTCCAGGCTTGACCGGCGGCTGGACGCCGGTTGCTCCGGGTTTCTGGCCGGTGGAGGGAGTAACCTGTCCCGGCTGAGTTCCCGGCGCACCCGTTCGCGGTCCTCTCTGACCCTGGGTCTGGACCGCAGGCGAGGCAGTCACGGGCTTGGTACTCTTCTTTACCTCAACCGGTTGGAATTTTACCTTGTCTTTCGGCGCATTCACTTTATCGGCAGGAACGATCTTGCTGGTGACCTTCGGGGGCGCTACAGTAACAGGTTTTACCGCTTCGACCCTTTTCGTCGTGGCGAGATTCTGCTTCAAAACCGCGGCGTTTACCGTGGGCGCCTGTTTGGTGGCGATCTGCTGGTTCCTCTGTATTCTTCCGACCACCTCGCGGTGAGGTTTCTGATTGACCGCTACATTGGTGAAGTTGTGCCTGTTATTAATGGTATTGTAGTTGTTGATGACCGTATTGTTGATGACCGGCGCAGGTCGGTAGTTGTTGATGATGGTGGTGTGATTGATGTTGGTCACACGCACGGAGTTATATCTCGTGACGGAATAAAAGGAGGTCTGCGGGACGATAACCGCTGCCGAGGCGAAGGCCAGGCCGCCGATATTAATAGCGACGGCAGGCGCGCCCGTGGCTATGATGGTGCTTCCATGTCCCCAGTGATGCCGGGAGTAGTAGACTTCCCTGGGCGCCAGAGGAACCCAGCCGACATTCGCGCCGCCTGAAATCCAGGCCACGCGTCCGGGATACCAGGCCAGACCCATATGCGGGCCTTGCACGTGTACATGCCTGCGAACCGGGGGAGACCAGTACCACCTGTTATTGACCACTATCCAGTTTCCATAATGGTGCGTAACGTAGCCGAACGGCTCGTCCGGAACCCAGCACTGGTCTCCGTACCATTCCGTCCATCTTCCTGTTGTAAACGGACGCCATGAATCATCGACCGTTGTCGGACGCCAGACCTGGCGGGCTTCTCCCTCATAATGCACCGTTTCCCATTTGCCGTTTTCTTCCAGGGCGTAGGCATCATCCTGGATCTCGGGCGGAACATATTTTACCGATTCACCCTTGACCTGGACCCTCTTGGTCCAGAGACTGTCTCTCCCTGCGTTCCAGTCATCCCACTCGGCATCCAGATTACCATCTCCCGAACCTATCTGGGACGCATCGGCTACTATGGAGCCGCTCCCCGGTATGACCTCATACCGGGCATTGTCCGTACTGGAAATGAAATCGACTCCGCCTGCAAGAGCAATGACTTCGGTGGACTGGTCACCCACGTAGATGTCGAAAGAGCCGCCCGGTTCGGCAAGGACATATCCGAACGGCGTGGTTACCTTGAGCATGGCCTCGGAACTCTTGTTGTAGAAACGTGCAACACCCGATGCGATATCCAACTCGGAGGCATCGTGCTTCAAGGCGATAAGCTGTACCTGCGTGCTCGGCCCTATCCTGAGCCACAGGCCATTAGGCATGATAAACTCGGCGCGTGCTCTGGTGTCGGAGTAGAGCGCATCCTCCATTCCGAAAGGTGCATCCTTTACCGTCGCAACCCAGTCCTGAGTATCGGGTACGTACCGGAGGACCTGCCCTTCTATGTGAGCGATGCGACCGACGACTATCCCCTCTTCGGAGGCAGCGTAAGGCGCCGTAGGCGAGGCCAGGCAGGCTGTGAAAAACAGGATGGCCAGCCATAATGATTTCCTGCGAATATTCATCATTTCTCCTTTGATCTTTAAGGTGCTCCAATAATCCAACCAAAAAACCACCGGTCCCGCAGTCGGGCAACTGACGGTCCGCCGGCCGTACTCTCTCTCGCCATGCTGCTGCCTGGCATGAAACCCGTAGAGTCAATGAAGCTGCTCTCTTTTGCCACGTCCTCGACAAGAACGCAAGCCCGGCATCCTCCATGAACCCTTGGCTGGTCCTTACCGGTTTTCACGGTTAATACATAGGACGCATTCACGCCCCCTGTCGTCTACAAGAGAGGCAAGATTCGTGCCTCGCCTCAATCATGGCTGCATTCGGGAGATTTTACAGCATTTCCGAAGCACCCTTTCTCAAGAGGTACTCAAATTTGCACGGGGTGGTTACGCTTTTTGCGCAGGCATACCCTTCGAAGTACTTAATCAATACCCTGCGTTTGTGGTAAGAAAGGGGGGTGGTTTTAACCGGTTCGAGCTTTCCGGGTCGATTCCCGGAAGAGGACCACTTGTTCCCGTACCCAGGAAATTGTAAAGGAGGAGTATGAAAACAGCAGGCGCTTTAGCAGCATTGGTTCTGGCACTTATCCTCGTCTCCTGCTCCGTCAACGGCGGCAATCAACTCGCCGGAAACTGGCAGAAGGAAAACGGAACCGAGACGATCAACTTCCAGACAGGCGGCAAGGTTACTCTAGTGAGCAGCCAGGCCGCCATCAACACCACTTATAAAGTGGCAAGCCCGGGTAAGCTGCAATTTGACCTGGGGATTCTCGGAACAGGGACCATGCAGTATGCAGTCTCAAAAGAGGGCCTCACCCTGACCGATGCCCAGGGCACGGCCACCCGTTTCACCCGCGTACAACCCCCCAAACAGGAAGTAAAACCGGAAGTCAAGACCGAAGCGAAACCGGCAGCCAAGCCGGAAGCCAAGACCGAAGCGAAACCGGCAGCCAAGCCGGAAGTCAAACCACAAGCCGGCCCGCAGGCTAAACCTGAAGCAAAGCCGGAAGCCAAACCTGAAAAGAAGAGCTAAGAGGACGGAGGACGGAAGACAGAGGGAGGAGGGCGGATATCCTCCCTCCTCTCTCCGTAATCCGACATCCGCTACCCGACACCCGACACCCGTTCAGAATGTGGCGGCGATATTTATGCCCCCGTAAACGTGGGTGTCCTCCCTGTCGAACGAATTGCCCTCGATGAGATGAACCTTGAAGAGGCGCCCGTCAGAGGCAGCGCGACTCCCAGTTTCGGCGTGACCGTCACGGTTTTCCAGACAGGGATCTTGAGACCGGCATTAAGGGTCGCGGAATGAAATTCTGAATAGTCCCCCGTCCTTCCCGCCAGGTCCAGGGTGGTATCGTCATCGTTGAAGATCTGGTAGCCGAGGGTCGCCCCAAGGTCCAGGCTCGTTCCCTCACAGATGACCGGCAGGGGGATGCTCTTGGTCAGGTCCAACTGGAACCACCACCCCGGTGTATGAGAGATCTCCCTGTATGAGGTGAAGGCGAGGGTAAACCACGGCAAATTGTAGCTGGCGCCGAGGTAGAATTCGTGAGCATTGAACCTGGCGTTATTCAGTATGTAGTAGATTGTTCCGCCGGTTAATGAAAAGTCCTTTAGTATCTCCCGCGTGTAGGACAACGTAAAATCGGTTTCGTTCCAGGACGGCTTGCCGTTTCTGTTTACAAAAGCCGCCAGGTTCGGATTTCTGTTTCTTTGATCCGTGTCGAAATTCCCCCACATGTTTAAGGCAAACCCGGCAAACGCCACGGTAACCGAGGGCTGGATCACCGCACTGTCATTGCTGAGGGCCACGCCTCGAAAGATATACTGGCTGAGTACGTCGGCGCCCACGGTTGCGGTAAGCTTTGGAGCGCTCTCCTCCGGCGCCTTTGGCTCCTCGGCCCCTGCAGTCAGCAGGCAGGAATAGAAAAGCAGGTGAACGAAAACTGAAAGGATGATCAATGCTCGGCTTGAAACCCTTGAGTTCATGTTATTGCCCCTTTTGGAAATGATTTAGGAATAATGCCGCTTGCCTGCTCGTCCCTCCCGGTTTTCGATATCCCGCCGTGGCCGAATTGCAGATGAGCAGATCGGCAGCATGTTAAATTCAGACCTGAGAGCTTTCCTGGTTCTTTTCAGCAGGCGCGCCAGACCACGCCGGGGATGCTGTTCTTCTGAGCAGAATCCGAGCCACCCGGCGCACCCGGCCGCAAGATCGCTGAGAAAATATTTTCTTACAGCTTTATAGCATTGATTTTACAGGTTTTTCTCGTTGAGGCCATGCAGTGGGAGTACCGCCGGACGTGAGCAATTGGCAGCAATAATGGTACATTTTTGTTCAAAACTGGGGGATATTGCCTTCCCGTCGAACAATTCCGGACCTTCACGTTATTATGTGAGCTGTGCCCGGGGAAAGCTGTGTATGGGCAATTTCAAGGCGCGTGCTGATGGACTTTTGCCCCTTCTGGTTCTATTAAAGAGCTTTTGGCCCTATTTTTGAGACTGGAGACGGAATATGGATGAGCAGGAAATACTGGAGGGACTTGCGGAGGATTTCTTTCAGGGCTGGGAAGTGAGGTCCACTGGTGGCGGCTTCCTGATAATCACCGACTGGATGCTTCCAAACAATGAGCGCATAGAAATCCATGTGCGAAGAGTGGGCGAACGCGATGATCTTTTCCTGGTGACAGACGGTGGTGAGTTGATAAATTACCTCTATTCTGAGGGGATCGATCTGGCTAAAGACCACGAGGGCCGTCGCATCCTGGAAGGGGTTGCCAATAACCGTTCGATAGAGATCGTCGATTACCAGTTGGCAAAGGGCGCTAATGGAGAAGAGCTTCCCGGGACGGTGCGCGTCATGCTGGAGGCGATCAAGGAAGTAGCATTCTCTTTGTGGCCGAGGATACGGAGCGGGACAGTGCACTGAGAGTCGGCGAGGGTTAAGGGGCGGGCCGGATTACTAGCGGCAGGAGTCTATCTTCGGATAAACATTCTCCTTGCGGTATGCACTCCTTTGAGGTAAACGCATTCTAATCTCTTTTCACAAAAATCACTCGAAATGGGACAAAAATGCGCGAAATACTTCTTTTATGGCTGATTGCGCCACTGTTTTTCGTTCCCTCTGCCCACGGAGCTTACTCGACGGAGCGAATCAACTCCATACCCGACATCACTCAGACCGATCCAAGGGCAGGATTTCCGCATGGAGGGATTCATTATTGCGGGCCATGCGCCATTTCCAACTCCATCTTCTGGCTCGGGGAAAACGGCTATGAGAACCTCCTGCCTCGATTGGAAAGGGGCAAAGACCTTCAGGCGGAATTAACCAGGATACTTGCATCCAGCGAATACATGGACACCACTCTGGAATGGGGAACCTCTCCGGCCGGTATCCTGCGGGGGATCTCCAGGTATATTCGCGACTGTGGATATGAATACAGTCAACTGGCTTACCAGGGATGGAGGGAAGTTCCCGCAGGGTTTGATACCGGGATTGAGCCCCCTCAACTCGAATGGATCATCTCCGGGCTCGAAGGCGATGCCGCCGTCTGGTTAAACGTCGGGTGGTATGTCTGGGCATCGGAGAAGAACGAATATAAGCGAGTGGGCGGGCACTGGGTCACGCTCGTGGGGTTTGGGATAGACGGTGATGGAAACCTGGACCCGAGCGTGCTGATCGTTCATGATCCGGGCGCCAGATCGGGGTACGTGTTCTCGAATGACTACGCAAAGCTTGAACGCATAGAGAGCGGCCGCATGGTGGGCGGGGGCGGTTCGGCCCGGAATGCTGCCGGATATTTCAGGATCAAAGGGGGAATGAAAATCCAGAGTGGTGCGGATGCAGGTATCCTGGATGGCGCAATTCGGCTGGTCATGAAGAGGAATGTGTTGTCAGCAGATCGGAGAATGGAAATCCGGTCCGGTTCCACGAGGCAGTAGCCGCACAGGGCCTGTTCCGTGAATTAGATCATGTGAAGTCACCCTTTCCAGTCGGAGACACTATGAATACCATCGAAGTCAAAACTCCCGCACACTCCTCTGCGGTGGACATCACCGACCGGGTCTCATCCGTGCTCCGAGACAATTCCGCAGGAGACGGCACATGTCTCATTTATACGCCGCACACCACCGCCGGCCTCGCCATCAACGAAGGGGCAGATCCCGATGTGGTGGAGGATGTTCTGGCAGCGCTGGATAAACTGGTCCCCTGGCGGGCCGGCTACAAGCACAGTGAAGGAAACTCCGCGGCTCACATCAAATCCATCCTCGTCGGCGGCAGTGTAGATGTGATAATCCGCGCAGGAAAGCCTGTTCTCGGCACATGGGAGAGAATCTTCCTCATGGAATTCGACGGCCCGAGGACAAGGAAGGTGCACATCCAGTTCCGTGGACTGAATGGCGAATGAGCCGGCGGAATAAAAGAGAAAAGCCAGGTGGGAGGGACCTGGCTTTTCCTAAAGAGAGAAACATGAGATGGTATAGCTAAACGATTATCAAAATAATAGAACCTGAGTGAAAAGAAAATCAGGTAAACTGCGTATTTCACGGAAGATTTCACAGTATTCGTTTGGGGAGTATAACTTCTTCACCGCAGCTCTCTTTGGAGCTGTACTCAAGTCCTGAATCTTATCCCCGGCCCCTCGGCTCTGCACTCTTCACGATGCCGAGGCCAGAAGACCTCGATAAACGTTTCGCCTGCCTCCCCCTGCCCGGTGGCCATGCAGCCCCCGGAGAGTTCGACGCGTTCCTGTATACTGAAAAAGGCCATGCCCTTTACCGAAAGGATCTCCTGGTCGAGGCCGGGGGCATCTTTTTCGATTCTCATCACAATAGAGCTGTCGCCATTTCTCAGAGTGATGTTCACGACGCCCGTTCTGTCGTGCTTGACTACAGCCTGGAAACACTCCTGTATGATTCTGAACATGACGATCTTCAGATATTCCGGTACCTCTTCTTCCTCGACTTCTATCCGGGAGTTGAATTTCAAGTCGGAATAAAGAGACTGAAAATGCCGCGTGAACCAGCGAATCGCACTGACAATCCCCAGGTCATCGAGGATTGTCGGGCGCAAATCCGTTACTATGCGCCTGGATTCGTCAATGGCCTGCTGAACGAGCGCCTTCATGGATCTGAGGCTGTCGTGATGGAACTGCCCCTTTTTCGCCATATCGATTGTGTTTTCGATACTGAACTTAATCCCGGTAAGCAGCGATCCGATATTGTCATGAAGCTCCCGCGCCATGTTTTTCCGCTCATTTTCCTGCGCGGCGATCAACTCCGCGGTAAGAAGCCGAAGCCTGGCTTCGGACTCCTCAACGGCTGCTTCCGCTTCTCTTCGCTCAGAAATGTCTTCGATAACCCCAATCCCTCCAATGACCCTGCCGTCCGAGGAGAGAATCGGTCCGTAGTCGGCCTTCAGATAGGTTATCTTACCTCCCGTCACGGAAAGATAGCTGCCCTCGTAGCAGGCGTAATTGCCCGAGAGGCAGCTCTTGACCGCTGCGCGCATCTTTTTATTCTTCACCGACGAGAGCAGGTCGAAGCCGATGAACAGCTCTTTGGATGAGCCCCAGATCTGAACAATGTTATCGTTGCAGTCGGTTACCGTGCCCGTATCATCAAAGTGAAAAATACCGAGGGGAGTATTGTGGAAGATCAGCCTGTATTTCTCTTCGCTTTTTCTCAGCGCCTCCTCGGCATTTCTGCGCGCGGTGATGTCCCGTATCGACTCGACCGCCCCCAGGATATTCCCGTCCGAATCATAAAGCGGGCTTGCCTTTGCCCAGAGAAAGGCGCCCCGGCCTTCATACAAAAGCGGGCAGAATGTCTCTGCGAACCAGGTATCCCCATCCTTTTGCAGGTAGGAGTAAAGGCGTTCGATACCGCCGGCATTGCCCACCGCACAGTCGATGACTATCGGCCTGCTCTCTCCATAGAAGGGAACGGCGTAGAGGTAGTCTCCCTTGCTGAGGATGTCGGATTTCGGCACCCCGGTCATATCTTCCATCGCACGGTTCCAGGCTATTACCGACCCTTTATGATCGATCACAAAGGTGGCGTCGGGAAGGAATTCTATTATTTCAACCAGTTGGGCCGGCGATAAAATGACGGTCTGAGGCGGATAGCCGACAGAAGAGCGGGCAATCCGATGATTGTCCATTGAAGTGCAAAGTTGCCGTAATTTCTCCTCTTCCACTGTCAGGAGCCTCCGCGGGATGGCAACAGGAGCAATAAAGCCTGTAAGAATTAGAACGGGAACGGAGCAGTTCGAATTCTATACCATGGATTTCCGGTATCGCGAAATGAATTAGAGTTTAAACTCGCTTGAATGTCTGGACAAAAAAATGATTTTGCCGGATATTAAATGTCGACGAGGAACTTCTCTCAAATAGTGCCGCTATGACCTAAAAGACACTGAAAAAAACAATCAGCCTCGCTTCGGGTCTGCCATGGCTTCAATACAACCGATCAAACACTCCCGGCCCTCTTTGGCGCGAGCATTCCTCGAACACCTGCTTTTGCCCGCTTCGATGGCCTTCGTCGTATTCTGGTTCGGAACGATAGGATTCCTGCTCATGGGTGGCGGGAAGTGGACCTTGCTCGAATGCGCATACATGACCAGCATCACGCTGACCACCGTCGGCTATGGCGAGATTCTCTATGAATTCGGTCCGAACGGCCGTATTTTCGCCATGGTGCTCATGTGGTCGGGAATGGGCGTGACTCTCTATGCGGTCTCCACGATCACCGGCTTCGTCGTTGGACAGAAGTTCTCGAAGATATTGAAGGAGCTCAAGATGGAAAAGCGCATCGCTGCCCTCAAAGATCACTATATCGTGTGCGGGGGCGGAAAGACCGGTATCAATGTGATTCGGGAGATGCTCACCTCAAACCGGCAATGCCTGACCATCGAGAGCCGACCCGAGCGCGTGGAATGGATTCGCAACCAGTTCAACGACGACCTCTTCCTGATACAGGGCGACGCCACGAAGGAGGATGTTCTCAGGCGCGCCGGGATCGACAGGGCCGCAGGTATCCTGGCCGTTCTGGATACAGACGGGCAGAACCTGCTTATCACTGTCCAGGCGCGTTACGTGAACCCGGATATCAAGATTGTCGCCCGGCGCCATGAAAACAATCTTGTGGACAAGTTTTTCAGAGCCGGCGCCAACTATGTGGTAAATCCCTCCTTCATCGGCGGAATGCGTATGGCAAGCGAAATGGTTCGCCCGCAGGTTGTCTCTTTCCTGGACCGCATGCTTCGCGGCAAGGACAGAAAGGTGCGAGTCGAGGAGGTTACGGTCTGTGCGCAGTCTCCGTGGGCCGGACGCACCATAAGAGAGTTGGATGTCTATCGCAGGACCGGCCTGGCGCCGATCTCCCTCAAGCACCCCGATGAGGTTGATTTCTGCTACAATCCTTCGCCGGATGATGTCCTCAGGCCCGGTACGGTACTAATCGTGATCGGTAACCCCGACCAGATCTCTCATCTGAAGAGTTTTTGCTCCGAGCAGCAGTGACTACGGCAATGCAGGCAAAAGAAAAAATGGCCCTGTTTAGTTGCCTGAAATCGTACGGTGGCGATCTGTAATCCCCATACAGGTGTGAGGATTTGGGATTCGTCTGAGGAACCTGTGACGAGCAGGGGCAGAGTGATGATTCTTTTCGGATGCAAGCGCGGACAAAGCGGCCTTCCTGGATAATTATCCTCCTTCCGGTAGCACTCACTTCAATTAAGTGCTAGCAATCCCCTTTAAACCCCCAAAATCATGTTTATCTTTCTGTCACTTAATGCCTCCTCGGTCCCTCAGACACACCACCGGGACCGTTTCCCGGAGGCTGCAATCAGAATTTATACTACCCTGAAAGGAGGGGTGAGTATGGCTAAAGCAGTAGGTATCGATCTCGGAACAACTAACTCGGTCGTCACCGTCTGGGAGGACGGAAAAGCAACGGTTATCTCCAATTCGGAAGGCTCGCGCCTCACACCCTCGGTGGTTGCTTATGCCGAAGACGCTCAACGGCTTGTCGGCCAGGTCGCCAGGCGACAGGCGATTCTCAATCCGGAAGCAACGCTCTACTCAGTCAAACGGTTCATCGGTCGCAAGTGGGGCGAAGTCGATGAGGAAGCCAGAATGGTTTCCTACAAGGTAGTGAAAGGACCGAACGACACGATCCGCTTTGATGTGCGGGGCAGGCAGGCGGCGCCGGAAGAGGTCTCCGCTCAGGTTATTCGAAAGCTGGTGGAAGAGGCCGGCAAGCACTTGGGGGAGAGAATCACGGAAGCGGTGATTACCTGCCCGGCTTACTTCAATGACGCTCAGCGGCAGGCAACGAAGGATGCCGGTGAAATTGCAGGCTTGAAGGTGCTGCGGGTCATCAATGAGCCGACCGCCGCCGCCCTTGCCTACGGTCTCGAGAAAAAGAAACACGAAACCATCCTGGTATTCGACCTGGGAGGCGGTACTTTCGACGTTTCCATACTGGATGTCGGGGATGGGGTGGTTGAGGTCCGCTCCACTTCCGGGGACACTCACCTCGGTGGAGACGACTTCGACAAGAGGATAGCGGACTATATTGCCGGTGATTTTCAAAAGGATCATGGGATCGATCTGCGCAGGGACCGTCAGGCTCTCCAGCGACTGTACGAAGCGGCGGAGAAGGCGAAGATCGAGCTTTCCAGCACTATCGAGACCCAGTTAAATCTGCCGTTTATCACCGCGGACGCTTCGGGTCCGAAACACCTGGTTTCAAAACTCACCCGGGCAAAATTTGAGGATCTGACTCGCGATCTGGTGGAGCGGTGCATGGGTCCCGTGCAGCAGGCTCTTTCGGACGCCCGCCTGAGTGCGAAGGACCTGGACGAAGTGATCCTGGTGGGCGGTTCTACCCGCATCCCGGCCGTTCAAGACCTGGTCAAGAAGCTCACCGGGGGTAAAGAGCCCAACATGAGCGTCAACCCCGACGAGGTGGTGTCGGTGGGCGCTGCGATTCAGGCGGCGGTGCTGAAGGGCGAAGTGGAAGATGTCGTGCTCCTCGACGTGACTCCGCTCTCGCTCGGGGTCGAGACCCTGGGAGGTGTGATGACCAGGCTGATCGAAAGGAACACGACCATACCGGCAAGGCGGGAGGAAGTCTTTTCCACGGCAGACGATAACCAGACCGCTGTCGACATCGTGGTGCTGCAGGGCGAGCGGGACATGGCCGCCGATAACCGGGTGCTTGGACGGTTTCGCCTGGAGGGCATCCGTCCGGCGCCGCGTGGAATGCCGCAGGTGAAGGTTACTTTCGATATCGACGCAAACGGCATCCTCAGTGTCACGGCGCGTGACCAGGAGACCGGCAAGGAACAGGCCATCACGATATCCGAGTCGACCAACCTCTCGAAGAGCGACGTAGAGAAGATGGTCAGGGAAGCCCAGTCACACGCACAGGAAGACAAGCGCCGCAGGGAGACCATCGAGGCGAGAAATCAGGCGGACACCCTGGCCTACCAGCTCGAACGCACCTTGCATGATGTGGGCGAGCGGGTTCCCGTCAATGAAAAGGCAAGGACCGAAGGATTGATCGAAGAGACCAGGAAGGCCGTTCAGGACGAGAATACGGCAAAAGAGCGGTTTCAGCAGCTTGCAAGTGATCTCCAGCAGGCGTCACAAATGATCGCCTCCACGGCTTACCGGCAGTCCGAAGCTCAGGGTGCGAGCGCCTATGGGGGATATGAACCGGGAGCGGAGCAGCAGACCGGCGCCGGCGGCGGGTATCGACCGCGCCCCGGAACCGCTGACGATGTCATCGATGCGGAATTCACGGAACGTTAGAAAACCGGACCAGTTCGGCTGATTAGATTTGCATTTGAGGTAGAGTGCATAGTACCACGTGACCGTACAGAGTTCGCAACATACCGTCGTAGGGTGGGCACGGTGTTATCGTGCCCACCGGTGGAGATCATGGAGAGTCTCCCATTCCTTGAGTTCCGATTCTGCATAAAGGGGAGTGATAACACCCTATGGCCGTTAAATTCAGAGATTACTACGAAGTCCTCGGCGTACCCAGAGGCGCCGATCAGGACGCCATTCAGCGGGCGTACCGAAAACTCGCCCGCAAATATCATCCGGACGTGAACAAGGCCCAGGATGCGGAGGAGAAGTTCAAGGAACTCAGCGAGGCTTATGAGGTCCTGAAAGATCCCGAGAAGCGCAAGATGTACGATCAACTCGGCCCGAACTGGAAATCCGGGCAGGATTTCAGACCACCTCCGGGATGGGACGTGCACTACGATTTCGGCAGGGGCGGAGGACAGTCGGAGTTCCAATGGGGCGGCTCAGGCGGCTTCAGTGATTTTTTTGAAACCCTTTTCGGCGGCAGGGGTTTTCAGCAGTCTCATGGGGGCCCCGGGGGGTTCGGTGGCCGAGGGGCCGTCTGGCGCCAGGCCGGCGCCGACCAGGAAACCACCATCCGCATCACCCTGGAAGAAGCGTTCAACGGCGGCACGAAGCCTATTGTACTGCAGAGCCAGGTCATGAACCCCGCCGGGCAGGTGCAGTTGCAGGAAAGACGCTACGAGGTAAAGATTCCACCCGGCATACTTCCCGGGCAGAAAATTCGCCTTTCCGGCCAGGGCGCCGAAGGAATGGGCGGCGGGCCGCGGGGCGACCTCTACATGAAGGTGGAGATTGATCTTCCTCCCGGCGTCACGCTCAAAGGCCGGGACCTGTACATGGAAGTTCCCGTGTCGCCCTGGGAGGCGGTTCTGGGCTCAGAGGTGGAGGTATTTACACTCTCCGGCAATGTCTCGCTCAAGATCCCGCCGGGTACCCAGACCGGACGGAAGATGCGACTGCGCGGCAGGGGGATGATCAACCCGAAGGGCGCTCAAGGGGATCTTTACGTTCAAATGGTGGTAAAGGTTCCCACACAGCCTTCGGAGAAAGAGCGTGAGCTGTTGGAGCAGTTGAGCAAGGTCTCCGACTTTAATCCGAGACAGTAGCCCAAGGACGGATTCATCATGGCTGAGACGACATATTTCATGCTCCAGGTAAGGACGGAAAGCAAATATTCCGCCTACTGCACCCTGACCGAGGTGGCGCACCGCGCCGGGCTGCATCCCGAATTGATCGAGAGGTTCATCCGACTCGGACTCATCGACTTCACGGATCGCACGAGCGAGGGTGAACTGCTCTTCGATTCCGGCGTGATCCCCCTCATCGGCCGCATACTCAGGCTGCGCAACGAACTTGGAGTCAACTACGCCGGTATTGGAGTCATCCTGGAGCTGATGTCCAGGGTGGAAGCCCTGGAGACCCGGATACGCGAACTCGAAAGGCCGGCGGACTAGATAGAACACCAATTCCAAAGCAACAGGCCCTGCAGGGCCTAATGACATAGTGAATACCGGGAGGAATTCTTATTCATGGATATCAACAAATTCACCATCAAATCACAAGAGGCCATGCAGGCCGCTGAAGTAAAGGCCACCCGGTTCGGCCACATCGAAGTCGACGGCGAGCATCTGCTCCTGGCTATGCTCGAACAGCCCGATGGACTGGCCCCAAGGCTTTTCCAGAAAATGGATATCCCCGTCGGCAAGATGCGGGAGCGGCTGGAGGAAGAGCTGTCGAGAAAGCCTCGGGTCAGCGGCCCGGGGGTCGAGCGGGGAAAAATATATATTACCAACCGGTTGAACAGGATTTTCAACGACGCACTGGAACAGGCGCAAAGGCTCAAAGACGAGTATGTTTCCGCCGAACATATCCTGCTCGCCATCATACAGGAAGGCAAGAGCAGCCCCGCGGGCAAGCTTCTCCAGGAATTCGGCATAACCCGGGATACGCTCCTCAATGCGCTTACTTCCATCCGGGGAAGCCAGCGCGTGACCAGCGCCAGCCCGGAGTCCACCTACGAAGCGCTGACAAAGTATGGCCGCGACCTGGTCGAGGAGGCCAGGAGCGGGAAGCTCGACCCGGTAATCGGGCGAGATTCCGAGATCCGCCGGGTGATCAGAATCCTCAGCCGCAAGACCAAGAATAATCCGGTGCTTATCGGCGAGCCGGGAGTGGGCAAGACGGCGATCGTTGAGGGACTGGCGCACCGGATCGTCAGGGGAGATGTTCCGGAGGGTCTGAAGGACAAGACCATTTTCTCCCTGGATATGGGTTCGCTGGTCGCCGGGGCAAAGTTTCGCGGCGAGTTCGAAGAACGGCTCAAGGCCGTGCTCTCTGAAGTCAAGCAGGCCGGCAATATTTTGCTTTTTATAGACGAACTGCACACCATCGTCGGCGCCGGTCGTGCGGAGGGTTCGATCGATGCCGGCAACATGCTCAAGCCGATGTTGGCCAGGGGAGAGTTGCACTGTATCGGCGCGACCACTCTGGATGAGTACCGCAAAAACATCGAAAAAGATGCCGCCCTGGAGCGCCGATTCCAGCCTGTTTTGGTGGACCAGCCCTCCGCGGAGGACACAATTTCCATCCTGCGGGGCCTCAAAGAGCGCTTCGAGATCCATCATGGAGTGAAGATCCAGGACAGCGCCCTGGTTGCCGCGGCAGTGCTCTCGAACCGGTATATCAGCGACCGTTTTCTGCCGGACAAAGCCATTGACCTGGTCGATGAAGCCTGCGCGATGATCAGGACCGAGATCGACTCCATGCCCGCGGAACTGGACGAAGTCACCCGGCGGGCGACTCAACTCGAGATCGAAGAGGTCGCCCTGAGCAAGGAGCAGGACAGAGCGAGCCAGGAAAGGCTCAAGGCGCTCAAAAAGGAGCTTGCCGAGCTGCGCGCGAAGGCTGATGCCATGAAGGCGCAATGGGAGGCCGAAAAACAGTCGATCAAGCGTGTGCAGTCCCTGCGGGAGGAAATCGAGAAGGTCCGCCGTGAGATCGAGGCGACGGAGCGCGAATTCAATCTCCAGAGGACGGCCGAGCTTAAATACGGCGTGCTTCCCGAACTCGAGCGCAAGCTCAGAGAGCAGGAGGAAGGGGGGGCGGAAAAACATGAAGGCGCACGCCTGCTGCGCGAGATGGTCACCGAGGATGAAATAGCCGAGATTATCTCCCGCTGGACCGGGATTCCGGTGACGCGGCTGGTGGAAGGAGAGCGCGAGAAGCTGCTGAGGCTCGATGAGGTGCTGCACAAACGCGTCATTGGCCAGGATGAAGCCGTCCAGTTGGTCGCCGATGCGGTCATCCGGGCGCGCTCAGGCATTAAGGACCCCAGGCGGCCGATTGGCTCCTTCATATTTCTGGGGCCTACGGGAGTCGGAAAGACGGAACTGGGCAAGACCCTGGCCGAAGCGCTTTTCGACACGGAAGACAACCTGGTGCGCATCGACATGAGCGAGTACCAGGAGCGCCATACCGTATCGCGGCTCATCGGGGCGCCTCCGGGCTACGTGGGATATGAGGAAGGCGGCCAACTGACGGAAGCGGTCCGCCGCAAGCCCTATTCGGTCATCCTCTTCGACGAAATAGAAAAAGCCCATTCGGATGTTTTCAACACTCTGCTGCAGATCTTGGACGACGGGCGCCTGACCGACTCACAGGGGCGAACGGTGGATTTCAAGAACACGGTCATCATCATGACCAGCAATATCGGTTCCACCTACCTGCTCGACGGCCTGACCTCCGACGGGGAGATCCGCGAAGACGCCCGGGGAGCTGTAATGGGGGAACTGAGACGACATTTCAGGCCGGAATTTCTGAACCGGGTGGACGATATTGTCCTATTCAAACCGCTCACTATGGAGGAAACCAAGAAGATCATCGATCTTCTAGCGGCTGATCTGTCAAGGCGGCTCATAGCAAGGCGGTTAAGCCTGCATTTGACGGAGGCCGCGCGCGAGTTCATCGCCAGGGCCGGTTACGATCCGGTCTACGGAGCGAGACCGCTGAAGCGCTTCATCCAGCGGGAACTCGAAACCAGGATCGGCCGAGCCATAATCGCGGGATTGATTCCCGACGGTTCGACCGTCAAAGTCGATGTCCAAAACGATGAACTGGCTGTCACCCACACCGGTGAGGCCGATCAGCCGGTAGTCGCAAGCGAGGCGGAAAGGGTCTGAAAGAATATATAAAGAATTATTACGCTCGGCTGTACGGTGAGGCGCAGAGTCCGTCAGGTTCCGAATTGCCGATCCTGCGAGGCAGATCGCTGGCTGCTGAGCTGGGGTATCCCCCTGATCTGATTGAGAGTATTCCGGGTGCGTTGTGGGATCATTTCCTGCCCTGCGGCAATGTGCCGGCCCGGGTGAAGCCGAAGAGCGGAGACAGGGTTCTGAACCTCGGGTGCGGAGCGGCGGTCGATTCGATCTGCGTGCTGAGGATGTTCGCAGGCGATTTGCGGGTTGTCAGCCTCGATACGGTCGTTTCCGTTCTTGCCAAGGCCCTCGAGAGTGCGGCGGCATCGTTTACGGACCCCCGGCATGGTTTCGTGTGCGCCGATGGCGGAGAACTGCCCTTTGCCGGGGGATCATTCGACTGGGTACTGCTCAACGGGGTGTTCAACCTGTTCCCCGAAAAAAGCGAATTGACCGGTGAAATCCTGCGGGTCCTGAACAGAGGAGGGCGGGCGGTGGGCGCCGATCTGTGCAGGCGGACGGCTCTTCCGGAATACTTTGCGGACGAACCGGATGCCTGGGCATGGTGCATGAGCGGCGCCCTTTCTCAGGAAGAACTGAGCGCCGCCTTTGTATCTGAGGGATTCAGGCGAATCGTGCTGGAGTCACAAGAGATCGATGAGCTTTTCGACAGGGTGCTTTTTGTATTTGAAAAGGTCCGCTGACCCTTCCAGCATATAGTGTTGGATGGCGCTAGACCGTTTTTTGCTCTTCGACCATTTCGATGGCTTTGGCCGGGCATTCTTCAGCGCAGATGCCGCATCCTTTGCAATAGTCCAGGTCGATTTCAACCGGGATCGCCTTCGTCACTATCCCCTCCGGGCAATACATCCAGCAGAGGAAGCAGGAGGCGCGGCCCGTCTTGGATGGGATGCATTTGGAACGATCTATCACCGGCCTCGAAGACCTCCAGTCACCTGTTTTCCCGGCCTCTGACTTACACAACTTGGAACGCGCTACGGTAAATGGATCTCTTTCTACTTTTGTCGAACCCATTGCTTATCCTTCCGAACCCGATTGAGGGGCCGTTATTTTCGCAAGCCGACAGGCGCTTTGAGCGGTTCTGCCCGCGTTAAGTTCCTTTCAGGCGCAAGCCTTGCCCGCACC
Organism: uncultured Syntrophobacter sp.; assembly: GCA_964539645.1. Taxonomy (GTDB): domain Bacteria; phylum Desulfobacterota; class Syntrophobacteria; order Syntrophobacterales; family Syntrophobacteraceae; genus SbD1. Next base: position 76,377 of record CAZIJV010000020.1, read on the forward strand.
GGCGGAAACCGTTGTTCCCTCATAAGCCAGCCTTGCTCCGAGCACGTTTTTTTCACCCGCCTCGCCCTTGAAGTGGCTTCGCAGGGCCTTCTCGATGCTCTCCAGGCTGATCAGACCGGTCGCCCTGGCAAAACCTCCCAGGATGCTCGTGTTGAAAAGAACCGCGCCGGAAATGATAAGACCGGCCTGCATCGCATAATGAGTCGCATCGGTAGCCGCGACTCTCACGGGAGTATTGAGGGCGATTTCATCGGGAGGCTTGGTGCTGTTGATGATCACTATCCCGTCCGGCTCGATCCCGGCAGTGACATTTACAACGCGAAGGATGGTCTCGTCGAGGACGACCACTACCGAGGGTTTCTGAACCAGGGAGAAGGTCTTAACCGGCTCGCGCGCGAACCGGTTAGTGGCGATTACCGGCGCCCCTCTTCTTTCGGCGCCGAAAAAAGGCGCCGCCGTCACTCCTTTGTAGCCGTCGTAATAGGCTGCTTCAGCCAGGATCTCAGCGGCGGTGACAGCACCCTGTCCGCCGCGGCCATGCCATCTTACTTCAGTGTATTTGTTTTTCATTGCGCCTCATTTCCTTTGAGCATCCACCGCACAGCTCGCGAGGAAAACGGAGAAAGAAAACCTGTCATTAAACCAGTTCGGAAACCGCGCTGGTCACCGACTCCCTTACCCGGTATGAAGCCGATCCAGTGAGTACCTGTTCCTTCAGGGGTCTGCATCTGCCGGGCCGGCAGGCGCACTCGGATACGAGAGCTTCCGGATCATCATTAAATAGCTTTTTGGAGTTGAGGAGTCAATATTGCTCTTTGCCGCAACATACCGGAACACAACGAAAAGCAAGCCGATATCGCCTTCGCGTTCACCTCTGCGTAAGCTTCTCGTCAGTGGAGCAGAACCGGCCTCAAAAAAGTAACCGGGAGAGTGTCTCCCCCGGTTATCTTCGAGTAGAGCGGAAGCAAGATGCCGCCGGCCGATTATTTGACCCTCTTAACGACTCCTGTTGCGATCATGGACTGAAGCTCGCTCAGCATTTTCTGCTCGTGAGGATCGACATGTCCGTCGGCGCCCGCCAGCGCCATAATTTCTTCGAATTCCTTATTGCTGATCTCAAGGTCATTCATGGCCTTCTTGATTGCTTCGGCAAGTGTCATGCCCGATTTCGTCCGATGCTCCATCACTACCCCCTCGTTAAAGGCTGAATTCGACTGTTAGTCAAAGAAGATTCATTAAAGTATTGCATCATTTATGTCAATAACTTAGAAATCGAATTACCAATCAGGTTCGGCCTGCTGATCATCTCAAGGAGTATGAGTTCGGGTGCTCCATCCAGGAGTTTCGGCGCCTTTGACCTGAAAGCCTGAACATGTGCGGTTGCGGAATGCCGGTCCAGGTGCTCTTTGCTCTGCCAGTTTTCGTGAAAAACAAAAAGAGCCGGATCATCGATACCCTGGTGCAGATCGTAGTTGATGCAGCCGGCATCTTCCCTGCTCGGCTCGATGAGCGCCAGCAACTCCTTCCTGAGCAATTCCTCCATCCCGGCCTGCGCTCGAAAACGGGCCACGACGGTTATCTGTCCGGATTTCATGGTTCATTCCTCCTGATCTTGACCATTATATTTAAGCTCTTTCATCGGACTTTTCACCAGTTAAAAAAGAAATTGCGCCCGCCTGGCCCGCTTCTTGATGGTCGATAGTCAATCCAGTGGTTTCCCTATATAATATCCGAAATCTATAAGATTGTCAGCCGCCGGATTTGGGGCATACTCTTCTCTTTCAGGAGCTTAACAGTGGATGTGGCCGTTGCAATTCGGGAAAGAAGGAGCATTCGATCTTACTCCGACAGGGAGGTTGAGCCGGAAAAGATCGAGGCCGTCCTGGAGGCGGGCAGACTCTCTCCTTCCGCGAGTAATCGCCAGGAGTGGAAGTTCATAGTCGTCAAAGGCGCCGAAAAGCGAAAGCAACTGGCTCACGCCGCACACGACCAGCCTTTTGTCCGGGAAGCTCCGGTCGTTCTCGTTGCCTGTGCCACGGAAGTGTCCGCGGTCATGCCTTGCGGGCAGCCTGCTTATACGGTTGACCCTTCGAAACAGATAGCCTGCTTCGAGACATATCAGTGAACGGTCAGAGAAACACCGCGCCGACTGAGAAGCCCCTAACAAGAGAGCCTCTTGCAATCTTCCAAATGAGGAAACAAACTGCGTTGCAGTCCTCCCATCAACCATGATATTGCTTGACCGAGCTTCATTGACGTCACCTGTGGCCAGGTGTCGTTTTCGTCGACTGCACTTTACCACAAGATCGTTGATGGAACTCGCTTTTCAGATTCCTTCACTGCCTCCAGCGGACTTTTGCAAGAGGCTCAAGAGGAAAGGGCATCGATGATGCAAAATCCATTTACAGCGGCTGCAGGCGGAAATGGATCCCGGGCATACCTTTGTCTGAACTGTAGCCTGGCTGTCAGCTATTCTGACCGGCTGGTCACCGTTTCAGGCCTGAAACGACACAGCTTTACCAACCCCGCGGGAGTGCTTTGCGAGTTTTTCACGTTCTCATCCTGTCCCGGTGCGGCCACTTTCGGCTATCCGACCGAGGAGTATAGCTGGTTTTCCGGCTACGGTTGGTCTCTCGCACTATGCCGGCAATGTGGGAATCACCTTGGCTGGCACTACCGGCAATCTTCCGATTCGGAGCAACTGCCGGAATTCTGGGGCATTCTCATCAACCAGATACAGCCCTATCCAGGTTAGAGAAGTTGTCTCCTCAGGCTTTCCGGGCAAGCTTCCAAACATATTCCCGCTCTTCGCCGCCAAACCAGGGCGGACATCCTGCCGCCGCATTCTCGATCATATGTTCACTGCTGGAGGTTGCCGGAATCGCAACATGGCGCCGGGAATCACTCAAGATCCATTTTAGAAGAGCCTGCGACCAGGTACTCACTCCGAAGGGCTTCAGCGGCAGCAGATTCTCCGCTGAAGGCGCCCGGCGCAAAAGACCTCGGCCGCCGAACGGCCGCATTATGACGACTCCCAGACCAAGATCGGCAGCCAGAGGCAGAATATCCGCTTCGACTTCCCGCTGTTCGACATTGTAAGGGATCTGAATGGCGCCAATTCTCCCGCTCTCCATCACGCGCCGGAGTTCGAGAAAAGAGAAAGAACTGTAATGAGTCGCCCCGATGGCCAGCACTTTCCCCTGGTCTTTCAGCCGTTCGATCATCTGGAGGTGTTCCCGCCAGTTGAGAAGGTTATGGACCTGGTAAAGCTCGATGCGATCGCCGAAGAAGGAAAGAGAGCGTTTGGCCTGAGACAGCCCATGAGAAGCCTTTTCGGCCCACACCTTCGTTGCGATCCGCGCCGCGTTTCGCCTGCCTTTCAAAGCCACGCTGAGGACCCGTTCGGCCTCCCCGTACATGGGAGAACTGTCGAAAAAACCGGCGCCCGCCTGAATCGCCGAATCCACCACTGAGCGAGCATTTGCGATGGCGGCTTCCCCACGCACATCGAAGGTGCGCCAGGCGCCCATGCCGATCGCCGGGACCTGCAAGCCCGATACGCCAAGCTGCCTGATTTCCACTGTTGCTCCTCGAAAGGAACGGATTCACCCCAGAGATGATCTACACGGGGTATAATATATGCTAACGGCAGCAACTCTCAACCTTCTTTACACTGGAGGTGAATGGAAAAACCTGCACGGGTGGTCCCGGATCCCTGCACTGGTTACTGTTCAGCTGGCGCCGGATTCTCCTTCGATCTTCTTTCGCACCTCTTCGCCGCTTCTTCATAGAGAACGGTCCTGTCGGGCCTGGAGGATAATCCGGAAGCCCTGCGCCATTGCTCTGCCGCGCTTTCATAGTCCCCGGCTTGTTCCGCGAGAAGCGCCAGGCCGGCGTAGCGCAGACACTCGGTGTCGGCCGTGGTTTCCTTTTTCGCCATTTCTTTATTCCTCCGTTGATCAAAGTCATTCCTGAACGCGTAAATCCAGCGCGCAATGACGGCAAGAACCGGGCCAAAGCCTATCGGGACCAGGCGCTCTCTTGTAATTCACTCTCCATTGCGCTATGAGTTATTTGCAGACGATGAGGAGATAGATCGTGGAATCATTGCGTATCGGCGTACTGGCCTCGAGCAAAGGAAACAAACTGCAGGCGATCATAGATGCGTGCGAAACCGGTTTGATAGACGGCAGGGTTGTGTTCGTCTGCTCAGATAATGCCCGGGCCTTTGCCCTCACCAGGGCCAAACGGTGCGGAATCCCCGCTTTCGTTGTCGATTATGCGGCGATCAGGCAGCGCTTCCGCCAGGAACCGCAGACGCTCCAACTGCCGGCCGAGTGCGACTTCGACCACATACTGTCCAGGCAGATGGTTTTCGATGAATCACTCGAGGATCTGAAATTTCGCCTGAAAACCCGGGTAGTGGCCGAGGAGCAGATGCTGCGCCGGATGGCTGCATATCCTTTCGATCTCCTGGTGCTGGCCGGTTTTGTCCGGAAGCTCACCCCCTATTTTATCGAGAAAGTCAACTGCGGGGCGCCGATTCCAAGGATCATAAACCTGCACCCGACCTTGTGCCCCGCTTTTCCGGGCATAGACGGGTATGGGCAGACGCTGCGATACGGCTGCAAGGTCGCCGGCTGCACAGTGCATTTCGTAGACTACGGGGTGGACAGCGGGCCGATAATCGACCAGGATTCCTTCAAAATCCAGCCGGACGACACCGTTGATTCAGTCAAGGAAAAAGGGCTCAAGCTTGAATGCGCCCTCTATCCCAAATGTCTGCGGCTTTATGCCGAAAAACGGCTGAGGCTGAGGGAGACCGATACGGGAAGAATCGTCGTAACTATCTTGGCCTGATTGGCAGGCATTTTGGGGGGAGAATCAGCGGCCTGGAGCTGCAATTTCTGGTGGCAGAGGTGATTAGATGCATTCAGTGCCTGAGCAGGAGGAATGCCGACCTACCCGGAGGCCCCGCCGAACCCACCGCAGCAGCCAAACAAGGCGTAGATCGAAAGGGCTTGGATAGCTTCTGAGCACTCCCCCTGGCCTGTAATATCGCTGTAGGCTGCTGATCATTTTCCGGCCCATATCTTTTTTCCCTGACCTGCCGGATCGGTACCTGCATCGGGGTAATTTCGATCTGCCACCAGAGCCGATTTAAAGCACAGCTCTGTGGTTTAAAAGGTGCAGTACGAGATTTTAAAAATAAACACTTTAAGTCAGAATAAACTATCCGGAATATAGAACATTTCGCAGTCAGGTATATGAAACCACTCGAATTTATCTCCAGCAAGTCCAGGCAGGAGCTTATTTAAACGCCCCTTTACGGAATTATAGCTTTCAACGTCAGGATATTAAAGATATATACGTTTGATCCTGTAAAAATGAGAAAAAATAAAACTATCGATATTTCGATTGAAATATGGAAACGAGTAACCAACTACAACGAGATCGTCGAACTCCTGCATTGTGGCCATGGCTTTAGTAACCCTATCATAGGTTTTGTCTTCCCATGCAAAGCGAATATCTGATGTTGGTGAATAATTGCTCTTTACATGATCAAGAAAGTAATTTAGCCCAGCCTCCCAAACTTGTCGAGGTGTATTTGGCCTAGTTTGTGACCAAAAGCACTTATAGTGGCCTGAAGGAAAAGTACCACAGCACCCATTCACTCTAAATATCTGATTTGAATTATGGGTTATCTGTTCGAGAACATGCTCTTTATTGTCGCAAAAGCCATAAAAGGCTTGCTCAAGTTGTGTATCATAGTTCCATGTCATGATTCTGAGGTTTTTAGGTAAAACTACACGTTCATTTTCATCAATCTGCAAGAGAGTAGCAAGAAATGAGTCATAGCGCATATCAACATTATTAAGACCTTGTTCAATTACTAAATATGATGATAGCGCTGCCTTAAGCTTGTTTAAGCTCTTATGATCATGACGGAAATATAGCTTTTTGGCAAAAGTATCAATAGAAGCATGGTGCGCACCCTCACCTCCCAACCATTCTAATGCCTCTTGTAAAGCTGAGTGTGCGATTGGCATCTCGCCCGAACGGTTATCTGGGTCTTGAGATCTTCGTTGTAATGATTCGCCGAACTCTGATAGCCTTTCTGCAAAATTAGCAGCTAAAGGCAGAACTTTGCAACTCGCGCCAGCTCCTAGCAAGAATAATGTATCGGCCATTCCTCATTCCTCCTCATTGAATGCAATCAAGTTTGCCAAGGTGGTAGATGATTAGAAATGACTATTCCATCGGACGACAGGAATCTGAGCGCCAATAGTGGACCCTTTTTTATCGTTAAGTCCACAAAGAGTTCAATTGCCTTGGCAGCAATGCAATTAGACTCCAAACATCTAATCCAGAGGTCCGGGTAGTACCGAGATAGCATGCTTAGTCCAAACGCAGCGAAATATGAATCCATCATTTCGTGAGTGTCAATTTCAAACCCATAAAGTACCTGTTGATTATTTATGGTTTCTCGGATAGTTGGAAAAAGGAAATGATTCCCTCGCTCATTGAGAGGAGGCTTAAACTTAACAATACACTTGTTCGATTCCTCATAATCGGTACAATTCCAATATGGCCAAAGACAAGCTTCAGATTTAAACTGGTCTAGAATATCAAGAAGTTGAAATGGAGTCCTTGTTCCATGGATCCTCCAAACATACTCTCGCGAAGCGTTTTTCTTACCTACATTTCTATCATTTATTTCATAATTTGCTCTACTAGCTATAACATCGTATCCATATCGAGATAGGTCAACAACAAGATCAGGAATACGCCCAATTAAGTCAATTAACTTGTATTTTTTACCTATAATAGAATGTCTACATAGGACGGTTTGATTTCCACTTGGCTGGCGTGAGGAATATGAAAAAGCACCGTCAGAGGTTGTAACAACAGAATATATCGATGTTGTAGTTGGAAATACTGAGTACCAATTAATAAAATGGCCATTTTTCAGAACTTTTATATAAGTTTCATGAAGTATTGCAAGTCCATTGCAACAGCTACTCGCAGTAGTAGATGATGTGAATTCCAATCCGTGGCTACGATTGTTAGCATCTTGTCTGAGTTTGTCTAGTGCTTGCTCGCCAGTTCCACGAAACAGCATTATTGCTGTAGCAAGTGAGACTAGGCCGTAATATAGATGATTTGGGCTAGTAAATAAAGATGAAGAGGCTGTTGCCGAAAAGTACTCTTTGGCTTGCATTATTGCGAAACGAATTTGTTCTGCTTGTTTTTTATAATTATGTTTTTGTTTTTTGTCACATGGTCCATGCATTGATTTAATTCTATCAATAGTGAAATCAATATTGGCGAATTCAAGAACGCGACGCCAAGCTTCAGAACAAATATTTTCAGCAACAATCCATTCCAACATCCACCCCAACATTGTGTAAGATTTACCTTCAATATCATTTGTTTCTGCTACGTTTCAGTCAATATGCTAGTGTTCCTAAGATTAGGATACCATCAATCTGTTCCTTATGACAATACTATATTAAATGCTAATAACTCTGGCAGTATCTGATCACAGGGTAGCGTCAATTTAGGCCTGGCTGATCCATTCGAGATCAG
>CAZIJV010000021.1:0-83662 GCA_964539645.1 uncultured Syntrophobacter sp.
GAGCAGTGAGCAGTGAGCAGTGAGCAGTGAGCAGTGAGCAGTGAGCGATTGTGCCTATCGAGCCAACATAGTCAAGCCAATAATTGACTAAATATTGAAACTCATTAATAAAGCTATTTTATTTCCCGGCACGAATCGAAACTGGCGCTTCTCACTCTGGGCGCCAAGCCGGAGTTGGGGAGCCAGCTAACCCGTTACCCAACGTCTTTCTTCACTCTTCACTCTTCACTCTTCACTCTTCACTCTTCACTCTTCACTCTCTGTTCACTGTTCACTGTTCACTGTTCACTGTTCCCCGCTTGACTTTCATGTGAAAAACAGGGATGTAGGGGCGGACCAGGGCGCCAGATTCCGGAAGCAGGGAGCAAGAGTATGAGCAAATTCGAGCAGGGCGAGTGGGTGCTGCTGACCTCGCAAAAGGGTAAGAACTGGCTGGTGCGCATCGAGGATGCACCCTATTCGTCTCACCTCGGCGGCATCCAGCTTGGAGATATAGTGGGCAAGGAGGAGGGTGATTGGCTGGTAACGAGCAAGGGAGCGAAGCTCATGCTCTTCCGGCCCTCTCTCCAGGACTACATCTTCAACATGAAACGGCACACGCAGATTATCTATCCCAAAGACTTGAGCGCAATGATCTTCTACGGCGACATCTATCCGGGGTGCTCGATCATCGAAACCGGAATCGGCTCCGGGGCGCTGGCGCTTGCTATTCTCAGGGCGATGTGCGGAAAGGGCATGCTCTACTCCATCGAAAAGAGGCCGGAATTCGCCCTGGGAGCGCGAGAGAACATAAGCCGCTTTTTCGGCCACGACCCGGAGAACCACCAAATTGTCGTTTCCGATATCCAGGATGTGGCGATGGAGTGCGAGGTGGATCGCATCTTTGTCGATCTTCCCGAGCCATGGCGGGCCGCCGGAAACCTTGCGGGCATGCTCCGGATGGGAGGCCTGCTCGTGAGCCTTAGTCCGAATGTCGGCCAGATACAGCTCATGAACCGGCAGCTTCTTGCAAACGGATTTGGAGATATCGTCCATTTCGAACTTTTGAGGCGGGACTGGAAGATAGACCAACTGCGCGCACGCCCCTTCGACCGCATGGTAGCGCATACCGGTTTCATTACGGTCGCCAAGCGGGTCTCCGCAACGCGGGGAGAGGTCGTAGAAGAGGAACCAGAGAGTGAGGCAGTATTAAGTGAACAGTGAGAGGACTTCCCCACACGGCCCGATTGATATTTCGATTGTAATTCCGGTTAAAAACGAAGAAGGCAACATCCCTTCCCTGTCTGGCGAAATAGAGTCGGTCATGCACCGTGAGAAGCTCGCCTGGGAATGCATCTGGATCGATGACGGCTCCACCGACCGGACTCTGGCCATCCTGCGGGACATCTCCCGCTCTGACCTCCGCCACAGATATATATCCTTCGAACGCAATGCCGGACAGTCCTGCGCCCTGTGGGCGGGATTCAGCGAAGCGAGAGGCGCCTGCATAGCAACCATTGACGGTGACGGGCAAAATGACCCGGCAGACATTCCAGCTCTTTTCCGGATCGTCGAAAAAGGCGAATCGGACATGGCCAACGGCTACCGGGCAAACAGGAAAGACGGGCTGAAGCGGAAGATCTCCTCTCTTGTCGCCAACGGTTTTCGGAACTGGATGACCGGAAAGACGGTAAGAGACGTGGGATGCTCCACCAGGGTTTTCCGCAAAGCATGCGTTCAATCGCTGCCCCTCTTTACCGGCATGCACCGCTTCCTGCCCACCCTGGTCGCCCTCAACGGCTACAGGCTCTCCGAATTCCCGGTGAATCACCGCCCGAGGCTCAGGGGCGCCAGTAAATACTCCATCGGCAATCGTCTCTGGATCGGGCTGCTGGACACATTCGGCGTGTTCTGGCTGCAAAAAAGAGCGCTACGCTACAGCATAAAGGCCAAATCAGAAAACGCATGAGACCGAAAACCCTTGCCCTTCTGGGCGTTCCCGTCATAGCCTTCTGCGCCGGGAGCTATTTCTACCTGGATGTCCCGGTCGCCCGGTACTGCGATTCGCTCGGCGGCGATATCAAGCAGGTCTTCGAGGTGATAACCCGTCTGGGCAAGTCGACCCCATATCTCATCGTAACGGGTCTCGCCTGCATCTACTTCAGGTTCATCCGAAAGAATCTTTCCCTGGCGACGGTTGCCGCATTCCTTTTCGCAGCAATAGCACTCTCGGGCCTGGCAAACGACCTGATCAAGGTCCTGGTGGGCAGAAGCCGCCCTCGCCTCCTCATGACGGAAGGCATCTATGGGTTCAAGCATTTTTCACACCAATACCTTTACCTGTCGTTTCCCTCGGGGCACGCTACTACTATAGCCGCGCTCTGTTATGGCCTTTACCGGGTCTGGGGCCGTTTCGGTATTTTGTACATCCTCGCGGTACTCGCGGTACTTGCGAGCCGCGTGGTAATCGGAGCGCATTTTCCATCTGATGTGATCTTCGGGGCATGGCTCTCCATTCTTATAACGGAGCTTATAAGAATGGGCTTTGAAAAGAAGGGACTACGGCTGAGACGTTCCGCAGACCCGGATTCTTCCGAAGGCAAGGGCGCCCCCTCCTCCGGCATGGTCTGCTTCACCGGCATACGAGCGGAATCCTGGAAAAGAATCCTCGCCAACATCGCCCTGCTCACCATAGGCAACCTGATTTATGCGGCCGGGATCAACAGCATCATCATCCCGCAGCATTTTCTCGGCGGCGGGGTCATGGGCGTGGCGCTGATCGCCCACTATTTCATCCCCGCTCTGAACACCGGCTACGCCTATTTCCTCCTGAACATCCCCTTGTTCGTTCTTGGCTGGTTCACTATCAGCCGCAGGTTCGTGCTCTATTCCGCTTACGGGATGCTCTCACTTTCGGTGATCACCGCCTTTGCCCGTTTCGGTGAGTCGAACATTTCCAACCCGATACTTGCGGCCATCCTCGGGGGAATCGTCTGCGGAACCGGCGCGGGCATCGCTTTGAGATCCCAGGGGTCTGCAGGCGGACTCGATATCGTGGCGATATATCTGAACAAGAAATTCGGGCTGCGCATCGGCAATACGACCAGCGCGGTGAGCGCCATGGTGCTTGGCGCCGGGGCTATCTTCCTGAATTTCGAGGCGGCCCTTTACTCCCTGATTTTCGTCTTTACGAGCGGAAAAACGCTGGATGCGGTTCTCACCGGTTTCAACCAGAAAAAGACGGTATTTATCATTTCTGAATGTTTTGACGATATAGCCTCTCAGATACTGGTGAAACTCCACCGGGGAGTTACCTATCTCGATGGGCGCGGGGGTTATTCCGGACAGGAGAAGAAGGTTATCCTCAGTGTGATTACTTTGACCGAACTCTCGAAGCTGAAGCAGATGGTCTTCGACATAGACCCAACCGCCTTCGTCATTGTCAACGATACACTGGAAGTGATCGGGCACAGGCATGGCGAGCTGCAGAACTACTAGTCCCAGCGATCAGAGGATTTCACATGCCATTCTGTAACACCGGAGAAATCGATCTCTACTACGAAATCCATGGCGAGGGCGCCCCTCTTCTTTTCATAAGCGGGCTGGCCGGCGGCAGTTGGTCCTGGTACGGCCAACTGCTCTTTTTCAGAAACCACTACCGCTGTATTCCTTTCGACAACAGGGGATCGGGCCTGTCGGGAAAACCGAAGGGACCTTACACGATTACCCGCATGGCCGAAGATGCATTATGCCTCCTGGACTGTCTCCAGATCGATAAGGCGCTCGTTTTCTCAATCTCCATGGGAGGGATGATCGCACTGGACATGGCCAGGATTGCACCGCAGCGGCTTGGCGCAATGGTGCTTGCATGCACGCATGCCGGAGGCAGAAACAGGATTTCACCATCAAAGGAGACTCTCGAGACATTGATGAGCAACGCGGGTCTGAGCCGCCAGGAAATCCTGTGGAAGAACACGCCTCTTTTTTTCAGTGAAAGATGCCGGATGAAAGAGTGGCCCATCATAGAAGAATGGCACGAAAAACAGATACAGTCGCCCAATCAGCCGGAGCGCGCGCTGCTGGCGCAACTCGCCGCGATCCAAAAATTCGACTGCACCTCCCAACTGGGCCGGATCGAGAATCCTGCACTCATTCTGACCGGCACAGGGGATATCGTCGTTCCCTGCGCAAACGCCTATTTTCTGGCCAAAAACCTTCCCAACGCCGAACTGGTCGAAATCCCGGGCGCGGGCCATGCCATTCACGCCGAATGCCGTGATCTGATCAATCAAACCGCACATGACTTCTTTCAGAGGGCGCTCTCCTGATTTCCACTACTCTCTTCAGGTTCGCTTATTTCATGCCCGTCCGGATTATTCCAAAACCTCTACTATTAGTCCTTCCCGTATTGCCACCTCTGTTTGCCGCCGATCTGAAGAGACAAAGAGGTCGGGTTTCACCGCAAAAGCACAGCCCAAATGCAGGGCGTCCATGGCTCGCAACGGGTTCTTCTCAAGAAGCCGGATCGTATGCCCGATGATTTCCGGCGTAATGTCACAAATTTCCATGTCCTCGAAGTCAGCCAGGACTCGGCCTTTCAGTTGCCTGTATTGATCGGAGGCAAGCTTTCCTTCACGAACGAGGCGGCTGAGAGTGGAGATCATCTCCGGAAGACAGATGAGACTCACTACCAAGTGCTCAGCGTTTTTGCAGACCTCCATTACTCTCTCACTTCCCGGTTCTTCGATATACCTTTTGACGAAAGCGGAGGTGTCGAAAAAAACTCTCATGATCTGGTTTCTGCCCGGTCTTTCAAAATCTCGCGACTCAATGAAAGCCCTTTGATGGTCAGTCTTGGTACTTCATCCTTCCAGGAGCGATCAGCCGCGGGAATCGGAACGATCTCAGCAATTGGCTTACCGTTGCGATAGACGCGCACTACATCTCCACTTTCAACCGCATCGAAATAGTGCCTGATACGTTTTCTTAGCTCGACAATGCTCGTTTCCTGCATACTCTTCACCTCGCCTCTCAAACGAACTTATAACCGGCGTTGTACACTTTCAAGTACATATTTCAGGAGAGCACGACATTCTTTTCCAGGAAGGAATTTATTCTTCGGGTGAGTACCTGTTCCGCTCCCCAGTAGAAGTGATCGCCGTAAGGGAATATGTCCAGGGTCGCCCGGTTTGCAGCGGCTTGCCCGGCCAGCCAGTTTCTGAGCGACTCGACAGAGCAGAATTCATCCTGGTTCCCAAGCGTGATGAGCACCGGAGCATCAGGAAGCGCCAATCCTTCAAACCCGATAAAATCCAGGGGCGGAGAGAACAGGGCCAGCACCTCGGGAGAAAGGCCGAGGCGAACCGCCTTGAGTCCCACCCACGCTCCATAGGAATAGGCCGCAAGATCCTGCTGGTGGAGAGGGAATTTTTCCCGGAGAAACTGTGACACTGCCAGCAGGTCTTCAGCATCTTTATCCCCCTGGGCCGGTTCTCCTCCACTTCCCCCGGCCCCGCGAAAATTGAAGCGCAGCGTACCCCACCCCTGGCCTGCAAAGGTCTGTTGGGCCGCGAGCACCACATTGTTGTGCATGTTTCCGCCATAGAGCGGGTGAGGATGGCACAGCAAAACGCTCCGGCCGTTTTTCCCCTCGTCGAGAAGACCTTCGAGGATGAGCTTTCCTTCTTCCACTGGAATCCGCACCGGCTTTTCCGGCATGCATCACTCCTTTTCCACGGGAATTCGGTTGATTATCTTCAGATAAGTACATATACGAAGTGAACGCTTCAACTTCAACCGATATTCAGGTGATCCGGCATACGATGTTTTGCTGTCTCGCAACTCGAGAGGACCTTAATGCCCCAGTTTAGATCCGCTTTGGCCCTGAGCGGAGGCTCCGCACGCGCCCTGTCGCACCTTGGAGTGCTGGCCGAATTGGAACAGCGCCGCATGAAAATCGACATGGTCGTGGGATCGAGTATGGGGGCGCTGATCGGCGGCCTCTATGCCTATTACCGGGATTCTGCAACAGTAACGGAAAAACTGAGAGAGTTTTTTCAAAGCGAACTCTTCCTCAAGACCGCCACGGTCGCCGTAGATGACACTTCCGCTCAGCTTGGTCCGGACGGTTTTTTCAACCGCTTCCTATGGCTTTTTCGAAGAGGAGTTTACTATACCCATTCCATGATTCGTTCCCAGCTTATCCCCGAGGGACTCTACCATGAGATTATAGGGACAATCATGCCGGATGTACTGATAGAGGATCTGCCGATCCCCTTCGCAGCCGTCGCCATGGACCTTCTCACCGGAGAAGAAATCGTCCTGACCCGCGGGTCATTGAGACGTGCAATCGCCGCGAGTTCGGCCATTCCCGGCCTTTTTCCCGTCATCGAAATCGGGGGCAGGCCGCTGGTCGACGGAGGATGGGCCGACAATGTCCCGGCTGCCCCGGCCATCGCCCTGGGCGCCCATTTTGTTCTGGCTGTGGATGCGACCCTCGAGATTTCAGGCATGGCCGACTATCCCCAGTCAGGGCTGGAAATACTCTTCCGATGCAACGAAATGACCAGGATTCTTCTGACGCGCCACCGCAAGTCAGTAGCCGACGCCCTGATCACTCCACATATAGGCAAAATGTTCTGGGCGGATTTCAAGGCGCTGGACAGGTGCATGGCCGCAGGGAGAAGAGCCTTCGAGCAGAGCGCCCGGCATGTTTCCAGGCAGCTTTTCCTGAGAAGATATCGAACACTGGGCGGCGCGATCCACCCCGGTCGCACCGGCCGGTGGAGGCATCCTTTTGTGATCATTTAGAAAAGATTCACCCGTATACCTTCGATTCAACTTTCAAAGCGGCGCGCAGAGGAGGAGCAGCCATGCGTCTTGTCCATGTTTCGATTATCATTATATCCATTCTCTTTGCGTTTTCCCCTGAAACGGCGCTTGGAGACGACGGCGCGACGGTCTTTCAGAAAATGAAGTGCGACCTGTGTCACAAGCCCGATAAGAAATCGGCGGCCGTGCCTCTGACAGCATCGTGAAGGCGTATCCCGACAAGGCTAAGCTTGTCGCTTTTTTCAAAGGAGAGGCAAAACCGCTCATCGAGACTGAGAAGTGGGGAATGATGCGCGGTCCTCTCACGAAGATCCAGGCGCTCAACGACCAGGAAAAAGAAGCATTGGCCGACTACCTTCTAAGTTTCAAATAAAATAGCCGTTGTGTCTCCGTTCAGCCTGGATTTCATTCGACATTGACTCATGAATAAATTAAGTACGGGTTGTTGACTAGCCTGCACCGGGGTGAGTATATTAATTGATTGTCGATTTACCCGAACTGCCGGATATGGACCGGTGCGTCACCCACCATGCAGACTGCCTGAGTGGGTAATTTTTTACAGGAGCACGGAATGAAAAAAACCAGGTTGATAGCCTTTGTCGTTGTCTGTTTCATGTTAGCCGGTTTCGGCTTTTACGTTTCCGCGGCCGATAAACCCGCCAAGAAGGGTCAGGAAGCTGCCTCCCCCGCCAAGGGGACCAAAGAAAAGACGGAGAGTGTTGTGCAAAACGCCGCTACTGTTAATGGTTCTCCAATTCTGAAATCGGAATACGATGCCGAGGTCACGCGACTCGACCGCCAGATTGCAATGACAGGCCGCACCCTGGACGACAAAGAGATGTCCGGAATGAAGCAGAAGATCCTGGATAACCTGGTGGGACGGGAACTTCTCAAGCAGGAGGCGGACAAAAAGGCCATAAAATCCGATGCCGCTGAAGTAGACGCCCAGATGGAAAACCTGAAGAAGCGATTTGGAACTGAGGAAGAGTACCAGGGGACGCTCAAGAAGATGAACCTCACTGAGGAGTCCCTCAAGAAGCAATTCTCTTCGGAAATCGTGCTCCGCAAGCTGCTGGAGCAGGAAGTCGCCTCTAAGATCGTCCTCGAGCCCAATGAAGCCAAAGAATTCTATGATTCCAATCCCGAGGTTTTCAAGGCCCCGGAGATGATACGGGCAAGCCACATCCTGGTGAAAGTCGAGCAGAACGCCACCCCCGAGGAGAAGGCCAAGGCGCTTGAGAAGATGAAGGGCATTCAGAAAAAGATCCAGGACGGGGCCGATTTCGCTCAGGTGGCCAAAGAGGTATCCGATTGCCCCAGCAAGGAAAACGGGGGCGATCTGGACTTTTTCCAAAAGGGTCAGATGGTGGGACCATTCGAGACGGCTGCTTTTTCCCTGAAGCCTGGCCAGGTGAGCGATATCGTCGAAACCGAATTCGGCTATCACCTGATAAAGCTGACTGACAAGAAAGGGCCGGGAGTGATGACCTTCGAGGAGATGCAGCCTCGAATCGAGCAGCATGTGAAAAGTGAAAAGATGACTCAGCAGGTTACCCAGTACGTTGATAAGCTCAAGTCCAAAGCCAAGATCGAGATCCTTGTAAAGTAGCGGTGGTTTGAACCCCGTCCCTCCGGGCAAGGGTACGGGATCTTCCTGAACGGATAAGGCAGGCGGTCGCGACTTTATCGTGCCCGCCTGCTCACCTCTTTCAGCGTCTCGGAATGGGTGCTTGGCGACATCCGCATGTCTCACCGGACACTGGACTTCATTGAAGAATATGTATAAGCTATGGCGAAGTTTGGGCCGGGGGATCAACTTCCTCCATGATGCTATTCGTGTGCAGCAGACGGCGGATTTATGAAGATCCGGTTTACCAACGCAGATCGCCAGCAAATGAAAGTCCTGGGAATTGACGTACCCTGGGTATTGGAACAGATAGAAACATTCCGCCGTTCTGATTTTTCGGTGCGCCTCATTCGGCCCTGTACGCCGGGAGACGGCGTCCGGCGGATAGACGAAGCGGAAACGGCAAAATATCTGCCTCTGCACGCGGCAACGGCCAGGGCCGGCCGATTCATGAAATTTGTCCCCGCCTCCGGCGCGGCAAGCCGGATGTTTCAGTCCCTCCTGCAGATTTTTTATCTTCCCCAGTATCTCGAAAAAGATGAACTTGAAAAAAGAGTATGCCAGGGAGTTTCCATAGCCTGCGATTTTAAGAGGTTTGTCGATGAACTCCCGCGCTTCGCTTTTGTTCACAGCCTCCGGGAAGTGCTGGCTTACGACGGGTACAGCCTGGAAGAGCTTGTCGAAGAGTGCCGTTTCAGAACCCTGCTGGAATACCTGCTCACGGAAAGAGGGCTGGGGTGCGGAACACTGCCCAAGGCCATGCTGCAATTTCATTCCTACCCGGACGAACACAGGACTGCGTTCGAGGAACAGCTCGCCGAGTCGGTCCGTTACCTGGGCGCGGAGAGCGGAAAGTGCAGGCTTCACTTTACCATTCCCGAGGAGCACGAGGAAGGTTTTCAGACGATGAGCGAAGGGGTTTGCCGATGCTACGCAGATCGCTACCGCACCTCCTTCGAGGTATTCTTTTCGTTTCAGAAATCGTCCACCAACACTATAGCCGTTGACATGGAAGGGTTCCCTTTCCGGGACAGGTTCGGAAGACTTCATTTCAGGCCTGCCGGACACGGCGCTCTTATCGAAAACCTGAACGATCTTCGTGCTGACCTCGTCTACATCAAGAACATAGACAATGTTGTTCCGGACAGGTTGAAGGACCCGATTTGCTTTTGGAAAAAGGTCCTCGGCGGCTACCTGGTCTCTATCCAGGAACAGATCCACTCACTGCTCAGGCAAATGAAGAACTCGAACGCGGAAGAGGCAGTGCAGGAGGCGGCACGCTTTGCCCGCGGAGAACTCCTCCTCCAACTTCCGGGGGGGTTCGATTCCCGGCCCGTCGAACAAAGGCGCTCCCTGTTGCTTAGCCTGCTTAACAGGCCTATTCGTGTGTGCGGGGTGGTCCCCAACGCCGGAGAGCCGGGGGGAGCACCCTTCTGGGTAGAGGATGAAGACGGGGAACTCTCCGCCCAGATTATCGAAAAGGCGCAGGTCGATTTCAGCCGGCCGGATCAAAAAGAAATATGGAACTCCTCCACGCACTTCAATCCGGTCGATATCGTCTGCAGCACGAGAAACTTCGAGGGCGTGCAGTTCGACCTCAGGGACTATATTGACCCCAAGGCTGTGATAATCACCAAGAAATCTAAGGACGGCAAAGACATCCAGGCCCTCGAACTCCCCGGTCTGTGGAACGGGAGCATGGCGCGATGGATCACCGTCTTTGTGGAAGTCCCCCCTTACACGTTCAATCCCGTAAAATCCGTATACGACTTGCTCAGGCCCGAACATCAGCCGGAAACATCCCCGTCGGAAATGCCTGATGGCCGGCCTTTTTCTTCCATGAACCCTTAAGTTGTCCATCGACTTCCATTTTTGACGCAAGCATCGACCGGTCAAGGTCAATTTTCCGACGCCGCATAGAGTCGTTTGTCCGGCCATCGCATCCCCTATTCTCCTTCCGGGGACCGATTCCCTCTTATTTCCGGAGGAAAGTGAAATAGTTGCAGCGGCATGATCATTGCTTAACGAACTTGGAACCCGTTTTCGCTCATCCATAGAGGAACCGATAGAGATGAATTCCGGACATCGCTCGAAGCCTGTGATCTCGGTGATCATACCAACCTACAACCGGTCGGAAATTCTCAGGCAGTGCCTCCAAGCCCTGGAACTTCAGAGCTTTCCCTTCGGCAGCTTCGAAATAATCATCGTTGATGACGGCTCCTCGGACAACACCGCCGAAGTCGTTGGCCAGACAAAGTCTCAACATGAAATTCGATATTTCCACGAGACCAACAGCGGTCCTTCCGCCGCACGAAACCTGGGGGTGCAGCACGCGCGAAGCGATCTCATTTTGATCATGAATGATGACGCCATTGCGACCGGCAACCTCGTGGCCGGCCACTACTACATGCATCAGAAGCTGAAGCAGGAGCGCCTTGCAGTCGTCGGCACAAGGGAGTTTCGGAACGAGGACAAGACCCGGGTTTTAAATTTTCTTTGCGACCAGGTGCCGTTCAGCATGCGGGTCCATTCGTTCAAGGAGGGTTTTTATCCCCCGCCCTATTTCATTACCTTCAACCTCAGCATGCTCAAGAGCGATTTCGAGAAGGCGGGAAGGTTCGATGAGGACTTTCCAAGCGCCATCGGCGAGGACACGGAATTCGGCATAAGGTGGAAAAATTCCGGCGGCAGCATTTTCTTCCTTCCCCAGCTCAGGGCTCATCACACCCACGACGTGACCGTGGATGGACTGAAAAACCAGATAATCCGGGAAGATTACAACACCCTGATAATGATCTACAAACAGAAACCTTACTGCCGACCTGTCGAGGTCTTTCGTCAAACCGAATCGGAAATTCGCGAGTACGTGGAAAAGTACGGACCCGCCATGCAGCATTTCGAGGCTAACCTTCGCCGGTGCGAGGAACTTTCAATCTGGGAAATCGAAGGCAGGGAATGGCTGGGAGACTGGGTGAATTGCCTGACCGACTTCGTACTTCGCGTGCGAAATGTTTATCTGATGTATCGTTCCTACGTAACTCTGAACCGGTACCTGTCCGATCCCGAGGCGCGCGCTTTCGTTCGGAAATGGGGCGGGCCGAACAGCCAGTTGCCTTCAGCGCCTCCTGCAGTCTGACGGGAGATACTGCTGAGATACCGTGGGACCGCGCCTCCGGGTCCTCTTCAGGAAAGACCAACCAGGAAAGGCTTATGAGCCGTAATCTCGATGTATTGATCGTCAAACCGGGGAGCCAGAAACAACTCTACGGGGAGTTGAATTCATTCAAACTGACCGCCATCGAGCCGCCATTGTGGGGAGCTATTCTCGCCGGATATCTGAGGAGCAAGGGATATGGAGTCTTGCTTCTCGATGCCGAACTGGAGGGTCTGTGCTACAAGGCCACGGCGGAAAAGATCAGCGAAATGCAGCCTCTGCTCACGGTGGTTGTCGTCTCCGGCACGAATCCGTCAGCGTCCACGATGAACATGAAGGGAGCGGGTGCGATTGCGAAACACCTGCATGAGATTTCACCGGAATTCCAGGTCGTTTTCCACGAAATACACCCGTCGGCCCTGCCTGAGAGGACCTTGCGGGATGAGTCGGTAAATTTCGTCTGCCAAGGTGAGGGTTTTTACACGCTTCCGAACCTGCTCGAGGCCCTCAAAGCCGGGGAATTTCAGCCTGACATTCCGGGCCTGTGGTACCTGAAGGAGGGCGCAGTCGTCGCCGGGGCCCGGCCGCCCGTTTTTCCGGACCTGGATGAACTCCCCATGCCAGCGTGGGACCTTCTGGAAATGACAAAATACCGGGCGCACAACTGGCACTGCCTGCATGAGAATTGTCTCAATACCACAGTCCCATATTCTGCCATGGAATTGACATTGAACGAATCCGGTTACTTTGACGAATTGTTAGCGGGAATTCGGTCAGCAAAAGAGCCCCATAATGGCTTCTCCAAAACAAAGTGCTTTTGCCCGTTTTGGGCTGTATTACTGCAAATGAGTTAAGGGAGGTCCAACTTTGGAAACCAGAAGTGTTACCGATGAAGGCTTCAGGTTTTCGGATAATCGCCGGAAGCGTTTGTTGGTCCATGCCGGGACCCATAAGACCGGCACAACTGCGCTTCAAGATTTCCTGGCTTCGGTTGCTGTCGATCTTCGTCAGTATGGGGTCCTTTATCCAGGGTGTGGGCGTGTTGATGGCGGTCACCATAACATTGCCTGGCAAATGACGCGGGACCGTCGGTTCGTGACCTCGTCGGGCACAATCGATGATCTGGCAAAAGAAGTTCGGCAGTTTAATGGCGACGTGCTGCTGTCCTGTGAAGACTTCGAAGCTTTGATCAATGAGCCGGAGAACTTCGCTCCACTGCGGCTTCACCCTATTTTTCGGGAGTACGACTTCACCCTTATAATCTACGTTCGCAATCAGAGTTCTTATTTAGAGTCTCTGTATTTGGAATTGCTGAAACACGGCATCGGGGAAGAGTTTGCCCTTTTTGCGCAAAAAGTGCTTCTGAACCGGCAGTTTTCCATCCGGGAGTGGGCATTTTACTTTGACTATGCCGAAATTTATCAGCGCTGGAAAGCTTGCGGTTGGGCGAATGTGATCATCAGGAACTACCATCAATTGACTGGTGGCGCCATCATCAAGGACTTCTGCAGTTTCTTATGCCCCAGACTGCCGGTGAATGCTCCAGCCGCAAGCCTGCGTGTTAACATAAGAGACCCACTGCACACCAGTCTAGTGAGATTCTACCTCAACCGGGTGAGGAGATCTCTGCAACAGCAGGAAAAAGATATCTTGGCCAAGCTAGGTGGTACTTTGAGCACGGTGCCGGTTACTTTGTCGGATCACCTAAGATTCGCTTTTAATCATCTGTTCAGTAAGGGCAACCAAGCCCTCTGCCACTCCGCCGGGATCCAAAGTATCGGGCTCAATGAGACAAGGTCAGCGCCAGCAGGATCGGCACCTTTTGAGCGCGTATTCTCTTTCGAGTTCCATAACTTGATAACAGATGGAATGCACAACGGAAATATAAGGGACCTTGTCGGCAGGATGTACCAATTGCTATTTGAATCGAAAGAGCCATGTAAAAATTCGGTCTTTGGGTAATCAAAAATGGAGGACTTGGCGCAAATAGATGAGAGAGCCCCCACGGAAGCTGGGATCTGTACCGCCTGGCTCCGTAAAACTTCAATTTCTTCAATTTCATCGTTTGCGTCCAGGAGTCCAGGATTAGGGCGTCCAAAAAAGGTCGTGAATATCACTTTTTTGTGTCTGGAATTTCGGCCTCTTCCAACGGCTTCCGTTTGATACGGGTGCCTAGATGATAGCTCTCATCTAATAATTATGTGCCTTTCTGGACATTTCGCGTTCAACATTGTACGATAACCTGGATCTTAGCAACCTGAATCCGGGAGTATCTACAATGAGCAAGATAAAGATGGATCTGCGCCTCGGCGAAAATGGCGCGCCTTTAGGGGAGTGCGCACCATGAGCGAACAGTCCCAAATGAGGCAAAGCCGACTCAAATGGAAATCCAAAGCCGCTCAGCCGGCTGATGAAAATCGCTAACTGCGCAAAGAACTGGCGCGGGTCAAAAAGGAACGGGACCGCATTAAAAAAGATCACAAAGACAGCCTGTCTCACCTACACAAGGTCGATATGGTCTTTTTGTCCCTGCAACTGTTTTTGGTGGCTCATATCGGGTTTCGCGCCATCTCCCGAGTGCTCGGCGTAGTCGCCGGAGTCCTCGGCATTAAAAAAAACCCCATGCCCCCAAACCATAATCAATTGGGTGACGAGATTCTCACTGGTGCGCATGCAACCGGCCCCGAGCGTGAAAGGGCCGCCCATGAGTCTTGCTCCGTTTCCAAATGAGTCGATCTGGATGATCGATACCAGCATAGGCCTGGGCACGGGCAAGATCTTGGCCGTCCTGGCGCTCGATGCTCGCCATCATCAACATATCCCGTCAGCTCCCGGACTTCAAAATGTACGTTGTGTGGCAGTGTCCGTGGCCTCCACCTGGACGGGCGACACCATAGCCGCCTTCCTGCGCCGGGTCATTGCCATCGTTGGCCGCCCGGTGGCCTACCTCAAAGACGGCGGCTCCGATCTGCAAAAAGCCATCCGTCTATTAGAGGCGCAGGGGCTTGCAAGCCCATCTATTGATGATGTCTCTCACGTTATTGCCAAC
The DNA here is from genome assembly GCA_964539645.1 of uncultured Syntrophobacter sp. Taxonomy (GTDB): domain Bacteria; phylum Desulfobacterota; class Syntrophobacteria; order Syntrophobacterales; family Syntrophobacteraceae; genus SbD1. The sequence continues at coordinate 14,641 of CAZIJV010000021.1, forward strand.
TTGCTCAAGCGACGCTATCACGATCACCCGATGTTTGAGACCTTTCTTTCGGCTTGCAGTCGCATTTCAGCAAATCTGAAACAAACAATCCTGGCCTGCCTGATTCCACCCAAAGTTGAACTTCGTTTATAGAACTGCCAGCGCCTATTGTCTGTTGACAGACCTCATGGAAGGCATCCCCAGATGGGATAGATTCGCTATTGCAGTGGTTCCACTTGTGGCATGGTCAATTTTTCGACACTCTATGGTAATCTTCTTCGCTCGGGCGTTGGTATGCTTGGTCCCGCTCTATCGGAACGCAGTCAGAATTGGCGGTCACACTGCTTCTAATTCAGGAGAGAAGATGTAATTCGTTTATGGCACGTCTCATGCATTTGGGTATGGACGGCATCGGATATGCCGGTCAAGGGGCTTGACACAAGCATCAAGGGAAACGTCTGCGGGCAGTTGTCCTCGGAAGCCTTCCTCCACTTACCTACTAATTGCACCAGGGAGATACCCGGCATGATAATTGATGAAATGGTTGAGCATTACAGGAAGTTGGGCAACTTCACACAAGCAGAAGTGAATAGGGTGCTGGAAGAATCTTCCATAGAACTGGCTAAGGTGTGGCACCAGATGCGACCCTCTTCTCCCGAAGGGATTAATCATTTCTACACCTCGACCGACTATACCGCTGAGTTGCTGAATTATCACCAACAACAGAGCAGAAGAGACGCCGACCTGGATATCATGATCGAGGTAAGGGGAAAAAACCGAGCAGCCCGAGTGCTCGACTACGGCTGCGGCACGGGCGTGATCGGCTTTATGCTCAAAGACACTATGCCTGCATTGACTGTTGATCTCTTCGACTTGTCTTCCCCAGCCTTTGATTTTGCCAAGGGGTTCAATGTTCACCGGAAAAGGCCGGTCGAATTCGTCAATACCTTCGACATACAGCACAACACTTATGACTTCATCATCTGCAATGATGTTCTCGAACATCTCCCGGATGCAGAACTCGAAGAGACAATAGACCTTCTACAAAAAAGGCTTGCCAGACCTTTCGGTAGGATATTTGGTCAGATCGGGTTTTATGAACCTCATATTTTTCCGATGCACTTCGACTGGACTGAAGAACGCTGCAACATTCTTCGCAGGACAATGAGGTGGGAGTTCTGGGATATCAACCTGGATTTCCTGAACCTCGTAATGAAGGGGAAGCTGAGTGGAAACGGCACGGGGGCTGTTATCGGGACAACCGGACGAAAAGCCGGATCGTCCCACTCCGAGAAGCAGTGCAGCCAGGAAGTGAAGATTGCTCCTTCGCCATCTCAATCCGTGAAGCCGGCAGGTTCGAGCGCTGACCAGGCGGGCAAGATCTTCCCTTCAATTGATCATTCTAAAAATCCCGGCGTCAACTTGAGTTCCTCAGCCGCTTCCCCGCCGCCCGCAGCTCCGCGTCAAACCGCATCCTCCGGAAGGACTCAGGAAACGCGGTCGGAAAGGAGAGTCTCCATCACCAGGAAGGGTGTTCTCTACGTAGGGTTCCCCTGCAATATCAAGTGCAAATTCTGCTACTACTCTTACAACGAGTCAAAAGAGTGGCACCCTCTCGATGAGTGCAAGCGTGACGCTAGCCTTTTCAAAGAGAAATACGGCAATCAGTTTGTCGACATAACAGGCGGTGAGCCGACGATTTACCCACATATTTATGAACTCCTCGACTTCTGCAACAAGATTGACCTGAAGCCGACGTTGATCACCAACGTGCAAGCATTGGCCAAGGATGAACGGGTAAAGCAATTCAAGGATCACGGAGTCTATGATTTTCTGTGCTCGGTGCATGCGCTTGATGACACCTACAACAGTATCATCCAGTCTCGGCACGGCTGGAAAAATCTCACAGAAGGCATTGAGAACATCAACAAATACGATATACCATGGCGAGCCAACTGCACCATGACACGGCTGAATATGGATCAGCTTAAGAGCATTGCCCAGTGGGTGAAGGATAGAAACGCCCGGATCATCAACTTCATCAATTTCAACCCGTTCGAGGAATGGAGAACCAAAATGGATATCGATTTCCAGGCCAGGCATTCCGAAATTGGCCCTTGCCTGGTTGAAGCCCTCGAACACTGCGACCGAATCGGCCTGGAAGCCAACGTTCGCTATTTTCCCTTCTGCCATATGCGGGGACACGAAGAGAAGTGCATCAACTTCCAGCAATTGAGCTACGACCCCAATGAGTGGGACTTCTGCAGCTGGTATGCTCCCGAAACGCGCGCGCCCTCCGACAAGCTTCCCGACAGCGTGAGGACGGCTGTAACCAATGAGGAGGAGCTCCATCATTTCGTGGCTCAATCCCAGAAAAAAGGATTGTACGTCCAAAATGGCCCCTGTCTTAGTTGTTCACACATGGTCATTTGCGACGGGTTTACAAAGCAGTACTACTCGCGCTTTGGAATTGAAGAGGCAAGCCCCTTTGCGGGACCGCCGCTAAACGACCCCGCCGTCTTCCTTTGCCAGCGTGAAGGATCCGTTTTTCTGCGTCCGAAAGTGTGATATCCGAAGAGACCTGCAAAGGTCTCTCTGTCTGATCGTGTCTTGAACCAGTGGTTTCCGGGGACTTTAGCAGGTGCATTGAATCTGCCTGACAGGAATCGACAGGATGACTCTAAATGGCTCAGAAAAAAAATCAAAGCCGCTGATATCGGTAATTATACCAACGTACAATCGTTCGGAGATTCTTAAAGAATGCCTTTCCGCGCTGGCAATTCAGGATTTTCCTTATGGCGGATTTGAGATAATCGTTGTGAATGACGGCTCGCGGGACAACACTGCCGAGGTGGTACAGCAAGCACGCTCCCGCTTTGACATTCGGTACCTTCATCAGGAGAACAGCGGCCCCGCTGTTGCTCGAAATAACGGTGTTCAGCACGCCAGGGCGGAAATTGTTCTGATAATGAACGATGACGCCATTGCAACCAATTGCCTGGTTGCGGGCCATTATTACATGCACAATAAAATGTGCATTGAACGCCTTGCAGTCCTCGGCTCCCGTGAATTCAGAAACCGAGACAAGGTTCGCACCCTAAATTTTCTCTACGACCAAGTACCCTTCAGCATGCGAGTCCATGCTTTGAAGGAAGGATTCTATCCCGCCCCTTATTTTGTAACTTTTAATATTAGTATGAGAAAAAAGGATTTTGAAGCAATTGGTGGTTTTGACAAGGACTTCACCACTGCAATTGGAGAGGACACCGAATTTGGCATAAGGTGGGAAAATGCGGGAGGCAAGATCTTCTATTTGCCGTTGCTCAAAGCCCATCATGTCCACGACGTTACTGTCGATGGACTCAAGAACCAAATAATCCGGGAAAACTACAACACTTTAATTATGATTCACAAACAGAGGCCTTACTGTAAACCGCTCGATGTCTTCCGCCAGACGGAACCCGAAATGCGGGAATATGTGGAGAAATTCGGATCTGCGATGCAGCATTTTGAAGCTGACATGCGGTCATGTGAAAACCTCTCAATCTGGGAACTTGAGGGGAAGGAATGGTTGGGAGACTGGGTACAATCCATAACTGATTTTGTGGTTCGCGTTCGGAGAGTCTATCCGAAGTACCATTCCTACGTCGCACTTCAGACATATTTCACAGATCCTGAGATGCGGGCCTTCCAGAAGAAATGGGGCGGCCCAAACGCTACGAACGATTTTAAGATTCCAGCAGTAGTTGGGCCAACCGCGAGCCAAAACAATAGCCAATCGGGTGAGAACGATCTGCCCCGAATGCAGGCGGGTCGCTGGGACGGTCAACTCAATCAGACCTGAGGCTAGTCAACTCTATGTCATGACTGGTTAGAGTTGACCCGGTGATCAGAATCAAAGACAAGGAAGAAAACATTGGCAGCCAAACTGAACGACTTTAGACTAGCCATCCTGACTCCCATCGGGAGCAACATCTATCCCAAAAATGTGAGTTGTTTTTTCAACCTTCTTTCAGCTTTACCACAAGTGTTCAATCCGGCAAGCCGTTTTTTCTGGCTGGAGGGTGGCCCCTATCTCGTCCAAAACAGGACCTACCTCCTTCGCGCCGCAATCATGCAGGATTTCAGTCAAAAGTTCGACTACCTCCTGTGGATTGACGCCGACCAGGTTTTTGGCATTGAGCATGTCGCCTATCTGGTAGCCTCAGCAGCAATGGGAAACCTTGACGCCGTATCCGGCCTCTATTACAACCGTCATGGCGACAGGCACAGCATGGCAGGGCGAATCGTCAATGAGAACAACGACATCTACTGGTTACGTGAGAGAGATTTTGCTGCTGAGCGCGCCCAACAGGCAGTCATACCCATCGATGTGTGCGGATTCGGCTTCTTCATAATCAGGATGGAAAGTCTCAGGCAATACTGCCAGCAATACCCGAGAGAAAAGTGGTTTACTGAGTCGTGGCACGGGACCACGCAGATGCATTACTCGGGCGAGGACGTCTCTTTCTGCCATCAATTCAAGAGCCTCGGAAAGAATATATGGTTTGCTCCTCATGTCCAGGTGGGGCATTACGGCGGCATTGTCCCCGCGGATTTCAAGCAGTCCAATGCGGCTAACCGTTTTGAAGAAGTGAATGTGATCTGATCAAGACCCATTTTCGACAGAAGGATTACAGTCGTAAGACACATCATCCAGCTGAGGCAAATCTCGCAGCAAGTTGGCCTGCGGCAACAACCAAAGGGTAGCGCTTGCAGCCATCTGTCAGATATCGTGCTATGGTTCTGCCGCAACACTTCAGAGTTTCACCTCCTGTTCCTGATTCTTCGTTCAGGATTGATCGATCAGAACCTGTTCCTGCTGGTATTGGCCACATCCACGGGCAAGATTCAAGAGCCGTGAAGGGCAAACCCTTGCAATGACCTTGGCTCTGGTTTCAGAGGCAGAATTGCCCCCGTGCTAAGATACACCAATCAGGACGAATCTTTATAGACTGACCCTAAAGTTACATGATTGAGGAGATTGTCAGGCTGGCAGGTCTTGGACTTCCTTAACGAACTATATTGAAGCATTATTCAGCATTTGGTGCAGCTCGGTCATGACGTCTCTGCTTACTGATGCGCTCTGTACGGGAACACTTGCTTGAGGATAAGAATGTCGAGGGTTTGGAGGAAAAGCGCCCCGCGATTCGGATATTCTGGTCAGCCTTGGCCGTATCTGCTATGAGTCGCAGCGGTACAAGGAAGCAATGAAATACAACGAGGCAGCCCTGTCCATAAACGGCAGGGACACGGAGGCATGGGTCGGGCTAGCTCTCATAGCCCGCGACCTCAAGAGCCCGGATGCAATGAGGGCAGCCTGCGAGCAGTTGCGCGGCCTTAACCCGCAACACCCAATGTACAGGGAACTCATGCTCGAACTGCGCTGATACCGGAAATAAGGAGACTGGGGAGGTATGACGAAGAGCCTGGAGTTGATACGGCAAAGAATTGATGAGAGCATCGAGGCAAAGAGCGCCCTGCTGAGTGACGCCGAGTCTCTTGCGCGCATCGGGGAGATCGCCGGGGCTATATGTTCGTGTCTGCGCAACGGCGGCAAGGTTATCCTGGCGGGCAACGGCGGGAGCTTTTCCGACAGCATGCATCTTGCCACCGAGTTCGTTTCGCGGTTCATGATTTCCAGGGATGCAATGGCCGCCGTGGCGCTGGGAACCAATAACTCCACTCTGACCGCCATTGGAAACGATTATGACTTCAGCCATGTCTTCGCGCGCGAAGTGAGGGCGCTGGGCAGGGAGGGCGATCTGTTCATCGCTATTTCGACGAGCGGCAACTCGGAGAACGTGTTGAGGTCCGTCGATGCAGCCAAAGAGATGGGTCTGAAGGTTTTCGGCCTTACCGGCAGGAACGGAGGAAGGCTCTCACAGACCTGCCCCTGTATCAGGGTTCCCTCCGATGTCACGGCCAGAATCCAGGAAGTTCATATTCTGGTTGGCCACATAATCTGCGAACTGGTTGAAAAGGATATGTTTCCTTGTTCCTGGAGGAATTGATGCTGTATTTTGGCAATACTTATATGGCAATGGATGATTTGAATGCACTGAGGCAGTCTGTAAAGTTGCTCCATAATCGACTTCAGCGGCCTTTAAAAGGTGTGGAGATCGGGCCGTGGCTCGGTCGCAGCACTTTGAGTATCCTTGCCCCGGACCTGCCGATTGGAAATCCCGATCCTTTTGCTTCATTGGCCTGTGACATGATGACCTTAACATATGGGAGCGACCGGGAACTTGCTGCCGTCTTGGACCAAAAAATGCAATATTTCGCCAATGGATATTCAGTTGACAAATTGAAGGAGCTTTTGTTCTGCGAACTCAGCTACCTGATCAACCCCAAAAAGAAGTATTTTTCCAAATTGTGGTGTGTAGATACCTGGGGTGGTATAGGAAGCGAAAGGGATGCATTTTTCAGAGAAAGCTTCGGAAGCGCACAGCAAATATTCGATTCAAACGTGGAGAAAGCCGGCTTCAGTGATGTAGTGACCCCAATAAAGGGGACAAGCTCTCGTTTGAGCGACATCCACGATGAAGTCGATTTTGTGTTTATAGATGCTGACCACGAATACGACTCTGTCGCGAAAGATTTATTTGCTGTAAGGCGCCTCCTCACACCCGGCAGCTTACTGTGCGGACACGATTTCGGCTCTGATCGGTGGCCCGGAGTCGAGTTGGCCGTCAGGGACTATGTCCGGAGCTATATCACCATATCAAATGTCTGGATTGCAACGAAAGAAGGAATAGACCATTTGCTCTCCCTTCCCGCATATGAAGCGTTTGCCGGTCGTATCGAGCGGCGGCAAAAGGATCTCGATAAAAGATACACTGATCCTGCTTACTGTGCCAGACATCAGTTGGTCATGCAATAAGCTCCGGAATTTGCTGCGCCGCGCCTGCGACCGCATAGTATGGAGGTGAGGCTCGAAAAAGAAGGCTGCACAATGACGCATGCTCTCGAGACTTTTGGATCCTTCTGAGAGTTTCCCTCTGGCAGCATTCCCTCGGCCTGCAAATCTCCCTGTTGATTTCGCGAAAAGAAAAATGCTGCTATTGTAGACGATTTTCATTCTTGAATCGTTTTTACTATTAGACCAGGTTGCAAAAAGACCTCCGCCGGTTTCGCCCTTATTGAGTGTCGCATTCATGATCGTGCTCTCTGAAGGGGGAGGGGAACGGAGGGGGGGCCGGTTGAACGACTCATTTGGAGATCGGACCGGCGAGAGTAAATAGCAGTAACGAAGAGGTTAGAAGAAGGAGTACAGGCAGGCAGTCCCGCAAGGGTCTGCCTGCTTTTTGCCTACATTGCCGGATAAGAAAGAGGCGGGGAATTTCTTCCCCGCCTCTTTCTTATCGTATACTGCTTAAAGTGTTCAATGCTGATGGCGGTTGATTTCACCATCTTTGAGAGTGGTGAAGATCAATCGACCGGCGGTAGTCTGTAGAATGCTCGTTACGGAGACCTCGACCTCTTTTCCAAGATGCCTGCTCGCATTTTCGACCACAACCATGGTGCCGTCTTCGAGATAAGCGATCCCCTGCCCCTGCTCTTTGCCTTCTTTGAGAATCTGGAGCCGAAGCACTTCTCCGGGAAGCACCACCGGTTTGAGAGCATTTGCCAGTTGGTTTATGTTCAGGATTCGAATCCCCTGGACCTCCGCCACCTTGGAGAGATTGTAATCGTTTGTGACTATTTTGGAGTTGAGCCTCAGAGCGAGGGCTACCAGCTTGGCATCCACATCACTCAGGTTGTCGAAATCCTGCCGGTCGATTCGAACCTCTATCATCTTTTCCTGCTGAAGCCGTTTGATAATATCCAGCCCCCGCCTTCCGCGCACTCGCCGGGTCGGGTCCGGGCTGTCCGCAATATGCTGGAGCTCCTGGAGCACGAACTCGGGAATTATCAACACGCCCCCCAAAAACCCCGTTTCCACTATATCCGCAATTCGTCCATCAATAATTACGCTGGTATCGAGGATTTTAGTCAGCGGATTTCCGCGCATACCCCTGACAAGCCATGACCAGTTGGGTATTTTCAACTCTTCGACCTTAATACTGCCCAGCACCATCCCTATGTATCCAAAAATGCAGGATAAAACGATATAGATGACAACACTGATCGTACTGTTCTGAAGTGAGGCAAACCCCACTCCAATGAGCTTTGCGATGAAAAGTCCGAGTAACAGGCCGATAGTTCCGCCGGCCAGGAGCTTGAGAGGAATATGCTTGATCAACTTCTCGACCGAAAGACCGGCGAAGGCGAAAAGAAGCCCTGCCAGGACCCCGGCCCACGGCGCCCAGCTATAATGCGAGATTGTGGTGATTTCCATCTGGCTTGCGATCAGGTAGCCTCCAAAGGCGCAAATCACAATCAGTACCAGTTTTAAAATGAGCCAACCCCATTTCAAAGCGTCTCACCTCCTTTGTTATAATATGCGGGCAAAATAAAAAAAATGCCACTTCCAGGAAGGAAATTCGTGGTGACTGGGCTGGCTGGGTATTATAGAGGAGAAGCGGGATGGATTGCTATTTTATTTCAATAGCTCGACGATAGATTTTTCGATTTCATCCTCGGTCACTTCCTGCACGATGGAGAGTTCCTTGAGAAGCAAGGTTCTGGCGGTATCCAACATTTTTCTTTCCCCGAAAGAGAGTTCTTTGTCTCCCTTGAGAACCGTCAGATCACGTAACACCTCGGCAAGCTCATAGATGGAACCTGTTTTGATCTTTTCCATGTACTCACGATAGCGCCTGTTCCAGGTGCCTCCGTTTACCGAGACTTCCCTTCTTAGCAAAATATCGAAAACACGAGGAATATCAGTCTGGGTAATCAGCCCCCGCAGTCCAACCGTCTCGGCATTCGGCACAGGAATCATGATCTTCATGCCATTTTCCAGAATGCGCATGATATAGAACTCCTGATGCTTTCCTCCGATACTCTTCGATTCAATGGATTCGATTTTCCCCACTCCATGAGCCGGGTAGACAGCCAGGTCGCCAATTTTAAACATAGGTCCTCCACGCTCCGGGAAAGAAAGGCTTAGGAAGCGATGCAACCTAATTTTATCACTACGGCCCCTAAATGAAAAGAGCTAATCGTGTTCCAGAAGAGATACAGCGAGGTAGAAGCCGATATAATAAAAGGTATAATATAGATGGCATTATACTTTCAGAAAAAGTGTTAAATTGCAGATTAATGGCGTTTACCGGTGAAAACGTCCGCCGAGCCATTTCGCCCTACTGGCGCGGTAGCACCGATTTTACCCCATGAGGCCGAAATAAAAAACACCTAAATCCCCTCGAGTTCCGCAATTGTAGGCTCAGTCGAGCTCCACGGCTCGTTGGCGAGATCGAAATGATTGGCCTGCCGCTGGTCTGACTGCCCGGATACTTCACAAATGAGTATCCGGGATATCCGAGAAGTAGGACCTCTGCCTCATCCTCACTTTGGGGGCTGCGCGTCCGAAGGCGGCTGCAGCAGGGGGGCGAAGCGCCTGTCCACCCGTTCGACTTCAGCCTTGATCCGCTGCTGGAGCAGCAAGTACCCTTCTTCGAGCGACCGTTCCATTACCACTAACTGCCCCTGGCTTATGATCAGCCTTTTGAGTTCGGGGAATCTTGCCTTGGTGGCCGATCTCAGGTACACCGGCTGTATGTAGAGAACTGCCTTGCCTATCGGCAGAATGATCATCTTACCCCGGTAGACATCCGAGCCCGCCTGGTCCCAGAGGGTGAGCTGTTCGGAGATTTTCGTATCCTGGTTTATCAGTGCATAGATCTGAGAGGGCCCGTAGACGAGTTCCCCCTTCGGAAAGTTGTAGATGATAATCTTGCCATAGTAGGGCCTGTCGCAACTGACCAGGGTCAGGGCGCGCAGATTGTCCCGCCCCCAGGGGCTCATAGGCAGAAGCTGCAGAAAATCGAACCGTCCGGGCTTGACCAGGTCGAGAGTGAGGTAGTAAGGCCTGATTTCGAAGGCTTCCTTACCACGGTAGGTTTTTGCGAATTGCCACACATCCTCATGCTGATAGAACACTTCCGGGTCTGTCTGGTGATACTTGGTGTAGATCGCCATCTGGATCTCGAAGACGTCCTGTGGGTACCGGATATGCGGCTTGAGCGGATCGGGGATCTCCGTGGAATCTTTGAACAGCCCGGGATATATCCTGCTGTAGGATCGGATGATCGGATCTTTTTGATCGAAGAGATAAAAGTTTACATCGCCGTTGTAAGCGTCCACCACGATCTTGACTGAGTTACGGATGTAGTTCAGCTCTCCGGCATCGGTAGTGGAAGGCATTGACATGGGATAATTGTTGGAGGTGGTATAAGCGTCCTGGATCCAGAAAAGACCCTTTGGAGTGACCACCAGGTAGGGATCGCGGTCTAAAATAAGAAAAGGAGCGAGGGTGCGAATTCGCTCGCTGACCTTGTTCCGGAAGATGATTCGGGACTGCGGATTGATCATCGGGGATATGAGAATATTTCTGTCCTTGAAGTAAACCGAGAAGACAAACCGCTTAAAGTACGAGTTGATGTGTATTCCTCCCTTGCCGCTGTAAGAGGTCGTGGCATTTGTCGAGCCCTTAGGGTAATCGATTTCTCCGGCATCGTTGGGAGCGATAACGAAATCGTTGCCTACCTGCCCGAAATAGACACCGGGCTGCTTGATCTTGAATCCGAACTCCGATTCCGGAGGAATGCCGCCAAGGAACCACAGCATGGGCTCATCCCCACCCTGGCTTGCAGGCGTCATGACCGCGCCATATCCATGAGTATAGGATAGATGCTCGTTCACCCAATTCCGGGCGCCTTCGGGAATTTGAGCGTGGTTGAGTTCGCGTACGGAGAGAAATACCTGCTGGTAAATATCGTTCACCGTGTAGCGCCCGACATCCACCGAGGGGAAATCGTAATAGGTTCTCAGTTCCTGGAGTTGCTTGTAGACATCCCCGAGGAGTTCACCGTCCCAGACAGGGGTGTTCCTCAGAATAGACTGAACATCGGGAATGGCTATGTCGGTAAGGACCCGCTCCGGATTGAAGTCCCGGGTCTCGACATCATCGAGCCGGTAGGCGGCAAGAGTCGATTTGATGTTGTTCAGTATGTATGGACGCTCTTTTGCAATCTGATCGGGTTTGACTATGTACTTGTCGATGGCATTGGGCAGATAATTCGAATTCAGCAGTCCCAGCGCCAATCCGAAGAGCACGGCAAAGACCGCTGCTAACTTTATCCCCTTTCGCGTATTGATGAAGTAGAGCACCGAAAGGGCCGTTCCGGCAAGCAGGATAATTGACAACCAGATAAAGACCTGGATCACGTTCATTTCCACGAAGCCGGGACCATAAAAAAGCGGCAGGTGATTCCTGGAGTAGAGCAGCCCATAGCGATGGAGAATGAATCCCCATATTCCAATCAGAAACACAAGCACCACCAGCAGATTCAGATGCACGCGCGCCCCCGTATGAAGCCGTTTTTCCTCGCGCGCGAGTATCCTTCTTTCCAGCCAGTAGAGAGCTGCAAGTCCGACGAGCAGCACTGAAAAAGCTATCAGCAGGCGGCTCTGCATAAGGGTATATATCGGGTAGGAAAAGAGATAGTAGCGGATATCCTTACCATAAACGGGGTCCGCCGTCCCGACGTCCGGAGCGAAAAGATAGAGCAGAAACGATTCCCACCGATCATAGAGAGGCAGGGCAATGACTATTGAGAGTACCAGTGAAATGGGCGTGTAAGCCCACATCGAGCCCGTCCGAAACATACCTATCAGGTTCCGGTATGATTTGATGGAAGCGGGCGAATCCTTCTGGGCGGACGCCGGGGCGGACGTCCCGAGATACCGAGAGGCCAGCCAGAAATTGACGAAAAAAACGAAGAAGAAGAAGAAGGAGACTGAAGCCAACACCGCATATCGGTAAAGCGAACGTTGCCAGAAATAGGCTTCGTAGCCTACCGATTCGAACCACCAGATCTCGACGAGCAGCTTCGAGGAGAGAAAAGAGAGGCCGACCAAGACAACCGAAAGAGCTAAAAGCGTTAGAACGGAGGCGATAAGCCATCGTTTCCAGTGCATTCCCTTCTCCTTTAAAGAGGATCATGAATAATGCCGGATTTTGTTCTCTTTTCTCCCGGCATGTTCAGGCAGTCTCAAGGCGGGATTCAGACTTCCAGCCCCGCAGCCTTTTCGAGTATTCCGTTGTTCTTCAGCCACTCCAGGCTTGAAGCAACAATGAACGGACCGTTCAGAAGGCTGTCCTTGTTATAAACGAAAGGCTCTCCGGACAACCTCAGCATAACTCCGCCCGCCGCCGTCACAATGGCCTGCCCGGCCGCGGTATCCCACTCCCAGGTCGGGCCGAACCTGGGGTAGAAATCGGCCTCTCCGCCGGCCACCGCGCAGAACTTCAAAGCGCTGCCTCTACTGATTATTTCATGTGAAGGAATTAGAGAGAGCAAATTTTCGAGAACGGGTGAAGGATGAGAGCGGCTTCTTACAATTCTCACCGGCCCATTCTCCGGGATTGCCGATACATGAAGCTCTCTGCGGGCGCCATCCCGGAACTCCCAGCACCCGGCCCTTATGTCGCCGATATAGAGCCGCTCCTGGACCGGAATGTAAATTATACCCAAAACGGGCTCGCAGCCTTCAATCAGCGCTATGTTGATCGTGAATTCCCCATTGCGCTTGACAAACTCTTTGGTGCCGTCAAGAGGATCGACCAGCCAGAACCGCTCCCAGTTCTTCCTGACCTCGAAGGGAATACCTTTACCCTCCTCGGACACCACCGGGATTTCAGGATACCGGGAGCGCAGAGCGTCCGCAATGACCCTGTGTGAACGTGTGTCTGCCAGAGTGACCGGCGAGCAGTCGTCTTTGCGTTTGACCTCGAACTCCGTCTCATAGACTTCGAGGATGACCTCCCCTGCCCTCTTCACAATATCAGAAAAAAAATCGAGATTCACTTGTGCGCATCCCTTCGCTCAACGCTCCGCCTTGACAAAAAGGCTGCGTATCAGTTCAAAATGGTTCCGGTGATTTCGAATCTTCCACCACACCATGCCTTGTTCGGCCACCCTCCAGGGCGGCGAGAGCAACCCGAGGCGGCCGGAGAGAAGACCTGCAATATTGTCGATTCCGAAACCGGAGAACTCTCCTTGCCGCGTGCCTCCCAACCATGCATGCCGGGGGGATACGGCCTCCGACCAGGAGAAAGGGTCGGAGATGAGCAACTGGCTCGCCGATTTGCGCGCAAGCCGGTTGGCTTCCGCCAGGTGATCCAGGGGCTGCGGGATCTTATCTAACAAATTAAGAGAAACCACGCAGGAAAAAAAGCCCGTCCGAAAAGGCAATGCCTGCACATCGCCGACGATGAACTCCACCTTCCCCGAATCCCACGATTCCGGCAAGGAAAAAGATCTCTCAGAGCCGATCAGACCCTCTTCGCGCAGGCGGAACAGCAGCTCTCTTTGGTGAAGCAGCTTGCGCGCCGTTGCGATAAAGTTCTCGGAGAGGTCCACACCGATAACGAAATCGCATTTCCGGGAAAGCTCAAAGCTAAACCTTCCGGTCGCACAGCCCATATCCAGGCCCAGTCCGCCGACAGGGGAGACCTGTTTGGCCCATTCGCTGTATGCGGGCAGCGAATCACCGTCTTCCCACAGATCGGAGTAATGGCTCCAGAGGTAGGAGGCGAGCGCTTCCGGCTCTTCGTACCGCCCCTGTTGCCCGTTTCCGGACATCCGGGAGGCGGGGGCCAGCCTGGCCACTCCGTCGTTAATCGGATAGGCGCCATTGCATCGGCCGCATTCCAGGATGCCCTCCATCACCTCCTCACCGATGAGCAGCGCTTCCTTAAGGCGTAGCGGATTCTCCTCGGGCAGGCAGGCCGGGCATATCAGCAAATCGACTATTCTGTGTTTCATCGGTTAAACTGGGGCTCCATCATTGAAAAATGGGGACAATTGCAGGATAAGCCTTAACGTGGCCTGGTCAAGAAGTGAAAAGGTTTCAGTATAGCATGATAATCAGCAAACAACAGTTGAGCATCAGAAAAGATAAATGATAATATCTCCGGCAACTTCTGACAGCAGTCAGACTGGACCGTAAAATCAATAGAAAAAAGAGGCGGAAAAATGCGTTATTCCCAGGCATTCATTCATACCCTGTTCGAGGCGCCCAAAGAAGCCGAAACCCCTTCACACATCTATCTCCTGCGGGGGTCGTACATACACCCCGTCGCCGCGGGCCTCTATTCACTGCTTCCCCTCGGACACCGGGTAACGGCAAAGATCCGTACGATCATCCGTGAAGAACTCGATGCTATCGGCGGGCTGGAACTCACCATGCCCGTTTTGAATCCCGCGGAGCTATGGAAGAAGACCCGGCGCTACTTCGATATCGGCGAAGAACTGATCCGCTTCAAAGATCGCAGGGACCGGGAATTCGTCCTGGCCATGACCCATGAGGAAGTCATAACGGATATTGCGCGTCAGTTCATTCAATCATACCGAGACCTCCCGATCATGCTCTACCAGATTCAAACGAAGATCCGCGACGAAGCCCGACCGCGTGCGGGACTGCTTCGGGTGCGGGAATTCTTCATGAAGGACGCCTACAGCTTTCACAGGGACTTCCAGGACCTGGATGCCTATTATCCGAGGATATTCAACGCCTACGTCCGGATTTTCGCCAGGTGCGGGCTGGATTCAGTCCCCATCGAGGCTGACTCCGGGATCATGGGAGGGACGGGGTCCCATGAGTTCATGCTCGAATCCCCCAATGGTGAGGACCATTTCGTGATCTGTCCGGGCTGCGGCTACAGGGCAAACACGGAAAAAGCGGTGGGAATAAAGCCTCCCGCGGGCCCACCGGTCGAAGCCCCCTCCTCCATGGAGAAGGTCCACACACCGGGGATAAAGACGATTGCCGAACTCATGAGCTTTTTCAACGCCTCGGAAGAGCATTTTCTCAAAACCCTCGCGTTCGTTGCGGACGAAGAACTGGTCCTTGCGGTCATTCGAGGCGATTTCAACATTTCGGCCACCAAACTGGCAAACCTGCTGAAGGCGGTTCATCTTGATCTCGCCACCGAGGAGGTCCTGTCAAAACACGGACTTCATGCAGGATATATCTCCCCCGCCGGCCTCAAGGGTATCCGAACGGTCCTGGACACCTCGGTCACCGAAGGGGTTCTCTATGTCGCGGGCGCAAATGAACCGGATATGCACTACAAAAATGCGCTGCCGGGCCGTGACTTCACGTGCACGCTAACAGCCGACATAGCCGAAGTCCGCGAGGGCGACCAGTGTGCTGAATGCAGCAGCGGCCGCCTGGAGATCAGGCGCGGAATCGAACTGGGCCACACCTTCAAACTCGGCACGAAGTACACGGCGTCCGAGTCCATGGATGTCACCTATCTCGACAAGTCAGGGGAAAAACTCCGGGTCGTCATGGGATGCTACGGGATAGGCGTGGAGCGTTTGATGGCGTCGGTTATCGAAAGATGGCACGACGAATCGGGCATGCAGTTCCCCATCACGATCGCACCCTACCAGATTGCCGTCTGCCCGCTCGGGAAAAAACCTGAGGTGGTCGAAGCCGCACAAAACATTTATGAGATTTTGAGCGCCTCTTACGAAGTGCTCATCGACGACAGAGACGAGTCGCCCGGCGTCAAGCTCAAAGACGCCGACCTCATTGGAATCCCCATCAGGATTGTCGTCAGCCAGAAGCTCCAGAAGAGCGGAGAACTCGAGATCAAGATACGGCCGACCGGAGAGGTCCTCTTCTGCCCCGAGAAGGACCTCATTGCAACTGTAGAAAAGATCATAAGCGCTCTTCAGCCCTCGATGCAGGGCTTGCCCTACATGGCGGAGTGATCACCGGCGGTCACGCACCGGGAAAGGAAACCGGAGCCTGGTATGTGGATGGGATCTTTCCGCCGTTACGATCCCGTTGGGCTGGACCGCCCCCCGGGTCGCTTTTTCGCCTATGTTTGGTCTGCTTTATTCAGCAGCATTTCCGCCATCTCCGCCTCCAGCTTTTCCATGCTCGCCCGGGCAAAATCGATATCCGGGTCGAGTTCCAGGGCAATTTTGTAGAGGCGGATCGCTTCTTCTTTGTGGCCGAGTTCTCTCAGGTTCGAGCCGATATTGGCGTAGTCGATTGCGGAGCCGGGATCGAGTTCGATTACCCGCTCGAAGGCCGCAATCGAATCATGGTGCTTCTTCATTTTGAAGTAGCAAAAGCCGCGCAGATTATAGATTTCCTTAAGATTGGGATTGGCTTTCTCCGCGAGTTCGAGCGCCTCGATCGCGTCGGCGTAATGTTCCATTTCCTTGTGGCAGGAAGCGATGTGAACATAGATGCTTCCGATTTCACCCTGGTCCGGCGACTGCTCCAGGGCCTGTTTGAGAAGCGCCAGGGCGGCGGCAGGCTGGCCATCCAACTCCAGGCTGTGCGCCAGAAAGAAAGTAAGGTCGTAGCGAGGGCCGAAGGTGGAGAGAAGGCGCAGCATCTGCTCCCCGAGATGCTCTTTGGGCAATCCGCGCAGCATGGTGCGCGCCGCGTGCTGCGCAAAATCGGTATTTCGTGTGTGATCCAGGAAATGGGCGCCGGGGATCATCGTATAGACGGCGGGTATTTGCAGTTGCGGGTGGGTTACGTTCACCACCAGGATTTCCAGGCCGATACGCGCCAGGGCAGCCGTGCAGCGCTCGATTTCGACCCGCATGTTATCATCGTCCAGGTTGGGAAGGTCCTGGATGGAAACCGTGCCGCTGCTCTGCATCAGGAAAGCCGCTTCTTCCAGGCTGGTATACTTGGGCAGAGTGGGACGGTAGGAGGTGTGGCTTTCAAAATCTCCCGCAAGCTGGGCTATTTCGGTCAATGCCCGGCAAAGGGACTTTTCGGGGTTCGAGGTGGTGCCGGCGGCAAAAACAATTTCGCTTTTTTCGGGAAAGGTCGATGGATCGTAAGCAAGTGCGCCGACTGTGGGGATTCCGGTGTTCAATGAAAAATCGCGAAGGAAGAGGCGGATGCCTTTGGATTTGAATTTTTCGACCAGCTCTATTGCCGCCGGGTCGCGAAGCGAGTCGGTGTCTATTTCCGAGGTGATGAGAAGGTCATTGCAGATGATGGAACCCACGTGTCTTTCGACCACCTCGCACAGGCTCTGCAATATCGCCTCTTCGATCGTGTTGCCGCCCGCCGGCCCGTTATACTCATTGATCATGTAGAACCAATCTATGGGCGCCCACTGCTCCCGGCCCCGGGTCAGGTTCCAGGCCTTTACCCAGCGCAGAGGCAGCTCCTGCAGAAAGGCTTCGCACAGCTCAACCGGTGTCTCGGTATCGTACAGGGATTTTTTCAAATCTCCGGCCGAGACGGCAAAGTCATCGAGTTCTTTGTACCGGAAGGTCGGAAACGGGTACTGATGAATGAAAGAGAAGAAGCTGAACCTCTCCATCAGCTCCATCAGGGCGCTTGCCTCGGATTGCTGCGGTGTGGCGCCTTTGCCCATTTGTTTCTTGGCGCCGGTGAACCGCGTTGCATCCTCGCCGCACAAACTGATGTACACCGGTATATCGAGCCGGCCCGTATCGATGCGCATCGTCTTTGACAGCACGTCCATATCGAGGCTTTTCAGGCGCTCTCGAACCCAGGCGACGGTCTCCGCCGGGTTTCGTGTCTTATCCTGATCGTGGCTGAACCTTTTGATACTGTCTTTTATCTCTATACTGGACTTCATGAAATCTCCTCTGAAGTACTGAAATTGGAGGTCTGTTTCGCGCGGCAAGTTGGGAATGGTGTCTGAGGGTATGGTCTTGAGGATTGCCGTTCGATCTTCAGGAACAAGACTATCGTGGTAAAAGCTTACTGGATCGCAAGATCTTCTCCATGCCGCTCGTTTTTTCGTATGATTTCGATGAGCGGGATAGCGGCTCGCGAATTGGTGTAGGTCCTTGGTATTCCTTTGATTTTTGAAAAATCCTGTATGCTTTTCGGACGCTGGAGAGCAAGCCTCAAAAGCGTTTCATTGGTCAGGATGCGGAACGGGGCGCGGTCGCGGCGGCGGGCTTCGTGTTCCCGGAACAGGTAGAGCGCTTTGAGCACTCTTTTGCCCTCGACGTCAAGGGACTGTGCGCCGCAGATATGCAGGAAATTGCCCGGGCGGAAAGGCTTCTCCTGGATTTCCTGCCTGCATACCTTCTCGAATGCCTCCCGCGCAGTGTCCCAGAGCTGCTTTTCTTCCAGTTCGGCAGCGAGTCGGTGTCTGAGCGGAAGCAGAAAGTGCGTGTCGAAGCGGGCATATTCGAGCTGTTCGTGCCGAAGCGGGCGCTTGCCCCAGTCATAGCGTTGCCATTTCTTGTTCAAACTGATGCCGAAATGTTCCAGGAGAATGGGCGCAAGTCCAAGTTGCTTGTAGCCGAGAAGCTTGGCGGCAATGGAGGTGTCGAAAATATTCTGGACCGTAAACTTGTGGTCTCGCTTCAATCCGGCGATGTCGTTAGGGGCGGCGTGAAATACTTTCTCTATGGCGGGATTGGCCAGAATTCCCCCGAAGCCTTCGATGTGACCCAGGGCGAAGGGATCGATTATGTAGTCCTGTTCTTCGATGGATACCTGGATAAGACATATGCGGTTATAATATGCATAGAAACTGTTGGATTCGGTATCTACTGAGACATGCGTCGTTTGTTCCAGCCTTCTTATCAATGCCGCGAATTCATGCTGATTCTGGATCACGATCACCGGGTTCAAATTCATAGTATGAGTTTCCTGCCCTGTTCTCCTATGATATCCTTATATGGAAAGAAAGCGAGGCCGATAATGAGCAAGCACAAAGGGGACACTCAAAAATCAAGCCGTCGTGATATACGCAACAAGCCCCTCCCCGGTTTCTATACCCCCTTTAAGGATTTAGATCAACACCTTACGCCAAATTTTTCAAAACATGGCGGACAACAGCCCTTTCCCGTAAAGATTACTGCTGAAAAAGAACCTTTACCGGTGGAACTGTCGATCGAAGGCGACGACGATTTCCTCTTCAAGAAGGCCATGTCCGGTGTGGCGCCCCTGCCCGGGGCAGAGAAGAGCAAGGCGCCCTTGCGGCCTGCTCAAAGAAAGCCTCCGCGTTTTCTCGAGCAGGAGGAACTGGAGTCTTACACAAAACTCGTGGACCTGGTAGCAGGGGGTGGACCGTTTGAGCTGTCCAACTCGGATGAATACACAGACGGAGCGGTTTTGGGCATTTCGCCGGAGGTGCTCAAGAAACTCCGGGAAGGGTATTTCAGCTACCAGGACCACCTGGACCTGCATGGCCTGAACCGGCAGGAAGCACGCTGCGAGGTGACTGCTTTCATTATGGACAGTTTTGTCCTGAAGCGAAGGTGCGTGCTGATTATTCCGGGAAGGGGGCTGAACTCGAAAGACAAGGAACCCGTTCTCAAAAACAACCTTGTCGCCTGGCTGACCCGGGCGCCCCTGAAAAGGGTTGTACTCGCCTTTGCCTCCGCGCGATCCTATGATGGCGGCTGGGGAGCGTTTTACGTTCTGCTTCGGAAAAATGAAGGAAAGGCGCCATTGATTACTCCCGCCCCATGATTCGCTTTTAGAAGTAGATTAATCTTGATCCCGTGGTTATAATAGCGGAACTTGTCAGCCCAGAACCAAGTTTTTAGGTTTACCTCGCGGGGGAAACTGCCGATTTACTTATCAGAAGATGAGTGGTCGAATTTTTAGATAAGTGTGGCCTTAAGGAGGTTTTAATGGCTAGAAAGCGTGACGACCGAGGCGGAGAGCTGAGATGCTCCTTTTGCGGCAAGAGCCAGGACGAAGTGAAGAAGCTTATTGCCGGTCCTACGGTTTACATTTGTGACGAATGTGTTGAACTCTGCAATGACATTATTGCCGAAGAGTACGAACGAGAAGGCGCTGCCCGGGCCACGCAGATCCCCAAGCCCGCTGAAATAAAATCAGTGCTCGACCAGTATGTCATCGGGCAGGAGCGAGCCAAGAAGGTACTGTCGGTTGCCGTTCATAATCACTACAAACGCATAGAACTCAAGATCGACAAAAACGATGTCGAACTTCAGAAAAGCAATATCCTGATGATCGGCCCGACCGGTTCAGGCAAGACGCTGCTCGCGCAGACCCTTGCACGCATCCTGAACGTACCCTTTACCATCGCCGATGCCACTACGCTTACCGAGGCCGGCTATGTGGGTGAGGATGTCGAAAACATCCTGGTGAGCCTCATCCAGGCTGCCGACTACGATATCGAGAAAGCATCCCGTGGTATAGTCTATATTGACGAAATCGATAAGATCGCCAAAAAATCCGACAGTCCCTCCATTACCCGGGACGTGTCCGGAGAGGGCGTACAGCAGGCGCTGCTCAAGATATTGGAAGGAACCGTTGCAAATGTTCCTCCCAAGGGCGGACGCAAGCATCCTCAGCAGGAATTCATCAAGGTAGACACGACCAACATCCTGTTTATCTGCGGGGGCGCCTTCAACTACCTCGAAAACATCATCCAGAGCCGCATAGGCGTCAAAGGAATGGGTTTCGGCGCGGAGATCCGCAGCAAGGAAGAGAAAAGCGTAGGCGAGACACTCAAGCATGTGCAGCCCGAAGATCTGCTCAGGTTCGGGATGATCCCGGAGTTTGTCGGCCGCCTGCCGGTTCTTGCAACCCTGTGCGAACTCACCGAGGATGAACTGGTGAGCATCCTTACCGAACCCAAAAATGCCCTGGTCAAGCAATACAAGAAGCTCTTCGAGTTGGAAAACGTCCGGCTGCGCTTCACCGACGGCGTGCTGAGAACGATTTCCAAGGAAGCCATCAGGCGAAAGTCCGGCGCTCGGGGTCTGCGTTCGATCATGGAAAATATCATGCTCGACATCATGTACGATCTGCCCTCCCATCCCGAAATCCAGGAGTGCATCATAAACGAGGACGTCATCACCAAGAGCGCCCAGCCCCTGCTTTTGTACCGGGGGCAGGACCAGGAGTCCGCCTAGTCTTATATTGATAACTGAAAAAGCTTTTTCCGGGAGGTGAAGGACCGCGATCCCGCGGTCCCTCAGTATGTTCAACTATCTTAAACTGTCCTAAAGAGGGCGGAATCCGTTCTGCGTGAAATTGCAGCCGGTTCGGAAATTCACCCCAGACCAGGAAAGTACTGGTAATATGTTCAAATTAACTCGCACTAAAGATGGTCAGCAAAGCAGTTTCACAATGCCTCTTTTGCCGCTCAGAGACATTGTGGTATTCCCGTCGATGGTTGTCCCCCTGTTCGTGGGCCGGGACAAGTCCGTCAACGCTTTGGAAAAAGCGATGGCGTCCGACAAGAAGATATTCCTGGCGGCTCAGACAAAAGCCAAAACGGACACTCCGGGCGAGGCCGACATATATCGTACTGGCACAGTCGCCAACATCCTACAGATTCTGCGCCTGCCTGACGGAACGGTCAAAGTACTCGTTGAAGGCGACTATCGAGCCAGGATTCTAAATTTCATTCCTCATCCCGAGCACTTTCTCGTACAACTGGAGGCGCTCGAGGAAACGGCCGAGAAGTCGGTCGAAGTGGAGGCCCTCTCCCGCGGAGTGCGCTCTTCCTTCGAAGCTTACTCGAAGCACAATAAGAAGATCACGCAGGAAATCCTGGATGCAGTGATTGCGGTCGATAATGCGTCCCGCCTTTCGGACACGGTTTCTTCCTATATGCCTTTCAAGCTGGAGACCAAGCAGAAGCTGCTCGAAACCCTCAGCGTGGTCCAGCGGCTGGAAAAACTCTTCGGCCACATACGGTCCGAAATCGAGATCATCCAGACCGAGGAACGGATCAAGGGCCGCGTCAAAAAGCAGATGGAGAAGACCCAGCGTGAGTACTATCTCAACGAGCAGATGCGCGCTATCCAGAAGGAAATGGGCGAGAAGGACGATTTCAAGTCCGAACTCGAAGAGATAGAAAAGCGTATAAAGAGAAAGAAACTCTCCCAGGAAGCCGCAGCCAAGGTGCGCGCCGAGTTCAAAAAGCTCAAAATGATGTCGCCGATGAGTGCGGAGGCGACAGTCGTACGCAACTATATCGACTGGATTCTTTCGCTGCCCTGGTTCGAGAAGACCAAGGATAAAATCGACATCGACGAGGCCACCCGCGTCCTGGACGAAGATCACTACGCGCTGGAAAAGCCCAAGGAACGGATCATCGAATACCTCGCCGTGCAGGCCCTGGTAAAGAAGATCAAGGGCCCCATCCTTTGCTTCGTCGGACCTCCAGGCGTGGGGAAAACTTCTCTTGCGCGCTCAATCGCCAGGGCGATGAACCGGAACTTCATAAGACTCTCCCTTGGCGGCGTGCGTGATGAAGCCGAAATCCGCGGCCACAGGCGGACCTACATCGGAGCGCTCCCCGGCAAGATCATTCAGAGCCTCAAAAAGGTGAAGAGCAGCAATCCGGTCTTCTGTCTCGACGAGATAGACAAGATGAGCATGGATTTCCGAGGCGATCCCTCGGCTGCCCTGCTCGAAGTGCTCGACCCCGAGCAGAATTTCGGCTTCAGCGATCATTACCTGGATCTGGACTACGATTTGTCCGAGGTCTTTTTCATTACTACGGCGAATACGCTGCATTCCATTCCCGCCCCGCTGCGGGACAGGATGGAGATCATCCAGCTTGCCGGGTACACCGAACACGACAAACTCAATATCGCCAAGAACTACCTGATAAAGAAGCAGTCGAAGGCAAACGGCATAAGTGAGAAAAACGTCGTCTTCTCCGATGAAATACTGCTCTACATCATCCGCCTCTATACCCGGGAGGCGGGAGTGCGGAACATGGAGCGGGAAATCGGCTCCGTATGCCGCAAGGTGGCCAAGGAAGTGGTCCGCAACGGGCCGGAGACCAAAGTGGAACTGACCGAGAATATCATCCAGGAATACCTGGGCATTCCGAAGTTCCGCTACGGGCGCGCCGAAGAAAAGGATGAGGTGGGGCTTGCGATGGGGCTTGCCTGGACCGAGTTCGGAGGCGACATTCTCGGGATCGAAACGGTGGTCATGCCCGGAAAGGGCAAGGTGATCATCACCGGAAAGCTTGGCGAGGTCATGCAGGAATCCGCCCAGGCCGCTTTGAGCTATGTGCGCTCGCGCGCAAAACAGCTTGGGATCGAAACGGATTTCCATCAGCATTTCGATATTCACGTCCATGTCCCCGAGGGCGGGATACCGAAGGATGGCCCTTCCGCAGGCATTACGATGGCTACCTCCATCGTTTCGGCGCTGAGCAAGATCCCGGTCCGAAGCGATGTGGCCATGACGGGCGAGATAACTCTGAGAGGACGTGTACTGCCGATTGGCGGGCTCAAGGAGAAAATCCTTGCCGCGCACCGCGCTCTCATCAAGACTGTGCTGGTTCCAAAGGATAACGCAAAAGATCTTAAGGATATACCTGCAAAGATTCTCGAAGAGATCAATATCGAACTGGTAGAGCACACCGACCATGTACTGCGGTTGGCCCTGGTGCTCAAGGAGGACCACAGCCTGTTCAAGGAGCCCGAAGCCACTCCGGTGATCTTCGAGCCTCCTAAAGAGCCTGCGCCGGAGGAGATTCGCACTCATTAAAAGGCGCAAAAGAGCTTGACTTCTCCGGACTGTTCCGTTAAAAATGCAACTTCCCGGGACATGAGGGCCAAGAGCCTGTCCCGTTCCAAGGGCGGGTAGCTCAGCTGGGAGAGCATCGGCCTTACAAGCCGAGGGTCACAGGTTCGAGCCCTGTTCCGCCTACCAAAAAAAGGGGTGGTAGTTAAGTTGGTTATAACGCCGGCCTGTCACGCCGGAGGCCGAGGGTTCAAGTCCCTTCCACCCCGCCAGAAAAATCAAGGGGCCGCGCTAAAAAGCGCGGCCCCTTTTGCTTTCAGCCCCCCTGTCTGCAAATCATCGCACCGCCATGGACAAGCGAAGGGTGTGGGCACGGCTTTTTGTGCCCACCGCCTTCCAAGCAAAAGAGGCGCTCCCTGGCGAAACTCAGAAGTATCTCTATCAAGAAGCTGCTGCCTAACGAAGGCGGGGTAGAGGAAGACGGAATAGACCTGAGATTCAACAGGAAATTGGTTGTTAACTTCGCTGTCTTGGCACGGGCGCGGAACCCGGTTATGGCCGTGCAACAACTCTGAATTGAAGCCGCTGATACCCGAGAACACGATAGGGATGGTCCGGGAAGAGTTCGCCGCAGTGGCGCTAAACGCCCCTCACGTCCTGTCGTTAAGGCGGGCCCGCGGTGTCGTGCCCGCAAGTTCGAACTCTTGCGCACAGAATATACCGTGGCCCCGCCCGAAGGCTTACTTAGTAAGTGAAGTCGAACTGATTGTCGACTTTCTCGACGATCTGTATTCCAAGCTTCTTCGCTCTTTCTTTCACCACGTTGCTGACGGTTCCGGTAAACCAGAGTTCATATTTCTTCAAACCGGGGTTCATGGCCTTGTGAGAGCTGATGGCATCGGGAACCTGGTGGCTGGAGCGCTCCGTCCAGATTGCGCGATCCAGCGGCAGCGGGATCATCACCGCGCCGTTTCCCGCACGGGCGAACACAAGAGGGCCGTAGACGCTGATGTCCTGGATGGGAGCGACTTTCGCGTTGTAGTCTCGCATCATTTCCGCCATGTACATGAAGTAGTTGGCCAATTCCTCACTGTCGGCGGAGAGGGTCTGTCGCAGAAACGCATCGAGCCCTTTGGCCTTCCGGCAGGCTTCCAGCGACCCGGTGATTACCGTCTGCTGTGTGGGAGTGTAATTCTGGGAATCAAGGAAGCGAATTGCCAGTTCATGGGGAATTCCCATATGTTCGAGTTTTTCCTG
This sequence comes from uncultured Syntrophobacter sp., assembly GCA_964539645.1. Classification (GTDB taxonomy): domain Bacteria; phylum Desulfobacterota; class Syntrophobacteria; order Syntrophobacterales; family Syntrophobacteraceae; genus SbD1. The sequence continues at coordinate 39,535 of CAZIJV010000021.1, forward strand.
GTTTACCTGGCGCAACCTCTGTGGGGGATATTCATTGACGATATCCGATAGGCCTTTGGCTGCTCTGCTGGCGGAAACGGCGGTCACTGCCGCTCCTCCGACTGGGGCAAGCGCCGCCGAGACCGTCAGAGAGCCCAGTGATGTAGCCCACGCCAGACTGTTCAGTTCCTTCTGCAAAACCTTGTTGCTGGAATAGACATCGACACCCAGTTGCCTGGCGAGAAGCCTCTTGTTGGAGGAAACCGCCACCATCTGCTCCACCTTGCGGTCCTCATTCTTGGCGGAATGCGTGGTAAGCCCGGTTTTTACATTCTGAAAAAGGGCCGCAACACCCTTGGGCACTCCGCTTAGCGTGTCGACGGGTTCGGTTATCAGGTTTACGCCAAATTCAAGGGGCTTGGAGGCCGCGCTCCGGACTCCGTCCAGATACGCCTTGCCTCTTTTGACTTCGTGCAGGACCGAGATCGCATGGATCTCGCTGAGGAGTTTACGCAGTGCGAAATCTCCGGTGACCTCGAAAACGCCGAAGTCGGAATCGACCGTGTAGCTGTGCAGATAGCCGTAGGAAACCACCTTTTCACGAATTCTGTAGTGTGGGCCGGTGATCAACTCGCGAGGCAGTATATCCGATGCGTTGTGAATTCCCGGGACCTCGAAGTTAGCCGTTGCTGCCGGGGCGGAAGAAGCCGGAAAAGGAGTCAGGGCGAGGACGGTAAAAATGATCAGTGTGATCCCTGCTGCGAACCGCGAAGAAATATGCCTGGACATAGACCAAATATCCTTTCTGGGAGATGTTTTTCGTTCAGTGAAAGAAACCCGGTTCAAGGTTTAGCCGGGCGCAGGTTGTTGTCCTCCATGTACCTCACCAACACCCCCGCGATCTGGCGCGCCGTCTTTTTCACGTCCTTTTCGGTGGCCTTTTTGGACATGACGAATTTCGCCGCGGCAACGTATGGGTTCATCATCACGACGGCTCCGGGGCCTTTACCTGATTTCGAATCGGTGCCGAATATCAGGAAAGGCTCCTTCCGAGCGCTTCTTAGGTCAACAACCTCGACCTCGATCTGCATATCGGTGGCCCCGGCGCCAAAACCGACCATCGCCCGCTTCAGGCGATTGCCCTCGTCAACCTCCACAAACTGCCCCTTTATCAGCCATCCTTTATCCGGGGCGCTTTGACCCCGGTAGAGCCTCCGGGCCGGAACGGACTTGTTCTGCAGTTCTCCGGCAAGGGTGGTCGAGAGCAGCTCTACCAGCCTGGCGGCTTTGGCCCCCGGAGATTCCTGTTGTCTGAGCCGCGGCCTCTGTATCAGCTTGCGCTCCTGGGTAATGTCGCCCGCATCGATTTCAAAATCGGTTACGTAAATAATGGAGGGTTTCGTGGGCTGCGGCGCCTGGGCATTGCCGTACCCGGTGAAAAGAAGCGACAGCGCTATTGCGGCCGCGACGCCGAAATACATCTTTCTCATGGTGTTCTCCTTGTTGCAATGAATCGGTGAGGGCATCATTCAACTTTTCGCCAGTTGTTATCCGGGTCGAATGCTTTTATCGCCCCTGCCCTCGCCCCGGTGTTTCGTCCAAGGTCCTTTTGATAAACCACGCCTTCATAGGTGGAAACCCTATGCTGGAGCCTTTGCAAGACTGCAACTCAAACCTGATCTATTCGCCTGCATGTGATAAATGGACCACTCCCGGCATGAGCCGGGCGCATTGCATTGCGAGCCGGAAGCCGGCAAAATCAGGTATCATTCTTCGTATTACTTGACTGGGGAAATTCGAATGAAGAAAAACCCAGGGCTCCGGATGGCTGAAGATCCGCATTCTTACAATGGAGAAACCATGGGTGATTACTTGCGGTTAGAAGAATACAGTAAAGCCTGGAACTCAGCAACCTCTTTTGCCGAATGCTAAACGACATCGCAGTTGACTTTTTTGTGTTTAGCTAATACGGTCGTTATGTTCGCTTGAGGAGGTTCAGCAACGGAACACGGTGCAAGTCCGTGATGGTCCCGCCGCTGTGACCGGGGACGCAGATCAGCGATGTAGGCCACTGTACCGGGCGTGTTGCGCGTACCGGCATGGGAAGGTGATGATACTGCGGATGATCCGGGAGTCAGAAGACGACTGAAGCTCCTGAGTTGCGGAGCCTGATGGCAAAGGGTTCCGGTAGCCGCTTTTCGGCTGTCGGAGCCCTTTTTATTTTTCAGGGATAGAGGCAAACTTATGGAAATGACCGCTGTGCTGGTCAGGGAAATCGGAGCTTTTGAACTGACGAGGATCGCGCTGCGCGAACCCGAGGATGATGAAGTTCTCATCGAAGTTGAAGTGACGGGCCTGTGCCGAACGGATCTCAAGCTGATTCGGACGGGGCACCGTGACCTCACCCTGCCGCGGGTTCCGGGCGAAGAGGTGGTGGGCGTAATTCGGAAGGTTGGGCGCCTTGTCAAGGGTTTGGAAGAGGGGCGCCGTGTCTACGTCTATCCGGGCATATGGTGCGGTCGATGCCCCTCATGCCGCCGGGGAGCGGAGAACCTGTGCCGGGAAATGCAGATAATGGGGTTCCACCGCGATGGCGGTTTTGCAGAGTACGTGATTGCGCCGGCAAGGAGTGTTATTCCCGTTCCCGACGGTCTCAGCGCGGAACTGGCCGTTTTTGCGGAGCCGCTTTCCTGTTGCCTCAACGCGCTCGAGTTATCGCGCATTAAACAGGGTGAGACTATCGGCATCTGGGGCGCAGGCCCGGCGGGGACTCTGCTTGCGAGGGCTTCTCGCGCCATGGGCGCTCTACCCGCGCCCATCGAGCCGGACAGCAGGCGCAGAGAGATCTCCAACGGAAGAACATACAACACAGGCGACAAATTTGACGTCTGCATCGTGGCGGTCGGATCGCGGCAGGCTTATGAGGAAGCTTTGGGGGCAATGAATCCTCGCGGGCGCATCGTGATTTTCTCCGGGCTGCAGCCATCGGAGGATGAGGCGCGCCTCAGTCTGAACCGCTTGCATTATTACGAACAAACCCTGGTGGGCGCCTACGGCTGCAGCTTCATGCATGGTGTTCAGGCGCTCGATCTCATCGCTTCGGGTAACGTTGCCGTGGAAGATATGATTTCACACAGGATGGCTCTGGGAGAGCTTGACGAAGCGCTCAGGATCGTCGAAAACCGCCTGGGCATGAAGATCCTCCTCTATCCCGGGATGGTTCACACTCTGTAAGCTGGAGAGGAAATAAGATGGCATCATGGCCGGAAATATCGTTGAGGGAATTCGGCGCCAATATCCACAGGCTGATCTGCAGGGAGGATCTTACCCGCGAGGAAAGCTACGCAATGTTCCGGCAGGTGCTGCTCAATGAGCAGCCGGATTTGCAGCAGGGCGCCTTTCTCGCAGCGCTGGTGTCGAAGGGTGAGACCTGCCGGGAGATCGCCGGGGCTTGGAGGGCAATTGTCGAATTTGACACGGCCCGCATCGGCGATGATCTGGAACACCCCCTCGTCGAAAATTCCGGAACCGGAATGGACCAGTTGAAAACCTTCAACGTGAGCACGGCCGCATCGGTAGTGGCAGCCGCAGGCGGAGCACGGCTGGCCCGGCATGGTGCAAGAGCGCTTACCTCCTCCTGCGGGACGGTCGATCTGCTGGAGAAAATAGGCATCGACGTCGAGTGCGATCTGGAAGTGGTCGTTTCGAGCATAAAGAAGGAGAGAATCGGGTTATTTAACGGCACGAGTTCCAAAGTCCACCCGCAGTCACTTGGACGGATACTCAGCCAGATCCGGTTCGGTTCCACTCTCAATATAGCCGCCTCCCTTGCGAGTCCCTGCCGCCCTACTCATGCGTTGAGGGGGGTTTACGCAAAAGATTTGGTCCCCAGGGTGAGTGAAGTTATAAAAGATATCGGCTACGAGCGCGGCATGGTCGTGCATGGGTTCGATTCCCGAAAAGAAAAGGGAATGGACGAAATGTCCACGATTGGAGAGACGCTGGTCTGTGAATTCTTCCCCGATGGAGAAGAACGGACCTTTCTTCTTGCGCCGGAGGACGTGGGGATCAAGCGCGCCGACTACGCATCCATAGCGGTGACCGGAGATATTCAAAAAGAAACCGTTCGATTCCTGAAGATCATCAGCGGAACCGGCCATACCGAATGTATCGATATGACGTGCCTCAATGCAGGCGCCATTCTTTACTTGGCGGGAAGGGCGGAGAGTATCCGAAAGGGTGTCGAAATGAGCCGCGAGATCATCGGAAGCGGCAAAGCCCTCTCGAAGCTCTCACGGTGGGTTCTGGCCCAGGCCGACCCGGCGGGAGCAGGACTGAAGAAGTACATCAACGTCGCGTCCGAGGCCGGAATAGGTAAGCAGGTCGTGGCGTCGCTGTAAAGAACCTTCAGAGAGTATATCCATGCGAGTTCTTTTGATATCCGCAAATACCGAACAGCTCCAGATGCCGGTCCTGCCGGTAGGTCTTGCCGGTGTGGCGGCGTCAACTGAAAAGGCGGGTCATGACGTAAGGCTTCTTAATCTCATGACTCGGGAGAATTCCCCGGAGCTTCTCGAACGATCTATACGTGATTGCAGGCCGGAGATAATCGGGATTTCGGTCAGAAACATAGACAATCAGTGTATGCAAAGCCCGAGATTCCTCCTTGATCCGGTACGCACAATAGTTGATTTATGTCGAAATTTGAGTCCGGCCCTAATTGTCCTTGGGGGCGCCGGATACAGCATGTACCCGAAAAGCTCGCTTGCCTGGCTGGGTGCGGACATGGGAATTGAAGGGGAAGGAGAGCGGGCATTTCCGATGCTTTTGGAAAGGCTGTCAAACGGCAGGGACATAGCGGGTGTTCCCGGCCTGGTCCTGCCCGACAGGCGCTACGGAAGAGAGACTATAAAGAAGCTGGACGAATTCAGTCTTCCTTCTCCTGGCGGCCCATTATCGTTTCCTACAGAGTTTGCGAATCAGAGAATCTGGCTTCCCATTCAGGCGAGAAGAGGCTGTTCTTTGGAATGCAGCTACTGCTCGACCGCGACCATAGAAGGCAAGACTATGCGGAAGCGCTCTCCGGAATCGGTCGTTGAATCGATTGTCTCCTTTGTGGAAGCCGGGTTCGCCGACTTTTTCTTCGTCGATAATACCTTTAACTTTCCAGCATCTTATGCCGAGGCCATTTGTGACAAGATCATAGAGAGAAAACTCGACATCCGATGGAGATGCATCCTCTATCCCTGGAAGATAGATGAATCGCTGGTGGATAAACTGGCGCGGGCCGGATGCGTGGAGGTCAGCTTCGGCTTCGAGAGCGGATCGCGAGACATCCTCCAGTCCATGAACAAGCGGTTTCAGCCGGAGGAGGTCAGGACTATTTCCATAATGCTGGACAAACACGACATCGGGCGGATGGGGTTTCTCTTGCTGGGGGGGCCGGGTGAGACGAAGGATACAGTCCTGGAGAGCCTTGAGTTTGCGGATTCGCTGGAATTGGAATCCATGAAGGTCACCCTTGGGGTAAGAATTTATCCCTATACGGCACTCGAAAAAGCCGCCTTGGCGGAAGGTGTTATTTTACCGGGCGCGGATCTCCTTTTTCCAGCTTTCTACCTGGCGAAAGGACTGGAGGGCTGGGTTGAAGACACAATCTCCGCCTGGCTGAGCAAAAGACCTCACTGGCATTTTTGAGTGAACACGGACCCTCCTCGCCCGCTGTTCGGTGCAAAGCATTGCAGGTAATCCTTCATCTCAAGCTTCTTCATAGTGTTGCGGGAACTCATGTAGCGAATGGTTCCGAAAACCGGCATGGAAGGCCCAAAAGGGCGGTCGTAGCGGCCCAGCACCCAGAAGATTCCCGTGTAGGAGTTGGGATCTCTTCCATCCAGAGCGTACCGGTTATTGAGTTCGATCATGATTTCGAGAGCGATGCGTGGTGAGGAACTCCATTCGAGTATCTTTTTCCCCCACACCATTCTCAGATAGTTGTGTATGGTTCCTTCCCGCAAAAGCTGCCGTTGAGCTGCATTCCAGAGCGGATCGTGTGTGCTTGCGGATTCAAATTCCTCAATTGTATAGAGGTATGGACGGTCATCGCTTTCATGCGCCGCAAGCTCTTTTTGCGCCCAGTCGGGCAGAGAGTCGAACCGGTCGTAATCATCCCTTCCGGAACACATATTGAACCCAAGCTCCCGCCACACAATGAGCTGATCCAGGAAGGCTTCCGCTCCCGCACTCATGCCCCACCAGCCTTCACGCTGCCCGGAACTCTTCGGGGAAAGCCGCCAACGGCTCCACTCTTCCCGCTCTTTTAATTTGAGAAAGATCTCGTGGGCGGAGATGTGCCCGAAGTGCAGGTAAGGCGAGAGCCCGCTTGCAGCTTTCCGATCCGGATGATTGCGCTCTTCATGGTACCTGGCGAGCTTGTTTTCGATAAAATCCGTCAAAGCAGCTCTTGCGGCAAGTGATCCTCCACGGGTTTTCACCGGACTCACGGAATGATCGATCGACAGTTTTCGCAGCGAACCGGGCGAGGCATCGAGGATTTCCCGTGAAGCAACAGGCCATTTTTCGGAGATTTCCGCGGGAAGCTTCTCCATTGTCGGGATGGATATGCCCGAAAGAGGGTTCTTCTTTGGAGCCTGTTCAACAAGCAGGGGAAGCTGCTGCTGCAGGAACCTTCTGAAAGAATAGGCGGTCAGGAATACTCTATCGGTGAGTGCGAGCGGAAGCAGGCCGTTTGAGTCAACGGCCTCCATTCTGACTGCCGCCTTGGCCGCCGCCGCGCGGGTCATGCGCGGAAGAAAAAACGACGGGTATCGATCGGTTACGACGATACATGCCCTGGCCGCGAGCGCCGGGAGCAGCCCTTTCCCCCGGCCCTGGCTGCACTCGACAAAAGGGTAATAGAGAACGGGAGTTCTGCTAAATGCCGCCCGATTGTCCCGCATACCGTTGAGGATGAAGCTGTGGAGCCTGTCGCTCGCCCAGGGATAGTCACAGCGCAGCGCTTCCAGGACAATAAGCGGTTTCCCCAACTCTTCTGCCCACCAGCAGGCGCGTTCCAGGCTGAAATTCCACCGCGCCCTCCGGAAAGCCGTCATCCAGTACAATACGAACTCGCCGCCGGTATTTACGGGCGCCTCGTTACACCGGACGATTCTCTCTTCCGGAAAGTCGCTCAGTCTTCGGTCCACACCGTCTCTCATTTTTTTGCATGAACCATAACTGTACTCCCCGAGCCTACCGCGAATAAGCGGCCTGTCCTGTCACCCCAGATCGCGTAAAGGTCGGATTGGACTCCGCCGTTGAACGGCTTCCAGTTATTTCCGTCGAACCTGATGATGGTTCCACCCGTTCCTACTATGACCGGCGGATCAGTAGGTCCGTACCACACCCCCCATAGATCCGAGACCGTCCCGCTATTCATGGCGCTCCATTCCGATCCGTCGAACCTGAGCAGGATGCCGCCTTTGCCTGCCACCAGCGCACTTGCGCCGTTGAGGCCGGAGATTCCCAGCAGTTGGGCTTTCGAGCCGCTGTTCATCGGCATCCATTCCCTGCCGTCGTAGCGCAGGATTGTGCCGTTGTCTCCCACGGCGAAAATAGTCGAATTCGCACTGCCCCAGACGTTCCACAGTGAAGAGGATGTCCCGCTGTTCATCGGAGTCCATTCATTTCCATCGTAATGGAGTATGGCCCCACCGGCGCCGACGGCAAAAACATCGTTTGATGCAAAACCGAACACTCCCAGGAAATGATATCCGGGCTTGACAGCCATTCGGGTCCATTTTGCGCCGTCGAAGTGAAGAATGGTGCTGTCGGCTCCCACCGCAAACATGCTGTTGGGAGAATCAGCCCAGACACCGTAGAGATCGCTGGTGCTGACTGTTTCCATGGCAATCCAGTTCTTTCCGTCGCAGCGCAGAATCAGACCGTTTCTCCCGACCGCGCACACTTCGCTTGAGCCGGTTCCCCACACGGCCATCAGGTCGGGAAACCGCGGCGATTGCCGCTGCCATTCCGCGGCGAGTAGAGGTTGGGCCCAGAGCAGGTGCAAGAGCACCGGGATCAGCGCCAGGAGACGACAAGCGTTCTTCATTGTTCCCCCATCAGGTTTATTAGATGATCTGGAGTCGGCGCGATGACTTCGGTCCGGAGCATTTCGCGTTATAACTTCCCACAACCGGTATCGCGGCGCCGGGGCAGCAGGACCATGAAGGTCGTCCCGGACCCCACGGTGCTGCGTACCGAAATACTGCCCCCCATTCTCTGGACCAGTCCGTGGCATATCGACAAACCCAGCCCGGTGCCTTTTCCGACCGGCCTGGTGGTAAAGAAGGGTTCGAAAATCCTGGCCAGGGCTACTTCCGGGATTCCGTGGCCTGTATCGGTAAATGAGACGGCTACCTGCTCCCCTTCCAGCCTGGTTTCGATCCCGATGGCGCCGCCGTCGGGCTGGAGGGCGTCAATTGCATTATTTATGAGGTTGGAAAACACCTGCCGCAGCTCCGATGGAGAGGCAAAAATCAAAGGCTTGTCCGGCGAAAGGCTGGTATTGACCCGGATATTATCGAACTTCGAGCGCTTGTCGAACTCCCGCAGGAGACCGGAGATCATCTCGTTTACCCGCACCTCCCGCAGAACCGGGTCCAACTTCCCGCCGAAGCCGAGCAGCTTGTGTGTTATCTCCTTGCACCTCGCGCCCTGCATGCTTATCTGTCGAAGCGATCTTTTGATTTCCTCCAGGTCCGGATTATCTTCGCTCAACAGATCCTCTATCCAGCCTGCTTTTTCCATCATGACCGCAATGGGATTATTTATTTCGTGCGCTATGCCTGTGGCAAGCTCTCCAACGGAAGCCAGTTTTTCCGCTTCGGCCCTCGCCCCGGTCAACTCTTTCTCCCGCTCTTCCCTGGCCGCTGCCTCGCGGATGCTCTCCGCCTGCCCGGCTTTATGCTCATAGGCGGCTGAGATTTTTTTCATCAAGTCACCGATTTCAATCGGTTTGATCACGTAATCGAACGCGCCCGCTCTCATCCCTTCCACTGCGGATTCGATGCTTCCGTGCCCCGTGAGCAGAATTATCGGAATGAGCGGTATTGTGCGCCTGATCTCACGCAGGACCGAGATCCCGTCCCTGCCGGGCATCAGCACGTCGAGAATCACCACGTCGATTTCGCTGGCCGCCAGCAGCCTCAAGGCTTCCTCGCCGCTGAAAGCCTTGAGTATACTCAAGCCGCGAGCGGCCAGTCTCTCCGCCAGTGGATCGAGAAAGTCTCTCTCATCATCTACCAAAAGGACGTTAGTCACCATGCACAAGCCTCACCGCATCTCTATATCCGAGTTGAAGGTAATCGTCCAGGTCCTTAATTTATTTATAATAAGGCGAATCACGCGCCGTTTTCCGCGAGGAGGCAACGATGCAAAAGATCGAGTACGAGAGAAGAGAAATTGCACTGGACGAGGAAGGCTACCTGGATAACCCGGACAATTGGGATGAAACAGTCGCCTGCGCACTGGCCGAGCGGGAGGGCGCAAGCAGTGAGTGCCCCCTGCGGGATAAGCAGTTGGAGGTCCTCAATTTCATAAGGGAGTACCATAAGAAGTTCGGCATTGTTCCCGTCGCCCGTGCCGCCTGCAGGAAAGTACATCAGCACAGGAAGTGCGAATACATTCAGTTTCCGGACCCCATCACCGCCTGCAAAATAGCCGGCATTCCGAAACTCAATACCGGCTATGAGTTGATGTAGCGGGTAGCGGGCCGGGCGGTGTCATAGACTCATTTCCAGCCGAAAAGGTGACTCCAGCGAAGGTTTCGATGATCCTCAAAGATTATTAAGATTCCCGCCATTCAACAGCTTGAGGCAGGTCTGCCACCCAGCAAAGATTCTCGGCAGTGAGTCGGCTTTTGGAGATGTTGTCATAGAAACGCCGGTCGGCAGTGACCATTTTTGCTCCGAGGACAATCGCAAGGACCAGGTACAGGCAATCATAAGGACTGCTTTGAGTTTGAACTGCAAGTTCAAAGGCAGGATCTGTCATCATCTTAAATGGGTGCTTCTGTAGGGGAAAAGAATCTAATGCAGACCGAATTTCCATTGTCTCCTCTTCGGAGATTTCCCCTCGCCTGTTTTTCTTACAGAGAACGCTATCAATTTCGAGCGCAAAAAAATCAGGTACATGCAAGACATGGTACGGTTCGAGCAACCGGCTGGCTTCTTCAGAAAGTGGCTCATCAAAGAACCATTTAACGGCCACACTTGCATCGACAACATAGGTGCTCATCCGTAACGTTCCTCGCGCAGGAGATCCACGCTGTCGGATTTTGAACGACCTTTCAGCTTCTCACGAATTCGAGCTGCACTGAGGCGCGCGGTTTGTAGATCCACATACGCAGCCTGATCGAGAATCATCTTGACTTCGGCCTGCAACGAGCGACCGTTCTGTGCGGCACGAAGTTTCAACCTCTCCAGCGTGGATTCATCAACATTGCGAATGAGAATCTGCGCCATAGCTCATCTCCTTCTTTTCTCCCAACATGCTATCAAAATGATAGCACTGATTCACATCGCAAGCAATGCCGAATAGATTCGCAAAGCCGAGAGAGGCAGGAGCCACCCGAAACTCCTGTTAGAGGTAATTGGAGCACTTATCTAGAGTACTGATGAAGCGGTTGGAATCTCCTCGCGAGGTAAAAGAGATTATCGATCGAGATCGCTCATGACGTATTCGAGTGCCGTGAGAAGTTGCGGTACATGCTGTTCAATGATGTTCCAGATTTCATCCATATCCACACGCTCATAGACATGAATCAGGATGTCCCTGAACCCGGCAATTCTGCGCCATGGCGCTTGGGGATATCGCTCGGTGAATTCGGCTGATAAGCGCTTGGTTGCCTCGCCTAATATCTCGAAGTTTAGACCACCGCATCCTGCGTTTTCGGGTCAGCCATGAATGCATCTCGGCCACCTTGCGTGTACGTGTTGATCTACTTGAGGAATTCGTGGATATGTATGATGTAGAGCAGAGGATCTTTCACAGAGGAACAGCCTCCCGGAGTACTCGATCGCGTATGCGGTGGTGCAGTGCTTTCTCGTTGACGACATCCACTTTAAGGGAAAGGATGTCTTCTAAATCCTGGAGCAATGCTACATGGTCCAGGAGGCTTCTGCCCGGTTCAAACTGGATGAGAAAATCCACATCGCTCTCCGGCGCTGCCTCTCCACGTGCTACCGAGCCAAAAACCCGCACGTCGACTGCTCCATACTTTGCGGCAATGCGAAGGATATCCTCACGTCTGGATTCTATAATGTCTTTAGCGCCCACGGCTCACTTCCTCTGCCTGCGACTCCAATTTGGATAAATAACGACCCGTTCCTTTTTATTTTCCATCTGTTCCTGTCGATGTTCCACAATAATGGAATGCGCTGTTTCAGCGCTCGACCTTGCCGCTTGGATTCCACAATGAACATCTCCAACCAACCCAATCAACGACCTTCCTTACCGTCAAGAATACAATAGGATTGAAGTTTTTGGTGGTCTATAATACGCGCCAAAATATCTGGAAACCATGAATACCTTGAACTGGAGCATGCCGTGGGTTCACCCTACCGAATCGAAGCCTCTGTAACCACCAAAGTCTCCTTTGCATCACAACAAAACTCTATTCCGGTTCTTCGGGAACTCGCTGTCATTAATGAAAGTAATGAGCATCTTACGGAAGTAGAATTGACTGTTAGTTCTGCACCGGTCTTTTTTACAAGTTCATTGTGGCGTATTGCCCAGGTTACGGCGGGTCAGCGCTGCCGTGTCGCGAATCTGGATTTGCAGATGGACGCTGGGGCATTAGCCCGATTGAACGAAGCCGAGAAAGGTTCAATCCAGTTCGTGCTGCGTAAAGGCGAAGTTGAACTGGCAGACCTCAATGTTCCAATCGAACTCTTGGCACGTAACGAATGGGGCGGTATTGGCTCTTTTCCTGAATTGACCGCCGCCTTTGTTCAACCGAATGATCCCGCTGTGCAACATCTACTCGGTAAGGCCGTTGATATTCTACGTGCGCATGGCAAGGAGCCTGCACTTGTTGGTTACAAACGTGGAAAGAGAGGCGTCTGGGAGCAGCTCACAGCATTGTGGCACGCCATCTGCTCTCAACAGATAGGCTATGTGCTGCCGCCTGCGAGTTTTGAGCAATCGGGACAAAAGGTTCGGCATCCCTCACAGGTCATACAGGCTAAGATTGGCACGTGTCTCGACCTGAGTATTCTCTTCGCCTCCTGTATAGAACAGTGCGGCCTGCATCCTCTCCTGGTTTTTACTCATGGTCATGCGTTCGTTGGATGCTGGCTTGCTGATGAAACCTTTTCTACCGCAGTAGCAGATGACGTCACGGCATTGCGAAAACGTCTGCACCTGCAGGAACTGCTTCTTTTTGAAACCACACTGGCAGCCCAGCAATTAGAAGGCGTCCCTTCTTTTAAGTGGACTTGCGAGCGAGGCGAGACACATATAGCCGAGGAGAAGGAATATACCTTTCACTTGGCCGTGGATGTTCGAAGAGCCAGGATGCAGCGCATTCTCCCGCTTGCATTGGCCGAAATTGTCAAACCACCAACAACATCAGAACAACCTGAAACCCAGGTAATCGAACCTAAGTTCGACGAAGCACCGGATTTCGCTATCGACACCGGCATCGAAGCCGCTGAACCGAAGGGGCCGCTGACGCGCCTTGAACGGTGGCAAAGACGGCTTCTCGACCTCTCCTTGCGCAACAACCTCATTAATTTCCGAGCCAGTAAGAGGGTTGTGGAATTGATCGCGCCCGATCCCGGCGCACTGGAAGATATGCTCGCCAGTGGCTATAGGTTCCGCATTCTTCCGGGTATTGAACAGCAGGGTGGCGATCCACGGTTGTATTCCATATATGAAGATCGACACCAGGAAGATCTTATCAAAAGCCACGCATTGGATGTGCTGGTGCGCCACGAGTTACTGGCGCCTCTCCCACAGCAGGAATTGGTTGGTCGACTGTTAGAGCTGTACCGTTCGGCTCGCAGTGCTCTGGAAGAAGGCGGCGCCAATACGTTGTTCCTCGCCTTGGGTTTTCTCTCATGGAGACCCAAGGAGCGCGAAAAGCCCTGTAAGGCGCCGCTGGTTTTGGTTCCGGTAAAGCTTGAGCGAAAAAGCGTTCAGTCAGGCTTCTTTCTGTCCTTGCACGATGACGAGCCACGCTTCAACCTGACATTGATCGAGATGCTTCGGAAAGATTTCGAGATATCGGAACTCGATATCTTTGAGAAGGATTTGCCTAAGGATGGTAAAGGGTTGGACATCGATCTGATCTGGCGAAGCGTTCAAAAGGCCATCAAAGACATTCCCGGCTGGGAGGTCTCACGCACAGTCTCATTGGGACTGTTTTCCTTCGCCAAGTATCTCATGTGGAAGGATCTGGTGGATCATACGGATGCTCTCAAGGAGAGCCCGGTGGTCCGCCATTTGCTGGACACTCCATCAGAGAGATATCGCGATGGAGTGGGTTTCATTGATCCAGGGGAACTCGACAAAAAGCTTCCGGCACAGAATGTCTACTGCCCGCTGCCCGTAGACTCATCACAGTTAGCTGCGGTGGCGACCGCTGCACAAGGCAAGGACTTCGTCCTCATTGGCCCTCCCGGCACCGGCAAGAGCCAGACCATTTCCAATATGATAGCCCAGTGTCTGGCAGAAGGTAAAACAGTCCTTTTCGTTGCGGAAAAAACTGCCGCACTAAATGTGGTCTATCGTAGGCTTAAAGATATCGGACTCGGTGAGTTCTGCCTCGAACTCCATTCGCACAAGGCGCGGAAGCTGGAAGTACTGGGGCAGTTGCGGAGCGCCAGCGAAGCCGGTGCAGATTCCATCGAGGATCGCTGGAATTTGGATACCTCACGGCTTACCGATCTTCGGGAGAAGCTAAACGAGTATGTGGAGACAGTCCATTGTCCCTATCCTAACGGGCTTACTCCATTTCAAGCTATAGGGATGGTAGTGTGCCACATAGAGGTTCCACTCGTGAACCTCTCCTGGCCTTCTCCGCGAACCCATGACCTGACAGCTTTGACGCGGCTGCGCGATGTTGTTACGAGGATCGGTCTCCATGGTTCAACAGCCGGGAGACTTGAGGCCACATCGCTGGAGAAGATTAAGCATTTGGAATGGGCCCCGGTTTGGGTTAACGAGTTGATTAGAGCGGCCGGCGAATTGGCCGGCATCTGCAGTCAGCTTGAAGGCGCTGCAGCAGCCCTGCTGAAGGTAACGGGACTACCTGCGCTGCCGCTTGACGTAAAAGGGCGTGATGGTCTGGAAGGACTTTCCGGATTGTTGCCTAAGGCCGCCGGCAGGGATTATCGTTTCGTTTTGCGCCCCGATGCGCCAGGCATTTTTGCTCGTTTGCGAGAAGGTGTGACGCTTTTGAAAGAGTACAAGGAGCACTCAGGTCACCTCTCCATGGCATACCGTAATGACGCCCTGCAGTTGGACCATGCGATTCTGGCATCTATCTGGCAACTCGCCTCCGCGGCGTGGATTCCGAGACTTAAAGAAGCGTTCGACCTATTACACGAATATGAGGAGGTGGCCGCCAGCCTTTCCGCACCATATGGAGCCGAAGCATATGCTCTCGACTTTCCGACTCTGCAGGCGGAATGGGAACAATCGAAAACCAGTTGGTGGTTGCAGCGAGTTACTTTGGAAAAGCGCGTTCGCAAGGCATTGCTGGGCGTTTCCAAAAGTGAAGGAAAAGTTGCCCCGGATTGTGAGGGAGATCTTGCCGCTCTGGCCGCCATGCGTGAAATCCAGAATCGGCTGGAAGCCTTGGAGCCGTTAGGAGAGGAAGCAACGTTGCTTTGGGGCGGAGCGCCGACTTTGCCTGCTAAAAAGTGCGCCGCCTTCCGTGATGCCGTATGCCATGCGATGGCTCATCTTGCTGATGTTCCTGATTCACCGGTAACGATAGAAGGCGTGCTGAAACACCTCTTTCGGTGTAACGGGCCTTCTCCAGCGTCCCGTAGCAGTTCATCGGTTCTTCTGCACAATCACAATGATCCTGGCCTATTCCTTCGGGAACATGTCATTGGAGCTTTACAGGGAGTGGCGGAGGTAAACGGCAGCGCCATGCCCGATCCGGATAAAGATCTGCATGCGCTGGCCGCCATGCGTACCCTGCGTGACCGGATTGCATCTTATGATGATTTGCGGGACAAAACGACGGGTTTCTGGACAGGCCTTGCCACTGATATACAGGAAATTTCTCTGGCTCTATCCTTTCATGAGGATGTGCAGACTGCCATAGTGCGCTTTGTCGACAGGCCTGAAACATTGCTCAGCCTTAATACTGCGCTGGAGTTTCTCCTGGGCCCCGGGAATGTACTGCTCAGCCAGAAGGGTGGCGCAGGGGAAGCTATGGCCACGTACCTGGCAGTCCTCGAGAAGTTCAAAACGAAACAGGATACTATCGCAAAACTTGCCGAGGACACTGAGGCTGATTGGCTCCAGGGAGACCTCTCCTCCATTATAGAGACCTGCCAAGGGATTGTGGCTCAACAGGCCTCCATTCATGAGTGGTGCGCGTGGCTCCGGGTGAAGAACGAAGCCTGCGGGGAAGGGCTTGCCCCCCTTGTGGATGCGGTCACAGCCGGTTTGGTCGAACCGGAGAAAGTCTCTGAAGCCTTCGAAGTCAATTATAGTCGCTGGTGGCTTATCGCTGCATCGGGAGAACTGCCGGTCCTGCGTTCTTTTGTAGCGATTGAGCACGAGCAGAAGATTTGTGATTTCCAGGCACTGGATAAGAGCTTGCGTGAACTCTCGCGCCACTGCATCCGCATGCGCCTTCGCTCCGGCAATTTCGAGGAGGAGAACGGGGCGGAGAGAGAATGGGGAGTTCTCAAACGTGAAATCGAGAAGAAAAAGCGGCACATGCCGGTGCGCCAGCTCATCAGGGCTATTCCTACGGTGCTGACGCGGCTGACTCCATGTCTCCTCATGAGCCCTCTTTCTATTGCCCAATACCTGGCGCCGGCAATGAGGCTTTTCGATTTGATTATCTTCGATGAGGCTTCCCAGATTCCCGTCTGGGATGCAATCGGAGCGATGGCGAGAGGGAAACGGGTAGTGGTGGTAGGTGATCCGAAGCAACTCCCTCCAACTAATTTTTTCAATCGATCTGAAGACGAAGAGGCAGACGATGAAGTGGTGCAGGAAGCCGACATGGAAAGCATCCTGGACGAATGCCTCGGCTCGAATCTGCCGGATCTGAAACTTCGCTGGCACTACCGCAGCCGTCACGAAAGCCTCATCACCTTCTCCAACCACCGTTACTATGACGGGGGTCTGGTTACTTTCCCATCGCCGCAATCGGAGGACCGGGCAGTATCGTACATTCATGTTCCTGGCGTATATCAAAGAGGCGCTGCACGCACGAATCCTGTAGAAGCTCGCGCAGTGGTTTCAAACATCGTTTCGAGGCTTAAAGATCCGGCCTTTATTGCGGAAGGATTGAGCATCGGGGTAGTGACCTTCAATAGCGAGCAGCAAAGACTGATTGACGATATGCTGGAAGCTGAGCGCCGCAAGAACGGGGCTTTGGACCGTTTCTTCGATGATGATTTGCAGGAGCCGCTATTTGTCAAGAATCTGGAAAGCGTTCAGGGCGATGAGAGGGACATAGTGTACTTCTCCACTACCTATGGGCCTGATCCGACCGGGCGAGTTTCCATGAACTTTGGGCCGCTCAATAAGGACGGTGGGGAGAGGCGACTCAACGTTGCCGTCACCCGCGCGCGGCATGAACTGCGTGTGTTTAGCTCTCTTTTGCCTAATCAAATCGACATAACCAGAACGAATGCTGTTGGTGTAAAGGACCTGAGGCTTTTCCTGGATTTTGCCCAACGAGGTCCAAAGGCCTTTCTCGAAGAGATTCATGGCAATGGCGGCGACTTCGAGTCTCCTCTGGAAAAGGCAGTTGCTGCAGCTCTTTGCCAAAAGGGCTGGCGGGTGCATCCACAGATCGGCGTTTCCTGCTTCCGCATAGACCTGGGCGTTTTGGACCCGGACGTGCCCGGGCGATATCTCGCCGCTGTTGAGTGTGACGGCGCAACTTACCACCGTTCGGCTACTGCCAGGGACCGTGATAAGCTTCGCGAACGGGTGCTGCGCGGTCTTGGATGGGAGGTGCTGCGTGTATGGTCAACGGAGTGGTGGACCAGCCGTGAACGGGCCATCGGTAGACTGCACGAGCAATTGACAAGTCTCTTGGATGCCGCACGCACTCGCCGTGCCGAGGAAGCGGAAGAGGCCGGGAAAAAGACTCCTGTGGCAAAGGAGCCTGTGACCTTGCCCGAGGAACTGACGCTGACAGCTCAGGACGATGAAGCAAAAGAACCGCAGAAAGCTCGTGAAATACACCCATTGCCTCCGATGGGAATGCCCGAGCAACTGGATGAGGAAAAGCTTTTGCCTGTTATCATCGAGGAGATCAATCGGGAGTCCCCCCTTCATCAAAATGCACTGGCCCGCAATGTTGCTCGTTCGCTTGGTTTTGCCAAGGCAGGCAGGCGCATTCGGGAAACGGTCTGGGAGATTGCCAAAGCCCATTTTCAGACTACCGTTGAGGATGTCGGCGAGTTTTTTTGGAAGGCCGAATGCGAAGTCGGCCAGTGCCCATCCTGTCGCCCCGGCAGTGACGGCAATCCTCGCAACGTTGATGAAGTCGCCATGCCGGAATTAATGGCGCTTGCCTGCTCTATTTCAGTTGGACCGGATGAAGACCCTCTCGTTCTGATGGCAAGGCATCTTGGGCTGCAGCGCTTGCGCGGCGCCACAAGGCCACGCCTTGAAGCGGCCTGGGAACAAGCTACAAATCGCACATAGCCAGTGTCGCGGCGCCCCGTTGAGTAACCGGCAATATTGGCAAAATATTTAATTTTCCGTAAGAAATGCGCTGTAACCTGCTATCACAGCTTGATATTCATGGCGAGCTCCGCTGAAAGTACATTATGAAATAGCTTGATTTTCACCATCTTGTCTCCTAAGCTGGTTTTAGTATTAACAGCTGGAGGATCTGACGTTGGGCGAACTTGCACTCGAAGATGAATTCTACTTTCAGTGGCATCTGACAGAGAGGTGCAACAGGGCCTGCAGGCATTGCTATCAGGACGGTAAGCCGGCAAAGGAACTCCCCCTCGCCGATCTTTTAACTATCCTCGATCTGATGGAAGAAGCCGTTACGAAGTGGGGAAAAAAAGGCACGATCTCCTTAACCGGCGGAGAGCCCTTCATGCGTCGGGATGATCTCCACGCTCTCATGGATCAGATAGACAAGTCCGACAGCTTTACCTACTGCGATATTCTGACCAACGGATCTCTGATTACTGCCGGCGAAGCCGGTGCTCTCGCGCAGCACAAGAAGCTGCGCCGAGTCCAGGTTTCCCTCGAGGGGGCAACAGCCGAATCGAATGATGCAATCAGGGGCGCGGGCAGTTTTGACTCGACAATTACGGCAATGAGGTGCTTGCGGGCAGTTGGGCTGGACATCTCGGTAATGACCACGGTCACACGGGCAAACAGGGATGAGATACCCGCAATGGTCGCTCTCCTTGGCAGAGAAGGTATTACTACTTTTGCCATGGAGCGACTGATCCCGGAAGGATCGGGCAGCGCCATGTCCGACATGGTGCTGACCCCGTCTGAACTGCGGGAAACCTTTGAGATCGTCCATCGAATTGCGGTGAACCAGCCTCCTGTTCGATTGCTTCTATACCGGCCGCTTTTTGCCATTTTAGCGCCGGAAGATCCGACAGTAGGCGCACTTTGTTCGGCCGGCAACAACGCCTTGACGATTATGCCGGATGGAACCGTGTTCCCATGCCGCCGATTACCCATCCCCATTGGAAATGTGCTGACAGATGGCTTTTATAAGATCTGGTATGGTTCTGAAGTTCTTTGGCGGATACGCAACCCTCAAAATCTAAATGCCAAGTGCCGCGACTGCGCATTGTTGACCCAGTGTCGGGGTTGCCGCGCGACGGCCTATTTTGCCACCGGCGACTATATGGCGGAGGATCCACAATGCTGGCGATAAACCCTGGCGCCAAGCTGGTACTGGTTGAAGAGGTCATGCTCCAGGCCATTCCCGAGCTTGACCATTATTATGCATTCAACACTGCCAGTGGTGATCAGTACCAACTCAACCACACAGCCCACTGGATTCTGGAAGCAATAGGGCATTGCAACGATTTCCAGACAGTGGCCGGTGAGTTCGCACAGGCTTTTGATATCGAATTGGAAAGAGCCAAAGAAGATTTGGCAGAGGTCATTCAGTCCGCTTTGGAGAACAGCATCATAAGAGAGGTTAAGCCATGAAGACTGCGAAGAAGACCAAGAAATACGAGAAGCCAGAGATCATTAAGCAGACGAAGATGCGGTTTCCAATTGACATTATTGAGGCTACCGGTAAGGGGCAGGTTTGTAAACAGTGCTCGTCATGCCACAACTGCCGATGATTATGCTTAACTGCACTTGGCCGCTGATCTTGTTTGGCTGCTATGCAGTTCTGGATAACTATTCCAGGCGTCACATGTGCAAACTTCGGCGACAGTGCTGTGTTTCTGAGATTCAGTTATCAGCATGACACGTTTCAGAAAGTCGGTTTCAATCTTTGAGGACAATAATTCCTCTGGAGCACTACACATGTTTGAAGTTTACTCGAAGATAGAGATTATTGAAGCAGTTCGGCAGTTCTTGGAAAAAAGAGGCTTCGAAGTGCGGCCTGCATATGATCCGATCTTCGAACCAGCCAGAGTGCCCATATTTGCTTCCTCGAAAGAAGGCGAAGTTGAAAACCAGGTATTTGTTGATATCATCACAGAGCGCCGAATTACCTGTAGGGACTACTTCAAGAGGAGAGACTTTGGAAGAAGTCTTGAGGGAAGCCTAACCATACATAATGCTAGTTCTGCTCAGTTTTTCAGACACTACTTTCCTCTTGCTCAAGTTTTTTGGGCTATTCCATCATATTTAGAAAAGAATGATGAGTTTGCTTTGTTTTGCGAAAAATGCAAGGACGCTAATGTCGGCCTCTTTGAAGTGACAAAAGGAGAAGCTGGAGATTTTTCGGTAACTGAAATTAATACGCCACCTCTCTCACTCTTGGAGGAACGTATTCAGTCTCTTCTCAACGAGCTTAGCCACAAAGTGAAGAAGCATGAAAGAGATACTTTATCTGCCTCATTGAGAAGATACTGCGAAGAAGATATATCATACTTGGTATTTTACCCAGAGCCTAAGTATCTTGCTACTGATATCTCTGTGAGAGATCATGAGTTCAGCATAAGCCGAGAACTAATAAACAAAATGGGAGATTTAAAGAATGTATCTTACAGAGACAAGCTTTTAGAATTTAGCAAAAGTTACTTTCAAAAAGCTGAAGATGATTATAAAATTGCACTCGAAATTACTAGAAATCTATGGTCAGAATATAATCTGGAATTACCTAAGCTACATCTCGACTTCGAAAGTATTTTAAAACTAGACCCACGGTATAGAGACCATTTTCTACATGCCTTTCAAGTCTTCTTGTTCGGAGTTTACGTAATAGATTGTATGTATTCAGAAGTCAGGGGAGGCACATTCCAAGATGAAAAAGGTCAACGTATCGAAGATGCTTGGCTTTTTGCAGCAACTTATCACGACTTCAACTATATGGTTCAAAAATTTGAGGAATGGACAAAGGCATTCTTTCGAAATGCACTACATCTTGATGAAAAAGACAAAAGTCCAGCTTCTCTTCATCTTAGTGAATCATATGTAAAAAAAGGCTATATGTTTAATACTAAAAGATTAACCAAAATGTTTTCTATGGGAGCTTTGGATCACGTTGACCTAGATTTCTTTTACGACAGGATACTTGAGAAAAAAAATCATGGACTTATATCAAGTCTTTCATTAATGAAATACCTTGACATCAAGATCGGCCACGATTTGAAGGATAGTGTTACAAATGCAGCATGCAAGGCAATAGCTATTCATGATAGAGGCATATGGCAGTATTTATGCGGGATGGCTGCAGATGACCCTAATGACCAAAGTGGTAGTGATTTTAACAAAAAGAAAGTAATCAGTGACATATCATTTTCTAAAGATCCCATACCTTTCTTGTTGGTGCTTATCGACAGCATGCAGGAGGATGGGAGATCCAGAGACGACCGATTGAAAGTTGAATTGGAAAAGCTTGAATATGAGGGGGGGAAAATATACTGTGAAGTATCCTTTAAGGGGAACAAATCTGATGAAGCTTTCAGCTCTAAGAAGAAGGAGTTAAAAAGCGTAAGCCAGTTTTTGGAAGGCGAGGACAAGTTTATAGTTCTATTGACTAATATCAGTGATAATATTAAAGACAGTACTTCAATAACTATCTAAGCCTACAGCTGTCACTAGGTGTATTTTAGTGTCTAACGTGGATACACTTTTAGTGTGAGCAGCAAATACTGGATCCTATGTTACAAAAAGTCATCGTGTCTTCGGCTGGAGCCCTTTCTCGTCTAGTGATAGACCTTTCACATAGCCATGTGGATTGCGTGAGGGTAGCGCGTTCACTTTATGCCCTTTCTTTTGCAGGTACCGATTTAGGCATCCCCCTTTTTCGCGCGTGTTTTAGTTATCTGCTCGAGGACCAGGGCAATGATGGTGGATGGACTGATATAGAAGAAACCTCATGGTCCAGTGCCGTAATGTATAGAATCGCCGGAACAGATGATGCTTCCTTTCGCGCCGCAGTTGGATGGCTTATAAAGGAACGAAAGCCTACAGGGGGTTGGGGACGCCATGGCAGGGATAGGGCTCGCATTCCTATCACCGGACTAATAGCTGCCCTCCTTCCCGACATTCTCGCTGACGAGGATGTCACGTGGCTAATTAGTGAATGGGAAAGGGATTTTCAGGGATTAGTCCAGCTTTCTTACAAGGCAGGTTTTTTTCTGCTTGCAGCCCCAAAGAACGATGCCAATGGACTTGCTAGCCAGACTTTGGAACATCTTGCTGAATGGCAGAACGGCGATGGAGGCTTCGGCCCATGGAAAAACCATCCCATCGGCAGCGATCCATGGTCTACAGGTGTCGTTCTGTGGGGGCTTTCGCGCTGGGTACATTTGGTTGATAAATCTGTCATACATCGAGCGCTTGCATGGCTTGAAGGAACGCAACTCCCCAGCGGGTATTGGCCTTATCACTACCTGGATGACGGCACATCTCTCGCTTTGATTGGCGCCGTAGCTGCTATGAAGGCACTGGCATCCGCAGAATAAATATGTGCACAATTGCAGTAACTTTCAATCAAAACGATCCCGAGGCTCTGCGGGCGATGGCTCTGGCTGCACGCCACAGAGGTCCGGATAGTCTTGAGACATGGACAAACGACTACCACGGGGTAGCTGCCTGCCGTCTTTCCATTTTTGGGGACAAGAGTGCCTCGATGATCTATCAGGACCCGGAGACCGGCCTAATCGTCCTTCTTAATGGAGAGATATATAACTACCAGGGTTTGTGGAAAGAGCTTGCAGGGCAAGGAGGTTTGCCGCGTACCAATCTTGAGGCGGAGCTGATTGCACGGTTATACTCAACACACGGAACAGGATTCGCTTCTCGCCTCAAGGGGATGTTTGCAATAGCGATTCTTGATGGCTCAAAGCTTGTCCTTGCGCGAGACAGGTTTGGGATTAAGCCGCTCTATTACTGCCAGGGCGGGAAGACCTTCCTCGTTTGTTCTGAAATCAAGGGACTTCTCAGCCATCCTGAGGTGAGCCCCCTTCTCAATACCGCCGCCCTGGAAGAGACATCTGTCTTTGGCTATGTGTGCTCTCAAGAAGAGACATTCTTTCAAGGAATCAAGCAGGTACTTCCCGGCTCAGTCATATCGGTAAGCTCATCGGGTGTGATGACCACTTCGACCTTTGGCGGGTTTCCGGCAGCCCACTTCCTCAACGGACAACCGCGGTGTGATTATCCGGCTGCGGTCAAGGAATCAAGGCGACTTCTCATTGGAGCCGTTGAGCGAATGTTTCAGCACGGCTCTATGGAGAAAGGCCTTTATTTGTCCGGGGGGGTTGATTCCTCGACCATAGCATACATTGCCCGATGTGAACTTGGTTATGATTTCAAGACCTTCACTCTGGCCGACAGCCCTGATACCCCGGATATGCAAATGGCAAGGCTGGTGGCCGGGGCGCTGGGGACTCATCATAGCGAATTCATAATTTCCGAGGCCGATTACTGGAGGTGGCTCCCGGACTACGTCGCCCACTTTGAAAGTCTCATGGCCGGCGGTGTATTCCACATTCAAGGCGGGCTTGCCTTTCATATCCTCTCAAAATTCATTTCAGAAAACGTGCGGGTTGCGTTCTCCGGTGAGGGAGCGGATGAGCTGTTTGGGGGATACTACTGGATTTACACACATCCACTTGGCTTCTCGGATCGCATAAAGGGAAGGCTGGCAGGGTTACAGAAACAGAGCAGCAAGAGATTAAGAGATCTGGTAGAAACAATCTTTCCAGAACCCGAAGACGAGATGACCTACCGTCGCAATCTTTTCGATCATCTTCTGCGCGGTGGGCTTTCAAATTATCACCTTCAGAGTGTGGATCGATCCGGTGGGGCCTTTGGATTCGAGATCCGTCCGGTATACCTGGATGACGACCTTTCCCAGTGGGCTATGGAATTACCGATAGACTATAAGGTGCCTGATAAGAAGACCACGAAGGGGATTCTCCGTGACGCATTCCGGGATGACTTCAAAAGACAGGGCATCCATGAAGTGACAACTCGCCTCAAGATGGGAATGCCCTCAGCAGTCGAGAATCTGGACGCCAGAATCTCCGCACAGGTTGAGCGAGCCATCTCGGATGAAGAAATCCGAAAACATCCCCTAGGCAATCTTCTCGGCTCGAAGATGGGGCTTTTGCTTTTCGACCTTTTCGAACACATCTTTTTCCGTGGCTGGAATCACCACAGCGATACTCCGCCACAGGGATCTCTACTCTCGAGAGTATGGCCACAATAACAGCCATCGGCAAATTTCCGCCGCTTCAGGGCGGCATTTCGTCAAAGGCATACTGGCTTGCCAATGCTATGGCAAAGCGAGGCCATACCATTCATGTGGTGACGGATCGAATCGACCTTGACGAGCCGCACACCATTCCGGACACCAATACAATCCCGTGCCACCCGAATGTTATTATTCACCGGGCAGATGAAGTTGTCCCGTGGCATATCCCCGATGACAGGCACCGTTCCCTGTGTCTCCTGAACAAGCTTCTGGAGGTCATAGAAGGCCAAAAGCCTGATGTCATCGAGGCCAATTATCTTGTCCCGTATGGTCTGGTTGCATACCTCGCGAGCCAAATCACCGGCATCCCTTATGTACTGCGCCACGGGGGATCTGATATCAATAAATTCCTCACAAAAGATCTGTGGCCGGTTCTATGGCGCAGGGCTCTGGATGGGGCGAGCCTCGTTATTACCGATCCGGATAGTCAGGCGACCATTTGCAAATGGTCGCCCAAGGTTCTGTCTTTGACACCTTATGTTCCCGATCCAACGCAGTTTAATTCAGCCTGCCGCCGGAAGCATGCCCGTCCAGTCCTGGCTCTGATCGGCAAAGCCAACTACTATTGGCAGCACAAGGGATGGCAGCGGGTTATCGATGTTTGGAGCGAATTGAGAGAGTCTTTCGATTTTCTCATCGTAAGCCAGGGAAATGGTTTGGACAGTTTTAAGGAACATGTCCACTCGCGACTTGGAAGCAGGACTGCCTGGCGCCCTTTTGTCCCGCCCTGGGAAATGCCGAAGCTGCTGAATTCCATCGATGGGCTATTTTTTTATGAATCAGAACTGCCATTCCCGGTTTTTTCGAACGTGGCTGTCGAGGCGCTATTCTGCGGCGTAGCCCTTTTCGTAGATACCGATGCTGAGAAGTTGGCAGAGCATTATCATGCTCACGGGCTTAATTTTGATGAAAGAGTACGGCAAATTGTAGCTTTACCTCAAGATCGCCTAAAGGCGGCAGCAGCGGTGAAGAGGCATTATACCTCGGTTGCAGAGTATTCTGAGGCAAACGATCAGATTTCCTTTGAGAAGTATGTCCTGCAAAATAGCCGGTATCACGAATCTCAAATACCGGCTATCAGTTGATGTGGTGTGCGGAACCGTATCATCTTATCTGCGTGCAGAGCACCAGCATTTCATCCCTTGTCCTGGCTGCTTCGGAATAACGGCTCCTTTCGTGATACAGTTTTGCGTATTCGTCTCCCGAATCTGTTTCTCTTGTGTATTCCTTTACTTCTGTCCTGTTGTGGACATTGTCCCGGTCAACGCTTGCCTGCAATTGCCGGCAAAGGTCCTGCATTGCGGGATCGGGCGTCCGAACGGTGCGGTATATCTCCACCCGGCTCGTCTGCACGGGAGGTTCGGACCCGGCGCAGCCGGATAACAGGAGCAGCGGAACCATAGCCGCCCAAAATGCGATCTTCCACATGTGATTTCTCCTTCCCTGCTAATATCAGTATTGGTCACCAGGATACAGGCGACGGTCCCTGGAGACTTCCCCCCTGCCCGGAACCGTGCTCTCCCGGTAGATCCTCACTTCACTTTCCCGAGGCGCCCCCCTGGAGGTTTCCAGTTGGCGGCAGAGTTCCAGAGTTTTCAGCTCATCCGCCGGATATGCGAATCTGCCCGATTCACGCACCTCTCTGCGGTACTCGGTCACTCCGGGTTCGGAATAATCGCGGTAGACTTCAACCTCGGTTCTTCTGTTTGCCTCCGCTCGATTCCAGTCGTCCTCCAGCCTGTTGCAGAGGTCGACCATTTTGAGCCTGTTCGATTCGTGCCTGCCGTCGTTTCGGTAGATCTCCACTTCTCTGGTCATGTGCCGTTCCGCGGCCCAGAGAACCTGGCCCTCCGAAAGCAGGTCCGTGTTGACGATACCGGCAGGTCCAGCGACCAACAGGAGGCTGAACAGAACGAAAATCGTCATTTTCGTTTTTCTTTCCATCATGGTTGATCTCCTTTATTCAAAGGAAACGTTGACATTGAATCTTTTTTCAAGGTAATGCCCTTTGCGGGCGGCTACCATGCCGGATGCAGGCAGAGTGGAGCGAGAACCGGGCGGGGCTGCCTTCTGCCGGTTGTGGAGACGTGAGTATCGTGCTACCTTTTCAAGGACTACAAATACCGAAATCCTACTTAAGGAGTCCGATTTGATACTCAGCATGACAGGATTTGGCCGCAGCAGAAAGGAAGGCTCGGGATATACCGTCAACGTGGAGATGCGTGTCCTGAACTCGAAGCAGCTCGATATTTCTGCCAGGCTTCCCAAGAATTTCATGGAATTTGAGGAGATGTGCAGAAAGATCATCGCCGGGAAGATACGCAGGGGCCGGGTGGATGCTTTCATTCAGATCGAGAGTACCGACCTCAGGCAGAAGGCCCCGCACATAAGCATCGAGTTGGCTCGCTATTACTGGGACCAGCTCCAGGCGGTTCACGGCGAGATTGAAAAAACCGAAGAACCGACCCTGGACCACCTGCTCCGGATTCCGCACATCTACGAGACAGCGGATACCGTTTTTGACACCGAGGCGATCCAGGCGCTGCTTACACAGGCGATGGGCGAAGCGCTCGAACAGGTGGAGCGGATGCGCCTGCTGGAGGGGGAGTCGCTTCTGCGCGATTTTGAAAACCGCCTGGCGGCGCTGGCCGATGACCTCTCCGTCGTACGCGGACGCAGCGCCGCCGTGGTGCAGGAGTACAAGGGACGGCTCGAGGAGCGGTTGAAACTGCTCGTTGGCGGAACCGACCTGGACGAGAACAGGCTCCTCCAGGAGGTGGCATTGATTGTGGACCGTGCCGACATCAACGAGGAAATGGTCCGCCTCGCCAGCCATCTCGACCAGATCCGCTCACTTCTGAACGGAAGCAAGCGGGCTGATGGACGGAGACTCGATTTTCTCATACAGGAACTCCATCGCGAAACGAACACTATCGGCTCCAAGACAACGGACCTGGAGACGGTGCAGGCCGTAGTCAGGATGAAAACGGAAGTAGGTAAACTGAAGGAACAGGCTCAGAATATCGAATAGTCCGAAGTGCGCCGTAATGCCCTTTGTTTGACTCTCGCGACGGACGCGGAGACGGACAGGCAACGGGACGCTCGACTATTATGCGACTGATTGTTGGCAAAAGGCCATGATCTGGTTTAGAATGCCGAACTCTGAACCGGGGAGTCCTGAAATCATCTGCCGGAAAAAATACTCATGAGGAGCAGCTTTTGGGAGCAAAGAAGATAAAACCCGTTGTCAAAAAACCGCCGAAGGGCGCCGTGCTGCCTTCGGATACCGCTTCCGAGCAAATCCGGGAATGGATCAACAAGAACTTCAGCGTGCTGGTAGTCGCGGGGGCTGCGTTTTTGTTCATGATCAGCGTCGTCTGGGGCTACGGGGTATATAAACACTCCGTTCAAAGCCGGGCGGAATCCGAATACACGGTGCTTGCAGCCAAATTGCCCACCGGTGAGAAAGCTAACACGGAGGAGTGGCAGAAACTCATCCCCGATCTTCAGAAATTCATCTCGGAGAACTCGGGAACGGGGCCCGCTCTGAATGCGCGCATCGAACTGGCCAAAGCCTACTTCGAGACAAAGCGCTACGAAGAGGCCGCCAAGGCAGCAACCGAGGCTTTGGGCCTGGCGCCGAAGGATCACTTTCTGCGTCCCCTGATCCATTACCAGTTGGCCTATACCTATGAGGCAGCAGGCAAAACCGACCAGGCCATCGGTGAATGGACCACGTTGAAAAATCTCGGAATTTCCAGCTTGGAGCGCGAAATCGATTGGAACCTCGGCCGGCTGTATGCCGCTAAGAATGACGGGGCAAAGGCGGTCGAGATGTATCAACTGGCGCTGAAGGCGCCCGGCGACTATCCCGCCGCCGCGCTTCTCGACCAGGAACTGCTCAGGGTGAAACCCCGGCAGGAGCAGGCCGCGAAGTAACCGGTAATCGTCATTTTGCGTCGTTCCGTCTGGGATTCCGGAACGGAATCTAACCGGGTCGCCACGCCTTTGGCGTTGTTTGAAGGAAGATGAAGATACAGTCGAGTTTCAAAGAACTCGGCCGCCGCGTCCTGGCGTGGTTTGAACGAGGATGAGTATATTTCGATTCTCCTGATCCTTCAGACATGGAAGTAAGCTTGTAAGTCCCCTCCTGAACGCCCTGAAACCAAGTAAAGACGCCGCATAGCCGAGCTTTTCGAAGCACCTCAAAAGAAAGACCTGGATGCATTTCCCGAGCTGGATTCCGGCTCAGAAGCCCGCCGGAATGACGAGATGTGAGTCCACGGCAAACCGGTTTGGCATAGGAGAGGACTTACAACCATGGGAACTTGGCCTAATGGCAAATTCGACCAATTTCGTTGAGACGTACATTGTACAGGGCGACCGGCGTACTCGTTCCTCGGGCTATCGCAGGATTCGCGTGCCTCGTCATTCCGGCGGCGCTCCTGAGCCGGAATCCAGCCGAGGAGCCACGCTGTAGCCACGCTTTTAGCGTGGTTTGAAGAGGATGAGACTCTTAATCTCCACTGCCCGTCGGAAAGAAAAGCATTTCCAAACACTGATGAAAATAGATGGAGGGATCAATATAAGGATCTCTTGTCCTTCTATAAGGGCTGGACTTGGCGCCTTTTATTTGCGTATCCGAGTCCATCCGTGTCAAAAGATAGAGGCGGCGCGCCATTGATCACACTGATCCGGCAGCGGGAATCCCGGCGGCGCTGTGCGCCTTCCGGACCGCTCTCAGAATAGCCTCCGTGGTCGCCATGGCGGCAAGAGCGCCGATCAGGCTCAGGTCGGAAAATTCCAGGTCTCCGCAGCTCAGTGCAAATATGGTGTCGCCGTCGTGCTGCGTGTGCACGGGATAGACCGCCCTCGCCATCCCGTCATGAGCCATCTGGGCTACCCGGGTCAGTTGCGTCTTGTTGAGCGCGGCGTTGGTGGCGACGGCGCCGATAATTGTGGCGTCTCCCGCCGGAAACCCCTGCAGGCTGGTTACCTTCAGGATCTGTGAGACGCTATCGGCAAGCTCAAGGCTCTGTGGGCTCTTCCTTGCCCCGGCGACTTTGATTCCGGTCGCCGGATCGACAATTTCCCCAAGTGCGTTTACCGCCATGATCGCTCCGACCTTAAGACCTCCCGCACCTTGAATACAACTGCTCCCGATGCCGCCCTTCATGCAGCGCTCAGGACCAAAGAGCTTTCCCACCGTTGCTCCGGCGCCTGCGCCTGTGCTGCCTTCCTCAACCGGGAGCGAGGAGGCTTTCCGGCTCGCCTGGTAGGCAAGTTCCGCTCCGGGGTAAGTCCCGCTCCGGTTCGAATCCAGGTCGAAGAGAATGGCCCCCGAGACTATCGGAACCACGCCATGGCCGGTATCGAATCCCAGGCCATGCTCCGCCAGGTATTTCCGTACCCCGTCCGCCGTACTCAGGCCGAAGGCGCTGCCTCCGGATAGAAAGAGTCCGTGGATACGATCCACCATGTTCACGGGACTGAGTAAATCGGTACCGTATGTCCCCGGCGCCCCTCCCCTGATATCGACTCCGGCAGCGCACCCTCCATCAGGTAGAATAACGGTGCATCCGCTCGAAACCCCGTCCAACTCGGCATGCCCGACTCTGATGCCCCCGACTCCGGTGATTGTGTCGTTTTCCATTCTCACGCCTCTCGATAGTGCTGGAGCAAATAGCGGTAGATCTCTCTACCTATGTCCACTCCGGTTTGAATGATCTCGGGACCGTACTGCCGCCCCGTGGCGGTGCGGAAAGTATCGGCAATGCGCACCGCGCCGGAGACTCCCCAGGGGAATTTCCTGATGAGATCAACCGGGCTCAGACCCTGGTGGTCCGCCATATGCCATAGAGTGTGGGTGAAAGTGTCCGGGCCCCAGCGGAATTTATCGGCATCATAGAGACAGTCGCTCACCAGTTGCATCCACCTGCTCTCAGCAGACTTGGTCGGCGTGAAAGCTTCGTGATTCCTTATGGCGTTGGTAATGCACGTCACTTCACTGCTGCTGAGAGAAAAGTCGCGAAGGATTTCCTCGGCCTGCCTGGCGCCGCATTCGGCGTGCCGTTCCTCGTGACGGCAGATATCATGAAGAAGGCCCGAGAAGGCGCCAATAAACATGAGGCGCTCCACCGCCGCCGATTCCATCCGGTCCGAGACGGTCTCGATGAACAGGAGGCCCGCACAGTCTATGCTCACGCGCATGCTGTGGTGCAGGCCATGCCCCAGTTCCTCATGGTATTTCGGTTCAACGCTCCTGCGAAGCCGATCTATGTCGGGGTCGCTGTAGATAAGTCTCTTCGCCTGAGCCAGAGGGGCCTTGAACCTGGCGTAGAACTCCGGCATGGGATGCCGGGAGGCGATCCTCTCGGCTTCCCGCTGTAGTCTGAGGAGTGTCTCGTTCATGCAGTCCAAGCCATCATTGTCGGGTTTGTGAGCTGCAGCATAACCCGGGAGCAAGGATTACCGCCCCCGTGTTCTCAAGAAGATATCTTAAAGCAGGCTGAATTTTTCCGCAACAAGTCCTCTGAATCGGGAGGCATACAATAGATCGAAAAGCGAGGGTTGACAGGAGAGAAAACTTATAGTAATAATTCTCATTATCATTTGGGGAGTCTGCTTAATGGAGCACCAACCGGTATTTAGAATCACCAGGCAGCGCAGAATTATGCTCGATCAGATCAAAATGATGAAAAGCCATCCGACCGCCTGCCAGCTCTACGATGCGGTCCGGCAAAAACTTCCGGACATCAGCCTGGCCACGGTGTACAGGAACCTGGAGTTGCTTGCGGAAAAGGGCTTCATCGGCAAGATCGTAACCGACGGCAGGCAGATGCGCTTTGACGGCAATACGGAGATTCACTATCACGCGCACTGCCTGGGGTGTGACGCCGTCATAGACATCCCGGCTGATCGGAGTATCATTTCTTTCCTGAGCAATGATTTCAAGAATCCGGAGGATTTCCGGATACTCGGCGCCCGGATCGAACTGACCGGCTACTGCGGCAGTTGCGCCGGCGGAAGCGGTGCTTATAAAGGCCGGGAGTCATAGTCCATCTTCAGCAGTCTTCGTCAAAATGAGAGTCGTACGAGGGTTCCAGGCCACGTGCATATCGACTGACGCGTAATTCGCATCCCGTTCATTTTCATGTTGAGGAGAAAGAAAGATGAAACAGATCAAGGGAACACAGACTGAAAAGAACCTGCTCACCGCTTTCGTGGGAGAGTCTCAGGCTAGAAACCGTTACACCTATTATGCAGGCCAGGCGAGAAAAGACGGTTTTGTGCAGGTAGCCGCAATCTTCGAGGAGACTGCAAACCAGGAAAAAGAGCACGCCAAGAGGTTTTTCAAGTTTCTCGAAGGTGGTGAGGTCATGATCAGCGCCGGTTTTCCGGCGGGTGTAATCGGTACGACACTGGAGAACCTGCGCGAGGCAGCCGCCGGCGAGTTGCACGAACACGTCGAACTCTATCCGCAGTTTGCGAAAATTGCACGGGAAGAAGGGTTCGATGCGATCGGGAAGGTCTTCGATGCAGTGTCGGTGGCGGAGAGGCAGCATGAAAAGCGCTACCGGGAACTGGCGGCGAATATCGAATCCGGGAAAGTCTTCAAAAGAGGGGCCGAGGTGGCCTGGAGATGCCTGAACTGTGGTTACGTACACCACGGGACTGAAGCTCCGGACCCATGTCCCGCGTGTGCGCATCCCCGCGCTTATTTCGAACTCCTCGGGGAGAACTGGTAAAAACTGACGGGAGATACTGATGCAGCCTGTTGAAATCAAGAAAAACGTGTACTGGGTGGGGGCGCTGGATTGGAACATACGCGATTTTCACGGCTACTCCACTCCGAAAGGCACGACCTATAACGCATACCTGGTAATCGACGAAAAGATCACGCTTTTTGATACCGTCAAGAAGCCGTTCCGGGATGAACTGGTGGGGTGTATCAGCCAGATCATCGACCCGGCCAGGATCGATTACCTGGTGGTCAACCACGTGGAGATGGACCATTCCGGCGCTATTCCGGACATGGTCGAGTTGATCAAACCGGAGAAGGTCTTCTGCTCTCCGATGGGCAAAAAAGCGCTGCTCGATCATTACAACCGTCCGGACTGGCCGTACGAAGTAATCGAGTCGGGCCGGACGCTCAAACTCGGGGAAAAGACGGTCAGCTTCCTGGAAACGCGCATGCTCCACTGGCCCGACAGCATGATGTCCTATATTCCGGAAGACAAACTTCTCTTCTCGAACGATGGTTTCGGCCAGCACTGGGCAACAAGCCAGCGGTTCAACGATGAGGTCGAAGAGACCGAACTCTTCGCCCATGCGGCAAAATACTATGCAAATATCCTCCTGCTCTTCTCTCCTCTTGTGCAGAAGCTCATTGCGAAGGTGCAGGAAATGGGCATCGAGATAGATATGATAGCGCCGGATCATGGCCTCATATGGCGCTCGAATCCGGGCGGAATCATACAGGCTTACCAGAAATGGAGCAGGCAGGTGAGTGCGCGAAAGGCGCTTATCATCTACGACACCATGTGGGACGCCACTGAAAAGATGGCGAGGGCGATCGGGGAGGGTCTAAAAGAACAGGGACTCGATTTCAAGTTCCTCAACCTGAAGCTGAACCACCGAAGCGAAGTCATGACAGAGGTGCTCGACGCCAGGGCGCTCGTCCTGGGCTCACCCACCATCAACAACGGGATCATGCCGATAATGGCGGACCTGCTGAGCTACATGAAAGGTCTGAGACCTGTTGGAAAAATCGGGGCGGCCTTCGGATCATACGGCTGGAGCGGAGAGGCGGTCAAGCTTCTCAACCAGGCCATGCAGGAGATGAACATTGACCTGGTGAGCGAAGGGGTACGCGTGAAGTTTGCGCCCAAACGTGAGGACCTCGACAAATGCGTGGAGTTGGGGCGCCAGATAGCCAGAAAAGCGTTGGCGATGGAGTCTGCAGCGTCAACTGTGGGCGCTGCCGCCGTATGAAGGTGCTCTTCCTCTGTTACGGGAACTCCTGCCGAAGCATCATGGCCGAGGCAATCGCCCGCCACCTGTGGGGCGACAGGCTGGAAGCCTGCTCGGCAGGATTGTTCCCGCTGGGGCATATCACACCCTATACCTTGGACGTATTGAGAGAGGCCGATATATCGGTCGAAGGCCTCTATTCAAAAGGACTGTCCGATCTGCGGCTCGACGATGTGGACTGTATCCTGAATCTCACCGATTTTGCCGTTAAACGGCATATCCCGCCTGCTTTCAGGGGCAGACTTGTTTCGTTCTATGTCCGCGATCCTTTTGGACAGGGTATCGATGTTTTCAGATCAGTAAGAGACGAGATCCTGCGGCTGGTCAGGGACGACCTGCCCCGATTGCTGGTCTCTCAACCCGGTATAACAGGGTTCTAGACAAAATCGCTACGCCTTTGAGTCCTCGGGGCGCCGCCGCGTGATTATCATTTGACACCCATGGCCGGTGTAGTCCGCGACGGTGGTTGGGAACCGGATTTCCACGTTGCGGAAGGGGTGGCAGATCCCGAAATCACAGGCCGACAGGATGTTGCGGCAAAAATGCGTGATCTCGGCCGGGGTGGCGCCAAGTTCCTTCAGCGCATCCACGTGCGGACAGGAGTGGAAGATCTTGACCGCGCGGTCCTCGCCGATTTCCAGGATTTCCTGGTCAAACACGGCCATGCCGCCCTTGGAGGTCTGCCCGAGGAGCACCTCGGCCGGACCGAGGTCGTCACGGCCTGCCTTTGCCGCGATCCTGCGGCCCTGGTACACACCGAAATCCCATGCCGCTTCTCGCACCACACGATCTGCGTCCACCTCCGGGCAGGTTTCCTTGAGCTTCTTCCAGATGAAGTACACCTGTCGCGTCCGGTCCATGTAAGCGTTCCGGATTTCGCGACGAAACTCCTCGAATGAGGCGTCTTGGCCCTTGCCGATGTCCGTCTCGAACTGTTCCACGCGATTGTCGGCGGTCATAGTCTCTCCTTTGCGACTGCATTGCTGCAGGTTTTAGTCGTCAATAAAGGATCTGCGACAGGAAGGCCCTGGTCCTCTCGCTTTTTGGAGCGGCGAAGAACTCGCCCGGCGGCGCCGACTCGAGGATCAGTCCTTCGTCCATGAAGCAGATGGTGTCTGCGACGCTGCGCGCAAAGCCCATCTCATGCGTGACAACGATCATCGTCATTCCGCCCTTGGCGAGTTCGGTCATAACGTCCAGGACCTCCTTCACCATCTCGGGATCGAGCGCGGAGGTCGGCTCATCGAAGAGCATTATCTTGGGCTGCAGGCACAGACTGCGGGCGATTGCGACCCGCTGCTGCTGTCCGCCCGAAAGCTCGCCCGGATAGCGGTGAGCGTATTGGGCAATGTGCACGCGCTCGATCTGTTTCACGTCATTCGTCAGGAGTTCGCCATCAATGTGGATCGTCCCGCGCTGATAGCTCTCCAGGCGGTTGATGCACCGGATCATTGTGGACTTTCCGGAGCCGGACGGGCCGCAGACGACCACCTTCTCCCCGCGGCCTACCACGAGGTCGATGTCCCGCAGTACGTGGTGCTCATCAAACCACTTGTTCAGGCCGGCAATTGCAATCATGGGCTCGCGTGGCGTCATGCGACCTCCTGCGGGGCGCCTGTGGCGCGCCGTCCGAGACGGTGTTCGAGGTAGCGGCTGTAGCACGACATGAAGAAGCAGAAGGGGAAGTAGATAGCCGCGGCAAAGAGGTAGGCCTCGGTGCTGAAGCCCATCCAGGTGGGATCCGCCAGCGTCGTCCGGGTAGTCTTCATGAGATCGTAGAGAGCGATGACAATGACGAGCGAGGTGTCCTTGACCATCGATATGAACGTGTTGACTGTGGGAGGAATTACGATCTTCAGCGCCTGCGGCAGGATCACGAACTGCATCTTTCGGAAGTAGGAGAGGCGAGTGCGTCTGCGGCTTCGTACTGCCCGCGGTCGATCGCCTGCAGTCCGCCGCGGATCACCTCGGCGAGGTAGGCGGCTGAGGACATGATAATGGCCGCTTGGGCTCGCAGGAGTTTGTTGACCATGATCCCCTTCGGGAGGAAGAGCGGAAAGACCACCGACGACATGAAGAGTAGAGAGATCAACGGAATCCCGCGAATGACCTCGATATAGACGGTCGACAGTGTCCGGATGACCGGCATGCGCGAACGGCGCCCAAGGGCGAGCAGAATTCCGAAGGGGTAAGCAGCCACGATCCCCATCACTGCCAGGAGCAGCGTCAGCGGCAGCCCCGACCATTTGTCGCTCTCGACCGGGGCGAGGCCCAGCAGGCCTCCGCGCAGTAAGACGGCGGCGGCGAAGTACGCGACCCATGCGCAGACGAGCCGGCGCGACCAGTTTCCGGGAAAAGCGCTAACAGCGATCATAACGATGAAGGAGAGAATGCAGACCGTGGGGCGCCACTGCTCTGTCGGTGGATAGAATCCGAAGAGCACGAAGCGTCCCTTTTCCACTACGTAGGTCCAGCAGGCGCCGTCGAGTGAAAGGCAAGCGCCGGCGGGCAGGCTCCAGGTCCCGTTAAGTACTGCCCAGCGGAAGAAAGGCGGCGCCGTCATCGCGAGAAGGGCGATGCACACGAGGGTCACTGCCGTGTTCGCGACCGATCCGAAGAAAAGCCTGCGCAACCGTCGCCACAGGATGGCAAGAAAGAGCGGGGTTCCACGGACCGGGGCGTCCGGCGGTTGTAATGAGTTCTGCGTCATTGGGGTTGCGACGTCCTCAGCGATTGCCTGCGGTTATACCAGTTCATGAAGGCCGAGGTCAGAAGGCTGAACGCGAGGTAGACGACCATGATGAGAGTGATGCCCTCGATCGCCTGCCCGGTCTGGTTCAGCGTTGTGTTGGCGACAGACATCAGGTCGGGGTAGCCGACCGCGACAGCGAGGGAGCTGTTTTTGGTGAGATTCAGCATCTGGTTCGTGAGCGGCGGGATGATGACGCGCAGAGCCTGCGGCAGGACAACCAGACGCAGGATACGGCTCTGCTTGAGGCCAATCGACTTCGCAGCCTCGATCTGGCCCTTGTCGACCGACAGTATCCCCGAGCGCACGATCTCGGCCACGAAGGCGCCCGTATAGACGACAAGCCCGAGCAGCAGTGCGCTGAACTCCGGGCTCAGGCATGCACCCCCCAGGAAATTGCGTCCCTGCAGCACCGGGACGTCAAGGCGCCAGGACGCGCCTGCCGCAAGTGATGCGATCATCAACCACGCGGGTATGATGAGGTGAACGAGAAATGACTCCGGCCCCCCGCTTCCCCGCAACTCGCGCCGCGCGCGGGCGCGCTGCGATGACCACCGCCACAGACCGATTGCGACCGGCAGCGACACGATAACCCACAGCTCCGGCGTGTCGATGTGGGGGAATGGCAGCATCAGGCCGCGGTTGCAGAGAAAGACATCCGGGACCGGCTGCAGCGCCTTGGCCGGGCCGGGGAAGCTGCGGAAGAGTGCATACCAGAAGAAGAGCTGCAGCAGGACAGGGACGTTACGTATGAGTTCGACGTACGTGGCCGCCAGTCCGGCCACAAGCCCATTTCGCGAAAGGCGGGCGATCCCCATCATCGTCCCGAGCAACACGGTCAATGCAATCCCGAGCCCTGCCACCTTTAGCGTGTTGAGGAGCCCCACCGCCAGGGCGCGGCCGTAGCTGTCCAACGGGGAGTAGGGGATCAGCATCTCGCCGATGTCGAAGCCGGATTCCTTCGACAGGAAGCCGAACCCGGTAGCGATGTTCTGTTTCTGAAGATTATCGGCTGTGGTGTAGGCGAGGAAGGCGAAAAGGGCCGCCAGGACTGTGAGGACTAACGCCTGGTAGATGATGGCGCGTACCTCGGGGACTCGCCGGAAGGCGGTCGGGCGTTCAGCCGGTTCGGCCAGTAACTTCATGTGGAACACCGCTAATCAACCGGGGGCGCCCGCAGCGGGCGCCCCCGGCGGAACGACTACTTGAACGGGGGGGAGTACAGGAGTCCGCCATTCTTGTAGAGCTTGTTCAGGCCCCGGTCGAGCTTCATGGGCGTCGCCGGGCCAAGGTTACGGTCAAAGATTTCGGCGTAGTTGCCGACCTTCTTGATGATGTTGTAGGCCCACTTCTCGTCCACCCCGAGCGCCTTACCGTTGCCGGGGGTGACGCCGAGGAAGCGCTGTACATTGGGATCGTCGCTCTTGATCATTTCATCCACGTTTTTGGAGGTGATGCCCAGGTCCTCCGCCTCGATGAGGGCGAGCATCGTCCAGTACACCAAGTCCTTCCACTGCGGGTCGCCCTGCCGAACGGCCGTCGCCAGCGGTTCCTTGGAGATCAGCTCAGGCAGGATAATGTATTTCCAGGGGTCCGGGGTCACGGCGCGCATGCCGGCCAGGGTGGAAGCGTCCGAGGTGAGCGCGTCGCACCGGCCCGAAACGAAGGTCTTCAGGAGTTCGTCCTTGCTCTCGATGAGTACTGGCTTGAACTTTTTCCCGATCGAGCGGAAATAATCCTGGACGTTGCGCTCGGTGGTCGTCCCGGGCAACATGCCGATGGTGGCGTTGTCGAGTTGCCTGGCGCTTTTCACGCCCATGTCCGCGGGGACCATGATGCCCTGTCCGTCATAATACTCCACGGGCGCGAACTCAAGCCCGAGCGAGGTATCACGGCTCAGAGTGATGGTTGTCTGACGGCAGAGGACGTCCACCTCGCCGGACTGCAATGCCGTAAAGCGCTGTTGTGAGGTCAGGGGTACGAACTTGACCTTGGCTGGATCGCCCAGGACCGCAGTCGCAATCGCGCGCGCAATGTCCACGTCCAGCCCGGTCCAGTTGCCCTGGCTGTCCGGCATCGAAAACCCCGGGGCGCCCGTGTTGACGCCTGCGATGAGTTCACCGCGCTTCTTCACGGCTTCGAACGTTTCCCCGGCGAAGACTGAACAGGCCATCGCAAGCACTATGAAAAGAACCACCGTCGTGATTCTTCGCATGTGACCTCCTTTTGTTGGTTGGTCGTTAGGGTTAGCCGCGAACTCCAGCGTTCGGCAGACAACAAATATGCCACGCAAGCCTCGATTGATAGGAATTGTTAGAAAGTGATAAGAAACCGTTTTTCCAAGAGTTTTCGTTACAGGTGTGATTCGGGCTGTCAAGGCCATTTTTCTGAGGATAATAACACCGACGGACTATAGGCGCTGCCGGGCCTATGGCGTGCAAGCGACTTGCAGGAAAAGATTGTCATTGAATTACAAACAGATATAATAAGCGGGCTGAAGAATTCAGCTTTAAGACACCAAAAGAGGACTGTTTTCAAACATTTACCCTTTGTCGATCAAATTTGTTAAGGAAAAGAATCCATGCACCTTCGAAAACGTTGTGCCGTCACTGGCGGAGCCGGATTTTTGGGGTCTCATCTTTGTGAACGCCTCCTCAAAGAGGGACATGACGTGCTCTGTATCGACAACCTTTACACGGGCAGTAAGCAAAACATCATCACTATGTTGCATACCCCCTATTTCGAGCTTCTTCGGCACGACATTACCTACCCACTCTACGTTGAAGTAGATGAAATCTACAACCTTGCCTGTCCGGCATCCCCGATCCACTATCAGAATGACCCGGTACAAACCACCAAGGTAAACGTGCATGGCTCGATCAACATGCTGGGGCTTGCAAAGCGCCTGAAGATCAGGATCATGCAGGCCTCCACTTCCGAAGTCTATGGCAACCCTTACGAGCATCCGCAAAAAGAGACCTACTGGGGCAATGTAAATCCGATTGGTCCCCGCTCCTGCTATGACGAGGGGAAACGATGCGCCGAGACCCTATTCTTCGACTACAATCGCCAGCATGGCCTGGATATAAAAGTCGCCAGGATTTTCAATACCTATGGCCCGAGGATGCATCCCAACGACGGTCGGGTCGTCTCGAACTTCATCGTTCAGGCCCTCACAGGCCAGCCGATAACCATTTACGGTGACGGGCAGCAGACGCGTTCCTTCTGCTACGTCGATGACCTGATCGAGGGATTCATCCGGCTGATGGGCAGCCCGAAGGGCTTTACCGGTCCGGTGAATCTCGGCAACCCGGTGGAATTCACCATTCTCGAACTGGCCGACATGGTGATCGAGATGACAGGGTCCAAGTCCGAGTTAATCAGGAAGCCATTGCCGCAGGATGATCCCGTGAAAAGAAAACCCGATATCACGCGGGCGAAGGAAAACCTGGGCTGGGAACCCTGGACGCCCCTCCGTGAAGGTTTGAAGAAGACGATCGAATACTTTGACGATCTGCTCCGGTCGGCAGACGCCAGGGTCCCCGGATCGATCTGTCCTCCACAGGTTAAATGCTAGATACCGCCTCCGCCGGTCATAAAAGATAGACGATCCCCCCGAGCTGTCCGGCGAAGGGGGGAGCATCTCGTAATCCTTTCGACGACCCGGTTTTCAGACTGCAGATTCAGAATGAAGGTGGGAGTTGATTATGGACAAGCGCAAAAACCTTGCAGACATTGGCCCGCTCACGCAAAAACTCAAGCAGGCAAAGCATGTTGCCGTTTTGACAGGCGCCGGGATTTCGGCGGAATCGAGCGTACCCACCTTCAGAGGCAACGGAGGATTGTGGAAGCAATTCCGCGCAATCGACCTGGCCACTCCGGAGGCCTTCTCCAGGGACCCACGCCTGGTGTGGGAGTTTTATAACTGGCGAAGAGAACTGATCTCACCGCTGGAACCAAATTCCGGCCATTTTGCGCTTGCCGAAATAGAGCGCCGGGCGCCCCGTTTTACCCTAATCACGCAGAATATCGACGGCCTGCACAAGAGGGCCGGCAGCAAGCATATTCTGGAACTTCACGGGAACCTCTGGTGGGTACGTTGCACGGCCTGCGGCGATCTGGCGGAAGACCTCAGGGTTCCGCTGCCGGATTTGCCTTCGTGCCCGGCATGCGGCTCGCTGCTTCGGCCGCATGTGGTATGGTTCGGTGAAACCCTCGATCCGGTTGTGCTCCAGGCCGCTTATGAGGCTGTCCAGAGTTGTGACCTGATGCTGGTCATAGGCACCTCGGGCGCCGTCCAGCCTGCAGCCTCGATGGGTATCGAAGCCAAG
Source organism: uncultured Syntrophobacter sp. (assembly GCA_964539645.1). GTDB lineage: Bacteria > Desulfobacterota > Syntrophobacteria > Syntrophobacterales > Syntrophobacteraceae > SbD1. Next base: position 79,766 of record CAZIJV010000021.1, read on the forward strand.
CGCAACGGAGCGACAGTGGTCGAAATCAACCTGGACCCGACTCCCTATTCCGATATTTACCACTTATCGATCCAGGGCAAATCGGGCGAAATCCTGCCTCGGTTATTATAAGGCGGCTACTTTGTTAGTTCCGATATTTCCTGGATTGCGCCGGCGATTTTGCTCAAGGCGCCCATCCGCTCCTTTGCCCGTTCGAGGTAAGGCAGCGACTCGGGATTTTTGTGCTTGCCGAGCGCCTCACAGGCCCAGTTCACCAGGTAGCGGTTCTCGTGTTCCGTAAACCTGGCCAGGATCTCGAAGGATTCCGGGCATGGGAGGTTTCCCAGGATTGAGAGCAAACCGACCTTTAACTCATCGAAAGCCGGATTCTGGGTCAGTGTTTCGGAAATGGCCGGAATCGCTTCGTTTCCTCTTTCCTCCAGGTGAGCCAGGCATTTCTGGGAGAAATAAGGATAACGGAACATTGATAGCTCTGCCAGCAGGCGGGTGCATTCATCGGTTCCGTAGCCGCTCAGCAAACCGGGCACAAAGAGACTGGCCCAGGTAAAATTGTAGGTGAGCGGCAACAGGTACGGCAGGGCTGCCGGACCTGCGGATTCGATGCTGCTTAGAACCGGCGCCATCGCCGCGCGCCTCTCCTCGAAACCCTCTTCCTCCCTGGCTGAAAAGCGTTTGAGATCATTAGCCGCCTCCAGCTTTTTCACCAGCCCCGCGATATCGGAACCGGCCTGTCGGTATGCGTCCCTCCAGGTACGAGCCCGCTGCGCAATCCAGAATTTCTCCAGCCAGGTCGAAGGCGAATAAAAGTGTACGTGCTTGTCCTTTTCGACTCCTTCCCGCTGATGAAAGCCATTTTCATTGAAAAAGAGCTTTTCTTCGAGTGAGATCTGCCATCTCTTTCGTGCAATCCGGAAAGCGCTGTCATAATCTCCGAGCGCAAGTCGGGAGTTCAGGAGAATGTCGTGGAATCTGTCGTCTTCAGCATAGGCTTCGATCTGCTTTTCCGCATACTGCGCCGCCCGCTCGAAATCTTGTGAGAAGATCAGCTCGAAGCCCTTTTTCACCCCGTTTTCAATCTTTTCCTTTTCCTTGGCGCGGGCCTCCATTTGCTGGAGTTGCTCCGGCGGGATCATCCGGCGGGCTTCCTCGTGTTTTGGAAGACAGCATTTCTTGTATTTTTTCCCGGAGCCGCAAGGACAGGGATCATTACGCCCTGCTTTTGAGACGCTGTAGGCATCGGTCATTGCCGCCCGGCGCCGCGAGTCCTGATATTCCTTGAGCATCTTGTCGAGTTGTTGCCTGCTGAGGCCGTACTTCAGGCAAACCTGGTCCGGGTCGCTACCCTGGAGCAATTCGAATATGGGTTGGAGAGGGTTTATCGCCGCATTCTCAGAAGCGTTGGGGTTCTGTACCATTCAAGATTCCTTTCACTATGATATTGGGGAGTGCGTCGGACAGGCGAGTGCCCGTGGGTTGAAAGCTGCCCTTTATGGCTGCACGCTCCTCCCTTTTCTTCCCGCACACTACACGGCCCGTCCGGGGAGGGGCAGCTGAATCGAAAACCGACCGGCGGGTATGCAGGCACATTCCTTAACAGTTTACATGGGATAAGTCAAAGGAGAGTGATTTCAAAATGAAAAATGGCCTGCCCCGTAGTTGTCTGGCGATTTGCTTGACGTGACGCACCAAAATGGATAATCTCATCCAGATTACTGCCGATACGGGGAGCTGTTATGACCGATGACGAAAAGGCGCCGGTGGAGGACAATCCCGAGGCGCTGTCCGCCAGTTTGGAAGACTATCTTGAAGTGATTTTTCACCTCGAGCAGTCCAACCGTGTTGCCAGGGCCAAGGATATCGCCGACCAGATGAACGTTCAAAGGGCCTCAGTCACCGGTGCGCTGAAGGCACTGGCGGGGCGCGGCCTTATCAATTACAGCCCCTACAGCTTTATCACCCTGACTACGGCGGGGCGGGCGATTGCCCGCGATGTCATACGCCGGCATAAGACCCTCAAAGAATTTTTCATGAACACCCTTCAGCTCAGTCCTGAGGATGCCGAGGCGAATGCCTGCCGTGTCGAACATGCTATTGATCCTGCCGCGGTGGAGCGTCTCGTACACTTCCTGGAATTCATCCGCATCTGCCCCCGAACCAATGCGGAATGGTTTACCGCCTTCGCACGCTTCTGTGAGCTTGGCCTGCAGACATCCGATTGCCAGGCCTGCATGAAAACCTGCATAGAGAGTATCGGAAAGGAGCAGGTGGAGATCCGGGATCAGTAAGCGATTCGTGTGGCGAAGCCGGCTGTCCTGATCACTCAGATTCCGCGTTTAAGCACTACTCGCGCCATCACCTCCGGTGTCAAAAAAATTGCCTGAATTATCAATTGGTTTGTGAATGGGGAATAAATTGTGGTAAGTATTTGACGTTATACCGACAGGTGAATCCCAAACATAAAGCTCAATCGTTCGGAGAACCGGTATCCCGATGGTGCTTAAGCCTAGAATCCTTATAGCTGACGATGAACCGCTCACTCTTGAACTGATATTCGAGCGGCTTCAAGCTGAAGGCTATGAACTGGAGGTCGTCTCAAGCGGGGAAGAGGCCATTGCAACCGCCGCGAAGAGCAGCTTCAAGGTGGTTCTTACCGACCTGTCCATGCCGGGCATGGGCGGCATGGAGGTCCTGGCATACTTCACGGAGCATTATCCTGAGACCCTCGTAATCGTGCTCACGGGGTTCGGCACCATTGAGACGGCCGTCGAAGCAATGAAGCGGGGGGCATATGATTATCTCTCCAAACCCGCAAACCTGGATGAAATTGTCCTTACCCTCAAAAGAGCGGTCGAACACAAGAATCTCAAGGATGAGAATATTGCTCTGCGCTCCCAGATCCAGGAGGCTCACCGACTGGAGCGGCTGATCGGCAAGAGCCCGGAGATGCAGAACCTCTACCGGATCATCCGGAGGGTTTCCCGTACCGATTCCACCGTTTTGATCACCGGAGAAAGCGGTACCGGAAAAGAACTCATTGCAAACGCCATCCATTTCCACAGCGATCGCAAGGACATGCCTTTCGTGCCGATCAACTGCGGCGCCATACCGGAAGAACTGCTGGAGAGCGAACTCTTCGGCCACGAGAAAGGGGCGTTTACCGGCGCCTTCAAAGAGAGGCGCGGCAGATTCGAACTGGCCAACAAGGGTACGGTATTCCTGGATGAAATTGGCGAGATGAGCCCGAAGCTCCAGGTGAAGCTGCTTCGTTTTATTCAGGAAACCAAATTCCAAAGAGTCGGCGGCTCCAGAACGGTTGAAGTGGACGTCCGGATTCTGGCCGCGACAAATAAAGATCTGGAACGCGCTGTTGCGGAAAGTGAGTACCGGGAGGACCTTTTTTACCGCCTGAACGTTATTCCTATCCAGGTTCCGCCCTTGAGAGAGCGAGAGGGAGATATTCCGCTTCTCATCCAGCATTTCCTCAAGCAGCACTGTCAAAAAAAGAACCTCCCCTTCAAGCGGATGTCCAGGGCTGCCATTGACAGCCTTCAGCAATACAAATGGCCCGGAAACGTCCGCGAGTTGGAAAATGTCATTGAGCGGTTAGTCATTCTGACGGACAGTGAAGAGATCCAGCTTGTGGATCTGCCGAAAAGAATGCAGACTGCCCAGCCTGTCGAGACAAAGAGTATCGAACTTGGAGAAGAAGGGATAAACCTGAAAGAAACCCTGGATGAGTTGGAAAACCGGTTGATTCTCGACGCGCTGCAGCGGTCCGGCGGGGTTAAGAATAAAGCTGCAAAGCTGCTCGGGCTGAACAGGACCACCCTCATAGAAAAAATGGTATCTGATCACAGGGTAGCGTCAATTTAGGCCTGGCTGATCCATTCGAGATCA
>CAZIJV010000022.1:0-82579 GCA_964539645.1 uncultured Syntrophobacter sp.
TTTTTTTCTGTTCCAGAAATTTAGCTTGACGGCACCCATAGAAGGGTGGGCACGGGATTCATCGTGCCCACCGTCCCGAGGGCAAACACACTCTTCTCGAAAGCGGTGGGCACTAAAAACCGTGCCCACCCTACGCTTGCCCATAGCACTGTGATGATTTTGCAGACGCGGGTGGTTGGGCATGAGCAGCCTGCCCTACTACTATTTTTATCATCCCGGCGTGTTCCTCTAAAAATGAAGTTTCATAAGAGCCCGGGGACTGCATCTCAGTCTTCTTTTGACTGTTGCGAAAAGCCCGGCTACGCGGCTCCTTTACATGGTTTCAGGGTGTCCAGGAGGGGACTTGCACGCCTATATGAGACTTCATTTTTAGAGGATCACGCCAGGGTGACAAAATGAAGTCTCACCATGGTTCAAACCACGCTAAAAGCGTGGCCGGGGCGTGGCGGCTGGGCTGAATTCCGGCACAGAGGGACTGCCGGAATGACGAGCGAGATGTTACCCGGTTACTCTATTATGCGGAGCGGGCCGTAGGCCGCAGTTTGGGCAGGTTTCTCATGCCCACTGGGTTTAGTATACCGCGCCCGCCGCCCTCATCGCGCTGTTATTATCCATCTTCTCTGCTGTGCTGCGGCGACAGCTTCCTCTGTCATGCCTCATCTGTCAGCTTCAGGTACTCTTCTATCGGCAGAGCGCTGTAGACCTCGTAGTGAACATTTCCGTGCTGGAGTGTATTGATGACGCTTTTGACCCTGGTTTTCTCATCGGGAAACTCGGTGATGATCAAATATTCTCCGCGACCCGTGATGTAGTAGGCCTGGAGAACCTCTCCACCGGCCGCTTCGACTGATTTTCTCCCCATGTCGAATCGCGCGCGTGAATTCTTTATTTCCTTGTTTCCTTCGGGGGTTGGCTTGAGAAAACAGACGTATGTAGGCATGCTCTATCACCTCCGGTTGATTTTCAGTGTAATGCAAACCAGGCAGAATCGGATCGGGCCGTCGGATCGACCCCAGGTGCAAGTGTATTTCGGAGGGATGATATTTGTCAAACTGCATTTACCGCTCAACCGGCAGGCAACAAGAGATTCGGAAGGATTTCGATCCGAAGGAATGGTTTTTCCGGGCAGGAGCATTATGCCGGAGAGAAAAGAACAGGGAGACCGCCACTTGCAGGGACGCCTCCCTGTTTAATCTAACCTGGAGCTATGCGGCGGGCAGTTCGTGTTCCCCCGGATCACCTTGTTTGCCGATCTGCTGCAGCATACGCGCTATTTCTTTTCTCACCTGGTCGAGTACTATGGGCAGTGCGCTCTGCACCTCGGGAGAAAGCTCGAGTCCCCATTCCATTGTGGCGGGCTCAATACCGATAACCAGCACTTCAGGTGTGGTCTGCCTTTGTGTCAGGGCAAGGACGCGCGACAGATCGAATCCATGCATCGAGGCGATGCAGTCCGGACGGATCATCTCGTCGAAGGGTATCCGGTAGACAGACCCGGGGGCGCCGTCAGCCTTTACGGCATCCACCACGATAACGAAATCAGCCGTTTCGAGGTCCAGAAGCGCATCGAGAATCGCCGTTCCGATATCGAGCACCCTGACGCCTTCGGGCAAATCTTCCCGAATGAGCGCCTGAGCGGCGTGAACCCCGACACCTTCATCTCCGAGGAGCAGATTGCCGATGCCCAGAACGAGAATATTCGCCATATCTAAGGAATTCCTGTACAGGTAATTACCGATCTGTGATAGCGGATAGCGGCGGTCATGCCCGAGTAATAAATCTAACTTCGCAGGCAAAGGAAATCCACGGCTCTTTCCGTATATTCTTTATATAATAAAACACTGGCCTGCGAAGCCCAAATGTAGGATAAAATTGCTTCTTCACGAGAGGCGCCGAAAGGTGAGACATCCTCGGCGCAGAATGTGGCTACTGCCGCAACATTTTGGAACAGCGGGAAAAGAATAGACTTCGACGGTTAATTTGATGGACAAAGACCAAGGCGCCAGGAGGGCATTCCTGGTTGCGGGCACACACAGCGGATGCGGTAAGACGACGATCACCCTCGGATTGCTTGCCGCACTTCAAGCGCGTGGGCTGAGAGCTCAACCCTTCAAGGTTGGTCCGGATTTCATCGATCCGGGACTGCATACGCAGATCTCCGGGTTGGAGTCGCGCAACCTGGACGGGTGGATGCTCAGCCGCACCTGGAACGAAGAGCTGTTCCAGCGTCTTCTTGCAGACGCTGACGTCGGAGTCGTTGAAGGGGTTATGGGGCTCTATGACGGCTACGAAGGCGGTTCGGAATCCGGGAGCAGCGCCGAGATGGCAAAATGGCTTCGGGCGCCCGCGGTGCTGGTGGTCGATGCCCGCAGCATGGCCAGGAGCGCGGCGGCGCTGATATACGGATTCACTCACTTCGATCCGGCGCTGACGATCTGCGGAGTTATTTTCAACCGGATCGGCGGAGAGGCTCATCTGGAATACCTGAAGGAAGCAGTGGAATCGGCGCTCCCCGGAATCAGGGTATTCGGCGGCATACCCCGCGATGAAGAGATCCGGATACCTGAGCGCCACCTCGGTCTGGTCACGGCGGACGAAATGAAACTGGACACTGCGTGGCGGGATGCTCTGGCCGGGCTTGTCGAAAAGCATCTCGATCTCGACCTGCTGCTTGCATCTACGGCATACAACGTCGAGCGCATCCCATCCGGTTCCGCCGTTCAACCCCTAGAGGCGAGCCATCCCGAGATTGCGGTTGCGCGCGATGCGGCTTTCTGCTTCTATTACCCTGACAACCTGGAACTCCTGGAGCAGGCCGGGGCAACGCTCCATTTCTTCTCCCCGCTGGCCGGCGAGGGGATTCCGGAGGAATGCTCCGGGATATACCTGGGCGGCGGTTATCCGGAACTGTATGCAGAAGTTCTCTCCGAAAACCGTGAGTTTCTGGAGGGGCTTAGCGCCAAGGCACGGCAGGGAATGCCGATCTACGCCGAGTGCGGCGGCCTGATGACCCTCGGACGGTTCATCGATACGGTTGACGGGCATAGATTTCCTATGGCCGGGGTCTTCCCGTTCGGCACACGTATGCTCTCTCGCCGCAGAGCACTCGGATATACTGAAGTACTGCTTCGCAAGGGATGTTTGCTCGGAGAACCCGGGAAGGTATTGCGCGGCCATGAATTCCACTATTCGGAAATCGTCGCGCCGGAGGATTTTCCTCATATCCCCTTTGCCTACGAATTGCGCAAGCGAAAACACCGGCAGCCCCGTCCCGAGGGATACCAGGCAGGCTCTGTGCTTGCCAGTTACATACACCTGCATTGGGGGAGCGCGCCCGAGGCGGCGGCTGAATTCGTAAAACACTGCGCCGAATGGAAGCACCGGAGGTAAAAGAAGTCGAATGTCCAGTAAGGCTATCATGTTTCTCGGAACCGGCTCGGATGTGGGCAAAAGCGTCCTTGCCGCCGCATTTTGCCGCCTTTTCAAGAGGGAAGGTCTTCGAGCGGCGCCCTTCAAGGCTCAGAACATGGCCCTCAATTCATTCATCACTCCCGAGGGCGGAGAGATGGGGCGCGCTCAGGTAGTACAGGCCGAGGCCGCCGGAATAAACCCGCACGTGGATATGAATCCCATTTTGCTGAAACCCACCTCGAAGATGGGATCACAGGTAATCGTGCTGGGAAAATCGATTGGGAACTTTTCGGCAAAGGAATATTACGAATACAAGCAGGAACTGATCCCGGTCGTCCGCGCCGCCTTCGAAAGGCTCTCCTCCCGAAACGACATCATTGTCATGGAGGGCGCCGGGAGCGCCGTTGAGCTGAATTTGAAGAAACACGACCTGGTCAATATGGCGATGGCTGAGGTGGCTGATGCCAAATGCATCCTGGTAGGGGACATCGACAGGGGTGGAATTTTCGCGGCCCTTCTGGGAAGCCTTGCATTGCTCGAACCACGCGAACGCGAGAGGGTCATCGGTTTCATCGTCAATAAATTTCGTGGAGACCCTGAACTTTTTGCCGACGGGACCGGAATTCTCGAATCCCGGTCAGGCTTGCCGGTCTTCGGGGTTGTTCCCTATTTCGAGAATATCGCCATTCCCGAGGAAGACAGCGTCGCCCTTGGGCGGCGAATGCGAAGGCCGGGGGAGTCGTCCGCTGCAGGCAAGATCCGCCTTGGGGTGGTGCGGCTGCCTTTTATTTCCAACTACACCGACTTCGATTGCTTCGAGCAGGATGCGCGCGTTGACCTGGTATATTTCGATAGCCCGGCTGACGTTTTCACCTTCGATGCGGTAATCATTCCGGGAAGCAAGAATACCATCGAAGATCTTGACCGCCTGCGCAAAAACGGCTTGGCTGATGCAATTGTGGCCTTCTACAAATCGGGCGGCACGGTTGTGGGGCTTTGCGGCGGATACCAGATGATGGGGAGCGTGGTGCGTGACCCGCACGGTATGGAAAGCGCTCTTGATACTATACCCGGGTTGGGAATTCTCGATATGGAAACCGAGATGTATCCGGAAAAGGTCACCTCTCAGGTGGAAGCTGAGCCTGCATCCGATTCGGGCGTTTTTGCCGATTGTGGAGCTATTGCCGGATATGAAATTCACATGGGCCGCAGTACCTCGCTCGGCGCAGTGCTGCCGCTTTTCCGGATAGTGCGGAGCGACGGCAAGGCCGCGGACCTCGAAGACGGTCTTATACAACCCGACGGTCGAGCCTGGGGGACCTATATACATGGGGTCTTCGACAACGACGCTCTGCGTGACCGTTTTTTGAAGATAACCGCATGCAGATGCGGTAAATCCCTGGGCGCAGTTTCAGAGACCTTCACCTACAGGCTCTGGAAAGAGGAACAATACGATCTGCTGGCGGACCTGATCAGGGAAAGCGTCGATGTGGACCGGGTACTGCAGACGATCATGAAAGGATAGTCAACAGGCAATGGGTTTTCTTCCATGGCACCTTGCCGCGGCCTATATCCTGGACCTTCTGGCGGGCGATCCCGAATGGTTTCCACACCCGATCCGGTGGATCGGTCAGGCGATCTTCCGGCTCGAAAACCTCCTCTATGATGCAAAGGCAACACCTCTGTTGCAGCGGCTCTCAGGGATGTTTCTCTGGTTGATCGTGGTTGCAGCGGTTGTCTGCTCATCTATCCTCCTGATCCAGATAGCCCGTTCCGCGGGCTGGATTTTTGCCGACCTCGTCATGATCTGGCTCGGTTATACCACTCTCGCCACACGCAGCCTCCACAGGGAAGCATCGAACACCGCGCTTGCCCTGCGTCAAGGGGATATTGACCTTGCCCGCCAACGCTTATCGCGCATCGTGAGCCGCGATACATCCCATTTGGATGAAGCAGGCATTCTTCGGGCATTGATCGAGACTGTTTCGGAAAATATTTCCGATGGAATAGTCGCTCCCCTCTTTTACCTGGCGCTCTTTGGACCTGTCGGGGCCATGGCTTACAAAGCGATAAACACGATGGATTCCATGCTGGGATACCTCAATGACCGCTACCGCTATTTCGGCTGGTTTTCCGCGCGTGCCGATGATGTCGCGAACTTCGTACCGGCGAGACTCAGCGGTTGGCTCATGGTGGGAGCTTCGGCATGCATTGGGATGGATTGGCGCAAGGCAAGACAGACAATGCTGCGAGATGCCGGAAAAATGAAAAGCCCCAACGCCGGCTATCCTGAATCAGCAGCAGCAGGAGCGCTCGGCATAGAACTTGGCGGTATCAATGTCTATTTCGGGGAGGCTGTCGAGAAGCCCCGGCTGGGCGAGCCGCTCCATGCCATCACCCTGGAAACTTACGGGATAATGATCAGGCTGATGTATATAACATCAGGGCTGGCTTTTCTTATGGCGCTTTGCATCCTGATGTCGAGCCTTGCTTTGAACAGCCTTTTTTAGCTGGATCTGGTATATTGACGCCAAGGGGATACTCATTACCCCTCTTTCCCAGGGGGCAGGGGGGATTTTTTTACTGTCTGCTTACATCAGGATAATTTCATGACCATAGCCCACGGTGGGAATGTATACGAATACGCACAGCGTATAGGGTGCTCGCCCGACGAGATCCTGGACTACAGCGCAAGCATCAATCCTCTGGGACCTCCTCCCGGCCTGGAGAAGATTCTCCACGACTGCTTCCACCGGCTCCAGCATTACCCGGACATCCGGAACCAGACCCTGATCGAAGCCATCTCCCGCTTTCACGGCATTCCCCGGGAGTGTATAGCCGTTGGCAACGGCTCTACCGAACTTATCTACTGGCTGCCAAAATCCCTCGGAATCAGCAATGCCCTCGCGGTTCTTCCGACCTTCGGCGAATATGCGAAATCCTTCGATATCCAGGGCGTGGAGCTGAAAAGACTTTTCTCTTCTTCCGATCATTTCTTCCAGCCCATGAGCGACCAACTGGAGGAGGCGCTGGACAGGCACACCCCGGAGGCGGTGCTTCTCACACATCCGGGCAGTCCGGGCGGCGCCCTTCTTGATGATAAGACCTGCCAGATGATTGCAGACAGGAGTTCCAGGGGGAAAACCTACTTCCTGATGGATGAGGTTTTCGTCGATTTTTGCGAGGAGGCTTCGCTGAAACGGTTCCTGGACAGAGCGCATAATATGGTGCTCATCCGTTCCCTCACCAAGTTCTATGGCCTGCCCGGGCTGCGAATCGGCTACGTGATCGCCGCCCCCGAGATAGTGCGGATGATCCGGAAGCATCTGCCGCCATGGTCGGTGAATACCCTCGCCCAGGCAGCCGGCGCCTATTGTCTCGACCAGGAAGAATACAGAGGAAAAACCCTGGAACTGGTTGGAAGGGAGCGACAAAGACTCGCAGACACCCTTTCAGCCATGCGCGGCTTGAAAGTCTACCCTGGAAGGGCGAATTATCTGCTGGTCCGCCTGTCTGAAGATTTGCCCGCCGCACCTGTGCTGAAAGAGGGCCTGTTCGCGCAGGAGCGGATACTGGTTCGTGATTGCGGCTCGTTTGAAGGTCTAGACGACCGGCACTTCAGGGTAGCCGTTCGTCTTCCGGAACAAAACGACCGCCTCATCAGCGGACTGAGAAACTGGTTGAAGCAATAATTCAGAGATAGGAAACAGGAAGGAGGAATTACGTATCACCCAATCCCCATCTCTCCGCCATCCGCTCTCCGCTCTCCGTCTTCCGTTTCACCCATGGTGATGTTCATCCTTCAGGAACAGGCGGTGATATTCGTCATCATTCAGGTGATTACGCATCAGTTCGGAAATCAACCCGAACAGGTTTTCTATTTCGCCCTCGCTTAGACGTGGGACGAGAACTCGGACCAGGTCATCGTCCGAGAATTTTTGCAGATAATACATCAACGATTTTTCATCCACTTCCCGCGATAGACCGAAAGCCACCATTCCGTCATATTCTTCCACTATTGTATGGTTATGCGTCGCCATTCAGGCATTCCTCCGGAAATTTCAATTATTGACAGACAATCACAGGCACTCTTGCGCCAACCTGGTCTACATCAGCAAATTCCAGAACTGGTCGACTTCGGAGCGGATCTTTTCCAGGTCACCCTTGTATCCCTTCCACTCATCGTCGCTAATGAAGAGTTTTTCACAATAGGTCCGCGTACAGTCGTCCGTAAGGTACTCCGGGTATTCCCCGGAATTGGCCAGGATATTTGCAAGCGCCACGAGATGAATCTCGGGCCTGTAATGAGAACTGCGCTCGGGTTCATGATGAAATTCGATTACCGCCTGCAGCGATGGCGGGAATGCCCACCTTGTTGACACCCACTTTCCGATCAGGGTGTGGGACAGCCCGAATTGGTGCTCCACATTCCAGTGCGGCACATTTCTTTTTGAGGCAAGTGCGAGTATCAGTGCAGAGTGATCCCTGTAGGCAGCAGCTACAACAATTCGGCCCACATCGTGCAACAATCCCAGCAGGTATGCCTCCTCCGTGGAAACCCAGGGGCGTCTCCTCGCGATAAGAGAGGAAACGCCGGCAACGACCAGGGAGTGTTTCCATATCCGTTCCCGTTCAGATTCTTGCAGCGATTCTTCCGCGGAATTATCCGAGAGAAGGGCACAAAGGCAGATAGATTTGAGGTGTTCGTAGCCGACAACACGGATTGTCCGTGAGAGGCTTCGGACCTCGCTGCGGCAGCCGTAGTAGGTGGAGTTTGCGATTCGTACGACTCTGGCGGCGAGGCCCGGATCATAGCGGATCAGGCTTTCAAGTTCATTGGCCGAAGCGGTCTGCCTCGCCAGGACATCGAGGATCTTCACCAACCCCGGAGAGAGAACAGGCAGGTCTTTAATCTGGGATACCCTGCAGCGGATTTCATCCGCGTCCAGGGGAGCGATGTTCATGTCTAAACCTTTTTCTCCAACACCTGTCCTTCAACGGAAGATGAATTCCTCATCCCGAGATAGTCCGGCGTATTTGGAGTCTTTGACCATTCAAACCCGAGACCGGCCCGGAAAGCCGGTAAGGAGATGTCCTGATTTTGGACCTGCTGCCGCCCCGCCGGCATTGGATTCTTATAGGTTCGAGTCCGAAGAAACGGCCGGAGCGGGAAGGATATTTTAAGGCGATAAGCATGCCACGGCAACCAAATACTGAGAGCTAATCGGGCCTATTCTCCGGTACGGCAGGAAGAAATCGTGCCGTTTGTTCAACTGTCCTCCGGCCCCACCCAGAAGTGAGGGTTCCAGGCGATTTCCCACAGGTACCCGTCAGGATCTTCGAAGTAGCCTGAATAACCGCCCCAGAATACATCCCCGGGTTCCTTGATGAGTCTTGCCCCGGCTTTTACAGCCTCGGCCATTACTTTGTCCACCTCTGCCCGTGACGAAACATTGTGCGCCAGAGTAAAGCCCGCAAAGCCTGAACCGGCCGCCGGGACTCCGGCATCCTCCGCCAGTGCTTCCCTGCCGTAGAGGGCCAGCCAGGCGCCATTCAACGTGAAAAAGCTTACCGAACTCTCACCGGGCATCTGTGGAAATCCTAACCCTTCTCCATAGAACCGGGTCGATGCGACAAGATCGCTCACACCGAGCGTAATCATGCTGATCCGCGGCTTCATCTCTTAATCCTTTCTTGAACCCTGCTAGTGACTGTAATAATAAGGGACCTCTGGCGACATGCTTTTCAGTGGAGCCCCATTCAGCATCTCCGTCCCGACGGGAACCGGGGGTAATCATTATACTTGCAGAGATATGCCAATGAGTTTTCGAACCAATCTGGAGATTACCTTCACCTGTGTGGCTCTTCTTTGGATTGTGTACTTCGCCGGTCTGTTTCTACCTTTTAACCTGTTGAACTACGGCATCAGGCCGAGGAGGGTCGACGGTCTGCCCGGCCTGATCGTCGCTCCTTTCCTGCATGCGGGAATAAGGCACCTTGCCTCCAACTCCATCGCCCTTGCTGCGCTGCTTTTCTTCTCGCTTATGTACAGTCGAAAACTGACCTTTAAGGCCATCGTTATTATTGCGCTGGCCGGGGGCGGAGGAACATGGCTTTTCGGCGCGACCAACACAATCCATGTCGGGGCGAGCGGCATCATTTTCGGACTGCTGGGCTATCTTCTCGCCATCGGTTTTTTCAGACGGGAACTGTTGGCTCTGTTGGTTTCGGTCGCCATAGCCTGTTATTATGGATGGGCAGTATTCTCCGTATTTGTTGTCCTGCCCGGAGTCAGTTGGACCGGTCATTTCTTCGGCTTCGCCTCGGGCATAATCGCCGCATGGCTTACGAGAGATGAGAAAGTCTCATGAGGAGACTACAGGGTTTCTTCCGAGGCTCGCCAACCGCACACTCACCCGCAACCAAGCCTGGGTGCATTCCTGAAAACGGCCCGGTTACGGCCAAGGTTCTTAGCCTCATACAAGGCTTCGTCCGCCAGGGTGATAAGAATTTCATAAGAATCCGAACCCAAGGGAACCATGCAGGCAACTCCACAGCTCAGGGTAAGATATTCGCCGGTAGATGAGCGCGAGTGCCTGATCGCCAGTTCCTGAATCGCTTCTCGAATACTATCGGCGATATGTACTGCTCCATCCGCCTCCGTATTGGGCAGGATTACCGCAAATTCCTCCCCGCCATAGCGGGCGGCCAGGTCCATCGGCCGTCTCACGCAACTGCTGATTGTGCGGGCAACCGAGCGAAGACAGTCATCGCCCGCCTGATGGCCGTAGGTATCATTATAGAGCTTGAAATGGTCGATATCGCACAGAATCAGGGAAATCGGGGCCTTCTCGCGTTTCATGCGCTTCCATTCCAAGCCAAGAAACTCGTCGAACCGGTGGCGGTTTGCTATCTGCGTCAAACCGTCAAGAGTGGCCAGGCGCTGCAGTTCCTGGTTCATCTCGCGGAGGGTGGCCTCTATTTTTTTGCGTTCGGTTATATCGCTGAGAATTCCGACTGAACCCGCGAGCCTTCCGGCCGGATCGAGCCAGGGGAAAGAATGATCTCCGAGCCATTTCAAGTCGCCATTCCTGGTCCGGACCAGGTAGTCCGCATTATACTCGCCGGTCTTCCCTTCCTTGCGCGACTGTGCAATGGCCGCTACCGAGAGATTGTTTTCGGCGGCATCCTCAATACTTACGATGAGATTGGAAAAACCGATCAGATCGATTTCTCCCGGAGAGTACCCGGTCAGTTTGGTGATGGAGGGGCTCATGTAATCGTATTTCATGGAAGCGTATCTGAGACGGTAGAGCACATCTCCGGTCGTCTCCGCCATGAATCGAAACCGCTCTTCGCTTTCGCGCAGAGCCTCCTCGGTTTTCTTATGATTCTCCCGCAACGCCTCCAACTCGTGAATACGGCGGCGCAGTTCCGTTACTTCGCGCAGAAGTTCCGCACGACTTTTCTCATCATCCTTCATCATTTGCCCGCCCGGGAAGGAAAACCGCACGATGGGATATACTTCTCTGTTTCTCTTGCTAACTGACTAATACAGCATTTCTCAATTTAGAGCATGTGTTTTTGATCCCGCCCATTGGTCGCAGCCTGTGGTGGACACTCATGAGGAAGAATCCGGACCCGTTTTGACAAGCATTTTTCCGAAATTCTCGCCTTTAAAGAGCCCTATAAAGGCATTGGGAGCCTTTTCAAGGCCTTCGAGAATGGTCTCCTTCCACTTTATCCTGCCTTCGCCTGTCCACTTCGCCATGTCCGCGTAGAAGGAAGGCAGCCTCTTCATGTGGTCGAAGACGAGAAACCCTCTGAGAGTCAGACTTTTCACTATTGCCTGGAACAGGTTCATCGGGCCTGGCTCTCTTCGAACGGAATTGTACTGTGAAATCATTCCGCAGAGCACAATCCTTCCGTGTGACTTCATATGTTCCAGTGCGGCTTCCAGGTGCCTGCCACCCACATTGTCGTAGTAGATGTCTATTCCATCAGGACAAAGCCTGCCGAGTTCGGCATCCAGATCGTCAACCTTTTTGTAGTTCATGGCAGCGTTTAATCCGGCCTGGCTCAGAAGCCAGGAGACCTTCTCATCAGATCCCGCGCTGCCTACCACCCGGCAGCCCTTGATCTTCGCTATCTGTGCTGCTATGGAACCGACTGCACCCGATGCAGCCGAAACTAAGAGCGTTTCTCCCGCCTGCAGACGACCAATATCAAGCAGCCCGACATAGGCGGTCAGTCCCGTCATGCCCATTACACCGAGGTAGGACTGAATGGGCGCAAGATTGGGGTCGATTATTGTCAGGTCCGAACCCTCTGAAAGGTAGTATTCCCGCCAGCCTTTCGTTCCCAGGACGTAATCGCCATTCTTGAAAGCCTGCGTTCGGGAACTTAGCACCTCTCCGACACAACCACCCTCCAGCGGTTTGAAAAGCTCATAGGACGGTATGTAGCTTTTTTGATCGTTCATGCGCATCCGCATGTAGGGATCAACCGACATGTAGATATTTCGGATCAGAACTTCACCTTCCCGCGGTTCCGGAATATCGACTTCAGCAATCAGGAAATCGTCTTCTACAGGCATTCCGACCGGACGTCTTGCTAGGCGAATCTCTCGACCTTTTCTGTGAGCCATGCTGCTTTTCTCCTTCCGCTCCGAAGATGCAATATCACCAACAGAATCAAGATAATCACCGCTGAACTGTTGATTTTTCCATATGGACTAGCGGCTTCGCAAATGTTATCATTTGATTTCTGTCAGCCAGAAAAACCTCTTGGCCGTGCTAGACGGGGAGCTAGCGGTGCCCTGTAGCCCGAGATCCGCTTCAGCGGGGTTGAATCCCCTTTTGAAGGGCCCGGAGCTGAGCTGACCGTATCAATTCCCGGCGCCGGTTGGACACCACGCAACAGACGAGTACGAACCCCGTCAGGTCCGGAAGGAAGCAGCGGTAAGTACCCCCGGCTGTGTCGTGGTTAAATCTGACTTGGTCGCTCGGATGCGCGCGGTCTGTCTTGGCCAGTCCGACAGAGGGTGCACGGCCAAGTCCTTTTTCCCCCGTGGTTACCACGGGGGATTCTTTTTGATCCTCGCTCTCCCCTGAAGAAAAATTAGACAATACCACCCTTTTCTCCCACTCCGCCATTTTTCCCTACCTGCCCAGCACCCATTGAGAAGCACTCCATTGGCAATTACCCTATATTCAGGATTTATTTTGCGGCCATTTTTAATCGCACCGGATGGATTATACCGAGGAGCAGCCATGAGCGTCAGATCTCTGGATATAAAAAAACCACGAACCGATGACCACCAGCTTTGGGATGTCACTTTTTATCTAACCGTGGGTTTCGCCGTGCTGGCGGCTCATGAGATGAAGTTATTCAGGCTGCTTGCCGAAAGACCTCGCAGCCTCTCCGAGGTTTGCGATGCGCTCGGAATTCACATGCGCCCCGCGGAGGTGCTCCTTTCCATTTGCACCGTCATGGGACTGGCGGAACTGAACAATGGGAAATATAATCTTACCCCCGTCTCGGAAGACTATCTGCTCGAAGAGAGCCCGACCTATTTTGGAGACTTTCTGAATCTGAAAATAGCAAACCCGTCCGTTTATTCCTATGAAAAGATAAAACAGGCGGTACTCGCTGATTCTCCTCAGGTTTACGGCGAGGGGGTGGATCTTTTCAAGGCCCATGACGAAAAGGATACTCTTGCAGCCAAATTCACGCGTGCAATGCATTCCACAAGCATGGGGCCCGCTCTCGCCTGGCCGGAGTTGATCGACCTTTCAAGAAACCACATATTTCTCGACGTGGGCGGAGGATCCGGAGCGCATACGATCGGGGCGTTGCGAAGGTGGCCTAACCTGCAGGGCATCTTATTCGAGAGGCCCAATGTCTGCTCGGTATCAAAAGAGTACGTGACGCAGTATGGGCTTGACGAGCGGATCAAAACAGCGTGCGCGGATATGTGGAGCGATCCCTACCCTGCGGCGGATCTGCATTTCTATTCGATGATCTATCATGACTGGCCGGCCGACAAGTGCGCGTTCCTGACGAGAAAGAGCTTCGAGAGCCTCGAACCGGGCGGCATGATTCTGATTCACGAGATGCTCTACAACAATGAAAAAACCGGTCCTTTTCCTGCGGCGGCATTCAGCCTGGAGATGCTTCTCTGGACGACCGGCAGGCAGTATTCGGGGCCGGAACTCTCGGATATGCTCATAAAGGCGGGTTTCAGGGACATAAACATAACGCCTACTTTCGGCTACTGGAGCCTGGTAAGCGGCAGAAAGCCGGGATGAGCCCGCGGATAATTAACGGTTGATCTGCCCGGAGCATCCCGACTCGGCGCCGATCTTTATCTATGTCGGTTGGGAATCACAATGCCACGGGCAGGGTTTTCCATTACCACCATTAAAGATGGAGAGTTTCACTCTTCAAAGCGGTGGGCGCGGGAAACCCTTATTTCGAAGCTGAAGAGGCCTGTCAGATATTACTCGATGCCTGTAGATCGACCAGGTTTGCACGTCCCTACCGGCTTGGCGGCCTGGTAATCCTGCCTGATCACTGGCACGCTCTGATAACGCCGCTCGGAAATGAAGTCATTGAGTCTATCGTCGGTAGTATAAAACAACGAGTATTTCATGTTTCAAGACAGCAAGGCGCAGCGAAAATCATCCGCTGGCAGCCACGTTTCATGGATCACCGGATTCGTTCTGAGAAGGATTTTGCCATGCATGTCGAGTACATCCGGCTGAACCCATGCAAACATCAACTGGTCGCACATGAAGGGGACCCTTGGCTGTGACGCTTCTTACATGGGAATTTGTTTGCCTGACCGGAAGAGAAGCGCCGCCGTGGAAGGCGGCGCTACCACATATTCGTGCATGGTTTTTCAGGATTGTTGAACAATGCAGGCGCCTTCGCTCCGGTAGCGCCGCCTTCCACGGCGGCGCTTTTCATTTGCGGACCATCTTCAGCCTCCTGAATAAATTACCCGACGCGACTGGCAGAAGCCTTGAATATTGTAGAATCAAGGCAAACAATTCTTCCTTTTAATGGTGGAGCCGCCTTCCATGGCGGCGCTCTGGAGGCGACATGCACAAACACCTGCCCACTCGCTGGGATTTCCAGCACGCATGTACTTTGTCACCCTTGTAAGGGGAAACCGTGCCCACCCTTGTCCGGAATCACCCGTTCACGGTTTCGTGGGCGGTTATTTCGATATTGCACTCATGAGGCATGGCCGTACTGGAAGACTCTATGATTATGCTGGCCTTGTACAGGTTCTCCAGGTTCGAGATTTCAGAGCGCTTCCGGTTCAACAGGTAACTTGCGGCATCCGCAGGCAGGGTGGCCTTGAGCACCGCCGGTTTCTTCTGTACCAGCGTAGTCCAGATTTTCCGCAGATAGCAAAGGGCGGTTGCCTCGGTGGAACGAACAAGCCCTCCTCCCTGGCAAACCGGGCATTCGCTGTAGGAACCGCGCAGGATATTCAGCCCCAGGTGTTGCCGGGAGAGTTCAAGAAGGCCGAATTTGGAGATTCTGCCAATCGTGATCTTCGCTTTATCCTTCTTGATCTCATCCTTCAGTCGGCGTTCCACCTCGCGTGCGTGCCTGGGGTCGCGCATATCGATGAAGTCGATCACTATAAGCCCACCGAGATCGCGGAGCCTGAGTTGACGGGGAATCTCCGTGGCCGCCTCCATATTGACCTTGTAGGCCATCTCCTCGATCGCCCCTTCACCGGTCGTACGCCCCGAGTTCACATCTATTGAGACCAGCGCCTCCGTCGGATCGAAGACAACGTACCCCCCGGACTTGAGAGGAGCCTTCCGCCGGAATATCTGGGCAATCTGCTCCTCCAGGTTGTACTTGCTGCAGATCGGACCCTCTTCTTTGTAGAGCCGGACCGATTTCTGGTTGCGCGGGCTTATGATGCCCAGGAACTCCTTCACCCGGCGGTAGACATCCCTGTCGTCCACCAGGATAGTCTTTATGCCTGCAGTGAAGTAATCGCGAATGATTCGTATGGCGAGGTCCTGTTCCTTGTAGATGAGCGCTGGAGCGGGAGTTTCCTGGACCCTTTTCTTTATTTCCTCCCAGATCTTCATGATGTGGTCCAGGTCTTTGATGACTTCTTTCTTGGTGCGGTTCTCGGCAGCCGTGCGAAGGATGACCCCGAACTCTTCGGGAACCTTCAGGCTCCGGGCAAGCTCTTTCATATGTTCGCGCTTGTCCCCGTTTTCGATCTTACGCGAAACCCCGCGTTGATCCTGGCCGGGCATGAGCACAATGTCTCTGCCGGCAAGTGAGACGTATGTAGTCAGAAGAGCTCCCTTGGCGCCGAGTTCCTCCTTGATCACCTGCACAAGGACTTCCTGACCCTGGTGAACTACATCCTGGATCTTGACCTGGTCTTCAACTTCAGAATCGTAGTATTCCGGATGAATTTCCGAGAAGGGAAGAAAGCCGTTCCGCTCGGCGCCGTAGTTGACAAAGGCAGCCTGCAGACTGGACTGGATGTGCGTTATTATACCCTTGTAGAGGTTTCCCACTACCTTACCGCGCGTTGCGGTTTCTATAAAAAAACTTTCGAGGGTATGTCCTTCAACTACCGCGATCCGAAATTCTTCCGGATCGATGGCATTAATAATCATGGTTTGATATGACATTTCGATGCCTTGCCGTTTCCTCCGCCCGACTTCCGGGATTCCAGCCGCTGCTTTGCCTGATAGACAAAGGTGCGTAGCGCTATTTCCCGGTTGGGCTGAATAGTCCCATCGTATGGCGCGTCGATGTAGGGCATTCGCATTTTGTTTAGAAGCGGCTTCAAGACGGCCGTACAGACTGCGCTCGGCATGCAGGTGAAAGGAAAGACGTTGACTACGCCGTCGAATCCCTCATGGACCTGCTCCAGCGCCGCCCCGATACTCAGGACCGATTCAGTTCCGATGTCAAAGCTGTACAACCGGTCGTTGTCGAGCCGCTTTTCTAGAGTCCCAATTCTGTGGTCTTTCTGGATATCAAGATATTTCAGCGCACTGCCGTAGAGTTGATGCTGGCGTAAGAGCTGATAGTACATTTCAATTTCCGTGTGGATCAGGCCTTTGAGGTCTTTTCTCAGTGAGCTGAAATCCCGGTTCAAAAAGGCCAGCTTCACACCGCGCTTAAAGTCTCTGGCTGTATCGAAAGAGATGTAGTTTATCCACTCCGCAATCGAAGCCACCACCACTTCCGCGCCGAAGCGCTCCAAGACCCGTACTATATCCTGATTCGAATCCGGATGCGTACGGACGTATATCTCCCCGATGATACCGATCATCGGGCGCCGAGGCAGCCGAGTATCGATAAAGCTCTTTGCCGTGGAGACGATGTCAGCGACAAGCCCCTGCAACCGTTTCAGCTCAAGCGATGCTCCCCTGTTCTCGATCTCGGCGATCACCGCTCCGAGCGCTTCCTCCATGAATGAGTCCGTAATGCCGGCCCGTATTTCGTACGGACGCACGCGCCAGGTTGTACGATCCAGAATATCCGCTATAATTATAGCCATATAGCTCAATCTTCTGAAGATCGAAGAGGCCTCGCTCGGCATGATATCAGCGGCAGAGTAGGCATTCCTGGTCGATACGTAGGTAATAGGGATGTCCCGAAAATCCTCGAATCTGTCCAAAACGAGGCGCTGCATCTTGTTGTACATGCCAAAGCGGCACGGACCGTCCGCCTCGGGAAGAAAATAGACATATCTCTCGGGCACAAAGGCCGATCCAAGTCTATCCTTTTCTCCCTGGAGAAAATAAAGGATATCTCCCAAGGTCACCTGACAGGGAAAGCATTCCTTTCCTGAAGTGAATTCCTTGCCCAGCGGCAGCCCCTTGTAGGTCTCCATCACGAGAGCGTTCACGCCGACCGCGCGGAAAGCGGCCGCGAGGACCCGTGATGAAAAAGGCGCCATGTCGGGAATGAGCAGAGTCTTACCGGTGACGTCGAATTGCTTTACATTAGCGCCGAAGCGATGGAAGTGTTGATTTTCTGCAACTGACATAACGAAGTATCCTGAACCGTTTGTTGCCAAACCGGAGCGGTCCGCTTCGAACGAGCCGACCGCGAATAAACGCAAATTACCGGCGCATTTCCGCGATGTACGATTACCCGTACTACCCGGCTGCCTCCAGGCTGTCATGGTCATCGGGAGTGGGAACCACCACCAGCCGCTTTTCCTGCAGGTTTTTCACAACGTTTCTATAAGCTTCGACACGGGTGAGCAGGCCTGCTACCGCGCTGTGCTCGTCGAGTTCGAGAACTAGCGACGGTTTTTCCCTCAGGAGGTGGCGATAGAAATGCTCGATAAATGAATCGGCCCCGCAACTGAAGTTTGTGAGATGTACCCCATACCAGTTGGGAGTACGATGAATCCGCTTGGCCGTTCTTATGATGCGGGCGCCGAGGCCCCAGAACATGCGCTTAAAATCACTCATGTCCTCAGCGTCGACATTTACCAGATCCATCGGTAAAGCCTTTATTCCCAGCTTCGCCAACTGCTTGCCAAGCTGGAGGTTCAACCGTTCGTCATAAAGATTGTAGGGACGACCGGTTACAATCCAGACAGGTTCGGAAGCATCCATGCTTTCGATTGCTTCCGTGCCCGTCTCTATAAGCTTACGGCGAAATTCCATCTGCCTGGCCCATGCTTTGCGGATAGCCCGCTCCAACTCGGTCCTGCCGGGCCGGAGACTGGCAGGGAGGGCTTTCTCCAGGGTATAGACCAGGTTTCCCGGATCTTCTTTGAGGTGCATCGTGGGACTGATGAGCCGCGAGTCCGCAATGCTGAGCGCAGATTTGCTCATGAACTGGGAACTCTGCACCAGGGGGCAGAAATACCCGATTTCATCCTGCTGCGGCACCGGCGAATTGATGACATTGGGCAGAAAAAGATACTCGGCCCTGTCCATCAGGTAACGCACATGGCCATGGAATACTTTTACGGGGAAGCAAACCTCCGAGACGACATTTTCCACACCGAGCAGGGCAAGCTTATTGGTCGTCTTGGGACTGAGCAAAACCGGGAAACCCATCTCCGAGAAAAGATGGGTCCAGAAAATGCCCCACTCGAGTGAGTGGAGGGCAAGGGGTATTCCGATCACCGGCCGCGGCTGACGCCCGGTCTCAGCGTCCGTCAAAAGATTTCCTTCGGCCAGCGCCTCATCGAACAGGTTCTGGCGCACCTGGAAATAATTCGTCTCCCGTCCTCCTTCGGCCCTGGTTTCATAGCGTCCGCAGTCGCCGCCCCAAACGCTTTTGCGCTCACCGAAACTGTAAACCTTGAGCTTACATTCGTTATGACACTTTCTGTCGGCATGGCAGATGCTTTCCGAAAAATCCACCTGCATGGAGGCAAGCTGGTCCAGGTCCCGCCTCCGATATTCCATACCCTGTTTCTTGTAGAGTTCCATCACGGCAAGAGCCGAGCCGAAGGCGCCCATGACCTCACGGTGCCTGGGGACCAGCACGCCGCGTTTGAGCACTTTTTCGAAGGCGGCGACGATTCCTTTATTCAGAGACGGCCCACCAAGGAACATCACCCGCTTGCCGATGTAGCGTTTTTCCACGACCCGGTTGAGGTAATTGTAGACAATCGCATAGCACAACCCCGCGATCAGGTCTTCGCGCTCTCCGCCCTTCTGAAGGTAGCTGACAAGGTCCGATTCCATGAAAACGGTGCAACGCTCTGCCAAATGGATCGGGCTTTTCGATGAAAGCGCAATATCCTGAAATTCCTTCACAATATTGATCTTCATCTTGTTTGCGAGTTCGTGGAGAAAGCTGCCCGTCCCAGCCGCGCAGACCTTGTTCATGTCAAAGTCGAGCGGATGGGTGTTCTCGATCATAATGTATTTGGAATCCTGCCCGCCGATCTCGAAAATCGTGTCCACCGCGGGGTCGATTTCAACCGCGCCGCGCGCATGAGCCGTAATTTCATCGATGATGAGATCCGCGCTGAGAAAATCGCCGACGACGTTACGCCCCGAACCGGTGGTGGCGATCGCCATGAGCTTGACCTTCTTCCCGACCGCGCTCTGCAGGGTGTGCAACAGCCGTTGCGTAACCTCGATGGGCTTTCCCTGTGTCGGCACATAGCACTTATGAAGAATCTGTCCCTGCTCGCTGATAAGAGCATATTTCGTCGTTGTCGAACCAATATCGATTCCCAGGTATGCCTCGACAGCCTTGCCCTTCTTCTTTGTCCAGGGAGCAAGGGAATTCTCCTGGTCGAAATCGGTATGCCGGAGTTCCAGCCGCTCGGCTTTCGGGAACGTGTAGGCGGCCTGCGAATCTTTCCGTACGAGGCGGGAAAGATCGATGTCGTTCCGCCAGCCCTGTTTCTGCGCCTGCAGCGCCGCACCGAGAGCGCCGAGGGAGGTGTGATGCCGAGGCACGGTAAGTGATGGGAAATAATGCTTGAAGGCCTTTACCTGGAGCTGGTTGGAAGCCATGCCGCCGATGAAGACAATCGGGTCGAAGAGTTCGCGGTTGCCTATGATGGTGCTCATGTAGTTGGCTGCATTACCGAAGTGGAGGCCGGCGATGATATTGGGAAGACTCTCTCCCTTGTTTTGCAGATGGATCATGTCCGATTTGGTGAAAACCGTGCAGCGGCAGGCAACCGGAGCGGGATAGGTGCTCTTTAGCCCGAGCGAGATAAAATCATCGAGGGTCTGCTGCAGTTTTTCCTGGTCCATGGAAAAATCGGGGCCATAGATCGATTGAGCAAGACGCTCCGCCTGCTGGTCAATGAATGATCCGGTCCCGGAGGCGCAGGGACCGTTGATATTGAAGGACTCCAGGTGCCACTCTGCCCCATTGTGCGCAAGCTGAAAGACCGCGGCGTCCTGTCCGCCTACGGAGATGATCGTCCGCACTCCCGGCATGACACGGATGGCGCCCAATACCTGTGCGATGGTTTCCACTTCCGAAGGCGCGGAGAGCTTTTGAGCGAGCAACTCCCCATGTACGCCGGTGAAGGTCACGGACCGGACCCCGCCTGAGTTCTCAGAGCGAAACTGTTCAAGGATACTTTCGAGGAGCTTGTGGGTTTCCTCGTAAATCAGGCCAAAATGCCGCAGGTAAGCCATCTCTTGGACAATATTGCCATTTTCGTCCACTATAACACAATTGATGCTGACCGACCCTATATCGACCCCAACATCATAGCTCATAGTTCATAATCCTTTGATTTATCAATATTTTCCAGGCAGGAGGATAATCCCGGCTCAAAGCTCCGCCTAATATAGTTTCTTCAGGCGATTTGTTCAATCATAAGATTGAAGTCAAGAGCCTTGGAAAGAAGAAATCGTAGCTAAAAAAGATTATTCCCTTTTTTCCACGGCATCAAGTCAAAGATTTTCTTCATCCCCCGGGAGAGATTCTTCATCCATTTCGGCTAGTTTACCGGTCAGAAACCGGATCAGCTCGCGAATCCCTTCCTTTTTCACGGAAGAAACAAGAAAGACCGGATAGCCGAGCTTACCGTAGGCCTTAGAAAATTTATCCAATTCTGTGCTGCTTTCAATGAGATCCATCTTGTTCAGCACGATTATTCGGGGTTTTTCCTGAAATAATGACGAATAACTCCTCAGTTCATGTTCTATCTGTTTGAAAGGCTGCAATATATTGTCTGAAGAAAGAAGAGATATGTCGATTACATGCAGCAGGAGGCGAGTTCGCTCTATATGCTTGAGGAACCTGATGCCCAGTCCCGCGCCCTCATGGGCCCCCTCTATAAGGCCGGGGACATCGGCTATCACGAAAGGCTGCGCGTCCCTGTCGTACTGAACCACACCAAGATTGGGAACCAGTGTGGTGAACGGATAATCGGCTATCTTGGGCCTGGCCGCGGAGACCACGGAAATAAGGGTAGATTTGCCGGCATTGGGAAGTCCAACCAGTCCCACATCGGCGATCAGTTTGAGTTCGAGCTTCAATTCCCGCTCTTCGCCCGGTTCGCCCTCCTGGGCAAAGCGCGGCGTCCGATGGGTCGAAGAAGCAAAGTGAGCATTTCCCTTGCCGCCCCTGCCGCCTTTAGCGGCAATCCAACGTTGTCCCGGCGCAGTGAGATCGACGAGAATCTCTTCGGTTTCGGCATCCCGGACGATCGTGCCCACGGGTACCTCGAGGATCAGGTCTTCTCCGCTGCGTCCATGCCGGTTCTGTCCCGCGCCGCCCCTGCCGGAAGCAGCCCTAAAAAGACTCCGGTATCGAAAATCGAGGAGACTGTGCTTTCTCTCGGAAGCCGCGAGTATAACGCTTCCGCCACTGCCGCCGTCGCCTCCATCCGGTCCCCCGCGGGGAACATACTTCTCACGCCGGAAGCTGACACATCCGCCTCCGCCTTTACCCGCGGCGATTTTGATCTTCACCTCATCGACGAATTTCATTATCTATAATTCTCTTCCAAACAAAACTCCCCTCACACCATTCGATGGAGGGGAGCCATTCCTTCAGGAATACCGGAGAAGAACTTATTGGGGGGCGCTTGCAGGGTAGACGCTGATTTTCTGCCGCGTCTTGTCCTTCTGCTCGAAGGTGACAACCCCGTCGATCAAAGCAAAAAGGGTATAATCTCTCCCCATACCCACGTTGTTGCCGGGATGAAAGTGAGTACCCAACTGGCGCACTATAATGTTGCCCGCGCGAACGGTTTCGCCGCCGTATTTTTTAACGCCCCTTCGCTGGCCGGCGCTGTCGCGACCGTTTCGGGAGCTTCCTCCCGCCTTTTTATGTGCCATGATTTCCTCCACAAAACCGGGAACTCCGGCAAGCCCATTCAAACAAGGGACTGCCGCACCGGTCGATTACCCGATATTTTCAACGCGCACGGCAGTGAATGCCTGCCTGTGCCCCTGTTTTTTCCGATAGTCTTTGCGCCGCTTATGCTTGAAGATGACGATCTTTGGGAGTCGGCCCTGCTCAACTATCCGCGCCTGTACGGTAACACCTTCCACCAGAGGCTGCCCCACACGGATATCCTCGCCGTCGGAAACCAGCAGAACTTCACCCAAGCTGATATTGTCTCCAACCTCGCCTGCTATTTTTTCCATCCTGATCACATGGCCGGGCCTGGCTTCATACTGCCTGCCGCCGGATTTAAAAATGGCGTACATACTTCAAAACCTCCAAACTGGCTTTACTGCCGTTAGAAATCCGGCAGGATAAAAAAAGCGGCCCCCCTCGGCCGCTCGGAATGGCCTTATCGCCCGTTACTTACATTGTCGCGTAGATTCCCTGCTTCAGGATCATTTCCTGGTATTCCTTGAGCCTTTCGCAGCTATCCAAACATTTATTCTTGTCTTCACTGGCTCGATCACAGTTAATACACGGGCTTTTTACCATCACGACGCCTCCTCTGAGCAAAATATTTGGAATTGCCTTATATATTTTAATCGAGAACGTTCTGTCAAGCTTTTTCTGGCAAATTGACAGCGCACAGAGGAGAATAATCCGCTCAGGGGGCCAGAACCGGCTCCCGCAAAAGCAGGCGAATGGCTTCGCCGGCGCTGTTGGCCAGCTCCGCGTGCGATTCGGACAATGATTCGATCTGGCGCAAATGGTCGGCTGTTCTCAAAACCAGCATTGCAAGATCCCCTTCGTCCATTCCGGAAATCTCGCGGACCTGGTCCCAGGACAGGCCCTTGGCCCAATAATAAATCGTGATCACCGCCCAGAAAGGCAACGGCGGAATCTCGAATCCTTCACCCTGCAGTCGCTCGCGCAGTCGTTGGAGAGACTTCAACATCTGAAAATAAGGCTTTGCCAGGTCGGGATACTTCCAGACAAGCGAGGCAAGCTGCACCTCTCCCTGCCTGTCCCTGTCCATGACAAAAGGGGCGATAAGAGCAGCGAGCAACTCCGGACGGTTCTGAGGAAAGACCTCTTTGCGAATCCCCTCGGAAATGAGCAATGGCTGGTCAATCCTCAATTTAGAGGCCCACATGCCGTCCGCGGTCAGCTTCCCCCCCTCGCTCACATACCCTTCCGCCTGCAGCAGGCGGTAGTGCCTGATAAAGGATCGCCAGAGCTGCTCCTGCGCTGAATCGACTTTAGAGTAATAATGAAAGTACCGTCTCAGCGCCGTTGAGAAAGGATGCTCCGTTTCCTTCTGGCACGGTCCAAACAGGGAACATTTTTCGCAAGGATACCTATCGAGCCTGCTGGTCAGAGCCGCAAATTTCCTCGCCTCCATATCGACAGCAGGCGAGACCGGCGCATCGATCTCTATCGGCTTGAATTCGCCCTCCGAGGCACGCCCTACAAGTTTCTCCCACGTCTCCCGCTCGTCCGGTTCGGGAACGGAATCAAGCAGGATGCTTACGTTCCGGATGCGCTGGAAGGCAACCCGATGAGTTCTCATCCGCCCTCTTCGGAACCGGATTGGCGTGGCGAGGCGGGCTGCATCCACATTCCTGTATCCGAGGTCAGGCCATCCGACACACAGGTAGGGAGTCCCCCGGTTGCTCAGAAAAATCCGCCCGGGGGCCAGCAGTTGAATGAAATCCTTGTACCTGGGCTTTTTTTTCAGCGCCTTGCGCATCCTTCGATGCTGATCGGCAGCCTCCGCGTACTGCGGGCGAATCTCGATCAAATCCTCAACCGAGCCGCAAGCCATCTCCGATCTCCACTGTTCCAATTCAGTCCGAATGCTCTCCAGCTTCTTCATGGAACGGGTATCGCGGCTCATGTTCTGGAAGGTTGCCAGCGAAGAGACAAAAAGATTGCGAATCTCGTCGGGCGAGTGTGACAGGAGAAGATTCAACACCATGGAGAAATTGACGCGAATCTGGCTTTGAATCCTGTCGGGGGGCGATTTCAGAAGATCGTATATCAACTGCGGGTCCTGGTGCTGCCCGGGGATCACCATCACGAACCCTATTTCGTCCATCCCCCGACGGCCCGCCCGCCCGGTCATCTGGAGCAGGTCGGTTGCGCTCAGGGGCACGAATTCCCTGCCGTTGAACCTGTCGCTTTGAAAAATGACGGCGGTGCGAGCCGGGAAATTAACACCAGCCGCTATGGTGGAAGTGGAGAAAATGGCGTCCAGGTATCCTTCCTGCATCATCTTCTCGAGGAAAAGCTTCCAGTGCGGCAGTTGCCCCCCATGATGCGATCCCACCCGGCAGCCCTTAAGAGTTGCGAGATGCTGGTGGTTCTTCAGAAAAGGATTTGTCCGCAACAATTGGTCGAGCCTCTCATCGAACGCATCGGAATCTGAGCGCTCGGACGAGCCGTATTCCGGTCGGCAGAATGAAACCGCTTTATCGCAATCGGACCTCGACTTCAAAAAGAAGATGGCGGGAAGCAGGTTGGCTTTGCGAAGGACTTCCAGAATCTTCGGGATTTCAGGCACCTCACTTCGGGGAAGGGTCTTCGTATCAATTCTTTCGATCCGAGGGAGCAATCCCCGCCGCGATCCCAGCGGCGCAAGCTCTCCAGTCGGAAAAAGAAAGAGCGGAAAGAGCGGGACAGGCCTTTCATAAGCCGCCACCCAGTTGCAGGGTGATCCGCGCATCCAGGAGAGCCAGTTGCAGACTTCCTGTGCGTTTTGGATGGTTGCAGAGAGCAGGAGGAGCCTGACCCTGGGGGGCAGGTAGATAAGCACCTCTTCCCAAACGACGCCCCTGTCCCCATCGCCCAGGTAATGGGCCTCATCGAGAACCACCAGGTCGATTTCAAGATCCTCTCCCCGGTGCATGGTATCGTAGAGCTGATTTCGCAAGATTTCTGTGGTGCCGACCACGACGGGGGCCTGTGTGTTCTCCTTCCGGTCCCCTGTGAGTATCCCGACATTTTCCAGTCCAAAAATGTCTCGAAATTCCTCGTACTTGGCATTGGATAAGGCTTTGAGCGGCGAGGCGTACCAGCTCTTCCCGCCCCCCTTGAATATTTTCCCTATTGCTTCAACTGCGATATAGGTTTTCCCGGCGCCGGTGGGAGCGGTGACAAGAACATCCGATTCCGCAACCGCTTCCAGCGCCTCCAGTTGGTAGGGATCGGGCACGAAAGGCATCGGCGCGGGAGTGCCGATACGTTCCATGACGGGACGAAGACTGCGATAGAGTTTAAATGAGTACGCCCCTCCGGAGGATTTCATTGACAAGGGGCTTTGCCGTTGTTTAGAACGGTAGCGCTTCTGCTTCGTACCGTTCATTATTGGAAATATAGCCAACAGGAACACCTCTCCGGGATATTTTGCCCATTGCGGGGTCCAGCCAATCGTTCCCCCTATTATGAATATACCCTCAATTTTCCAGGAGGAGCACAAAAAAATATGAATGCCGCCTTATCTCAAAAGATAATTACTCGGGATTCTCAGAGTGCGAATGGACAAGGCATTTCCTACCACATATCGCGCCTTCGTGTCCCGCTTTTTGAGGTGGACCTGGGACAGGCCGTATATCATGGTAATTATTTCCACCTGTTTGAGCTTGCACGTGAGGAATTTTTAAGAGAGATCGGTTTTCCTTACCGCCGCTTCATGGAGCTGCAGATGCACCTCACCGTGGTTGAGTCAACATGCACCTACAGGAGGCCAATCGGTTACGACGATCTGCTGGAGATACACACCGGCATTTCCTGCATGCGCAGGCGCAGCCTTGCCTTTTCACAACTGATCTTTAGAGAAGACAGAGTAGGGGAACAACAGGCAGAGGGAAACCGGAACATCTCAGATCGTCAGGAACTGAAATCCGCTGAAAAGCAACTCTGCACTCAGGCGCTTCTAAACATGGTGTGCGTAAGGTTTTCGGGCCGTCCAGCGGTATTTCCGGAGGAGTTTATCGAGGCAGTGGATGCATTCCTTTCGAGATCTTCTTGAGCCTTCTCTTCCTGTTCGTTGCAGTACGCAACGCGGATAAGCCGGGATCTGAATGTCGCTCCGCCCGTGATGCTATTGTCTATTAAGAAATCTTGAAGTTATTTCACAAAATTGATAAGTATCTGACCGCTGAATCCGGGCGCCGGACCAGCTTCTTCTCCGGAAGATTTTCGGAGAGTTTATCCACTTTTGCAGAGGTTGACAATCCATGAAAATAGCAGTCATCGGAACAGGATACGTGGGACTGGTAAGCGGGGCCTGCTTTGCCGAATTCGGCCACGAGGTCACTTGCATAGATTATGACAAAACCAAAATAAGCAGGCTCAAGGAAGTAAACATCCCCATCTATGAACCGGGGCTGGAAGCGTTAGTAAAGAAGAATTGCCAGGCCGGACGGCTTATTTTTTCCACCGATTACAGCCCCGGTATCCCGGAGGCCGAAGTGATCTTCATTGCAGTCGGCACACCCGCATCGCGCCGCGGTGACGGATATGCCGATCTCTCCTATGTATACGAAGCGGCCAGGCAGATTGCCCCCTTCCTGCGCGACTATACGGTCGTGGTGAACAAAAGCACGGTGCCCGTAGGAACTGCTTCACAGGTGAAAAGGATCATCTCGGAGACCAACCCGCAGGCGAGTTTTGACGTTGCGAGCAACCCGGAGTTCCTGCGTGAAGGCGCCGCAATCAACGATTTCATGCGCCCGGATCGCGTGGTGCTGGGAGTGGATTCCAAAAAAGCCGAAGAGACTCTCCAGTCAGTTTACCGGCCGTTGTTCCTCATCGAGACGCCTTTCGTCATCACCACCATCGAGACCGCGGAGCTGATCAAATACGCGGCTAATGCATTCCTGGCCACCAAGATCAGCTTTATCAACGAAATAGCAAATCTATGCGAAGAGATCGGCGGTAATGTTCAGGACGTCGCCAAGGGAATCGGTCTCGACGGCAGAATTGGAAAGAAGTTCCTGCACGCTGGCCCCGGCTACGGCGGCTCCTGCTTTCCGAAAGACACCCAGGCCCTGCTGAGAATCGCGCAGGAAAACGGTGTCGCCTGCCGGATAATTGAGGCCGTAATCGAGGTAAACGCAGCACAGAAGGCGCGAATGACCCGTAAAATCCGCCAGGCCCTCGGAGGCAATGAGGGAGGAAAGACCATCGCTGTGTTGGGCCTCTCATTCAAGCCCGAAACGGACGACGTCCGGGATTCACCGGCGATAACCATCATATCGAAACTGGTCGAACATGGCGCATCGGTGCGCGCCCACGATCCTCAAGCCATGGAGGAAGCAGCCAGGCTGCTGGCGGGGGTGAAATTTTGCTCAAGCCCCTATGAAGCTTGCGAAGGGGCGGACGCCGTTGTACTCATGACGGAATGGAACGAATACCGCGCGCTCGATTTGCTGCGAATCCACAAGGCCCTCAACAAACCCGTCTTTGTGGACCTTCGCAATGTCTACAGGCCTGCTGCGATGAGGCAGCTCGGGTTCAGCTATTTCAGCGTCGGAAGAACGGTAATCAATGGCCAGAGCGCATAGCCTGAGATCGGCTGCCGCCCTGATCGTTTCGTTGTCTCTATTGCTCATCGATTTCCAGGGGCAGGGAAACCCGTTCCTTCCGGGTCCTCCCTGCCTTCTTTATGCCGGAACGCAGCCCCCCTCGACCACTGGCGGCCATTCCTCAGTTTCCCATCCGATCCCGGTGTACAAAATTAAAATCGTAAAAGAATACCCTCATGATCCAGAGGCATTCACCCAGGGACTCCTCTATGCAAAAGGATTCCTTTACGAGAGTACGGGCCTGAAGGGGATCTCGGGCATTCGAAAGGTGGAACCGGAAACCGGGCGGGTGGTTAAGAAGTACAACCTGCCTGACCAATACTTTGGAGAAGGGCTGACAATATGGAAAAACTCCCTCATACAGCTCACCTGGCAATCGGGTAAAGGATTCGTCTATGACCTGGACTCCTTCGCCGTCAAGCGCGAATTCAGCTATGCCACTGAGGGATGGGGAATAACCCATGACGGCAAAAGCCTCATCATGAGCAACGGAACCAGCACCCTCACCTACCTGAACCCTGACACCTTCGAGAAGGAGAAGACCCTGGCAGTACTCCATGGAGGCAAACCGGTCACTCATCTAAACGAGCTTGAGTTCGTCAGGGGTGAGATTTTTGCCAATATTTGGATGAAAGACCTGATAGCCAGGATCTCGCCCGAGGACGGCAAGGTCATCGGCTGGATCGATATGTCGGACCTGCGGAAGGAAATATCGGTGGTTAGCAATGCGGAGACCCTTAACGGCATTGCCTACGATGCGGCAAGAGACAGGATCTTCGTCACAGGCAAGTACTGGCCAGGCCTTTTTGAAATCGAAATCGTAAACCCCTGAGCAGATATTCCCGCACAGGACCATCACGAGGTTGGCGCCCGTGATTTGTTGCCTGCGCCAACCGTGAGATATTTCCCCTTGGACATCTAAGGGCCTTCCGCCGCTGGACCTCCAAAATCCGTCATTCGCGTTTCTTTAGCGGAAATACAGAGATGTTGTCTTGCCGGTCCTGATGGAAGACGCTGGGTTCCCGCCTAAAGCCGTAGGAATGACGATGCGTAGATTCGCGGAGTCAGGAGATAAATTCAACAAAGGCTTGTCCCTCAACACTTGGGACAACAGCCCCTTCTCTTCACTCTTCACTCTTCACTCTTTTGCTCACTGCTCATAGCTCCTCATATTCCCGACGACTGCTTGGTGATTGCCCCGTAGCCGCTTTGCCACAGCTTCCAGCCCTTGTCCTTTTCCGAGAAGTACCATTTCTGGGTAAAGGTCACGGTTTGCAACGATGGGGAATCGGTACGGTAATACTGGTAGTAGAGAATGGCAGTGCCTTTTTTTGCCTGCTGGTCTTGTTCCACTTCCCTTATCTGGAAATCGACCAGCCGTATCTTACCCTTGAACTTATCCACTTCGGCCCAGAACAGCTCTTTTTTATCCACATCGACAAAGCGTGAGGCGCTTTTATAGTCTTCCCACCGGAACGAACTGTTGAATGCCTCGACCGAGGCGTTCAGCTCCTTCTCTTTCTTTTCACTGCTGCTGCTGAATCCGCCGCATGATGCGAGAGCGAGCGCCGCGAGCATGGTCACGACGATTCGACATTTTCCAAGAATCGCTTTCCTGTCAGTCATTCCATCTCCCCCCAAGAAAATGTGTGCGGCCGGTTTGTCTGCTTCATCTGATTCTGGTATTCTGGAACAGAAAAACCATCCGATCAAGCTTATTTTCCCTGCCCCCGGTGTTTCCGAAAATTGTCTACGCCCTTCCATTTAGGTATGATTCGAAATTGGAATAGGTTAGAATGCTTCACCTGTACACATCCCAATTGAGCGAATCTCTGATGACCCAATACGTCTGGTGCAAAAACGACGAGTGCAGAATCCCTGCGTTCAGGTGCATCCTGTGCCGGCAGGACTGCTATGAACTGCGTGGCCGCGGGCGCGAGGGGGAAGCCGGTCAGGTCTTTGAAATGTTAAGGAATTCCGGCAAATTTAAGGAGTATTTTATTATGAAGCGAAGGGATAGCGCGGAAGCCTCAAAAAACCAGCTTTCTTTTCTTGAAAGGGAGGAGAGGAAAGATTTTATGGAAATGCCCGAGCAAGGCGCCACCGAGAAAGAGAGCAGCAAGCAGGAAAATGGAAGCGATGTTTTTCTCCTGGAGGAAGGCAGGATCAAGCCTTTTTCCAGGGATGACTACACTGCCTCTACCCTGTACCAGGCGGTCGAATCCTTCAGCGTCGAATGCAAGCTCGTGCGACCGGAAGAGCCCGGCAACATGGTATTCGAGGGCAAGAAGCCATCCAGGAAGACCGTGCCGATTCTGATCAAAAAAGATGGAGAGTGCGTGCTTCTGCAGTCGTGGGAAGACCTTGAGGCGCAACCGGCCCAACTCTCGGAGGCCCGAGACGTGGTAGGCGCAATGCCGGTAAAGCAGGTCTTCGTGCTGAAGAGAAAATAGCCTTCCGCACGGAAATGAACGGCAATTCATAGCTCACAAGCCGGGAGATTCAGGGCGGAAAAGGCGTCTGAGGAGCGGCCGCGCCTGCGAGCGGTTCGCATCCGCAGGCGGCGACATTATTTTCCCTTCCCTCCGGCTACTTCTCTCTTCCCTGCGCGAGCATCCTCCCGTAGGCTTGCAGAGAGGCAACAACCGCGGGTAATACACCGAAGACGATAAAAACGGCATCTCCGGGCAAACGGAACCACTCGATCATCTTTACAAACCCCTCATCCGTGTAGGCGAGGCTCCTGGCATGCCAGTAGCCGTTTTCCAGCACATCCCGAAGTTGCATGACCCCGCCCGGGAAGAGATTCAAGACGATCATCAGGGCAAGGCCGGTATTAAGTCCCCAAAAGGAGACCCTGATGTATTTCTCCGGTCCCTTCCACTCTTCATCCGTCAGCACGTGACGAAGCGCGAGCACGAGCAGAGCCATCGCCAGCATGCCGAAAGCACCCATAAAGGCCGCGTGGCCGTGGTTAGGGGTGAGCATCGTTCCGGCCTCGTAGTAGCTCACGATCGGCAGGTTTATCAGAAAGCCGAAAACCCCTGCCCCTACAAAATTCCAGAAACCGACCGCCATCAGAAAGTAGAAGGCCCATTTGTGCGGAATGGCGCCGCACGCGGAGCAATCCTTCCGGGTAAGTCTCACGAATGACCACGCCTCAAAAGTGAGCAGGGTGAGCGGGACCACCTCCATGGCAGAGTACATGGCGGCAAAGGCCATTGTCACGACCGATTGTCCTGTCCAGTACCAGTGATGCGCCGTCCCGATGATTCCCCCCCCCAGGAAAAGGATGGAGTCCAGGTAGATGACGCGCAGTGCCGTCCGGTGAGAAACCAGGCCCAACTGGTAGAAGATCACCGCCACCATGGCCGTGACGAAAACCTCGAAAAATCCTTCGACCCAAAGGTGAATTATCCAGAAACGCCACATGTCCACTACGGAATAGTTTGAGGATTTATCGAAGAAGAAGGCAGGCAGGTAGAAAAGAGGTATAGTCGCGGCTGCGAGCAGAAAGAGTTTGGCCAATTCTCCATGATCGCTGCTGCGGGTTCCCCTTCCCACTCCGCGAAAGACCAGGACAAGCCAGAGCACGAATCCAACGGTCAGCAGGACCTGCCACATGCGCCCCAGTTCCAGAAACTCCCAGCCCTGGTGGCCGAACCAAAACCACAAATCGCCCAGAAGCTGGCGTATTCCCAGCAGTTCCCCCAAAAGGCTCCCGCCGACAACCAGCACAAGCGCCCAGAACAGGATGTTCACTCCAAATCTCTGGCCACGCGCCTCGGTTTCCGAAAGCGAAGGCGCCAGAAGAAGACCGCCCGCTATATAAGCGGTAGCAACCCAGAACAGGGCCAGTTGAAGGTGCCAGGTTCTCAGGATGTTGCTCGGCAGAATACTGGAAAGGTCAAAGCCGTAAAAGCTGCCGGGTTCGGCCCTGTAGTGCGCGGTAGCGCCCCCGACCAGCACCTGGGCCAGGAAAAGAAGGCTGACCGCCACGAAGAACTTCACGACAGCCCGCTGACTCTCGGTAGCCTTTCCAGGCAGCAGTCTGGGCTGATGCGGAATATCGGATGCCTTCCAGCCCAGGTACTCGGATTTGCCAAATATGAATAGCACCAGCGCCAAGCCGCCCAAAAAGGTAATTATGCTCAACATGCTCCATAGAAGCGCATCCGGGGTTGGGCGATTTCCTACAAGAGGGTCATAGGGAAAGTTGTTCGTATAAGAGTACCCTTTTCCAGGCCGATTCGCCACCGCAGCCCATGCCGTCCAGGAAAAAAAAGCTGTGAGCTTCCTCAGTTCATCCGAATTGCCGATGTACCCGGCAGGCAGCCCGCCGCTGGTGGCCGGAAGTGCGAAATGCTTCTCCCAGAAAGGTATTTGCTGAAGAAAAGATTCCACCTCCTCCTGAGTGTAGACGAGTGTGCGAGTAGCGGGATCGTAGCGGTTTTCCTTGACGATCCCGGCGACCTCGGCGCCCACCATTTCGATCCTGGTCGGCGGAAGTTCGGAGAATGGAACCTTGAATAGTCTTTGAGCGGAAACCTCCGCGGCATGCTCCCCCAGCTTGTGAAGGTAAAGCGCCGAGAAATCAGGCCCGAGGTAGGCGCCGTGTCCCCAGATGGAACCATTCGTCATGAGGCCGTATTTGAGAAAGACCTCCTGTCCCGCTCTGACCTCCTCACCGGTAAAGATCGTCTTGCCGGTGTGATCGACCACTTTGTCCGGAATCGGAGGAGCATCCCTGTAGGCAGATGCGGAAATGTAGATCAAAATCGCCATCCCGACCACGATGGTGAGCGCAACGGCGTACCTCCAGGCGGGAGACACCAGGGGAGCTTCATAGGGTTTCATAACATTCCTCGAATCAAAGCTGCGAAATACCAGTCGCGGGAGACCTCGGCCACATCGGTTGAGGCATCCTCATACGGGGAAAGAGAGGCCCGGAAATAAACAAACATCGGCTACAAAGACCCTTAAGGACGGGAAGAGATAATTTCAACCCCGTAATGCGCAACAGATAGTCTTCCAGAGGAGCTGCAGCGATCAAAGACCCGTGGTGATCAGGGTATTTCAAGTGACAAAATTGTTCAAATTTGTTACTTCTGAATTCCAATGCAACGAAAATAGTCTAATTTTTAGAGTAGGTTAAAAAATGCCTGACAATTTCAGCCTTATTGAACTCAGAGCCCTTCACGAGATAGCCAGAGTCCTTTCACAACCCAATGAATTGAAGGACCAGCTTCAGGAGACTCTCGACGTCCTCAGCAGCCGCCTCGGCATGGAACGCGGGATGATTTCCATCCTGGATCTGCAAACGGGTGAAGCATGGCTTGATGTAGCACGAGGCGTGGATGTCGAGACCGGCAAAATCTGCTACCGTCCGGGTGAGGGAATAACGGGCAAGGTTGCCCAGACTGGTCGCCCGATGGCGATAGCGAACCTGAGTGATGAGACACTGTTTCTGGACCGCACGGGCGCCCGGAAATCACTCAATAGAGCAGAGTTGGCCTTTTTATGCGTTCCGATTTTTTACCAGGGACGCTGCGTCGGCGTGCTTTCAGCCGATAAACTGGCACATAAGGTGGAGGTAATCACCGAGGAGGTCGCCATTCTCAGCGCGGTCGCCGAACTGCTGGGGAAGGTCGTTCATTTCCGAGCCGTGGAAGAGGAAAACAGGGGCCTCAGGCGCATGCTGGCTGAGGCCAGGCGACCGACCACGAACATTATAGGCCGCTCAAAGGTGGTTCAGGAAGTTTTGCGCCTGATCGACCAGGTCGCAGACACGAACACGACCGTGCTTATTGCGGGCGAAACCGGCACAGGGAAAGAACTGGCGGCAAAAGCGATTCATGAAAACAGCCGTCGGCGAAGCGGCCCGCTCGTACAGGTGAACTGCGCCGCCATGCCCGACACGCTGCTGGAGAGTGAACTCTTCGGCCATGAGAAAGGCGCCTTCACGGGGGCCATCACCAGGAGGCGCGGACGTTTTGAGGAGGCGCAGGGCGGCACGATATTTCTGGACGAAGTCGGAGAACTCTCGCCCATCGCCCAGGCGAAGCTGCTGCGAGTCCTGCAGGAGAGGGAGTTCCAGCCTCTCGGTTCATCGAGAACCGTCAAGGTCGACGTTCGTGTTATTACCGCCTCCAACAAGGATCTCGAATCGGAAGTCTCCCATGGTAACTTCCGGCAGGACCTCTTCTACAGGCTCAATGTGTTTCCGGTCTTTCTGCCTCCACTGCGCGAACGCGGGCCGGATATACTGCTCCTGGCCGATTATTTCGTTCTCAGATATGCGCGGGAATTCGGAAAAGACATTAAGCGGATCACCACCAGCGCCATAGACATGCTGATGTCCTATCACTGGCCGGGAAATGTCCGGGAACTCGAGAACTGTATCGAGCGCGCAGTTCTGCTATCACAGGACAATGCGATAGACTCCTGGCATCTTCCCCCCACTCTTCAGATGAAACCTCAGGGCCTGCAGAACGTCAGCCGGGGCAAACTCGAAGCGCTCACCAGCGCCTTCGAGCGGGACCTGATTACCGATGCTCTCAAAGATGTGCACGGCAACCAGTCTCAGGCTGCCCGTCTCCTGGGCACGACGAAAAGGATCGTCCAGTATAAGGTCGAGAAGTACGGCATCGATACCCGGCGGTTTCGGGCGAAACAGTCAGTCTGATGCTATCTTACTCCACGCTTCTTGTAATCTGTTGCGCCGTCTGCTTCGGGTGCTATTCCGGAGCGTACATGCGCATTCCGGTTCTGCCCCTTTTCGCGCGCACCCTCGGGGCAGATACCCTGCAGATCGGTATAATAACCTCTTCCTTCATGCTAAGCGCTGCGCTTCTCTGTCTTCCGCTCGGCATCCTGTCCGACCGGCTCGGTCGTAAGAGGCTCATCCTTGCCGGACTGCTGGTCTCGGCAATAAGCTCCGTTCTCCTCGGCTACTGCCGCTCCCCCTGGCAATTGACGGTTGTCTACCTCTTTTCGGGCGCCGGGCTTGCCGCATTCGCACCGACCATGATGTCTCTGGTCACGGATTTTTCCCCAAAGACTCACCTGGGACGCACCTACGGCTGGTACACCATGGCTATGTACGGCGGGATGAGCCTTGGCCCTGCAATGGGGGGCGCCGTGGGACAGATGGTGAGCTTTGAGGGCGCATTGATTATTTCAGGAGTCATTACGTTTCTCATGTTCCTGATCGTCACGGAGTTCATCCCCGGGCCTAGAGATCTTCACCCGCAGGCCCAGCCTGCCGGGGGCCACCGCCTGGTCATCCGTGGGCTCCTGAAGAACCGCAGACTCCTCGCCTGCTGGCTGGTTACATTTGCAAGTTGTTACGGTCTGGGCGTTTTTGTCACCTTCACGCCGCTTCATGCAAGCGACCAGGGAGTAGGAGTTGGAGAAATCGGTCTTATATTCGGGACACAGGCTCTTGTGAACGCCCTTTGCCGCATTCCTTTCGGCCACCTCAGCGACTGGGTCTCAGACCGAAGCCGCCTGGTGCTGGCCGGAATGCTCGGCTATTCAGCGGCCATCGCCTGGATGGGGATCTCCACATCGCTGATATCTTTTCTGGCCGGCGCTTTTCTCATGGGCGTCGCCATGAGCTTTGCCTTTACCGCTGTCGGCGCTTTGATCGCCCAGGTTGTCCCGCCTGACTCGAAAGGACTTGCGATGGGAGGCTATAATACCTGTATTTATATAGGTATGATGGCAAGCGCCTTGAGCATGGGAGTCATCACGGGCGAATTCGGTTTTCAAACCGGATTTGTGATTACTGCATTAATAAACGCTGCGGGCGCTTTCGCTTTCAGCTTTTTGTTCCGAATAGAAAGCACCGGGAAAGACGCTCTTTTGCAGCAGTAATGCGATTGCCGCGAACATTTTTTCAGATTCCGGCTTCGAGTCACTGGACATGGGGTCTGTTATGAGTGATAATTTTGCGTTACGCGCCCGGCAGCGACTTTTCATCCCGGGCAAACTGCAAATAGAGAGAGTCAAGGAGGCTTCATAATTGAGTCCATTTTATAAGAATTTAGCTCTCTGGCTGGTCATCAGCCTGATGGTGATTCTTCTTTTCAATATGTTTCACCAGCCGCAAAGAACCAGTCTCGAAACCACCTACAGCCAGTTTCTGACCTCGGTTCAAAAAGGTGAAGTCGCCCAGGTGACCATCCAGGGCGATCACGTATTCGGCGCCTTTACGGATGGAAAAACATTCAAGACTTTCGTGCCCCGCGATGCGGACATGATCAGGACTCTGCGGGAACACGGCGTGAACATCCAGGCAAAGCCGACCGAGGACTCCCCCTGGTACATGATGCTTCTCAACTGGCTCCCGATGCTCCTGCTGGTGGGCGTGTGGATATTTTTCATGCGCCAGATGCAGATGGGCGGCGGAAAGGCCATGAGCTTCGGCAAGAGCCGCGCCAGGCTGCTGAACGAGAGCTCCAAGAAAGTGCTCTTCAACGATGTGGCCGGAGTCGATGAGGCTAAAGAAGAGTTGCAGGAAATAGTCGAGTTCCTCAAGGACCCTAAGAAATTCACACGGCTGGGCGGCAGAATCCCCAAAGGAGTCCTGCTCGTTGGTGCGCCGGGAACCGGCAAGACACTGCTTGCGCGAGCCATCGCCGGTGAAGCCGGAGTGCCTTTTTTCTCGATCAGCGGTTCGGATTTCGTCGAAATGTTTGTCGGTGTGGGCGCATCGCGTGTTCGCGACCTGTTCCTCCAGGGCAAGAAAAACGCTCCCTGCATTATTTTCATCGATGAAATCGATGCGGTCGGCAGGCACCGCGGGGCAGGCCTCGGCGGAGGACATGACGAGCGCGAACAGACCCTGAATCAGCTTCTTGTGGAAATGGACGGTTTCGAGTCAAACGAGGGCGTTATACTCATTGCCGCAACCAACAGGCCAGACGTTCTCGATCCCGCTCTGCTCCGTCCGGGAAGGTTCGACAGGCAGGTCGTCGTACCCGTACCCGATATACGCGGACGTGAGGGAATTCTCAAAGTTCATATTGCCGCCAAACCGCTTGCTCCCGATGTGGATGTCTTCACCCTGGCTAAAGGAACCCCGGGCTTTTCCGGCGCCGACCTGGAGAACCTCGTCAACGAAGCCGCGCTCCTCGCCGCCCGGAAGAACAGGGACCTCATCGCCATGTGCGATTTCGAGGACGCCAAGGATAAAGTCATGATGGGGCTCGAGCGCAAGAGCATGATCCTGAGCGACGAGGAAAAGCGCATCACCGCCTTTCACGAAGCAGGACATGCCCTGGTGGCCAGGCTGCTTCCAAGCGCGGACCCCCTGCACAAGGTGACCATCATACCTCGCGGCCGCGCACTGGGACTCACTCAGCAACTGCCCCAGGACGACCGCCATACCTATTCGAAGGAATTCCTACTGGACAACATCTCCATCCTGATGGGTGGCCGCGTGGCCGAGGAGATCTCCTTCAACATGAATACCACCGGTGCTGCAAACGATATCGAAAGGGCCACCCAGATCGCGCGCAGGATGGTCTGTGAATGGGGGATGAGCGAAAAAATGGGGCCGGTGACCTTCGGAAGGCGCGACGAACAGCCTTTCCTCGGTCGCGAAATCGGCCATCAGCGCGATTTCAGCGAACAAACCGCTCTAAACATAGACAAGGAAGTCAGGCGGATCGTCGATGAGAACTATCTGCGGGCGCGGGGATTGCTCACCAAGCACAATGCCATCCTCGACGGGATCGCCCACGCGCTGCTGGAACGTGAAACCCTGGACCTCAAAGATGTCGACAAGATCATAAACGGATTGGAGCCCGACCTGCTGGCGACGATTCCCGTCAAGAAGCAGACCTATACCCCTCGCGCCACTGCCTGCGCCACGCCGGAGCCTGAAGCAGCGGCGCCTCCAGCGCCTGCGCCGACCACCGCCCCCGAAAACGTGACTGCGGCGCCGGCGAAAGAAGACGGGAAAGAAGAAGCCTGAGCCGCTCAATTCAACAGTAACAAAGGGAATCGCCCCACGGCGGTTCCCTTTGTCATTCTGAAGAGCAAGAAGTCACAGCCGTCCTTTACTCCTTCCCTGCGATCATATTCCACCATGAACCTTACGCTTGCATTCACCCGCGCCGGGCGATATGAAGAGGGACACTCGCCAGCTAACCAGCAGATAACTGGAGACAGCCATGACAACGAAGACGGAAAGTGCTCCCGGCATTTCAGCAACCAGCACCAAAAAGGAAATACTTGATGCGTACAACAAACTCCTCCGGGAGCATGAAACCCGGGCTCAAACGGAACTCAAACCCGAAAAGGTCAAAGCGGAGCGGGAAAAGCAGGAGGTCATACAAACAGCCGACTCGGTGAGCAGAGACGGGGTTATCAGGAAAGTAAACGATCTGATCGGTGAAACCGGCAAGGCATTGACTGAGATCGCCGTCAAACTCGAGGGAGAAACCGAGCGCTATAACAAGCTCAAAAAGGCGATCGAGCTAAAAGAAGCCGAGTTGCGGGAGCTTTTCGATATTGAAAAATCCGCCTTCACGCTCGCCGCTCTCATCGAGGCGCAAAAGCAGCAGAGAACGTCGTTCGAGGACGACATGGCGCGGCGTAAAGAACTTCTCGATCAGGAGATAAACCAGACAAAGACCGGGTGGGAGAGTCAGAAGAAACAATATGCCGAGGATTTGAAGGAACAGAAAGAACAGGAAGACAAGCAGCGCCGCCGTGAGAAGGAGGAGTACGAATACAAGTTCAAGCGCGAAAAAGAGCAGAAGACCAACGCGCTCGCCGATGAGATCGCCAGGCTGGACAAGGAACTGCGGGACAGGAAAGAAGAGTTCGACAAGCAGACAAGAGCCAAGGATCTGGAACTCCAGGAACGGGAGCAGGCGGTTAGCGAGCGGGAAAAGATTATGAACGACCTGCAGACCAGGGTGGATGCTTTTCCCAAAGAACTCGAAAGGGCCGTCGACAAGGCGGTAGGCGATGTGACCTCAAGGATTACCGCGGAGGCGGCCAAAAACGAACAACTGCTGACCAAGGGCTTCGAAGGGGAGAAAAACGTGCTTCAAGCCCGGATCGATGCTTTCGAGCAGGCGGTGTCCGCGCAGCAGAAGCAGATCGAGAAACTGACCGAGCAGTTGGAAGGCGCTTACGGCAAAGTGCAGGACATTGCCGTACGGGCGGTTGCCGGACCCAATCGTCAGAGCGCTCCGTCAATTGTGGCCAAGCCATCTTCCGAGTCGGAATAGCCGCGCGGTATAAACGGTATAAACGGGTACGGAATCGGGATCGACTAAACAACCTGGAATACAGGAGGAATCGGCATGCAGGAAAGGCCTGCTGTGGAACTCGTACTGGATGGAGGTGGTCCTATAGCTATCTGGAAGGAAGAAACCCCCGGCAGCCTGCACCGCAGGCTCCTGATCAGGACGTATGCGTGTACCTCTCCGGCGTGCGATTGCCGGGACGTCATGGTCGATGGGGTGGTCGTTGACGATCGCTACGAAAACATCGAGTTCAAGAAGAACCAATTGAGCTATTCCTTCAGACGGAGGGAGGGCGACCCGGTCGATCCGCCCCCGCTGAGGCGCCTCTCTGCAACGGTTGACGTGGACTCGGGCGAGGTGAGCTTCAATTCCTCCGCGCCCATGGAACGACGCGACGAGGAACTGCTCGGCTGGCTCAAAAAAGGTATGGACGACTACCAGTTAAACAGGCTGAGAAAGCGGTGGAGATTTGCGAAAGGAGTGGACCAGGACCGCTGGAAAAGGATGGACTGGAGCTGGTGGGAGCCCGGCGACATGGTCTCCTGGTGCGAAGTCTTCCCGGACGATAGCAACATTCTTTTTCCCCTGAAGGAAGATGTCTTCTGGGCTGAGGACATGTACTGCATCAGCCCCGGCTGTTCATGCAGGGAAGCGGGTATCCATTTCTCACGGGTCACCTCGAACGGATTGGAGAATTTCGGGGCCGTATCGGTCACTCTTCCTGAAGGCAAGTTCGCGGGTCTCATGGGCGACGGCGGAAACGAGAAAATGCTTCGCCGCCTGTGGAAACAGGCCCGAAAGGAGGCAGGCGCGCGCGCTCTTCTCAACGAGCGCATGCAAAGGATCAAGCCTATCGGGCAGGAGATTGCGCGCCTGAGCGGGCATGTCGATAAAGTGATTCCGCCCCCCTTGGCGCGCTCACCGGGCCGCAATGAGCCCTGCCCCTGCGGCTCCGGGAAGAAGTTCAAAAAGTGCTGCGGCCGATAAGCTTCCGATTCAATTTTTCACTTCCCCCATGCTTGTTCACAACGTCGAAAACGTAGGTGCGTGCACCCCTGCTCTCGTTCCTGGTACATATGGCGCTCAGGGGGGGACGACTCCGGGGGCGCCTGCTGATCATCCTGCAGGAGTAACAGGATCGGAGTCAGATCGCGGGAAACATTCAGGTTGATGCTGTCTTGCGCCTCAGCCACATTACCTGCCGCATCCCTGAACTGGACGCACACCGTCTTGAGGCCCTCACCGCTGGTAAGAGACCATGAACCGGTGGTGCTGTAAGGCAGCCATTCTGTCCAGGCGTCGTTCCTCACGCGCATCTGGATGGCGCCGGGGGCCGAAAAGGTCAGGGTGACGATAGCGTTGTTGGTGGAAGCGGCCCCGCCATTGATAACGACTGTGCCCGCTGGTGCGATAGTGTCCAGCAAGATGCTGTCGGCGACAGTCTCCACATTGCCTGCCAGATCCCGGAACTGGGCATAAACCGTTTTGTTGCCGTCACCGTTGCTGAGGGTCCAGGCTTTGGCGGCGCCGTAAGCC
Source organism: uncultured Syntrophobacter sp. (assembly GCA_964539645.1). Lineage (GTDB taxonomy): Bacteria > Desulfobacterota > Syntrophobacteria > Syntrophobacterales > Syntrophobacteraceae > SbD1. Next base: position 40,649 of record CAZIJV010000022.1, read on the forward strand.
TCCCAGGAGGGCCAAGTGGTGTTGTCATTGGTAAAGCGCATCTCGACGGCTTCCGTGGCGGAAACGGCCAGAGCGACATTGGCAGAGGTAGAGCATTCGGCCCCGCCGTTAATGGAAATACTCCCTGTCGGTGGGGTGCTGTCCCGCATAATATCATCGCTGACCAAGGCGGAAATGTTGCCTGCCGTATCGCGGAACCGGACGTATACTGTCCTGACGCCGTCGCCGCTTTCAAGATTCCATGCCTTGGCGGCGCCGTAAGCCTGCCATGCTGACCATGCATAACTGTCGTTGCTGAAGGACATCTGGCCGGCGCCGGTAGCGGACACGGTCAGGGTGACGGATATCATGGTCGTGTATGCCGCGCCGCCATTGATGCTGATCGTGCCGTTGGCGGGGGAGGGATCGTATCCAGGATAATGCTGTCCTGGACCCAATCCGCCGTATTTCCCGCAGCATCCCTGAACTGCGCGTAAACCCATTTTGTGCCTTCCCCCTCTGTCAGGGACCAGGCGGCAGTGGTGGCATAACTTACCCAACTGGACCACGTACTCTGATTATTGCTGAAACGCATCTGGCGGGCGCCTTCGGCGGATAGACTCAGAGTGACGTTCAGGCTGTTGGTGTAGGCTGCGCCGGAGTTGATACTGAGCGAACAGTACTCCGGAGCCGCGGTGTCGAGGGTGATGATGTCGCTGACGGCGGTGGAGATATTGCCGGCTGCATCCATGAATCGGGCGTAGACAGTCTTTGGTCCGTCACCGGAGCTGAGATCCCAGGCTCTGTTGGTTGCGTACGCCATCCATTCGGACCATGTGGCGTTGTTGTTGCTGAAGCACATTTGGGCGGCGCCTGTGGCTGCAAGCGTCAAGTTGACGGTGGTGTAGGCGGTGTAAGCGTCGCCGCTATTGATCGAGCAACCTGTCGGAGCGGTGGTGTCCAGGATAATGGTATCGCCCACAGGGGCGGAAATATGCCCGGCGCCATCCGTAAACTCCACCCACACCGTTTTTGTCCCCTGTCCGCTGCTGAGCTGATGGCTCTTGGTCGTGGAGTAAGCCACCCATGAACTCCAGCCCAGATTCTCATTCTGAAAGCGCATCTGGCTTGCGCCGCTCGCGGACAGCGTTAAGGTAACATCCGTGCTGCTGGTGTATGCCGTATCGTCGTTGATGCGATTGTGCACAGAGTCGGCGTGGCGGCAATACCGGGCGAGACCCCGATGGCCAAGGCAAAGAGTGTGCCTGCCAGTGCAAACAACAAAGCCGTGGTTTTCATTATTGCTGCCCTTCGCGAGGGTAATATGGAGAATTGCATCTTGCCGGATAGTTGACTAGTGCTCAGGAAAATGGCAAATATAAACACTTATTCCCATTCCGGAATAACTACTTATATGTAATGCCTATTGTCAGGCAGCAGTTTACAGTAGTCCCCACCACTATAAGAGAAGTAGTGTTACTATCTCAGATAACTTCAACAAATCAATCTATTTCCCGCTACTGCCCATTTTTGCTAGTGAAAAATCGCAACGTCGTCAGAATGAGTGCCTTTATCTGCGAAGATCTGCGACATCTGCGGATAATAGCCTTTTTATTTCATCCACAGATGTCGCAGATTATCGCAGATGCTCTGATAGGGCGTCAACGGTCGCCCAATCAAACACTATTCCTGATTCGTTTACAGTAGTACATCCAAGCTCCGGCTCTAACTCTGCTCCAGCAGCATCCGTTCTTCGTTGCTCAGGCGCAGGTTTCGGGAGAGGATTTTGCCGATATTGGAGAGAAGTTTGATGACAAGCTCGGGTCTTTCCCGGTGCAGGGACAGGTAGTCTTTGTAAGCAAGTCTATATAAGAGGCAGTCTTCTTCGGCGGATACATTCGCGGACCTGAACCTGCCGTCCAGAAGAGACATTTCTCCAAAGGTAATGCCGGGGCAGTATGCGACCAGGCGGACAAGGCCTTCGCCATTGGGGCGCGGAATGCCGACGGTGACGGACCCTTTGCACAGCAGGTAGAGATCCCTGCCGTCATCCCCTTCCGGTATAATCAACTCTCCTTTGGCATAGGTTTCCCGCACGAGTCGCTTCTTGAGAACCTCCAGCTCGCTCGCGCTGAGATCTTCCATGATATCCATCTGTTCCAGGGCAACTTCCTCACAGCATTCCGACGGCGGAGTCGTATTTGCGAGCAGGTCCTGCTCCGCCCATTCCAGCGCCGCATCGATGTCCGGGAAGTAGTCACTTTCATTGATGACGCCGGTGGCGTCCAACGTGTTCAGGAACTGCTTCAGATGGAGGCTTTTTCCCACGTTGGCGATCAACATCTTCTGTCCGTTTCTCACAACCGATTTACAGGTTTGCAGGATGATATTGGCTCCCGTGCTGTCCGTGTAACCGACACGCCTCATATCCAGAATGCAATAGGAGGCCTCGCCGAGTGAGAGTTCGATTTCCTTTGCGAGCTTTTCGGCAGATCCGAAGAAGAGCGATCCCTCGAGTTCGAAGACAACAATTCTCCAGCCTTCGTTTCTCAATATCTCCATCTGCTTTTCGGGCCTTACCCGCCTGGATCGCACCTTATCGGCGCAGTACCTGCGCCTGATAATGGATTTGCCCATTTTCACGATGAAAAGGGCCGAGGCCAGCACCACCCCTGCGCCAACGGCAAAAACCAGGTTGCCGCCTATGATCAATCCGGTGACCAGCAAGGCCATGGCCAGATCGACCAGGACATCTCCCTGGCGCCGGAAGGAGGAAAACCCGTCCTGCCGGAACATGAGAGCGGATTTCCTGGTGAGATTCAACATCCACCGGTCCAGGATGTTTACCCCCGTCATGAAGGCGATTGCGGCAAAAACGACGATAGGGAGCTTCCCGACCAAAGAGCCGAGCATCAGCGCGATCAGAAGGTGGATCAGCCCGCAGACCATCCCCGCAAAAGGGGTCCGCCCGCCCGACCGGTAACTTGCCAGGGTTCTTGGAACCGCTGCGCATCCCGGGATTCCACCGAAAATCCCGCAAACCATATTCCCGATCCCCTGCCCCAGCAGCTCACGGTTGCTGTCATGGCGTGTTCCGAGTGTATTGTCTATGGAGATGGAAGTGAGCAGGGAGAGGAGCGAGCCGAAAACCGCCATAACAAGCCCCGTGGCGATGATCTGCGGGTAGAGCGCCCGAACGGCCTCGCCTCCGGTAAGGCTAAAGAGTTCCATAAGCAGATCGGGACGTGGAAAACCGCCTTCAATCGAGCCGATCACCGGACTCAGCGCCAAAGAACCGGCAGCAGCGGCCACGGCGTAGTAAAAAGGCGTGCCGACGGCAAGCCCGGCCAGGGTTGCCGGAATCTTTCTGACATATCTTTGACAGACAAACATCACCAAAAGAGTGAAAAGACCCACGCAAAGGGTCAGGGGTTGAATACCGTCCGGATTTCTCAGGATATCCCCGAAGGGGGTCTTGCCGCTCACTCCGAGAAGCGGCCGGATCTGCCCGATGATCAGAAGCACGGCGATACCGTTCGAGAACCCCGCGACGATGGGATAAGGTATGTATTTGATCGCGCTGCCGAGGCGCAGCGTAGCGGACAAAGCCTGGAAGGCGCCTCCTGCAAACGTGCAGAGAGCGACCAGTCCGACCAGGACAATATTATGTTGATCGACCGTTTGAGGAATGGCCGCGTTTTCGGACACGGTCGCGAGGAAAGAGGCCGCCACAAGACACAGTGAGGCGGATGGTCCGGAAATGACAAAAGGGCTTCCTCCGAAAAGAGAGGCAAAGAAGGTGCAGAAAATGGCGCCGTAGATCCCGTACATCACAGCCTGCGGTGAAAAGGCTTCCCCCAGAGGAGCAAAGGCGATGAGACCAAAGGTTATTGCGGAAGGAAGCAGGATAATCGTAGCGGAAATCCCGCCGAAAATATCCCCTTTAATATTGGAGAAAAGCTTCATAGTCCATCCTGAAAAAGGTTCCCGCTTCCGTCGAATCCACCGCTGACAAGCAGTGAGCGCGAAGAAAGCTGATCGGTAAAAGCGGGGAGAATGTTGCCTGACCGGACTGTACAGCCTGTCCCCGCGCCCGGGGAAGGCGCAGGGGAGACTGAGAATCGCAGAAAAAGCGGAGGAAAACAATATGGTTTGGGCCGCGGGCTTCTAACTCTTTATTTGCGCCTTCGCGTCTTTGTGGACAACGATTTTACTTCAATCCAGCAGAAGCAGGGGCAGAGGTGGACAGTAGCCTGCCTTACGGCTGCTTTCTGGAGCGAAGAGCATGCCGGCCATACCTCCCACCATGATCCGAACGCTCGTCGCGCTATTGTTCGTAACACGCACCGCAAGGTATTTGCCGTTCGGCAGGATGAAGTTGCGCTGTTCAGCGGCAAAATGATAAATGTGGTTCGTCCCGTCTCCGGTGATCGTTGCCGAGGGACCAACGGGCTCGAAGTTCGCGTGAAGGTCGCTGATGCCGAGCGTCACAGCTACGGAAGACCCGGCAGCAGGCGGGGAGGCGAAAGTAAGCCAGCCCGTCCAGGTGGTTTCTGCCGGCTTGCTGCCGCCCGCAAACACCCACCGCTGAGGTGCGGGCACGGTTGTCGCGAATGTGGCGGAAGAGGCCCCTCCAATAAGCACAGCCTGCCCGGGTTCGTTGAATTCGTTCTCAAAGAGGCTTCCAAAGCCGCCGGATACCGAACACAGCGACCAGCCGTGCATCCGGTAATGTCCCGTGGTGTGCGGAGATTGAGCAAGCGGATGAGCATCCGAAAAGGTGGCGTCGCCGTGGGGCGTATCGCCGATTCCATTGCCGTCGGCGTCGCTCCCGGCATAGTCCGAGTAGTAGTTGCCCATTAGCGATTTGCCGTAAACCGAGTTGTAATAGGTATAAAAGAGGAGTGAATCCGATCCGAGGCCATAGTTGCTGGCATCGGAATCGATATTAACGGTGTTGTCCGAAAAATCGTTGAGAAAAACCTCGTTTGAGTACGCATAGAAGGGCACATTCAGCCCGGCATCGTTGCCGGTAAAGAAGTTTGCCCCAATGATCCCGCCCGCCATGCCGTTGAGGTCCAGTCCAATTGGATTTGACTGGATGACGTTTCCCGAAGCGACATTTTGGTTGGTTACCGCGCCGAATTGGAGCCCGGTCCCTCCCCCGGAAGAGGTATTGTTAATGATAATGTTGGAGGTGATGATGTTAGCCGAACCGGACTGGCTGATCCCGATTCCCCTTGCGTTTAATTCGACCCGGTTGCCATGGATCACATTTGCCGAGGAATCGAAGGCGTCGATTCCGCTGTAGAGATTGAAGGATGCGAAATTGTCTACGACCTGGTTTCTGGCGCCGCCAATGACCAGGATACCCCAGGAATTGTTCTTTGCGGGCTCGAAGCCGCAGGTATTCCCCTCGATCAGGCAGCCCACCACATTGTCCAGGCGGATGCCGGCAGCGCCGTCAAACGCCCCGTGTATCCGGAGGCCCTTGATTTCCACACCGTCGGAATCCACGTGGAGAGCATCTTTATCCGGCGAGGCCGCCATTAATACCGGTGGTGAAGCGGCGCCCTCGTCGGCTCGTATCACGACGCTTTTATTGACGATGACATTTTCTACATAATCGTTGTTTCCGTCCACTCCATCGCTCAGGACATGAATAATATCCCCTCCTCCCACCCCCGTCCTGCCGACCGCATAGCCTATATGGCGCCACGGGTCGGTAAGGGAGCCGTTTCTACCTGCGCCATCGACCCCGGAGGGGGAGACGTAGAAATGGTCAGCAGGGGAAGCGGCCAACAAGGCGCATGTATGAGCAAAGGTAAGGAGCAGGAAAAGCAGACAGCCGGAGAAAAGCGCGCACACGTATCGGTTCATCTTCGACCCCTTCAGTTTGAAGGAACGTTGCATCGGGCTCTGATCCATACCCGCTTCTACTCTTCACTGACTGTGAATCGTCAGCAATCACAATGCGGCAGGCATCCTTCAATTAAATTTCGAATTCTGTTTTTCATTCTTTGTCCGAACGCTTGGAGGCGCGGAAGTTGGAGACCCTGCATGGATATAGACAAGGCTGCCTCCCTTTATCCGGTTTATCACCGATTCCGCAGCTTCCGCCGGGATGGCAGGGCATCCGAGGCTTCGCCCCAGGCGGCCGCCGTTGAGCATTACCGAACGCATGCTGACGTAGTTGGAACCATGCATCACTATCCCGCGCATGAAGGCATTGTCATTGATTCCTTCTTCCAGCCCGTGCAACTGAAGTGCGACGCCGTGCTTTCCGTAATACCTTTTGCCCGTAACGAAAAATCCACGGCTGCTCTGGAACGACTCAGGCCGGTTTGAAAACATGGTCGCATGCGCCCACCCCGAGTTCTTGCCGTGCGAGACGAGATATTTCTCAACCCTGCCGGTCTCCATATCTACCAGGTACATTCTTTTCACATAAGAGGGTTTGCTGTAATCAATTATGGTCAGGTAACGCGTGTTTCGGATTGCGCGCCAGTAGAACCGCAAGTTGGCCAGAACTATCGAGAAAGCATCATTGTCCCGGCCAGATCGGTCGCGAACGATTTTTTCATGCACTGGAGGTTTTCCGAACTTTCCATTGGAAACATGGCTGTCCCACGGGAGCAGCACCAGGGCCAGAGCAAGTAAGCCGGCCAGGCTAAATCGAACAGCGGTCAGGAAAAACCTTCGAGTGTTTCCGACGGTGCTCGAATCCTTATGTTTTTCCCTCTCTTGATAGATGGTAAGCATAGAAATCCTTCATCCTGAAAACCCGATGATTTTCTGCTACTGCGGGGACTTTACAACAAGCGAATTCGGTTCGCAACATTCCCGTTGAGGATGCGCTTACACCCAGACGGTGTTTTCATTCGAGATCCCATAATTTTTCTGCTGTTTTTGTAACCTTTAAGCGATGCTTTTTGTCTTACTGTTGGTTCGGTGTCTTTTTTAATCTTCCTGTAATATGTTGAAGAACAGGATTTCTTCGAAGGAGACAACTAATGGATGAGAAAACTGAGCTTCTGATCTGCCTGAGTGCATCCACCGCCGCCAACTGTGTTGCCTGTTTCGACTACTATTTCAAAAAAGCGGCATCGGCCGGCATAAAGATCGATGAAGTTCGAGAGACCATAGAGCTGGCCTGCAAAGTGAAAACCGGTTCAGGGATAGTGATGAAGAACAGTATACGAGACATCACAGGACAGGATTGGGATTCCGGAAGCGAGAAGAGCAACAGAGCGGATTATCCATGCTGCAGGTGATCGGAGGGTAAGGGTAACTGATGGATTTTTTTGAGGTATACGATCAGTACCACGACAGGGTAAGGAGATTTATCGCCGCATCGGTTCGGGACGATTGGTCGGCTGACGACCTCACCCAGGAGACCTTCATTCGTGTACAAAAGAATCTCTCCAGCTTGAAAGATACATCAAAAATCGCATCGTGGCTCTTTCGTATCGCTCACAACCTCTGCCTTGACCATTTTCGCGAGATTCAGAGAAGTGCTCTGAAAGGATGCGAATTGAGCGAAGCGAAAGACGTCTTCAAGGAGGCAATCGTACAAAAAAAGCTCGAACAGAGTGAGATGAGTTCCTGCGTGCAGGGGGTCATAAGGACTCTTCCTGAATCTTATCGCAGTGTTATCATGCTTTTCGACCTGGCGGAACTGAGTCATAGTGAAATCGCCGAAACACTCAATATTACCATCGAGAATGTAAAAGTAAGGCTTCATCGCGGCCGCAGGCAACTGCGCGCCCTTCTCGAAAGAAAATGCGCTTTCGAACTCGATGAGAGGAACGTCCTCGTTTGCGAGCCACTCTATGAAAGTCCGAATGACCGCCAATCATCCTGCAAGAAGTGACTCTTCGCTGACAGCAATCACGCCGACATGATCATGAGAGTGACCAGAAGGAATTTCATCAAGGCCCTTTTTTGCCTTCCGAATGTTATCATCTGTAACCTTCCCCCTCCTCTTTTCGTCTGCAGGAAAACAAGAAATTTCATGCGCATACCAAGATAAGAGAAGGGAGGTGATTCGCATGGTGGAATCGAATTCTGAAAACAGCAGGTCTCCTTCAGGTTGCTTTGGCAACATGAAGGAGATGATGCGAAAGATGCTGTCTAATAAAGGCGGCTGGTGCTGTCCCTGTATGGAATCAATGAACAGGCCGACAGAGAAATCTTCCGAAACCGGAAGTAATGAAGCAAGCAAACCGGCAAGATCCGACCAGAACAACCAGGGTGAGTTCAAAACGTCGCTCTAAGAGCACGGAGTTCCCTCTCAAAAGGAGACACGAATGGCTAAGACTATCCAGATAGAACTGGCGGCAAAATCCTGTGAGGCTGGACTGCGGTATGCGAAAAGAGAGTCTTCAGCCTCACCCAAAGACGCTGTAATCTGCTGTGAAGGCATGTGCCTCAAAGGTGAGACCGCGAGAAGGGCCGCCAACATGATCGCCCACAAGCTGATCCCCGACAGGACGGTGCGCATTTGCCACGGAGGTCTGCTGGAAGAGACTGGAGGTATGAGGGACCTGGTGCAGAGGGCAAACCGGGTCCTGGTCCTGGACGGGTGCGGAATGGCATGCGGCACGCGACTCACCAGGGCGACATTCCCCGGTCTTCAACCTCAAGTGGTTTTCACGAACCAGCTTTACGAATGCGATCAGGAGATATTCGGGGTGAACGAAATGCCCGACACCGAAATCAACAACAACGCGGGGAAAATCGCCAGACAGGTGGTCGAAAACTTTTTTTCATGACAGGATGACCACCTTTCCTTCTATCCTCCACGGTGTGCAACTCCGGTGGTTGCGCCTGACTGTTTTTTTAGTTGACAAAGGGGCCTCTCCTTTCTATATCGTAAAAACACGATGAAAGAGGGGAGAGATGCTCCAGGGAATACCTGAACAATGCTGTACACTGGATGTAAGCGAGCCTGAGCAGAAGCTGCTGATTGCAATGTTCAAAGCTCTGGGCAATCCGATCCGCTTTGAGATCCTCAAGTTTCTCATTACGCATCCGGGTTGCATAACGGGTAGTATCGTAGACCACCTGCCCATCTCGCAGGCGACAGTGTCGGTGCATCTGAAAGTGCTCCGCGAGGCCGGTTGGATCATGGGAGAAACCAAAGGTCCTGCGACCTGCTATTGCCTCGACAAGGCAAAGATCCGCTGGTTCAAGCAAAAAGTTGGGGAGATATTTTAGAGGAGTTTTTTTTGCACCGAAATATCGTAAAAATACGATATAAACCGGATCACGCTTCTCTTCTTCCTGTTGACACCGTTGAGATTCCTCTCGACCCCATTTCTTAACCAGGAGGCCGGAAAAATGAAACCCGAAGAAATTAAAGAAGCAGTCAGGTCAAGTTACTCCAGGATCGCACTGCAAAACCTTCCCTGCTGTCCGGGCAAATCATGTTGCGGCGGTTCGGCTGATGCCGGAGAGATCGGCGCATCGATCGGGTACAATAGAGAGGATATGGAGAGTGTCCCCGACGGTTCAAACCTGGGGCTGGGCTGCGGCAATCCCGTGGCGCCGGCCTCGCTCAGGGAGGGTGAGACAGTCCTGGATCTTGGTTCGGGCGCAGGGTTCGATGCCTTTCTATCCGCCCAAAAAGTTGGAAAGAGCGGGAGGGTCATCGGGATTGACATGACCCCCGAGATGGTCGAGAAAGCCAGGGCTAATGCGCAAAAGGGCAGATTTGAGAATGTGGAGTTCAAGCTGGGCGAAATCGAAAATCTTCCTATACCGGACGGTGCAGTGGATGCAGTTATTTCCAACTGTGTGATCAATCTCGTGCCGGACAAGGAGCGGGCTTTCAGGGAAGCCTATCGTGTCTTGAAGCCCGGCGGTCGCCTGATGGTCTCCGATATTGTGCTCCTGCAGAACCTGCCCGAGGCCGTTCAGAAGTCAGTCGAAGCTTATGCGGCCTGCATCGCCGGCGCTCTCAGAAAAGAAGATTATCTCTCGGCGATTATGAAGGCCGGGTTTGAGGAGGTAACCGTGGTGGGCGAGGATCTCTATCGGCCCGGTTCCGGCGAGGTTGCCGGGATTCCGGACGGGGAGGAAGAGTGGCTCTCTTGGATCGTCAGCATAAAAATTTCTGCAATAAGACCTTATTCCGGCGCCGTATAAAGCGTGTCACTCAACATTTTGGACCACAACCACAAGGGCCAGGCTACTTGCTTTTAAGCCCCCGGGGTCAAAGGGTGAGCAGTCCGGGGTGGACACGGTTTTTCCGCGCCCGCCTCATCGCACCCGTCCTTCCGGTTCAAAGTCCGCAGCCGGCGGTAAAGACTTTGACGGTCTTGTCCCCCTGCAGCCTGTAGGCAGCAGCCCAGTCTCCTTCGTAATAGCGCCCGAAAAGAATGATTTCCATAACGCCATCGCCGTTAAGGTCCAGGATGGCGCCTATTTTATGTTCGCCTGGGGCTCCGAATTTGAGGCCCCGCGGGTAGAAATCGCCTTCAATTATTGAGGTCGCCACCCGCCCCTTTACCACCCTTCTCAGAAGCACCACCGAATAATCCCCGCTGGCTGCTCCGGGATTCAATCCTTTGGCGTAGTGGCAGGCGCTCACCAGCACCTCATCCGAACCGTCGCCATCCAGATCAACCCGCACAACCTGGGTAAGGCGAATGTCTGGCCGGGCTATCCCTTTCTCCCGCAGAATGGCGGCCACAGCATCCCTGTATACCTGCTGTTCGACACTCAGGCGCACAGGAGTACGCGGAAGGGCATTGGAAGAGGCGGCCACCGCCACGAAGCCATCCTTTGCCGCCGGGACAGCGGCAAAGGAAACGGCTTTCGTTTCGTTACAGGGGTCATTTTCTTCGCCAAAGGGATGCGGCGCATTGCCGATTCCGGCGCCTATCTCTCCATCCAGGCTGTAGAAGCGATACTTTTCACCTCCCCGGAGGTAAGGGGCAGCGGCATTGTCCTCGAGCCAGGTTTTCCCGGACCAGGCTCCCAGGAGGTACCCGGTGAGCTTTCCTTGCTCGCTCTCTTCGTATGAGAAAGGTTTGAGAGTGACAATCGGACAAAAGCCGTCCCCGGCCTTCGATCCGGTGTATCCACAGGAGGGGAAAACAAGGGCTGTCATCGCTGCGAGAAGAGTAATCCAATTTATCAACGCTTTATCTCCTGACGGAACTCTTCAGGTTATTCGGCTGCTGCTCCAAGGAAGATGCCGGTTACACGCCCTTTTTTGAAAGTGAAGATCATTCCGCCATAAATGGAACCAGCCACGAACTGTTCTCCCTTTGTCGAAAACAAAAGAGATTCCTCGTCCTGGTACTGCCCGTAGCTCTTGAGGACCTCTTCTTCCGTACTCCCGATCCGTATCCCCTGCTTCGTCGCCAGAGTGCATGGATGCGAGACGGTGATCGAGCTGACGCTTTTCGAAGCACGCTTCTTTTCTGAAGCCATTTTGAGAATGATCCCGCAATCGGGGTATTTCCATTCGGCCACCCACTCCCCCGTAGCATGCTCGAGTATCTCCCGCCCGCGACCGGCGCGACAGGAGATAGCCTTTTTTACTTCAGCCTCGGGCATTCCGACATAAAGTGTCCCGATTCGCTCCACGGTAAGAAGAGTAAAAGGGTCCTTTTCCTTATTTTCCTCGCACAGGACGCTATTTTGAAAAAAAGCTACCAGAAACGCAGACAACGCCAGAATCCGCCACAGCTTCATGACTTCAGCTCCTCACCCACGGGCAAAAAAAGCACGCCGCACACACTGTTCCTCCTCATACGGATACGCCGGAACATCCATGTGCTGAATGAATAGACTTTGAACACGATTAATACTAAAATCATATCTAAATTGCACGTAAACTTCCCATGCCCGCGGCCTGCTCTTCGGATCTCCAACTGCTGTTCGCCCTGCTTCTTCAGAGAATCCATAAAAAGCTGAAAAATCTGCAAATTCCTTTAAAGGATATCTGCATAACATCCGATTAGATAATTGCCAGGGAAGGCGTCAAGGACAACTCTATGCAAAGAACGAGTCCGCACACCGTCTTCCTGCCGTTTACCAACTGACTCTGAGGAACTTTTCGCAATGAAGTCTTCGACCCCGACACGGCTCCTGGGAATCTTTACACTCGTTTTCGCACTGTGCGGAACAGCGGGGTGTATTGCAAGCCGGATATCGGGCGCCACTAATCGTCCTGTAAGCTCCGGCATGGAGATTTTCGTCCACTCGGCAATTGAGAGCCACAGGATGCAAATCATCTGTCTTTTCCCTTTTCTTTCCGCGCCGGAGACGGCGAGCGCCTCTCCCGCGGTGACCTCGGCCTTTCATGCCCGCCTTGTTCAAAGGAGGCCGTTTCGGGATGTGCGGCCCCTGCCCTATGAGGTCAAGTCGGATGCAGAAGCGCTCTGGTATGCGAGAAACGAGGGATGCGGGCTGGCCATGGTTCCTGCCATTGACTACCTGATGGACGGAACCGGCGCAATGCCCACCAAGCTGGTTTTGCGCATTCGCATCCTGGATACACGCACGGGGATGGCGCTTTGGGACGTCAGGCAGAGCGCTCTGTCGGAGCCCGGTTTTGATGTGGATCTTACCTGGAATACGATCGCGGGAGAACCTGCGCAAAGATGTCGTGTATTGGCCGATGATCTTGCGGGCAAGTTCGCGGATTTTCTTGTTCAGCCACTCGAAAAAGAAAGAAAGAAGAGTTCGGGAGAGCTGCCTCCTGGAATCGTAGCGCAATAAATCAGAAGAATGGTTATCGGAGGATGCCATGAGTATCATCACTGGAGAGATTCAGCCTGTCGCCACCGGTCCCTGGACGCCCCAGGACGCTGGCAGGAAAGAAGTTCAGGCAATCGCTCCCGTCGCCAGAACCGAGGGCGGGACATCAGCAAAGCTTGGAGAAAACAAGGCAAGAAGTGAAAATTCCTCAGCTTTTGCTGATCAGGAACTAGCAGCTCAGATTGCCGATCAGTTACAATCATTTCTCAAAGAGACCATGGGAATGGAACTCAATTTTGTCGTCAACGATGGCGGCAGAACGGTGGTCCAGGTGCGCAACCGCGATTCGGGAGAGGTTATTCGCCAGATACCGCCCGAGAACCTTGTGCGGGTCCGCGACAAGCTGGAGGAGCTGCGAGGGATTCTATTCGATAGCAAGGTTTAGAATCATATGGTAAATAGAATGCCATGATTTCAAAAGCCGAGGCAGCCATAAGGGTACTTGTGGCTGACGATGACCAGATTTTTTTGGAGATCCTGGCGGAAACGGTCGAGGAGGCCGGGGCCGAGGTCGAGCTTGCTCCCGACGGAATGGCCGCCCTCGAGCAGTTGTCCTCAGGTGAATTCGATATCCTTATTTCGGATTTGAATATGCCCAGGATGGACGGTCTGGCTTTGCTCCGGCAGGTTCGGGCGCTTTATCCCCATATTCTGAGCATCCTGATAACGGGTTTTGGAAGCCTGGAATCCGCCATTGAAGCCTTGCGCCTCGGCGCCTACGACTACATTCAAAAACCTTTCATGGTTGAACAGGTTTCCGTAACGATCCGAAATGCAATCGATAGAGTCAAGACGTACAAAGAAAGAACCGTTCTGCTCCAAAAGATTGAGTCGCTTCACAAAAAGCTTTGCAGGCTCGAAGGCAAGAGACACCCGGACGGCGAACTATACGACAGCTCAGGCAATCTTGTCCTTCGCCCGTTCTTGTCCGACGCACCCGGCTTTCGCTCCGATACCTTTCTGGAAAGACCCCCGGGCAGCCCAAACCGGGCGATTACCGCCCTTGAAGCCCTCAAAGGCCTCAAACGGGAGGGCATCATTACTGAATCGGAACTTGAGCGGCTCAAAAGAGTTATTATACGAAGAATAGAGTCCGGCCGGATATGAAGATTCTAATCATCGAAGATGACGTCACGTTGGGTGAGCTTCTGCAGGAATGCCTCCAACGCCTCGAGCACGAACTGGTGCATGTCTGCGTGACGGCCCGGGAAGCATGCAATGTGATCGACGAGGAGGCCTTCGACTGCGCGTTTGTGGACCTGCGGCTGCCTGATATGGACGGCTTGAGTTTGCTCGCAACGCTCAAGAAACGCGATCCCGGACTGCCGGTAGTCATGATGAGCGGCTATCCCACCATGGCCCACACTATCGAGGCTATGCGCAGAGGGGCTTCCGATTTTTTGACAAAGCCTTTTACCCTGCAGGATGTCGCCCTTACCCTGCAACGCATCAGCAAGGAACGGAGCCTCCTGTTCCAGAACCTCTCGCTTCAGCTCGAATGCCAGGCTACCAAGGAACTCGAAAAGGTAAACCGCGAACTCGAAAACCGGGTCAACGAACAGACCAGGCTTTTTCACATGTCGAGGGAAATCGACGAAGTACGCTCAAGCGACGACCTCTATCCATGTATTGTCGAGCTGGCATCCACCCTGGAATCGGTTGAAAAGGTCAGCTTCTTCATCGTCCCGAGGGATAGGAACTGCCTGCTTGGAATGGCCGGCCACGGGTGGAAACCCGGCGAAACCTGGCCCCGGAAAATAAAGTTTATGGGAGAGCGAATGCGGGAGCTGCTCGGAAACGGCTCCAGTCATGCGGTTATACCTCCGGACGAAATCCCGCACGCATTCGACAACTGGCCGCTGACGGACAGGATGCTCTCCTGCTGGCCTTTGCGCATTCGCGGTGAACCCTTCGGACTGTTGATGGCTTTCCATAAAGAGGGTTCTCCGTTGCTCTCTTCAGAGGAAACCCGGTTATTTGATTTCCTGGTGAGAAAAGCCTCCCTGGCCGTCGAAAATATGGCCCTCTACGAGAGCCTTATCAGCAATTTTTATGGAATATTGAAATCCCTGGTCAATGCGCTGGAGGCCAAGGACCTCTATACGGGTAAGCATTCCGAGAGGGTGACCCGCTATGCAGGGGAAGTCGCCCGAAAAATGGGCTGTACGGGAGCGCAACTGGAATCGGTCCGGACAGTCGGATATCTGCACGACATTGGAAAAATCGGTATTCAGGACAGCATCCTCAACAAACCCGGCTCGCTCACCGCGGAAGAGTACGAACTGGTGAAGAAGCATCCGGAGATAGGTGAGGCGATAGTCTCCGAACTGGGGCTCACGCCGGAAGAGAGATCGATCATCAGGCACCACCATGAGAGGTGGGATGGAAAGGGCTACCCGGACGGTCTGGCCGGAGAAGAAATACCGCTCCTTGCCAGAATAGTGAGCATAGTGGATGCCTTCGATGCGATGACTTCCATAAGAGCCTACCGGCAGGCCATGTCACGCGATGATTCGATCTGCGAACTGCTGCGAAACCGCGGCAAGCAATTTGACCCCGCGGCCCTGGATGCATTTATTGAATTGATGAAGAGTACTCAAGAAGAAGACTAGATCCCTTCCGGAAGACCGGAAAGTGAACAGACTATGGCCACTGATCAATTCATTGAAATCGGCAATCAACTGCTCGAAAGATGTCTATACGCCCTGCACGAAAAAGACCGCCTGAATTATGCGGGCAAATTTGTTCAGGGCTTCGTCCATAATGCAAATGGGCCGCTCCAGAACCTCACGATGCTGACCGAGATGATCACCTCCGGCATCGAACTCCAGGACAGGTTATTCAAAAACAGCCCCGAAGACGCGGACAAATGGTCAGAACTCCTGGATAAACAGAGAAAACGGCTCTCGCAGATGCGCGATCAAATCTTTTCCCTCGCAGGGGATTTGCGCGAATTTATGCAGCTCCATGAAATCGAACGAAGCGGTACGGAGATCGATATCAATGCTCTTGTCACGCGAATGGCCAACATCTTCCGCGCCGATCTTTTCTACAAGCACCAGGTAAAGACAGAACTGAACCTGACAAAGAATTTGCCCCATTTGAAAGCAATGGGCCGAGATCTCGTTCCGGCCCTTTTCCATCTCTTCCATAATGCAGTCATCGCGATGAAAGAGTCTCCGAAAAAGAAGCTTTGCATTTCCACCGGTATGGAAACAGGAGCTATTCTGCTCACGATAACGGATTCGGGCTGCGGACTTGAGGAGACTCAACAACACGAGCAACTCTTCGACCTTTTCGAATCGCATTGGCGCCCCAGGCAAAACGACCCCGCCAGGGGTCCTCACCTCGGATTCGGTCTGTACGCAGCAAGACGGCTCCTTTCACCCTACGGGTTCACTATCACCCTGAAGACAACTGCCAAGGGCACGTCAGCACTGGTTTGCATGCCGTTGCCTGCCAAATCGGCATAAAATTCCAATCCCGCGGGAAATTCTTTCCATGGCGAAAAAGAGCGCTTCCCTCTTCTCTTTTTTCGGATGGGGGCAACCGGAGTGCAATGATTTGTTAAAAGGCTGATGCTATGGCATTATACCCCAAAGCTACGGTTATTTTTCCCGCCGACCTGAAAATTGGCAAAAGATTTGCTTAACTCAGGGCTGATTGCTTTTACCGTTTTCCGCACTGAGGTTAGGAGAGGCGATATGAGAATAGATGACATCCTGAAACAACAAGGTGTTCAGCAGGAAAAAGAGCTTAAGACCCGCAAAAGCGACCAGATTGCGGGGACCTTTGAAAAACTTCTCGAGAGCGAGATGTCGGGGGTCGGTTCGACGGCTGGGCCTGATCCGGTCCTGGGTCCGGAGAGTCTGAACGCTGTTTGGGGTATTGAATCCATGAGCGCCGGTTCTGAGCTGTCTCAACCAATTTCAGCCATAGAAAACACTCTTTCCAGTATTGACCTCCTGGGAGAGGCCCTGCAGAAAAACAAGTCTCCAAGAGAAATAGATGCCATCATTTCCAAGATCAACAGCGGCGCCGCCGAGCTTGATGAGAAACTAAGCGGCCTGCCCGACGGCCATCCGCTCAAGGATGTGGCGGAAGAGGTCAAAGTGACCACCTACATGGAATCGGTAAAATGGAAGCGCGGAGACTACTTGTAACCATGAACCTTCTCCTCCCCATAAAAAAATCGGCCCTCGCATCCCTTCTCGCCCTGCTCGCCGGAATAACGGGCGCTACGGGATGCGAGGCATCGAATCAATGGGGCGATCTCCCGACGCTGACTTCCTCCAGGAGCAAGGCTGCGAGTGCTGTTCCGAAACAGCAATTCGCCGAACGCCTCGATCAGAAAGATCGCATCATTTATCAGACCGATCCTGAATTGGAGAGGGAGTCCGAAGATCGGAAGATGGAAGAAAAACAAAAAGAGGAAAGAGCCTGGAGGATGCTGGAGAATACGTATATCGAGGAAAAACGGGAAAAAAGAAGACATCCCCGCCGTAATCCTGACGAACCGCAACCATAGACTGCCCCATAACCTGACCCGGCCCTCCCTCCTGCCTGTAAAAAGAGAATACTTCCCCTATTGAATACTGACATTTTGGACGATAATAAGAGAAATTGCTGAACAAACTTGCAGTGGGGACATTAATTTCGACTGCCTTGCCAATTTTTTGCCTTTCGGGAAGGGAAGCCGGATGCTTCAAGAGGTTCGTGAACAAATACTCAGGGGACGCATGCTGAGTATCGGGATGGGGACTAAGCTCCATGCACAGTTCGGCATTCGGGGAGATGACCTGAAGATAACGACCGTCCTGGTGGGAATCGTTCCGGAAGAATATCTCATAATCCGCGTTCCGGCGATCCCCGGAATTCTTAACAAACTGACCGACGGGGCGCCGATAATCATTCGCTACATCTATGACGGTAACATCTACGGGTTCAATTCGACTATCCTCGCTTATACCCACAAGCCCTCACTGATAGCATTCATGGCCTATCCCACCTCGATAGAGATTATGAACCTGCGCAAATCTCAAAGACTTGAATGTCTGCTGCCTGCAAAAATGAAAGTACTCGAAAAGACCTTCACCGGTGTGATCCTGGACATTAGCGCTGGAGGTTGCAGACTCTACATAGAATACGGCCCGGGGGATTCCCCGGCCGTGGACGTCGACCAGGACGTGGAGTTGAGTTTCCAATTAACGGGAAAAGCTGAAGAGCAGCTCGTTGCCTGTAAGATCCAGAATCTGAAAAAGGACAGCATGCTGGCGGAAATAGGGCTTCAATTCGATCCGCAGCACCGGGAAACCCTGGATAATGTCAACACCTATATCGAAAACTTCTTTAAGCTGCAGTACCTGCCGCTTCTTAACAAGGCTTCCTGAAAACCCGCACGGAAAACAGCCGTTTTTCCGATACCGACTAGCCGCATTGCCAAAAGAAATGGAACCGTTATCTTTTTACAATCATGGGAAGATCAGATCGATCCTCCTGAGATCTGTAAAAGGAGAATGCTCACCATGGTCATTGGAGTCCTCAAAGAAAACTATCCCCGGGAAAACCGGGTTGCACTCATACCTGAGCACGCTGCAAAGCTTGTCCGCTCAGGCGCCGTCGTGCGGGTTGAAGCCGGCATGGGACGGTCCCTGGATATTCCTGACGATGCCTACACCACGGCGGGCGCCGAAATAGCAACCGACCGGAAAAGGCTTCTTTCGGATGCCGATCTGCTATTGAGTGTTCGTGCGCCATCGATAGAAGAAGCAGGCGCCTTGAGGCCGGGGGGGGTGTGTATCAGCCTGATGGATCCCTTTCGAGAAAAGACGCTGATCGACATTCTTCGAAACCGGCACGTTTCGGCAATCAGCCTGGAAATGATCCCCCGCATCACCCGTGCTCAGAAGATGGATGTTCTGAGTTCTCAGGCAAATCTTGCCGGATATGTCTCGGTCATTTTGGCCGCAGAGCGGCTGTCCAAAATCTTCCCGATGATGATGACGGCGGCAGGCACAATTGCACCGGTTCGGGTGTTCGTGGTTGGAGCGGGTGTTGCCGGCCTTCAGGCAATCGCCACTGCAAAGCGGTTGGGAGCGCGCGTAGAAGCTTTCGACACCCGCCCTGAGGTCGAAGAACAAGTCAAATCGGTCGGGGGGCGCTTCGTAAAGATCGACCTCGGGGAAACCGGTCAGACTACCGGAGGTTATGCGAGGGCGCTGACCGAAGCCCAGCTTGCCAGGCAGCGCGAAGCTATGGCGAGAATATGCGCAGGCTCCGACGTGGTGATAACCACCGCCCAGGTATTCGGACGAAAAGCACCGCTCATTATCACAGAAGAAATGGTCAGGGCAATGCACAAAGGAACTGTGATCGTAGACGGCGCGGTCGAGACTGGCGGCAATGTCGCCGGTTCTCGCCTGGATGAGGAAGTGGATGTAGACGGTGTGCTCATTATCGGCCTCGGAAATTTGCCGGGCCGGGTCGCCACGCACGCGAGCCAGAT
Organism: uncultured Syntrophobacter sp.; assembly: GCA_964539645.1. Lineage (GTDB taxonomy): Bacteria > Desulfobacterota > Syntrophobacteria > Syntrophobacterales > Syntrophobacteraceae > SbD1. Next base: position 59,907 of record CAZIJV010000022.1, read on the forward strand.
GTTTTCGGCAAATCTGTTCAACCTGCTCAGCGAATTCTGGGACAGCGACAACGGGGGGTTTCATCTCAACTTCGAGGATGAAATCATAAGAGGATGTGTAATCACCCACCGTGGAGAAATCGTCAACGAAATGATTTCCAGGCACTACGGGTTGCCCGCTCCCATAGTCGATGCGAACGGTCCCGTGGACGATGGCAAGGCGGCTTCCGAGGACCTGCCCGCGGGAATACCCCCGGGGCAGCGCGCGGATCGGCATACGGAACTTAACACCCGGGGTTAATGTTCTATGTCCGCATAATCGAGACAGGAGAGGCATCATGGAATGTCAGAACTTTCTCATCCTGCTGTATATCTTCGCCTTGTCCATCTTCGCGGGGTACCAGGTCATCTCAAAGGTACCCCAACTCCTTCACACCCCCCTGATGGCATTTACGAACGCTATCTCGGGCATCTCGCTCGTCGCTTCTCTCGTGATTGCCGGAGAAGGTCTTAACCTGGCGAGTTCCATTCTCGGCGCCGTAGCGGTTGCCGCGGCATCCATCAATGTTGTGGGCGGCTTTCTTATCACGGACAGGATGCTTCGCATGTTCAAGAAAAAGGAGAGCGACAAGGCATGAGCGCCAATGAACTCTTTGCAGGCATCGATTTCAGGAACATTGGATACCTCACAACACTGCTGATCGCCTCAATTCTTTTTCTGCTGGGACTAAGAGGGCTTACAAGGACCGAAACGGCCCACCGCGGGATGAACCTGGCCGCTCTCGGAATGCTGCTCGCTGTCCTGGGCACCCTTTTGAACAAGAGGATTGTCAGCTATGAGTGGATCATCGGAGGTCTCGTGGTCGGGATTGTGATCGGAATTCCGATGGGCAGATGGATCCCGATGACGAAAATGCCCGAACGAATCGCACTCTCCCACTCATTCGGTGGCCTCGCGGTTGCGCTGGTGGGCGTGGCCGAATACTTCAACCATTATTCTCACCTCAGCACCTTCGACATGGGGGCGATCGGTTTCGAGGTACTGCTGGGAGCGATCACTTTCACAGGAAGCCTCATGGCATTCGGCAAGCTGATGGGCATTCTGCCCGGCAGGCCGCAAACCTTTCCGGGGCAGAATGCAATGAACCTGGCGATCCTGGCGGCCGGCCTGGCTATGCTGGGCGCCCTGGTGGTAAGACCCGATCAGCATACGCTGTTCATCGCACTTCTCTGCACGGGATTACTTCTGGGTGTTCTCCTGGTCGTTCGAATCGGCGGCGCCGATATGCCCGTTGTGATCTGCCTGCTGAACTCTTACGCCGGACTCGCGGCCGCGGCCACCGGATTTGCCCTGAACAATCCCGTTCTGATCGTGTGCGGGGCACTGGATGGCGGTTCGGGATTCATCCTGGCGGTGATCATGAGCAAGGCCATGAACCGCTCGTTTAGAAACGTCATCTTCGGCGCTTTCGGCGCCGCTGTCGAAACGCGGGGTTTGCCGTCGAGCAACGGAGCAACCGTTCACGAAGGCTCTGCCGAGGATGCGGCGGAACTTCTGAAACTCGCTGGTTCGGTCATCGTCGTTCCCGGCTACGGGATGGCTGTTGCACAGGCCCAGCATGCGGTCCGCGACCTCGCCGACCTGCTCGAAAAAAGTGGAACGGCGGTTAAATATGCGATTCACCCGGTCGCGGGACGAATGCCCGGCCATATGAATGTCCTGCTGGCGGAGGCGAACGTCCCGTACGACCAGCTCTTCGAACTGGAACGAATCAACGATGAGTTCCAGAGGACGGATGTCGTTGTGGTGGTCGGAGCAAACGACGTGGTCAACCCCGCCGCGAAAAATACGCCGGGCAGCCCGATCTACGGGATGCCGATTCTCAATGTGGATCGCTCAAAGACCGTTATCGTACTCAAGCGGAGCATGAGGCCGGGTTTTGCCGGCGTTGAAAATGAACTCTTTGTCCAGCCCAACACTATGATGGTTTTCGGGGATGCAAAAAAAACCCTGGCCGAGATTACCGCGGCGGTAAAAGATGAAGGGTGATCGCTATGAGCGGGCAGCGGTGTGAAATAAACCCAGGCTTAGAGCGCTCTTCTTTCGACAAGAAAATTCCTGATTCTTTCGATATTGAGGCCAACCGGGTCTTCTCCGGAAAGCACCATGTCGGCGCTCTCCCTGGTCGGCTCGACATAGAGATGATGCATCGGTCTTACGGTTCGAAGGTATTGCCTTATCACGGAAGCCCTGCTGCGCCCTCTTTCCAGGATGTCCCTTTCCAGACGCCTGATGAATCGAAGATCACTCTCCAGGTGGACAAAGATCTTCAAGTCCAGACTCTCTCGCAGACCCATATCGAAGAGTACGAAAAGGCCTTCCACTATTATGAACTTCGTGGGCTGGACAATGTTTTTTTCCTGCAGTCTCACATGCCTGGTAAAATCATAGGACGGCATTTCGATCTGCACTCCCGAGACCAGCGCTCTGATATGCGTGGCCAGGAGATCCAGATTCAGGGCTTCCGGATGATCGAAGTTCATCTCCTGCCGGTGTGAGAAAGACTCATGGCTTTGATCCCTGTAATAATGGTCCTCCTGGAGGATCACGGCCTCACCCGCAGGCAGCCATTCGGCAAGAGCCCCGGCGATAGTCGATTTGCCCGCTCCCGTGCCGCCGCTCACACCAATTACGAAGTTTCCCACGTTGTTCCTCCGGCTTTCGCGCCGCAAAAAATTCGCATCAAATATTTATTGCTATCTGGAAGCCGTCAGTTTACACTCGAATTGAAGGCTTTATACTCAATTCAAGCAACAAGTGAAATGGAGAAAGTTGAAGCAGGCAGTCCCGTAAAACCCTACCATGGGCTGCTGTAACGAGGAAGTGCAGACTATCGATCTGATAATCCAGGCCCTCACTCAATCGACCGGACTGCAGGAAGTTTTTTGTAAATCGACCTACTGTTTGCCTACTATCCGAACTACAGTCATTCTGAGCCAAGAATAGATTTCTCACCCAATAAAGCTTTTTCACCATTCGCAGTATAATGCACTATCGCCTTGAGTGGCGCGGATACCTGAGAAGAAAATCAGTTCCCAACAGAAGTGGAAGACACCATGCGAAATACCAGCCTGAAAACGGCCGTTGGCGTGGCCCTTGTGATTCTGTGCAGTTGCACCATGACTGCCTGCCAGGGAAATTCCGCATCAGTCAATAATCCTTCCGCCTCTTGCCTGTTGGACTATGGATCGAACAATGACGCTTATCTCTCTTTGGAAAAAAAGCTGGCATCCAATGAAGGTCCAAGGTCCCCGATATTGGCCGAACTGGCTCGCGCCTGCTTCATTTTAGGCGAACTGGCGCCAAGAAACGAACGCCTCGACTGGTACCGCAAGGGATCGTCCTATGCCGAAGCATTGGTAAAAGAAGACCCCGAGCGAGTAGAAGGCTACTACTGGCTTGCGTTGAATCTCTGCGGAATTTGTGACGTAGGGGGCGCCGGGCGAGCGCTATCCACTATTCCGCAGATTGTGGAAAACCTTGAACTGGCTATGGCCCTGGATCAGACCTATGATCAGGGCGGCCCCCTGCGAGTCCTTGGCCGTATTCGCTGCAAAGCCCCCCCATGGCCACTCTCAGAAGGGGACATCAAACAATCCCTTGTCCTGTTGCGCACAGCGGCCAAAGTCGCCCCCGATAACAGCACCAACCATCTGTATCTCGCGGAAACGCTGATGGAATTGGGGGAAGCTGAAGAGGCATGCCGGGAACTGGACCGCGCCATCGAATCAAAATGCCATGCATCCTCACCTCACGGACTAAAAGAGGATCAGGGGAATGCATTGATGCTCAAGGCCGAATGCGGTTCCGGACCTCGGAAAGCCATTGCTCAAAAGAAGAGAAATATCGCCGTGTCCATCAAGAATGCCGCTCACAGCCTGATCGCAAGAGTGCTCAACTAGGACGGGACCTACACCCGGCGCCTGGTTAGATAAAAGCCTTCCACTTTTCGCCCTTCGTATCACCAATCCCGTGTTTAATCGCGCAAGGTTGACAAGATTGAATTCATCCTGCATGTGCATAGACAGCACAAGGCTTGAATTTTCCGGCTTTTTGCAGCAAAATCCGAGAGAATTCCGCAACGTCTAAGACCAAGCGTCCCCGTCGATTCATCTATTGCTTATGGGAAGGTGATTCATGGCTGATCTCAGAATTGCTCTCGTCTACTTCTCGGCTACCAATGTCACACATTCCTATGCCCAGGTCATCTGGGATGGGTTGATCAACCGGGGGTGCGAAGTGCACGCGTTCAACGTCACTGCACATGCGTCCCGACAGGAGCCACCCTCTGTTGCCGGTTTTGAGGGCGTCATTTTCGGTTTTCCTGTATATGCCGATTTTGCGCCCGCTGTGATAAACGACTGGCTGCCCTCGCTGGACGGCCGGGGAAAGAAATGTTCGCTGTTCTTTACCTACGGCGGCAGGACGACCGGCTACGCCCATTTTCACACCAGTCTGCTCCTGGACCGTGCGGGGTTTCGGCTTCTGTTTTCAGCGGAGTTTTTGGGACGGCATTCGTTCAATGTCGGAGGCTGGCCGATATTAACAAAGCGCCCGAACGCGGAGGACTTCGCCGTGGCGCGGGAATATGCGGACCTTGCAGTCGAGCGCTTCCCGCACGATGATCCTCCGGTTTTGCGGCTTCAGAAACCCTTCGGGTACAACCAGGTTTTGGCGGCGCTTGAAAATCAACCGGTGATAACGGAACGGCAATGGAAAAACCCGGTTCGCAACACGGGGGAATGCAGCATGTGCCGCCGGTGTGAAACGGAATGCCCTGTTCCGGCATTCGATGCCGACACGGGCCTTTCAGACCCCGCCACCTGCATCGGGTGTATGCACTGTGTCTACACCTGCCCGGATAAGGTCATCACCGTTGACGCTATGAAAGACGTTTACACAGCCTTTCTGTCGAACTGGCATCTGAGCGAAGAGATGATGAACGCAAAAAAGAGCAGAATTATCACCGAATCCCGGCAGGCAGCTTTTTAACTCGGAGAGAATCATGCATGCACACAAGCTGTTATTGAAGACAGGTCTCATTGCCCTCATGGTTGTCGTTTACACTGGCTGCGCCCACGCCCTGCCCCGGATCAAATTACTGGCTACGGGGGGTACTATTGCGGGTGCTCAGGCAGACATGAAGCAAAGCGGCTACAAAGCGGGAACATTCACCATAGACTACCTCGTCAATGCCGGCGTTGAAGGGATCGTCCTTGCCGGGGTCGGCGACGGCAATGCCGCCGCCCCCGCTCTCGAAGCTCTGGCAAAGGCTGCTAAACAGGGCGTGGCGGTCGTCAGGAGCAGCCGCACCGGAAGCGGCATAGTCGCCCGCAACGTCGAAGTGAACGACGATGAAAAGCATTTCATCGCCTCCATGGAATTGAATCCCCAAAAGGCTCGGGTGCTGTTAATGCTGGGCCTGATGCGGACGAAAGACCCGCAGCAGTTGCAGGAGATGTTTTACAGGTATTGAGGAGCGTCCCGAGCGGACATTTACATCTTGTTGGCAAATCTCGGATGAACTGGTACATAGCACCTGATATCCGACTGGCCGGGCTATTTTTCAAAAAAAGAGGACAGGCAAAATGGCGTTTGGAAAGCTGAAGTGGTTTTCTGGAAAGAAGGATGCGAAAGAAAAAGCCGAGCAACTCGTCCTTAATGAGTTTGACAATGTCAAGAAGCTCTTGCGCAAACAGGCCATAATGGTCGAAGAGCTGTGCCGGGGGCAGCAGGCCGCCGCCGCTGCCGGGGAAAACAGGCACACGGAACATCTGATAGAACTCTGCGACTCCATTTTTTATCTTCACCGGGCCTTTCAGAATCCTGGTATTATGTCACGTCAGCATGCCCAGGTCTTGAGTATGGTCTTGAAAAAAATGGAACAGCTTGCCGCTTCGTTCGGACTGGAAATGATCCTGGAGGAAGGCGCGCCTTTCGATTCCAGGCTTCACGAAGCAGTCGCCAACCGAAGCCCCGGCTCGGAATTCCTGGAAGTACTCGAAATGGTTCAGCCGGGTTATCTACGGGGCGGACAGGTAATCAGGCCCGCCCGGGTCGTAGTAGGGCAGACAGGGGAATCTCCCACCGCTGAAAGGACCTCCTGAGTTATGAAACAGATTGTTTGCGGCATAGATTTGGGCACCACTAATTCCGTTATCGCTTTTTTGAAAAATGGTGTGCCGGAAGTCATACCAGTCGAAGAGGGAGCGGCCATCCTGCCGTCTGTGGTGAGTTTCGATCCGCTTGGCGACAGACAGTGGGTAGGACAACAGGCAAAGAACCGCCGCGCGGCATTTCCCAAAGAGACCATCGCCTCGATCAAGAGAATGATGGGAAAGGACCATACGGTCATTGTCGGGTCCCGGAGCTACTCGCCGGAAGAGATTTCTTCCCGGATTCTGAGGCGCCTTGCAGATCGGGCATCCGAGCGGCTCGGAGAGCCGGTGAAAAAGGTCGTGGTGACGGTTCCTGCCTATTTTGACGATGCTCAACGCAGGGCGACCATCCGGGCCGGAGAACTTGCAGGACTCGACGTGGTGAGAATCGTCAATGAACCCACCGCTGCGGCCCTTGTCTACGACCATGTCCCGGAGAACGGCGGTCCGAACTCCCCCTATGTTTTGGTATATGACCTCGGAGGGGGCACCTTCGATGTGTCGGTGCTCGAAATTAAAGGAGAGATAAAAGAGGTTCTGGCTTCCAACGGCGATAGCCTTCTGGGCGGAGACGATTTCGATAACCGTCTCAAGGATTACCTTCTCGATCAACTCAAGCAGGAAGCGGGAAAGAATGAAATCAAGGAAGATATAGGACTTCAGGTGAGGCTCCTGGATATTGCCGAACGAGCCAAGATAGCCCTTTCAGACAAGCCGTTCGTCAAAATCCGGGAAGTTGCCGTCGCCATGGTGAACGGTCAGCCGCTCAACCTTGATCTCGACCTCAGCCGCGAATTATTTGAGTCGCTTACGGGCGATCTCATTGACAAGACTATGGAGAAGGTTTCCGAAGCTCTCCAGGAGGCCCATATCGAGGCGGATGAAATAGGCAAGCTCATACTGGTCGGCGGGGCCACTCGAATGCCCGCGGTCCACGAAGCCCTCTCGGGGCTCCTCGCCCAGTCGATTGCACATTCCGTAGATCCGGATCTTTGTGTCGCCTTGGGGGCAGCCATACAAGGGGGGCTCATAACGGGAGATTCCGTCGGGCAGATACTGCTCGATGTCACGGCTCATTCAGTCGGTGTGAAGACGATTGACAGGATAGATCCGGAAACCGGAGATGCGGACTATTTCTCCACGATCATTCGCAGAAACACCCGAATTCCGGTCAGCCGCGCGGAAGTCTATCGCACCGTATCAGAGGGACAGCCGGGAGTCGAAGTCGAGGTGTTCCAGGGAGAGAGTCTTTCGTGCCTGGATAACTCGCTTGTCGGGAGTTTTTATTTCTATTTGAAGCCCTCCCCCGCAGGCTCTCAGGTAGTGGTTGAATTTGCCTACGACCGGGAAGGAATTGTCCGGGTCTGCGTGGATCAGAAGGGCTTTGAGAACCGCAAGGAGGTGACCCTTGACATCCGCAACCGCAGGGTGGAAGACCCTGAAGCGGAGGGAATGGCGGAAACCCCGGTAAACTATATCTCGGAGAAAGCAAGGCGGCTTGCGGCTGATCCCGGCCTGGACCGGGGCCTTTGCAGGCAGATCCTGGAGGGCGCAGCCCGGTACGAGGAGGCAATCAGATCCGGGGAGGACGAAGACCTTGTAGACGATTTGGAGGGCCGGTTACTGGAACTGATCGATCAGGCGGAAGAGGAACTGGAATCCGGTGAGTAAAAAAAAGAGACTACGAAGAGATATCGAAAAATATGAGCGAAGCGGCAGATACTGGGACCTGTTGCGGCTTCTGGAAAGCGAAGACCTGGTTTCGACAAATGCGGCAGCCTATAGGGAAGCATGGAACAACGTAGTCCGGCAGGCGCTCCGGCAGGAACGCTCTTTCGAGGAGTTTTTCCGGGAAGTCGGCACGCTCCGGTCCGTCCCGAAAGACCCGGACTGCCTGCTCCTTATGTACATAAAGGAATTCATCGGCGACGAGCAACAGACCGATAAACTCCTGGGACTCAAGGGACTCTCGCCGCATGCCGAAAAGCTGAGATCCAAGGTCATCGCCTTTAAGGGCGTACGGGAAGATAAGCTCCGAGGACTACTGGATATGTTTGTCCGGGAACCCGGTAAGATCACCGGGCGCTACTACGAACAGGTTGCATCTTTCGTCCCCGTAGAATCGCTTCGCACAAGCATCAGTCAACTCGGTGACTCGATCAATGCAATCAGGCGGCTTAACCTGAAACAGACTGTCGCCTCCGGCTGGAATGGCATAAACCTATACAGTCTCAAATGGATCGACAACCGCCTCGAACACATCTCCTGCGCAATACCGCAGAACCTGCTGGATGTGCTCTTGTATCCTTATGTTCACAACCTTGCTGTCGCGTGCCGGCGCCTTGCCCCGGATATCGATGCTCACCAGGCTGCGCGGCTTCTGGATTCCATCCCTTTTCTACTCCCCAGGCTTGCGGGCGATAAGTTCGAGCAGGTGAAACAGAAGCTTCTGGCCGACAGAAACGATGCCTGCGAAGATGATCTCGATACCCTTCGCCAACAGGCAGCCGAGCTGAGCATCGAGGGTAAACTGACCATGCTGAGAGACCTGCGGCTCAAAGCCGGAGATCTTCAAGCAGGCGAAATGGATTCAGACGATCCGGGCTTTGACCAAGACGACGACTATGATGAAGACGACGATTATTATGAGGACGATGAGTCGGACATGGATTTCCCGGAAAAAGACGAAGAGGGGGAATCCGCTCTGGCCCATAAACTCCTTTTTATGCACCGGGCTGTACTCGAAGATATCGCCTCCCGCACTCCAAACATGCCGCCGCGCGAGAAAAAGGAACTGGTTCGCATCATGGAACCGGTGCTTTTCCAGGACCTGAATTTCATTGGCGACACAGCCGAGGGTCCGGGACTTATGATTGAACTGCTGAGCGCCGCTATGTCAGCGGGGTGCGCCGGAGTGCGCACAGGTCTTTTGGCCCTCCTTGCGGGCGCCTCGTTACGCGTGGGCAATGTACGGAAGCAGGCGGAAAAACTCCTCGATCAACTGCCTGTTCCGACAAAGGAGGACATGGAATGGCTCGCTGCCGAGTGGATCGAGATCTATTATCCGGGTGTCCAGTCTCTTAGACCGGTTCTTGCCCGCTATAAGGGCCGCAGTGAGTTGACGGCGGCCTTCACCGATCAGCTCTGCCTCAGGTTGCACTTTGAAATCGGGAAATCGGCCCTGATGGATGATATGCCTTCTTTTTTCAAAACTCTTCTCGGCCGGGAGGAACGCAAGAACTGCGCGTTGGTGCGCAGGGAATTGAGCTTGCTGGCTGAATATGACGTATTGGATCCCGTTCGGGAATTCCTGCGTTGCTATTCCGATGACAAACTCACGCTCGAAGGACACCTGTGCTGGTTCAATGCCCTGCTGGCCCGCAGTTCGGAACTGGCCTGGGAACATATTATCGGCCTTCTGAAAACCTTCAAAAAATTTGAATCCGGACTTGCAGATCCCTTCTCGGATTTGCTGGATAAAATGACTGACGAGAAGATAGAGGCCATTTTGCTTTTCATAAGAGAACATCCCGAACACTTGCCCATTCTGCCGTCGAACAAGCTGGAGGTAATTTTTGACGAGTTACTCGGAAAACCACGACTGATGCGGACTAATACTCAACTGTTGATCCGGCTGGAAAAGCTTTTCGCAGAGCGCATTGCAGCGGGTGAGAGCGCTTTGAAGCCGTTTATGGAAAGACTCAGGCAAACCCTCCAAAAACTCGCGGCCCCCGCCGGGAAGCCCCGCAAAACAAGAAAGGGCAGACGATGATAAGGGAAGAGGCGCTTCAGAACCTGAATCTTCCAGCCGATGCAAATCCGGAGGATATTGAAAAGGCCTATCAGAGGCTGGTCCGACGATATCCCCCCGAATTCAATCCCGACAAGTTCCGCCTCATTGACGACAGTTACCGCCAGTTGACCTCTCTGCCCGCCATGATAGAGAAACTCCTGGCGCCTTCGGTAAGCACTTCAAGTTTTGATGCGGCTCTGCTTGCCTTCAACCCCGCCATCGCCTCGTCCTGCCTGGACGAAGCGCTCAAAGAAATCAAAAGAACGGCGTTGCTCCAAGCCCTGTGGAAGCAGGCGGAAACGGCGCAAACCGGAAAGAGCGGACCTAAGAAAGTCCGCAAAAGGGGGATTGTCTTTTAGTCTATCCGGTGATGGCGATCGCTGGAAAAGGCAGTCTGTCCGATAAAACCCAGCGCGACTGCATCGCCGAGCAGAGCGCCCAGGGTTTCGATCTTTTTTCGAAACGGGGTATTCCTGACAAACTGCCAGCGATTGTCACCCTTGAAATTCTCGGGCATTTTGAAGTTATACAGAACAGGCAGCTCCAATTCCCTGATATTGGATGCATGCACACGCAGCCATGCGTCTCCCGACGGCAGCACGTCCGTCAGATATTCAACGATCACATGTCCATTGTCGAAGATGCTCGTCGTGAGTTTTCGGCCTGCCTCAAAGTTGCCCATGGTCGCGTCGGGCAGTACCTGGGTCAGATGCCAGCCCGCCAGCACCAGATTTTTCCCCATGTGATTAATGCTGGAAGGAATACCCTCTACCAGGTCGCCCATAAAGGCTTCCTTGAGCCTGGACGCCGAATAGGAAAGCCTCCCCATGAACCCTTTGGGTGCCTCGGACCTGCCGGGATGAAACGATCCGAAGCTCAGCGCGCTTCCCAGGTTCTTGAAAAAATTGACTATCGTACCGACCAGTCCCTTTCGGCGTGATTCGAGGATTTCGTTGTTCTCGCCTCTATAGAGAAATTTGGACCCGGTTAAAACATTGGCGACCATGTTCTTGAGGTTTCCGAAAACAGAGGCAATATCCTTGCCCAACCGGCCGATGAAGGAGGCCTGGTCGGGGGAATTCTCCACGACTTTTTTCTCGTCCAGGTAGTAGTTCCGTCCTCCGGGGTTTCTGAGGAGTTGATCATCTTTGTACATTTGATAATCGCTTACCGCTGCCGGAGCAGCAGGAACCGGGGCATGGGTCATCGCTCCCCGGTAAGCGGCGGCAGCTTTTGCCGCATCGGTGGGAATGGAATCGGCCGGCCGCGAGATGCGGGAAGCGGCGTCCGGGACAGGTGCGGATTCCGGCAAAGAATCAGCGGCTGCGGACTGGACTGGGCCGGAATTTTCCTGTGATGCTGCCTGCAGCAACTTGTCAAAGGACTGACCATCCTTCGACTGCCGCGAAGGGGTTACCCGAGACAAAGGCTCGGGGCGATCTGTATTGGCAATCCCATTGGGCTTCATACAATGCTCTCCGGCGGAGCGTGAGAAACAGTCTTCCGGAGAGAATCTGAGCAATGTTCATGCCATTAAGACAGCTCGTGCTAGCTACAGCGATTCGTCCCAATGATTTCTAATAACTGCTTGTTCAATATCTGATTCTAGGAAACGAAAAGCAGGCAAGGTTCGGAGCTGAGAAAAATCATCGGCATAATCGGAGACTTGTCGTGCGCAGTGTCCTACCCGGAGATTCTGAAGCCTACGTCCTCTGAGTTCACTTGCTTCTCTCAGCTACCGATAGAGTATGTTCTTGGGGTCGCTGCATTCTTCAAGTTTTGAAGGATAAGCTAGTTCCAACGGTACTCGTCCGTTGGGATTTCCCGCGGCCCGGCGCAGTGCTGCCTGGTCGATGAGCAGCCAGGCTTCAAGCATGCGGACAGGTACTACACAAACACAAGGATGGAGCGAAGGTCTGATGGCTGTAAGAGCGTGTTCGATTTCTGCCTTGCGTTGGGCGTAGGATCGATTCTCAGCATCACGATGAACAAATAAAAGGTTACAAGGATAGAGGTCAAGACTCTGTTCAATCCGCCCAACAAGGCTCTTCGGAGGATTTGGCAACCATCGGAGATCCGCCCATTCCGCCTGAATCGGACACAAAACCCCATGCTCATGCAAGAGCCACGAGAGAATCGGCAATAATGCTCTATCAGAGCTTCCGTCACTCACAAGTGTGTAACGAAGCTCTCTCATTCAGCAGTTCTCTTGGCTAAAGGAATCGTAAGCTGCCGAAGGTCATCACGATCCACAACCCTGCGCCTCTTTAAGACTGCCAAATCTGATTTTTTTGGCGCCGTGAGGGATATACCCGTTTTATTTTCCGGCTCTTCCGGCCCCACAGGATTTAAGTAAAAGAGCAGTTTCCCACGAGAAACGATACAGGGCTCTCCTGGTACTTTTGCGCGCCATGTATCGGAGAGGCAACTAAAACAGACCTTCTTGAAACGCCTTCCCAAACGGATGTCTTCTTTGAGTTCAGCGACGAGAAGGCTATCGTCAGGCGCCTGAGCGACAACGGTGGGCGAATGAGTGTTGATAATTATTTGACGAAGAGGATTGTCGATCCCCAGAGGCATTTTGGTATCCACTGCGATGTCTTCGAGGAGTCTGAGCATGGCCGGAATGCGCTGCGGATGGATACCATTCTCTGGTTCTTCAAGGCAAAGAAGGCCTTTGCTCTCAGGGTCAAGTTCAAGAACCGCAAGCGCCAGAAAACGGAGGGTCCCATCAGATAGGCCGCGAGCAGGATGCGATGTTTGGCCACGGTCGGTAACGCGCAAAGTCAGAATTTCCCGTTTCTCGTCACGATCAACGCATACGGCATAAATATCGTCGATAAGTTCGGAGAGGCGCGAAGCTATTTGCCCGTATATAGGAGATTCGCTCTCGGAACTCTCTCTTTTGCTCCGATTTGCACTGGTCACGTCCATGCCATTTCCACCCCGCGCCAGGTGGTAAAGTGTGGCAGCAAGGTGCGAGCCATCCATTCCAAGCTTTGCGGGAGCTGTGAACCCATCCGGTTCTCGCAAAGAGGACGGCTCCAATTGGAGAAGCCGCCAAGATTGCATCTCTCGTCTTGCCAATAGAGCCGTTGGGCTTTCTGCAGCATTTGCAACTGACAGTACGGTGCGCGGAAGGTTGCTGGCAGATCGTTTCAATGTGCGTCCACCCTGACCATCCTGGTGGAGTTTGATAACCCGATTCTCTCCCTCCCCTTCTGTTGAAATAAAGGGCGAAGCACGCCTCCCTCGGACTGCTGACTTTCTCCATGCCGCCTTGTGAGGGAACATAAGCTTTCTTGCCGCATGTTCCTGGGTGATTCGTACCATGGACAAAGCTCGGTAATTTGCCGGAGGATGTCTGGTCTCCCCTTTGTTTGTGCTCCTGTAGAGCGCTTTCTGTCCTTCCCGCGCATAGAGGACATCGTGATCGACCGGGTCTATGTAGATGGCGGATATGGACGCAGTCGAAGGGATGCCGCTGTCCGAGGCAAACCAGTTGGCCCCGCCGTCAGTAGACTTGTATACGGGTTTGGCCATTCCGTAGTTAGGAGAGGAGCCGGCATAGAGAATGTTCGGATCACCGGGGTCGGCGGCCACCGACTGCACATCCGCATTGGCCAGGCCGTTGTCGATCTGCCGGGGGTCTCCACCAAGCTCTGTCGCCATGACGTAGGTGATGGTTGCGGGAGGGGCCGCGAGCAGGATGATGCCGGGCAGCATCAAGCCTTCCGGTACATCCAAAAGGAGCATGAGGCCGTAGCCGATCAACGGAAGGCAGGCAAATTTAAGCAGTCCCATGCCGATGATCTCCTTCAACATGGATCGGCATGCTCCAAACGAAAGAATGGCCCCGATAAGCAGAAGTCCCATTGGGAGAGCCATGCCGGAGAGTACTTCGAGGCCCTGGACGAGTGGGCGCGGGAGGCTTAGTCCGCTTATGGAGCACGCACTTCCCAGGGCATAATAGACGACCGCATAGGACATGAACCCGATGTTGCCGTGAAAACCGCATTGGAGAAAAGTGGATCGGCTCTCCACGGGGACCTTCAGCGCCCGCATGAGCACAACCCCGACAGCGACCAGCAACACGGGAGCTGCCGCCATGCTGATCATCGCGTTGAGGTCGAAGTTCGTCCGGAAAGAAGTCCGCGACGTTGCATTGAACAACATTGCAGGCAGCGCCAGGTAGAACACGATCTGATTGGCCGGCCTGGTGAAGGAGGGCAGGATGATCTTTTTCGCTTCGAGCACGCGGCCCAGCAGGATGATGCTGAAAATAGGAAGAATTGTATAGGAGAGCACGCTAAACATATGGATCAGGAGATCCCTCGATACCCGTGTTCATTGCCTGTCCGCCTCGCCCGAGTACTCGAGAAAACCCGCTGTTTTCACATTGCCTCACGGCGCCGACGTAGTTACGTTACCATTCCAAAAAAGCGGCGGAGAGGAAGGGAGCATAACACATTTATGAAGGAGCATTCATGTACCCTTTGGACGTCAGAATGCAGGATGCCGAGTTGGTTCGAGATCTCGACTATGAGCGCTATCGAATTGACGAATCAGTGCAAGTCCAACAAAGCTTAGGCGAGAAGCTGAGAAACCGGCCGATTGGAACCTATATCCGTTTCTTCGGAATGAAACGCGGTATGAATCATGCCGTGAGCGTATGGATTCGCCGGCTCTTTCTCCAGGAGGGAAACGTCGAGTATCTGAATAATGTTCATTTCATCAATCAAGGCGCCGAGTTTTCCGGGATGCAGTACGGCTCTCCGCATAGTGCTACGGGTGAATTTGACGGCATGGCGGGCGCGGGCGCCACGGCGCTTGAATTCTGGAGCAAAACCTTCAGTGAGCGTTCGTTTATGCAGCGAGTGATTCGCTCAGATGACCTTGAGCCGCTCGAACGGGTGGGAGACCCGAAATGGCGGGCAGCGCGGCTGGCAGCATCCATTCAGCGTGAGGTCGAGATCCGCAATGAACGAGGACTCGACGAACAACCGCTTGCAGCCCAGATCGTCGGCTTTGAGGATTTCATCCTGGAACCGCAGTACTTCGACAGGATTCCCGATGCCCGGTTTCTGCGCGGCAAAGCGCAAAAGACACTCAATATAGGAACCATCCGGGATTTGCGCGCTCTGATATCGAGTCGCATCCGATTTGCGGACGGAATGAATAACGAGCGCCATATGGAAGTAACCGGCCAGATTGCGCAAGCGCTTGCCAACCTGGCGCATCTCGGTCTCTCCAAGGCCCTGGAGGCAGGCGCCCTATCCGAAGCTCAGTTTGATAAATTGTTTCCCGAAGGTCGGCATCCTCTTGCGAATCGCTTCTCAGTCATCAATGCCGACCGCTGGGCAAAGGAAACCGGGTACCGGGCAAAAATCGGCTTGCTCCTCGGCTTCTCCGCCAAAGATGCTCTGGCGGTATCGACCGAAGAGCGGTCGCAGTATGGTGTAGGCAAGGGCGGCAGCAGCTCCAGTTTCGGCGTTGCAGGCGAGAGCGGCAGCGGCGCCGACCGTCAAAAATACCGAACTGATGAACGGGTCGAGGAAGTCTTTCGCCGCTATCCGCGACTTCGCGAACTTGAGCGATGGATAGGCGAAATCTAAATACAGCCCCTCATTCGCCGGTTCCCTACGGCTCACCATGGTCTGTTCAGGCGTAATAGAAGGGTGGGTGCGGTTTCATTGCGCCTACCGGCAACCCGATTGTGTCGCAGGGCCGGTGTGCACGATAGCACCATGCACACCCTTCGGTCAGCCTCATCGAATATAACCCTGTTGCTGCAGTTCCAGCAGCACTTCCTGGGCCGCCTCGTCAGGGGTGATGTCCGTGGTGTCCAGCCGTACTTCACAGTTTTCCGGAGGCTCGTAGGGATCGTCCACACCCGTAAACCCTTTGATCAGTCCCGCTCGGGCTTTGGCATAGATTCCCTTTCGGTCCCGCTTCTCGCAAACATCCAGGGGCGTTGCCACGGCTACCTCGATAAATCCCCCATACTGCTCGATCATTTGCCTGATCTGGCGTCTCGAAAGCCGATAGGGAGCAATCGGGGCGCATATGGCGATCCCTCGATTCTTGGTGATCTCGCTCGCCACGAAGCCAATCCTGCGCACGTTGATGTCCCTGTGTTCCTTGGAGAAGCCCAGTTCACTGGAAAGATGCCTTCGGACAATATCGCCGTCCAACAAAGTAACCGGCCTGTCGCCCATCTCCAGGAACCTCGAAAGCAGAACCTGGGCGATAGTGGATTTGCCGGCCCCGGACAGACCTGTCAGGAAGACGGTAAATCCTTGTTTATGTCTCGGCGGGTAGGCTCTTTTCAGCTCTCCGGCAACCTCCGGGAAGGCGAACCACTCGGGGATTTCAAGGCCGGCCCTCACCATCTGCTGAACGTCCGAGGCCAAAAGGCTCTTGCTCTCCTCTCCATCCGCGAGTTCGCTTCGCGGCACATACTTCGACCTCGAAGGAGCGTAAACCATTTCCTCGAACCGGATAATTTCTATGCCTATTTCCTTCTCGTATTCCTGGAGCAGTTCCTGGGCGGCATAGGGCTCGTAGAGCGGCTGCCCGCCCTGATCAAGACCTGCCCCGGCGTGATCTCGGCCGACGATAAAATGGGTGCAACCGTAGTTTTTCCGGATCAGGGCATGCCAGAGGGCCTCGCGAGGACCTGCAAGGCGCATGGCCAGGGGCAGCAGAGACAACAGCATCGTATTGGGAGGGTAGTGTCGGTCGGCATCCCGATAGGACCGCACCTTAGTGTAGTAGTCAATGCCGCCCACTTTGGCACTGCCCACGACAGGTTGCAGCAGGAGATTGGCCTTTGCTTCGCGCATCCCCCTGAGGGTCATCTCGAACTGGCGGCGATAAAAAGCGTGTCGCGTCTGAAAACCGACCATGCGCCGCCATCCGAGTTTGGCGCAGGCTGCCCTTACCTCCTTCGGAGAAAGCCGGAGGTGTTTGAAATCAAAGTGCAGGGGCATATTGACCCCTTCTACACGGCCTCCCACGTAGTGCATCCCCGTTCGATGAAAAAGCCAGTCCACCCCCGGGTGTGAAAGATCCTGGGTCCCGTAAACCGTCTCCGCTTCCCTCTTCTTGTCGATGGGCCAGATCTCCTCGATGTGCATAACGGCAAGCATAAAGCCCTCGGAGTCCCTGAGGGCGACACTTTGGCCCGACTCGAGCTTAGACGCTTCCAGGTCACCGATATCGAGACAGACCGGGATCGGCCAAAGGGTCCCATCCTGAAGCCTCATCCTGTCCAGAGCAGACTCATAATCTGTTTGCGTCATGAATCCCGTGAGCGGCGAAAAGCTTCCATTCAGAAGGAGTTCCAGGTCACATATCTGGTTTTCTGACAAGGTGATCGAAGGGATGTGTAAGGACAAATCCTTCAGGATCGCTTGCCGCTCCGCATCCGCCATAAGATCTGTGAGTTCGCCGCCGTGGGGCGCAACCAGACGATTCATCAATCCACCCTTCCTCCGTCTTCCGTCTTCCGCCTTCCGTCTTCCGCCTTCCGTCTTCCGTCTTCCGTCTTCCGTCTTCCGTCTTCCGTCTTCCGCCTTCCGTCTTCCGCCTTCCGTCTTCCGCCTTCCGCCTTCCGTCTTCCGCCCTCCGCCTTCCGCCTTCCGTCTTCCGCCTTCCGCCTTCCGCCTTCCGTCTTCCGCCTTCCGTCTTCCGCCTTCCGTCCTCCGTCCTCCGTCCTCCGTCCCCTAATTTATCCGGCAGACAAGTTCGGCCTTCGGCGCAAACCGCTCAGGACCTTTCAGCATCGGCTTTCCAATCTCGCGGGCAATGGTGCGAAGCATTCCCTTGAAGAGCAACCGGTGCGCGCCATACAGGCCAAACCAGTAGAGGAGTCCAAGAAAACCCTTGGGCAAAAACCGCCCTATCTGCTGAAGCTCGCACTCCCCCCGGCCGAAGGGGCAGAGCCTGAATTCAAGAATGGCATCCCCCGGAAGCTTCATCTCCGAGAGCAACAGCAGCCGGAAAGGCGCGGCTGCATCGAGCACTCTCCAGAAATCCAGGGTATCGCCGGCGAAGAGCGTCATGGGGTCACGTCTCCCACGCGGGAGTCTGGTGGCGCCGATCAGCCTGTCCGCCCATCTACGGATTCTCCGGAGCGGCCCGCTATAGTACCACCCGGTCCGTTCTCCGATCCTGACTATGTGCTCCCAGATTTCCTCGGGAGACGCTTTGAGCCGCACCCTGTAGGCGCAGTCCAGGACGGCGCCGCCCGCATAGGGCTCATCTCCGCAATAGCGCCATTCGGGAGGGAGTTGCTCTCCTGCATCGGTCCAGCAGGTTTCGACCCGCTGCAGTTCGATCTTCTCTATTGCGAGTTCGATCGCCTGCCTGCATGTCACGAGTTCCTGCGGGATCATCTCGCGTATGCGTTCGTCTATGCACACCACTTTGTTCAGGAGTCCTTCGCACAGAGCCCTGGCCAACGGCGCCGGAACAGGGGTAACCAGGGCGATCCAGAGCGCGCTCATATGCGGAGAAATGAAAGAAACAGGGATAACGATACGTTTGCGCAGGCTGGCCACCTGAGCATAGATCCTTATCAGTCGCTCGTAGGTGAGTATTTCCGGGCCCCCGATATCCAAAACCTGCCCTATCACTTCCTCCTTTTCAAGGCAACCCGCAAGGTAATTGAGCACATTTCGGATGGAGATGGGCTGGACGGGTGTGTGCACCCAGGGCGGCGTGAGCATGACCGGGAGACGGTCGACGAGATAGCGGAGAATCTCGAACGAAGCGCTCCCGGACCCCAGGATCATGGCAGCCCGTAGCGTCGTGACCGGGACACGCCCGGTGCACAGAATCCTGGCCACTTCGAATCGCGAGCGAAGGTGCTTGCTGAGCATCGGATCGCTCTCATCCCCCAACCCGCCAAGGTAGATAATGCGTTCGAGGGTTGAGCCTCCGGAGGTCTCGACCATGTTCCAGGCCGCGAGTCGGTCCAGGTATGGAAAGTCATCCTTCGGCGCATTCATGGAGTGGACCAGGTAAAAAGCTGCCCAGCACCCCTGGACCGCTCTCTTCAGGGAATTGACGTCCAACATATCCCCCTGGACCATCTCGAGCCTCGGATGAGTGCCCCACGGTCGCGATTCCAGCTTGGACAGGGACCTGCCCATCACCCTCACCGTGTACCCTAGATCGAGGAGCTTTGGCGCCAGGCGGCCCCCGATGTATCCGGTTGCGCCGAGTACCAGGACGGGTCTTGTCTTTTTTGAGTCGGACATATCGATTACCTGCCTTGATAGGCCGCCAGGATAGCCGGCGACCCGCGCGGAAGGAAACATGATTGAACTCAAATGATCCCACCCTTGATACCACAGGAAATGTTCTATTGTACATTGCCTTGGAACGTTTGAACATAGTAAGGATTCTTTGCGTTTATGTCTCTTCCGCGCTGGTCTCTCCAGTCGTATTTTGTAATAGCGATTGCGCGGAATTGGGATTTTAGCAGGTTCAACGCATTGCTGTTCGAACTGGAGAATCTCTCAGTCAAGTGAATAGACTTCTTTTTTCTATCGGGATAATCCTTTTCGGGTTGAGCTTCGGATATCTTCTGCAGCGACTGATCGAGGCCGGGATGGTACGGCTGCCCGTAGAGGTCGCCTCTCTTCGCAGAGTGATCCAGCGCTTTGCGCTCCAGTTCATTACACCGGTTCCAGTCATCGGCGCGATCTGGCTGATAAGAATCGACGACCTGCGCCTGGCGGCGCTCCCCTTTGTCGGGGTGGTCACCCTGTTTTTCGGCGGTCTGCTGGGCTGGGCGATCGGGCGTCTTCGAGGGTACGGCCCAAGGAAAATCGGGGCGCTTTATTGCTGCGGATCTTTTTCGAACATCGCCTCCATGGGATCGCTCGTTTCCTTCTTCTTCATCGGAGAAGAGGGTTTCGCGATGCTGGCTCTTTTCAAGCTGTTCGAGGAAGTAAGTTATTTCGGAATCGGGTTCCCTGTGGCCAAGTATTACGGCGCCGGCCTTGAGGAAGGGGAATCGTTCCTGGGAAGGCTGAGGAAGGTCTTTGCCGATCCGTTTGTCATTACCGCAATGGGCGCGCTGACTACCGGTCTGATACTAAACGTTTCAGGAATTCCACGCCCGGCATTCTATGAGACCATCAGCGCTGTTTTCATTCCTGTTGGGGTGTTTCTGCTCCTGGTTTCCGTCGGACTGGGGATGAGTTTCGGGCGGGTGGGCTATCTCAGAGAGGTGCTGCTGGTGTCGGGAATAAAGTTCCTGGCAATGCCCGGACTGGCCTGCATTGCAGCAATACTTCTGGGAATGAACACCCTTTACGAGGGGCTTCCCCTCAAGGCCGTCCTCCTGGCTTCATCGATGCCGGTTGCGTTCAATTCGGTGGTGGCTTCCTCGCTCTACGAACTGGACCTCGATCTGGCCAACTCCTGCTGGCTGGCCACAACCGGCGCCATGGTGGTGGTGCTGCCCTGTCTCTATTTCCTTCTGGAGGTGATCTGATACCACCGATCCGATGCCCTGCACCCGGCAACGCTGCTCTTCACCGCAACCGGCGCCGCTTTAAGCCGGAGGGAATCCTCCGTATATTTAGGTAATCTGTCTGTTTTCCCGCACTCTCGATAACAGGCGAAAGTGGAGGTAGGAAATGAATGTTATCTTTGTTTCACCCAATTTTCGTTTCACCCAATTTTCCGCCCAACTTCCAGGACTTCTGCACTGCGCTCCAAAGAGCAGACGCCACTGTTCTGGGGCTGGGAGACGCACCTTGCCATGAACTCAGCCCTGAACTCCGGTTGGCTCTAACGGAATACTACCATGTCGGGTCTATTGAGGATTATGACGCAATGCTGCGCGCCTGCGGTTATTTCACACACCGTTACGGCAAGATAGATCGGATTGAGTCGCATACGGAATTCTGGCTCGGAATAGATGCTCAACTGCGGAAGGACTTTAACATTTTTGGCCAGAAACCGGAGGATCTCGAAGTTAACCGCCGCAAAATGGGCATGAAGAAGCGCTTTATCGAAGCAGGCATCCCCTGCGCCGCCGGTATTGCGGCGGTGGATGTCGAAGCGGTGAAGAAGTTTGTGGACGAGCATGGTTATCCGGTGATCTTCAAACCTGATCAGGGAGTAGGGGCTATGGGAGCTTTCAAGATTTCAGACGAGGTGCAATTGCAGCCCGTACTGAACCACATGCCCGAGGGATATGTGGTGGAGACAGTTCTGAGCGGCGACCTCATGAGCTTCGACGGACTCACCAATCGTCATGGAGAGATTGTTTTCTGGACTTCCCACCAGTTTTGCTCGGGAATAATGGAGATAGTCACAGAAGGCTGCCGCGTGCATTACTTTTCGCTTCGCGATATCCCGCCGAGACTTGAGGAGTTGGGGAGAAGAGTTGTTGCTGCTTTTGGTGTAAGGGAGCGATTCTTCCATATCGAGTTTTTCCGAAAAAACGAGTCGGATTACTTCGCCATGGAGATCAATGTCCGTCCACCGGGCGGATTTACGGTTGATCTGATGAATTACTCCGCGGACATAGACCTCTACAACTGGTGGGCGGACCTGGTGGTTCATGATCGGCGCGATTTTGAATTCGAGAGAAAATACCACGTAGCACAGTCTTCACGCAGGATCGGATTCGCCTATCGACTGAGTCATGAAGCGCTGTTGGCCAAACTCGGGAGCCTGGTGATCGCTCACAGAGAGATCCCCTACGCGTTGAGCGGCGCAATGGGAAACTACGCATACATCATGAGATCTCCGGACCTTGGTCCGTTAAAGGAAGCCATCGAGTTGATCGAAGAGTTGGCCTAAACCCCCCTGGCGTCCTCGAGCAGCCATGAGAAAATGCCCGGCAGCCTGGCTTTCCACGCTTCTTCATTATGAAAGTGCCCCTCGGCCACCACGAAGCGCAGTTCATGTTCGTTCAATCCGAGGTTTTTCAGGTGCTGATGGAACCGTGTAGCCGCATCAACGTAGTCCAGGTAGATATCGTAGTACCAGTATCGTTCGAGCGATCCGGTATCGATATAGATTTTGCTCCAACATCCGGTGGGGCTGTCCCAGAGCTGAAACACCTTTTCACCCGCCCACATGACTGTCGGAGAGACCGCACCGATTCGCCCGAAAATATTCGGGTGCGCTTTGCCCACCACCAGGCTCATCAAGCCGCCGAGACTCGAGCCCAGGATGCCGGTCCAATGGGGTTCGCGAAGAGTTCTGTAGTTTTCGTCCATAAAGGGCTTCAGATGGTTGGACAGAAAATCGATAAAAGACCAACCCCTCCCACCGGCGTGCACTGATTGCTCATACCAGGGTGAGTACTCGGAAAACCGGTCTGGAAGATGATCTATGCCGACTATGATCCACGGGCGAATTCGGGCTTCGAAGATAAGCCGATCCATTGTCCAGTTTGCCCACCAGGTGTCGTAGGTCGCGGATTCCGGATGGTTGAAGATGTTTTGGCCGTCAAGCATGTAGAGGACCGGAAATCGTCCGCCCGGGTCGGAGTAATACGCATCCGGAGTATAGATCCGAAGGGTCCTGACGGTGCTTTCCGGGTAGGAATAGAAATCACGTATGATCCTGATATCGCTCATATGGTTGCCGGGACCTAGCCCTGCCCTTTACCCGTAAATTGAGACTGGACAAGCTTTGCCATGCCGTG
>CAZIJV010000023.1:0-80502 GCA_964539645.1 uncultured Syntrophobacter sp.
ATAGACTGGAATAAAAACCGGTCAAAACTTTGAGACCGATTTGGACACCCTAATTTAAAGCCAGCCTCTCACAAAGCCCTGCTATCTCTCCCCAAAGCATCGAATCGATCAAAATCCAATCTATCTCGTTGTGCTGCATCCAGGGACGTTCGAGATATTGGGCGGTAAAATAAGGCAGATCGTTTGTACGAGGAGAGCGCGAAGAAATATTTGCGTGGTACTGTTCCGGATTCAAGCACTTGTGGAAACGATAAAGCTCCTTGTGCGTCCAAACCTCAAGTCGATGAGTCTGGTCGTATGTTGCATCCGTCGGAACATTTTCAGGATGGGGTTCTTCAGATAGAGCCATTTGAAGGAAATCGATGAACTCCCATGCCTCTTTAAGTCTTTCCTTATACACTTGCGGATCTATTTTATCGAGTAGCGATCTCTCCCGGATCAGCCCTCTGAGCGATTTCCAGATTCGATATAGCTGATCGTCGTGAAAAGAGTCGGCACGTTTTACGGGGTTCCAGAAGCCGCAGTAGTCGTTCTGCTCGACCTTGGAATAGGCAACCGCCAAGTCATTCATGTTTTCACCTCATGAGGGCAAAAATGTGATTCGAGAGGGTCTTCCGCTACGGGAAAAATTCTGGTGCAGATTCGAAAACAGTACAACAGTCTGATGATAGTGTCTATGTAGAAACCGGCCTTGAGCAAGAGAATTCTTTAAAATCACAGCGAGTGCATCCACTCACGTCTGCCACTTAGCCCAAAAGATGGATGCTTTTGCTCTGGCTTGGCTCAAAGAAGTTCAAAAGAGGGGTTCAACCTGCATCCGTGCACAGGACGTGCACAGGAATGGCCAAGTTATAGATTGTGAAAAACTGATGTTTTGTAAGTATACGGAAGCGCATGGGAATCGAACCCACCCAGGAACGCCTTCACGCCCCTGCACCGGATTTGAAGTCCGGGAGCCCCACCAGTGAGCTTGGCGCTTCCAAAGTGGGATATATAGCCTGCCCGAGAGAATTTGGCAACCCTTCCTTCTTCATGAAGAAAAATATGAAGGGCATTTATCTAAGGAGAGTTCCTTACTCTCTCCGAACTGTGCTTTATAGCATAGATTATTATCTTCGTTAGGCATTCCTCATACCCAATATTTCCCCTCTAAATTACACGTTACCCTTTTGTGTTTTTAATCTACAACAGCATTGCGCATTTGTTGTTGTGCGGGTGGAAGAGTTCTGTTTAAATCCGGGGCGAATACCGGCGGGGTATTATTCTGTGCTGTCGAGGCATTCCAAGTGTCAACACCCGGGTCCCGCCCTGCATAGCATAGCGCCCAAAACTGAATCGGCTGGATTCCGGCTCAGAAGCGCCGCCGGAATGACGGGGCGTGATGATACCCGATACGTATGGTGTGGGGCTGTATTAACGTTTCCCATGCCATCTTTGGGAAAACTCCTGTGACGGGGAACTCGCGGAGTATGCGCGGTTGATGCAGAAAACAAAAGAGCGGAGGGATTGACCTATGGGGCGTTTGGCCATGCGGGTGATCTTTTTTGTACTTGTTATGAATATGGCGCTTCTCGCGCCTGCACGTGCGAATTACGACCACTATGAAGACCTGGCGAAGGCGCGGATATATGTCAGCGAGGAAGAGCGCGACTCCTATGTGGGAAAGACTTACCGGGCTCTTTTCGGCCAGCGGGGAAATACGCCGCCGCTGAAGTTCTGCGATGAACCGGAATCGTTCAAATCCTGCTACGGCATCTATCGTGAGGAACTGCTGACCGTTATCGACTATGTGAGACCTACCGATTTCAAGATCCGGTTCCACAATTCAGGAAAGGTAGCATTTATCAATTCAAACGAATTCGTCTGGGGCCTGAAGTGTTCCATGCCCGACCGAACCTTATTCGAAGTGGTCCAGAAAAAGCCGGTCGTCAAAAAGCCCAGGCCGAAGGTCAAGCGGGTCAAAAAGAAGGTCAGATGCTGCTGTTGCTGCTGCAGTCCATGCTGTTGCGGGAAGAAAGTGTACCAATCCCCCTGTAAACCCTGTGAGGAAAAGAGACAGCCTCAGCCGACGCCCAAAGATCCTTGCCCTCCGTGCGACGAGCGGGGAGCGGCAAGACGGCAGTGAACAGTGAGTAGTGAGTGAAGAGTGAAGAGTGAAGAGTGAAGAGTGAAGAGTGAAGAAAAACGGTCTCGGGGTCCGGGTGAATTCAAATACAATTTGCACCCCTTGCGAGATCCTCCATATTGTCATTCCTACGAAACTTTCCGAGAGACTTAGGGCGCAACTATCCGTTGGTTTTTGATGCTATCTCAAACCATTATCAAATTCCCGCTTGTCCCTGGCGGGAACCCGGTGTCTTCGTTTTTGAGTTCGAAAGCGCTTATGGTTAAAGCCGCCTGAAAGTGAGAATGGCGACCTGGTGCTGATCCACATAATAAAGGCGCCGGGAATCGTCTAATCGTCATTCCTGCGGCGCTTCTGAGCCGGAATAGTGAGCAATAGATTGGGCAGGGACACCTTCCGGGAAGGGGATCAGCCGAACTTGTGCCGCACGCCGTAGCCGCCGCGCGGAAAGCGCCATTCGATGTTGAAATGGGGGCAGCCGACCCTGCAGGAACCGCATTCCAGGCAACCCTCGTAGCCGATGCTGATGCGGTCGGCTTCCAGCTTGTAGACGTTTGCCGGACAGATGTAGAGGCAGGGTTGATCCTTGCATTTGTCGAAGCATACGGCCCCATCCACCAGCCGCAGGTGGGATTCTTCGTCCACGTTGAAGCGGTCGAGAAAAAGCTTGTCCTCAATTTTCATTTAAACACTTCTCCATGCATCCCACATGAGGCGCAGCAACTTCAGCGGTGAGTGCCCTTTCTTGATTTCTTTCCAGATCCTGCGCTGTTTGGCTTTTTTGGGAACACCGTTGACCGTCAGCATTTCCCGGACCGCAAAACGCGTCGCCGCGGGTAGTGTGGTAAACAGTTCCTTGTGGCTTTCCATGAAGCCCGGAAACCGCCGATACTTCCTGAGGTCTTTGAGCACGAAGGAGTCCTGCATGCGTTTTTCGTATCCCCGCAGTCCACGGGCGCTGCAATCTCCCTTTTTCAGGGCCTCCAGTATAGTTTCCGCGGCAAATCTTCCCGAGGCCATGGCCAGGTTTGACCCCTCGCGGTGCAGGGCGTTGAAGAGCATGGCGGAATCTCCGGCGATCAGGAATCCGTCACCGCAAAGCTTGGGCACGGTATTATAGCCGCCTTCGGGAAGCCAGTGGGCCAGGTACTCTCTTGATTTACCCCCTTTGATCAACGGGGCGATCATCGGGTGGGTCTTGAGACTCTCTATCATTTCGTAGGGACGGGCCCTGTGCTCGGCGAAATCGGCCAGATTGGCCCCTATGCCGAGCGATACGGAGGTCTTGTTGGTATAGAGGAAGGCGATTCCATTCATTCCCCAGGTGACATCCCCCAGGATTTCGATGGTGATTCCGTCCTCCGCGCCCACACCGAAGCGTTCCTGGATGACTTCCTCGGGCAGCATGATGAGTTCTTTCACGGCCAGGGCCACATTTTGTGGTTTTACCTCCGGGCGGAACCCGGTCCCGGCCGCCAGGGGGGAGTTGACCCCATCGGCCAGAAGCACAACCCGGGCATAAAGATCGCCTTCTTCGCGGTCCGTCCTGATACCATTGACTTGCCCGCTGCTGTCCCTGAGCAGGTCGGTCACAACCGTGGCCGGTATTATGAGCGCGCCTTTCGCCTTTGCCTGGTCGGCGAACCATCGGTCGAATTTGGCGCGGCCGACGGTGAAGGCGTTGTTCCGGTTTTCCTCGAAAAAGGCCCTGTCTCGGTAGGCAATACTGAATCCGCTCTCCCTGGAGAGGTAGAAAATGCGGGATTCGACTATGTTGCGTTCTATGGGGCATTTTCGCTCGACAAAATCGGGAAGCACCTGCTGGAGGTCGTGCCCGTAGAGGACGCCGCCGAACATGTTCTTTGAGCCGGGATACTCGCCTCTTTCCACCACAACCACACGAGCGCCGCTCTCCGCCAGAATGCAGGCGGCTGAAATACCGGCCGGCCCGGCGCCGACGACAGCCACGTCAAATTGTTCAATCATATGTAGGTACCTGCTTTCGCATCTATTTCGATGCCTGGAGCCTGGCCCGCAGTTGTGCGATCAGCTCGGGAACGACCTGCGTATAGTCGCCCACGATGCCGATGTTGGCGACTTTGAAAATGGGAGCATTCGGGTCCGCGTTGATGGCCACGATCTTATCGGCGCCCTGTATCGCCACCAGGTGCTGGACTGCTCCGGAGACGCCAACCCCGATGTAGAGCTTCGGGGCCACGGTCTTTCCGGTCTGGCCGACCTGCCTTTCATAGGACATCAGGCCCGATTGCACGACCGGTCTCGAACAGGCTACAACCCCTCCGACCAGTTCGGCCAGTTGTTCGAGGAGCGGCAGGGCCGCCGGGTCGCATGCTCCGCGCCCGGCGACCACCAGCGCCGGGTACTTGGCTATATCCACACCCATATCGGGCCTGGCTTCAATGAATTCCACTATTTCGGGAAGATCGCCCGGGGGGGCGGTCCATTCGTGCCTGCTGACAGTCCCCTGCCTTAGTGGATCTCTGTCGGGAAGCTTGAAGACCCTGGGCCGAACGGTGCTCATCTGGGGACGATGATTCTGGCAGAAAATGGTGGCCATTATGTTTCCGCCGAAGGTGGGACGGGTCATAAGAAGCAGGCGTGTTTCCTCCTCGACGAACAGACCCGTGCAATCCGCCGTCAATCCCGTCTTCAGACTGGTCGCCACCACTCCGGCAAGGTCTCTGCCCAGGTGAGTCGCCCCGATAAGGAGGATTTCAGGACGGACGGCGGTACAGAGATCGCTGAGAGCCTTTCCGTAGGGCGCGGATCTGAAATGCCTGAGCAGCGGATCGTCGATCACGTGCACCTCATCGCATCCGTAGGCTATGGCTTCATTAGCAACCGAAGCCACACCGCTTCCAAGAAGGAAACCCAGGACCTTGACTCCTAGCGGTTCAGCGAGCTTGCGCGCCTTCCCCGCCAACTCCCAGGAAACATGCGCTCCTTCTCCGTCGACGGTTTCTATGAAGACCCCGACACCCCGGTAATCGGGAGTCACATCTTTCGGCGCGGCGCGTTCCTCTTTGGCAAGCTTTTTCTTTTTCTTCTTTTCAAACTGGATGGCGCTGACCGGACAGCTCTCGAAGCACTTGCCGCACCCGACACAGACTTCCGGATCGACTTTGGCTACGCCCTCGGATGAGAGTTCGATAGCGCCGACCGGGCACTCTCCTATGCAAATCTGGCAGGCGATACATTTGTCCGAAATGACCTCAGCGACTTCAATCCCGCGTGAGTTCTTGGCCATGGTCTCTCAGGCCTCCCATCTTTTCAGGAATTTAGCCGAATATTCCTCATCACTGAACAACTCCTGGAGCGCCTGAGAGACAGCTTCCGAAACACCCTTCCTGGAATCCCACATCGGCCCGCCGACGCGAACCTGGGGGGAAGCTATCGCTCTGACCCAGGTGGGAGAACCTTTTATCCCCAGTTGCTGAGCGTTTCCGCCGATTGCCTTGCCGTCCCAGACTTTAACCGGAGCGCGCAGGGAATGAATCAGTTGAGGCAGCGGCGCCCTCCGGGGCGTGGCGAGTTCCAGTTCCACCGTCAGCAAAGCGGGCAGGGGGCCGCTAATGACTTCCACGCCGCCTTCCAACGCTCGGCGTACCTGGATTCGTCTTTTTTCCAGGTCGACCCATTCCACCTCAGTCACATAGGTGAATTGGGTGATTCCCAGCCGGGTAGCGATACCGGGGCCGGTTTGTGCGGTATCCCCGTCGATGGCCTGCTTTCCGCACAAAATCAGGTCGACGGGCAGTTCGCGGCCCAGGGTCTCGATTGCCCGGGTCAGGGTATAGCTGGTGGCAAGGGTATCTGCGCCGGCAAATGCGCGGTCGGAAAGAAGGATTGCCTCATCGGCGCCCTGTGCGAGGGCTTCTCTCAAAGCGCTGTCGGCCTGCGGCGGCCCCATGCAGATGGCGCTCACCTTTCCCCCGTATCTTTCCTTGAGTCGCACCGCTTCCTCCAGAGCCACCATATCGTAGGGATTGGCGATGGACTCCACGCCGGTCCGGACCAGGGTGTTGGTTTCGGGATCGATCTTTACTTCCGCGGTATCGGGAACCTGCTTGATGCAGACAACAGAGTGCATTTTGCATCCTTCCTGCAAACCGGGACCAAGTTCATGCAAAACGAATGGAATCGGAACCGGAGGATTGCTGGTTTCTCGGATCAGGGCAGGATGTATGCCGGGCAAAGGAAGATCGAATGAGGGGATAATGGGGCCTTTTCCTCAGTTCATGGGCGAACGGGAACGATTCTTCCTTCGAGTGCGGACATGAATCCGACCGGTCGGCCTTTAGGCCGAACGGCTACAAAGATAATGAGGAAGGTCTTTGTTGTCAGTACCGGGGCGACTCAAATATGGCTCAAAATGGATGCCGGGAGGCTAGGCCGCTGCTATCTCGAGAATAATGGCCCTGATAGTTCTTATGCCGAGCTTTTTGCAGGCTCTCCAGCGTTTTTCGCCGTCCAGTATCCGCAATGAATCGCCTTCAAGGCAGAGCAGGACAGGATCGAGCTGGCCGCATATCCTCATGCTCCGGACCATGGCTTCAATGCATTCGACGGTGTAGACGGTGCGGCGGTTCGGACTGATTTTGCTGACTTCAATTTCGCGGATTTCCATAGATTCCCCCTGTTGACGGCTGAATCATTCGGGATGATTAACAGTATAGTTGAAAATCGGCAGGAAGCAAGGAATTACGGTTGATGAGAAGCTGGAGCTTCCGAAATTGGGGTTCCCAAGCGGAGCTTGGGAACCAGCGGCTCGCCAATAAGTTTATCCGGCGGAAGCGGGCCGGCCGTAGGGTGGGTGCGGCTTCATCGCGCCCACCGTCAACCTGATTGTAATGCAGGGCCGGTGTGCACGATAACGCCTTGCACACTCTACGTGGCTTTGCAGGTCTCACTTTTAAACACGAAGAGCACGAAGGAGGCACGAAGCACACGAAGGATTTGAATTGTCTAATCATGACTAACTGATAAAAGCGATTTCCGATCCTCCCGCAAGAGCACGAGGCGCCTGAAGGAGGCTAAAAGGCATGGCCTGAAAGCCATAAAAACGAGCAGGCTGACGAGTGCTTTTACCATCATGGCCCATTTGCCAACTACAGCCAGAGTGGCAAAGGTACTTGCCGAACTCGCCGCAAGGATTGACGTTGCCGCAGCAATGGCCCGCCTCGCCGTGCCAGAGGTGATTTTCGGGCCTCATCCCTGAGCCAACCCGTTTTGCCGGAGACCTCCACCGCGTCATTCCGGCAGGTTTCTGAGCCGGAATCCAGCCTGGGGGCTGTATCCGGTGTTCTTTTGACTATTTCAAGAAGTCCAAGGCCTTAGGTTGTGCAGGCTTCTCATGCCAACGAGGTTTTGAATATATGAGATCGAGACCAGACCCACAGTTCCGATGAAGATCATTACCCGGCTGTCGTGCAAAGCCCGGTCACGCGGCAGGCTAAAAAGCCGTAGGGTAAGAGAAGCCCGCCCGACTATTGCTCTGTCTGCTCATTGAGCTTCTTTTCATCCAACTCGCCTGGTGATACAAGATAGCCGACCGATGGTTAGATTGATGTAAGTGCGGTTCCGGCCTTCCGGTATTTGCATCCATCGTATTGAGGACTGCCTGCCGGAGCTGTTGATCGGGTAACTACTTCCTTGATGAGGATTCGATGAAGATAGAATGGCAAATTGCTCCTGAGGAAAACTGGCGCGCCGATGCCGTGCTCTTTTTTCTTTTCGAGAAAAGAGAAGAGCATCCGCCATGGTTAACACGTTTTCTTGCCGGAAATGGACACTGGCTCGGCAGTTCTCCCGCACTCGATGAGTTCGCGGCAAAACCCAACGAAGTGGCTGTACTCTACGCCCCGGCCGGCGTGGAAGGCATTCCCCGTGTGCTCCTTGCCGGACTCGGCCCGGCAGAGCAGTTCGGAGTCGATAAGCTTCGGAATGCCGCTGCTTTTGCCTTGAGAAAATGCCGTGATATGGGCCTCAGTCAGCCGGCGATCCCGATTGCGGTGCTGGAGGGTCTTCCATGTGATACGTCCACGTGCCTGAGAGAAGCTTTGACAGGGGCGACAGCCGGACTGCACCGTTTCAATGAAATGAAGACCCGGAACTCCGAGTGCCCTCCTGACCCGGACGCAATCCTACTCCTCTCGGAGACCCCTCCCGGCGCCGATCTTTCGGAAATACCCTCCCTGGTCGAAGCGGAAGCAGCCGGTATTATTCTGGCGCGAGTCCTCACCATATCACCGGCCAACCGCGTAACTCCGGCGTTTTTATCCGAGACTGCAACCGATCTCTCTGCGCGATTCGGCTTTAAGGTCAGCATTATAGACTTTGATTCCGCGAAATCTCTGGGGATGGGGGCCTTTTGTGCTGTCGCCCAGGGCAGTGGGGAACCTGCCTACCTTATCCTGATTGAACATACACCGGAGGGGACTGAAAACGATGCCCCGATCGTGCTCATCGGAAAGGGCATAACCTTCGATACCGGCGGGATTTCCCTGAAACCGGGCGACAGAATGGAAGCGATGAAGCAGGATATGGCCGGGGCCGGGGCCGTGCTGGGAACCTTCGAGGCGATTGGAAGGAGCGCTCTGCGCAAAAGGGTCATCGGAATTCTGCCCTGCACCGAGAACATGCCCGGCGGCCGTGCATATAAGCCCGGTGATGTGATTCGTTCCCATTCCGGACAGACCATAGAGGTGATCAGCACCGATGCCGAAGGCCGAATGGTGCTCTGCGATGCCCTTTCTTATGCGGCAGACAGGTTTAATCCTGCCGTGATGATAGATATCGCCACACTGACCGGCGCCTGCATTATCGCTCTCGGAAAAGAGGTCGCCGCGGTGCTCGGCAACCGGGAAGACCTGGTGCGCTCCATTCAGGACATCGGCGCTGAAGTCGGTGAGAGGTTCTGGCCTCTTCCCTTGTGGGATTTCTATTTCGATTCGTTGAAGAGTGAAGTCGCCGATATGAAAAATGTGGGCGAACGGGCCGCCGGTACGATCATCGGCGCCATATTCCTCAAGCAGTTCGTCCCGAAGGAAATCCCCTGGGTGCATCTCGATATTGCCGGGACGGCCTGGACGGAAAAAGACTCCGGGGCTGTGCCGAAGGGTGCTTCCGGCTTCGGAGTCCGGACCATGTTTGAATTCGCAAGGCGATGGAAGAAGGAAGAGTGAACAGGACGCTCTAATCCCCGAAGGGCGCCTGGCCAATGGCATGCTCTCCCTGGTCTTCCAGGCGGAAGGAGCGGATGGTTCGCCGCTTTTCAATCGGAAGCTTCAGGGAGAAGGTGGCGCCTTCATGGAGTACTGAACTGACCTCGACCGTCCCTCCATGGCTCTCCGCTATCCTCTTCACTATGGCAAGGTCTATACCGGCGCCGTCGGATTTCGTGCTGAAGAAGGGATTGAAGACGTAAGGGAGTTCCTCCTCGGAAATACCTTTTCCATTATCTTTAACCGAAATGACCGCCCAGTCCCCCTTCACGGCCACCCCGAGATGTATGCCGCCCTCCAGGGATATTGCGTCCAATGCATTTTCAATGAAAATGGAAATGGCCCTGGCTATCTGATCGCTGTCGATGCACAACTGGACATCCTCTACTTCAAGCGAAAGGGATATGGTCCGTTCCTCAAGTCTTAGTGAGCATGCCCCAACCGCTTTTTCGACTACCTCCCTGAGCTTCACTTTTTCCATAACCGGTTTAGGCAACTTGGCGAAAGTCTCGACTTTCTGGATCAGTTTTTCTATCTTTTGAAGACTCTTCATCATGTGCTCGAAATAGGCATGCGTGTCGGCAGATTCGCCGCAGACTTTGATGAGTCTTTGCGCGAAACCGCCTATGCCCACGAGAGGATTTCTTATCTCATGGGCGATCCCTTCCGCAATTTTGATCAGGTCGGGATAATAGCTCCTGGATAGTCTCCGTTCCATTTCCTTTTGTTTGTGAATGTCCTGTATGCAAAAAAAGAGGAGCGTTTCACCTGATTTCGGCTCTACCTGGGGCTGTAGAGAAAGGTGCGCAATGAAGTGGGAGTTATCCTTGCGCGCCAGCATTATCTCCCCATTGAAGGTATTTCCTTTTTGAGCGATGTAGAGCAGATTGGGGAGGAGGTGTTCGATATCCTCAGGGATGATGAATCGCGACAGATGCCCCCCCTGGATTTCGGATGAAGAACAGCCGAAGGTCTTGCCCGCCGCTTCATTGGCAAACAGTACGTGTCCTTGCGAGTCGGTGATCAGAACGCATTGCTGGACAGAGATCAGCATGCCGCTCCAAAACTCGCAGGATCTGCATCCGCTTTCCAGCAGTTCCATGAGCATCGTCCACCGTCTAATAGGGTCCTATGCGCTGTTTGAGGGCCTTCAGCTTTTCGAGCAGTTCCCTGGGGGCCTCGGTTCCCCTCTGGTCGATAACATGAGGAGTGATTGCCACAATGAGTTCGGTTCTATCCATCTCCTCGTTTCTCGCGGAGAAAAGCGGCGAGAGAACAGGCACGTTCTGGAGCCAGGGTATACCGCTCTTACCCTTATTGGTGTTTGACTCAATGATCCCGCCAATTACTGCCGTGGTTCCGCTTTGAGCCAGTACGGTCGTTTTCACGTTGCGTTCAGTAAAAGTGGGCGCGGTGTTTCCTGCGCCGACCGAAACCGTTGCTCCCGTTCGCCGAATTGTCTGTTCCACCTCCAGCCGGACGAGACCGCCCGCGTTGATGTGGGGCGTGACATTGAGGATGACGCCCGTTTCCTCGTACTGAATCGTACTGAAGACGCTGGAATCAAGCGTTCCGCCCGCGGTATTGAACGAACCGGTGGGCACCGGTTCCCTGCCGCCGACCGTGATCGTCGCCTCTTTATTGTCGGTTGCGAGCAGGGTGGGGCTGGAGAGCACGTTGACCTGTGTTTTGGATGAAAGAGCGGTGAGGAAGACAGCCATGTTTTGAGCGCTCGCGATCCAGGAAAGACCAAAGCCGCCGACCCCCGCGAGATTGGCAAGAGTGCCGACATCCGGAAAACCGGCGGTGGGTGCGGCGGTTGAACCGGTTCCCGTCGTTCCGGTTGTCGAACCGGTGGCGTTTGGAGAGACTCCGCCCAGCGAGGTGCTGAAGCCGTTGACCTTGAAGAAGTGCTGCAGTCCGAATTTAAAATCCTTGGTTAGCCTTATTTCTGCTATCACGACTTCGATCAGGACGGCTCTCGGGAGGATATCGAGGCCTTCCATGGTTTTCTTTATCTTGGCATAATCGACCGCATTTGCGCGGACCACAATTGCATTGTTGACCTCGTCGGCAATTATCGAGACTTCTCCGGTGAAGATGCTCGGCTGCTGCTGACCCGTCCTGCCGTAAACACCGCCGCCCGTACCGCTTGCCCGCGAAGAAGAAGATGTTCCGGTGCTCGAACTTGTGCCCGTGCCGGTGCTGCTGCTCGATCCCAACCCGCCGGAGCTCCCCCATCGTGACGAGGAACTCCCGAAGGTGCTGCCCGACATCCCCGAACTGCCGGTGCTGCTCCGCCCGAAGGCACTGCCGGAGCCGCTCCCGAAGCCGGACCCGCCAAAAGCGCTTCGGCTGGCGGTGCGTCCCGAGGGAACGACCTGCTGCTCCATCCTGCGGGTACCCCCTCCGCCGCCCATGCCGTACACATTGTTCAATATGTCGGCGATATCGCGCGCCAGACCGTTTTGCACAAAATAGACGTAGATCTCCTCAACGCTTCCGGCGCCCTGTACATCGAGCGCCTGCAACCACTGCCGGGCGGATTTCAGCAATTCGGGATTCTGGGCCATAACCAGCACCCCGCCGTAGCTCTGGAGCGGGATGAACGCAAGGCTGTTCTTGATGGCGCTCTCCTTGAACCCTCCCAGTTTGTTCATGAGCGATTCCATCCCCTGGACCGCGTCCTGA
Source organism: uncultured Syntrophobacter sp. (assembly GCA_964539645.1). GTDB lineage: Bacteria > Desulfobacterota > Syntrophobacteria > Syntrophobacterales > Syntrophobacteraceae > SbD1. The sequence continues at coordinate 12,061 of CAZIJV010000023.1, forward strand.
GGCGCGATGGATCGCAGGGGTATGATTTCCATGCTGATTTCCTGGAGTATATTTATGTCTATGGTCTTGAGAAGGTTGACGAGGGAGCGTGCATTTTCGGTGTCTTCAATGAAAATCAGGCTGTTTGTGAGCGGTTCGCTGATGACTTTCTTCCCGGGAGACAGAAAGGGGCTGATCAGGTTGGCCGCCTGTTTCGGATCCATATAACGCAGCCGATAGATGACGATGAGCGGCCGGTTGCTTTCCTTGTCACCTTTCAGAAGCAGAGGACTGGCGATGGGCAGGCCGCTTCCCGCCTTCTGGGAGGCCTGTATGAAGTAGAACCCCTTTCTTGGAGTAACGCTGAATCCATTTGCTTCGTAGGCGCGTGTCACCATCTGCAGCAGTTCCTGGGAGTCGAAATCACCTTCGAGATACATACTGATGCGTCCCTGCAAGGCCTGGTCAGTCACGAAGTTGAGCTTCAACTGGTCCCCGAATATCTGGCTGGTCACCTCTCCTATATCGGCCTTCTCAAAGTTGAAAACGATCCGCTGCTTTTCTTTCTGGGGAGGCAGAGCTGCTCCCTGCGGGATCTCCTGAGCGGAGGGGCTGAGCAGTCCGGAACTGACTGAACCGATGATTGGTTTAACGGCGCTCTTTTTTTGGGGGTCATCCTTGGCGCTCTTGTCGGCTGAAGCAATCGGGACGGAAGATCCTCCGGGAGGCGGATAGCCGACTGCTGCATCCGGACTGTGGGGGATGTCCCGGTACGGCCCGTTGCCTGAAGGATAGCCAACATCATCCGCAGGAGGTTGAATCGGAGATGCCGGTTTCATTTGCGATTGCCTGCTTACGGAAACCGGTGGTGATGATTGGCAGGATACAAGTGCTATCGCCAGTATGGTGGCAAGAATAGACTGGCCTGTTCTCATATTAAGGAACCCCTCCTGATACTGAGAGAACTCGTCGTGCAAGATTGATAAGCGACAGTGACTATTACATTCGGGCGACTATACCATAGCGGTACGGGTATGCTCAAAGCATAAAAAACTCCATGCAATTTCAAGGCAATACGTTAAGACACCGTCCTATGGAAATGAAGCCGAGGGGCTAGGATTTTTCCCCCTTTTCCATAAGGGCTGCCAGGATGACGTTAACCACGAGGTCCGGCCCTTTGGTTCGCTGTATTTTCTGTATGTTGATCTCCTGAACCAGAATAGCGAATTCAGTGTTCTTGACCCTGGCAAGAAAATAGTGGAGGCCGGCCACGGTGGTCATGAGGTTGAACCGGAGATGCACCTCCTGATAGAGTCCGTATTCCTTGCTTGCAAGCACCTGGTAGGTTTTGATATCGAGCTTCTGCGCATCGCCGCCGCCTTTTGAGGAGAGCAGGTCTCCGAGAGAGGCCGCCAACTGGTAGGGATCGGCGCCTCGGAAAAGCTTCTTCTCCATGTCTTTTAGTTCCTGCTCCTGCTTTGCCAGGTTCTCTCGGATGTTTTGGGTCTGATCGAGCTTTTGCTCGTATTTGCGTATAAGGTCCTCCTGCTGCTTGATTTTTTCCTCCAGCAAGTCTTTTTGAGCGGTGACCGGTTCCAGCCAGGTAAGATGGAACATAGCCAGGATAAGCACCACGATGAGTGAAGCGGCTATTGCAAAGCGCTGCTTTTTAAACTCCGCCGCAGAAAGGCCCTGGATTTTCATTGTGCTTCCTCCTCTACGGGCGGGTCTTCATCGATGATAACCTCATCTTCACCCTGGGGAATCTCTTCAACCTCCTCCGGCATTTCTTCCTCGACAGGCACCCTCTTTATTTCGGGTGGGCGTTTGACTTCGGGTGTACTGCGGGCGGGGGTGGCGGACGCTGGAGGTTTGGTGATTTCTTCCGGTTGTTCGACAGGCAAACCGTCGAAGTTCTTTTTAAGCTTTTCCATGTCCAACTGGACCTGCACGTTGAATCGTTCCAGGTCAGAGGCAGGGTTTCTGGTAACTGGAGAGGCAAATTTGACGTCGCTCATCCCGTCGGTTTTCGATAACTCGGCAAGGAATTTGATGGCCGACTTGCTCTCGCCGCGCAAGACAAGCTGCCCCTTTCGCAGGGAGAGATAATTGATCCATGTATCCTCAGGCGTAAGCTGAGTGAGAAAAGTAAGAAGCTCAAGCAAGGGATAACCTTCATTATTGAAGGCGGAGAGTGTCTTTTGGTCTTCCTGGAATTTGGCTATACGTGTCTGGAGTTCCTCGATGGGCTTCCAGCGTGTCTCAAGCTGGTTTGCCTGCACCCTGAGGCGCTTGCTCTCCTGAGTAAGTCGCTCGGTGGACTGGACCTGGTAAAAGCCAAAGATGGCGAAGAATACCAAAATGGCGGCAAGCGGCCAGACGATACGGGGGATTTCCCATGGTTTGAGCAGCAATTCCGTATCAAAAGAGTGAGTCACTCCCTGGCTGAGAAGGCGGCGTATCCACCGGGCGACAAGGAATTCACTCGATTCGCGCACCTCAACAGGCAGTCCCTTGCCGGCCCATTGCCCGCCGTATTTCTCATTGCCTCTGCATTCATCTGCGAGGCAGATCAGATTTATGCGCGGCGCCTCTCCGTTTCCATCACCATTACCGTTACTGTAGCTTCTGAGGTTTTCGCGAAAAAGCTCCAGGCTTCCGAAGGATTGTCCGACGATCATGGAGTCAAGGTAGGCGCCGTTATAGAAACGGTGGACTTCGAGTTGTGAGCGGTCGAGGCTTCGCGCCAGGATTTCCACCGAATCCCCGTTTTGTATCCCGGCTTCCGGGTCTCTCAGGTGCTGGAACAACAGTGCACTGGGCATTACCGCAAAGGTCTGGAAATTCGATGCGTTCACAGACTGGTGGAACCTGTCGTAGATTTCCCTCTGCATTGAAAAAATCGGCACGGAAATATAGTGATTCAAGGGAACCGGCGGTCCGAAGAAGTGGAGCGTTTGTTCGAACTCGTGGAAAAGATTCTCCTGCCAATCGAAGTTTATTGAATCTTCAAGATGATCTTTCAGAGAAATGGGATAGTGTTCCCGGTGAACGGAATAGAAAGCGCCTGACAGGATGAGAAGCAGAGCGCTCCCTTTTTTCCCTTTCGGTTTGAAGTTCAGAATCTGAAGATAATCGACAGCCGATTCATTTTCGGGTACCAGGAACTGCTCGGCGGGTTCCGTCTCCCAGGTTCTAAACTTCCTGTGGCCCCGAAGCACCTCGATTCTGTGAGGTTCTACGTAAATCATGCAAAGGTTGCTGGGCCTGTGTTTAAAGATGCCTTCGAGCATATACTTCCTTCCCGGGGTCCGTCACAGGACTTTTCGGCTCAATATCTTGTAGGGGTTGCGGCTGTCGCCGCCGAATCTTACTGTAAGCCACATTCCGACAACAGGAGGCCCGTTTGCGCTCCTTCCAAACGACAGAATGCGATAGATTCCTCCCGGCCTCCAGGTAGTCGGCCTGATCTCTGTTTCTGCTTCCAGGTCTCTTGGTAAATTCACATTACTCCCATATATGGTCAACAGGGACCAGAGAGAATTTTTCGCGGGTATCATGAGGCCGCCTGGAATCTCAGAATGTCCGTTGCCGTCCGTATCGGTCTGTTTTCCAAAGCCGTAGAAGAGTTGTTGGGTGATCCCGGGCACGAGCAACAACTGATCCAGGCTGGTGAGTTGGCCGTTGAACGGGAGGTGGTTGAGCCCCAGTTTCTTGTAGGCATCCTTTTCCGCGCCGTGAAGCCGGGTGTTGTCATCGTTGTCTATGAAATCCAGGATCGAATCGGCCATGCGTTCGGACAGGGCCGGATCGGCGCCCGCTCTTTCCAGCGCCTGCTTGAGTTGGACCTGGCCTGCGCGGTTCACGTTAACTTTTAGATCCTCGGCCTCTATAATCACTATCGCAGCGCCTGTCTGGTATTCGACTATACGAGGTCTACCGTCGGGTTGCCAATTCAAATCGGGGGGCTCATCGGTTCGAAAGGGCGGAGGCTGTCCCATGCGCGCCAAGGCTTCATAACCACCGCCTATTGCCAGGTGAAGGGCCTGGGACCTCCTGATCGAATGAATCTGATCTTCCCCCTGAAGCCTTGTTTCAGCGCTAATCTGGAAGGCGAACCACATGATCAGTGCGCTCATCCACAGAACGGCGACGAGGACGACCCCCCGCTGGTCCGAAAGAGGTTTGCGAGCCTGCGCGGAAATAGATGCAATCTGCCGGGAAAGAGGCTTAATCATCCTGGATGCCTCCGACTCCTGAGGATCGAACGCCCCTTTTCTGCAATTCAATCGTAAAGGGAGTATTCACCATAAGCACTTGAGAACGGGGTTTTCCATCTTTTCCCGCCCATTTGACAAGAACTTCAATCGGAATTTCCTCGTCATTGTGCCAGTTGTCGGAAAACGCCGTCGCTTCCTTGCCTGCATAGGCCAAGCTGAATTCTGCCATATCTATTTCGAAGAACCGGTACCTGGATTTTTCGTTTCGTGAGATTTTTGTATTCAGGAAATCCTGGATAACCTTCGGTTGATGCGGATTCAGCGGTGTTTCCGAATAATAGACCGCGCCGCCTTTATCGAAGGAATAGCGGACAACAACCGGGACGCCCTGCGATAGCGCCTTGATGGAATGGCTCGTTGCAAACTGGATCGAAGTGGTCTCGCCAAGAAACAGGGGATGTGTTCCACTGTCGAACCTGACGGGGGTCGGATCGAATTCGGCAAGCTGAGTCTTCAGCAGATCGACAAGCAGGGCGGTCTGGTCCGGTTTCCGGTTCTGAGTGCTCTCCCAGGCCCTGAGCGCAAAAGACAGGCAGACGGAGAGTATTCCGATAACGATGCCTGAAATGGCAGTGGCCAGTATCAGTTCGATCAGCGTAAACCCGGAGTCGCCGGTATGGGAGCCTCGACTGTTCCTCAACCTTATGGTTACCTCAATTCCTTTTCGGAGGAATTATAACGCTGAACTCCAGCCTTCCGGTCCTGTAGCTCAGCATCACGCGGCTTAACTGGCCTGCCGGCTCGCCAGCTCTTCTTTCCTGAAGCTCAACCGGGGCGACGGCGACGGCGACGGAAGGAGCGCCGGTCAGTTCCTTGAGTTGGACGATCCCCTCGGTGGCTCGAACGGGGTCGGCAAGAATAATCTGGGCAGCAGATTCGAGTACGGGCTGAATCTGGCTCTTGTCGCTCAACTGAGCTTTATGACGCATGGATACCGAAATGAGGCCCATAACGCCGCCGACCATTATCGTGCCGATTATGAGGCTGACAAGCATTTCAACCAGGGTAAAACCGCGCCGTTCCATGCAGAACGCCCTCGCGCCAGCGGGCTTGGCGCCTTTCCCGGCGAGGGGCCAAAAGCGCGCCCCGGCTCGGAGATCGTTGCCCGGTGTCCGGTGTGGCGGAATCTGTCTTTTCATTTCGAGAGCCTCACTACCCCCACCGTTCCGAACAGTGGATGAATGGTAATGCGGAATGTCCGCTGGTCGTCGAAAACGACGTCTATATCGTTACCGACAAGACTACCGTCCGGGTAAAAGGTCACAAGAAAGTCACCGGTCTCGGGATCTTTTTCCAGCCGTTCGGAGAAGACCTGAACGTTCAGCGGGATAGGTTTTTGAGGCGGGTTTTCGTAGTCGTAGATCCGCTCCACCCCGTTCAGCCTGAACGCTACCGGGCGGCCTGTATTCATGGCCAAAAGACGTGTCCTCCTTAAGGTTTCGGTAAATTCCTGGAGGAAATCGCTATCTTCGATCCGCTTCCAACTCGATCCGACCCTGGGCGCAACCAGGGCGACGGTCGCCGAGATGATCAACAGGACCACCACCAATTCGATAAGGGTAAATCCGAAGCAGTTTCCATGGGTCTTTCTGAAACTCTGCATTTCCGCCCGCGCTAGAACTTTATGTCGTTAATTCCAAAAATGGCCGTAAACATACTCATAACCATCAGTGCTATGATTGCTCCGGTACACAGGATCACCACCGGTTCCATCAAGGTCATTATCCTTTGCAGCCGGCGCTGAAGTTCTTTTTCAAAGAAGTCGGAGAGCGAGAGCAGACCCGCGCCCATATTTCCCTGCTCCTCGGATATGCGCAGCATCGTTCCCATTCTCGACGGGAAAGCGTTGTTTGCACGGAAGTAATTACTCATCGAGCGCCCGATTTTGATCTCCTGGTGCAGGGGCGCCAGGGCGTTTTTCAATACGGTGTTCATTATCAATTCCTGTCCCAGGCTGAGCGCCCTGAGCAGGGGAACACCCGCTTCAAGCATGGTTCCCAGCATGCGGCAGAAACGGGTAAGCTCGCTATGCACAATTATGTAGCGAGTAAACGGGAACCAGAAGAGAGACCTGTCGATGTATTTGCGGGCGGTTGGCTGGCGCAGCAGGTACTTTCCGCCCCAAAAAAAGACCGCCAGCAAGATGGGGAAAATCCACCCGTAGTCCTTCAAAAAGTTCCCGATCTGGAGCATCACTTCAGTGATGAAGGGAACCTTCTGATTCAGGTCGTGGAAGATCTGCGCGAATTTGGGAATCACGTAGACTAGGAGGATCACCATTGAGACAAGGCTGGTTCCCAGCAGGATGATGGGATAGATCATCGAGGAAATAAGGCTCTGGCGGAATGCGCGTCGTTGCTCCATGTACTGGGCCAGCCGCTTGAGAATCGGCCCCAGCGTTCCGCTCGCCTCACCCGCCCGGATCATGTGGTCCGAGAGTGCGCCGAAGACGTCACGGTATTGTCCGAGCGCGCCGGAAAGGTCGTTGCCGCCCTGCACGCTTTCGAGCAGGTCTTTCACTATGCGCTGAAAACCTTTATGCGTCTGGTTGGTGCTGATCAGGCTAAGAGCCCGGTCGACCGGAAGCCCGGCGACCAGCAGGTCCGAGAGATCGAAAAAGAACCGGATGATATGTTCCTCGGGGATGTGGCGCCGTTTTTGACTTTTTACCGCTTTTATTTTAACGGGGTAGAGCCTGCTCGACTTCAGTTTGCGGGCGGCGTCCAGTTCGGAGAGGGCTTCCATCACCCCCCGGTGTATCTCTCCTCCCGCGTCTCGCGCCTGGTATTGATAAAAACTCATAAGCTATCTTTCACACTTGAGTAGTGAACAGCCACGGCATCAGGCGCCTTACCCGGACAGACTCGTAACCCGCAAGACTTCCGAGAGTGTCGTTACGCCATCGACTACTTTTCGAAAGCCATGGTGCGCCAGGGGACGGTACCCGAATTCATACGCGATCTGGGAAATGCTTCCGGCATCCTTTCCCGCAACGATTGCCGAGCGTATGGCGTCGTTTATGGCAAGCACCTCGAATATTCCCTGCCTGCCTTTGTAGCCCGTATAGCCGCACCTGTCGCACCCCTTGTTGTGGTAAAGCGTCAGAGAAGCGGGCAGGTCCGGAAGCAGTTCGGCTATCCTGTTCCTGTCCTCCTCGCGCGCCTGATATTCTGCCTTGCAATGCGGACAGAGCACGCGGATGAGCCGCTGGGCCATTACAGACAGGATCGAGTCAGCCATGAGAAAGGATTCGATCCCTATATCGCGCAGACGGGTGATAGCGCCGGGGGCATCGTTGGTATGCAGAGTCGAGAGGACCAGGTGGCCGGTCAGGGCGGATTCTATCGCTATATCCGCCGTTTCCTTGTCCCGGATTTCACCGATCAGCAAAACGTCAGGGTCCTGCCGCACCAGAGACCGCAGGGCGTTTGCAAAGGTCAGATCGATTTGCGGTTTAACCTGGACCTGGTTTATCCCGTCTATTTGGTATTCGACCGGGTCCTCAACGGTGATGATCTTGCGCGTGACGGTATTGAGCTTTTTCAGGACTCCATAGAGCGTAGTGGTTTTTCCGGAACCGGTGGGGCCTGTCACCAGCAGCATCCCGTAGGGGCGCTCGATGAGCATTTGCAGGTAGTCCAGATCCTTCTGATCCATGCCCAGGGCGGCCAGGTTGTATTCGACCCCTTCCTGGGACAGGAGGCGCAGCACGACACTTTCCCCGTAAATGGTGGGTACCGTGGAGACGCGGATATCCACCTCGCGGTTTCCAAATCGGATCTTTATTTTACCGTCCTGGGGCAGGCGCCTTTCGGCGATGTTCAGGTTGGCCATGAGCTTGAGGCGGCTGACAATCGCGGACTGCATGTTTTTCTGTGGCTGATCGAGGTCGAACAAAACACCGTCCACCCGGGATCGCACGTGAAAGGAACGCTCGAAGGGCTCGAAATGAATGTCCGAGGCGCGCATGTCGAGCGCCCGCGAAATCAGCACGTTTACCAGGCGCACTATAGGTGCTTCCTGGGCCAGGCCCTTGAGGTGTTCGAGATCTTCCTCGAAGCCGTCGGAACTGATGGTCAGCCCGTCGCGGGATTGAGCCTCTGCTTCACGCGCAGCCGTTCCGTAAAGTCGGTCGATAGCCGTGCGGATTTCCTCGCGCTGCCCGATGCACAGGTTCAGCTCCATTCCGGAAAAATACCCGGCGAGAATATTGATGACCGGCAGGTCCAGCGGGTTGCTCACTACTACCCGGACTCGGCCACTCTCCACATAGATCGGCAAAATTGCATGCTTGCGGAGGAAAAACATGGATACCCCCTCCAGCAGCACGGGTTTCTCCGGATAGTCCTCGCGCTCGAGCAGAGGGATCTGCAGGTGTTTTGCAAGCACGCGCAGGACGCGGTTCTCATCGGTAACGGCGATATTCTCGAAAGCATCCATCAAAGGGATGCCTTCGATGAAAAAGGAAGACCGGAGGCGCCGAACCTGCTCTTCCTGTAGGTTGAATTCGTGCTTGAATGCCCCGATAAGAGTGCTATTTTGCTCCATGAAAATTTCCCAGCGGCTTTCCTGGATTGTCCACGCCTGCAGGACAATCAGGTTAAATTATTTTAAACCAAAAAAATACCGCGATCCATGAGCTGGTCCTGCCGGACCGAATACGCGGCGAAGTAGAACCGGTGGCTTGCAGCAAGCCTCTGGCCACCTGCTATCATGTCGTAAACATTAACAAACTGCGCGTAAAAAGTAAACGAAAGACCATGAACGGACACAATGACTCTTCCTTCTTCAACCCGAAGTGCAGAAAGCTTCGGCCCATTGCACATGCTTATAGATAGTAGATGGAATATAAGCAACTCTAACCGAAAAGAGAATGCGTATCTCCTCCTTTGTGAATAACAAATGACAGGCATGTACGGTTGACTTCAGCCCGGATTCCCATTAATCTTACACGTTTCGGTTTCAAGAGACAAAACGACTATCAGGAGCGTACTCTGATGAAATGTGACCAGAAGTCCTGTGCGAGCTGTACGGCCGGTGGGGAGAAAAGATCCAAAGAGGCGATCATCGGCTGCAAACTCTCGCGCATTAAAAACAAGCTGTTGGTGATGAGTGGCAAGGGCGGGGTAGGAAAGAGCAGCGTTGCCTGTTACCTGGCGCTGGCGCTCGCAAGAAAAGGGTTCCGCGTGGGGCTCCTGGATGTTGATCTTCACGGGCCGAGCATACCGAAGATGTTCGGACTCCATGGGCCCCTGGATATTACTGCCGAGCGGGAAATAGTCCCGCACGAGTACCTGCCCAACTTGAAAATCGTCTCCATTGAGTCCATGCTGGAGGACACCGATTCGGCCATTATCTGGCGAGGTCCTCTTAAACATGGCGTAATTCAGCAGTTTCTGGCCGACTGCCGATGGGACGATCTGGATTTCCTGGTTATCGATTCTCCGCCGGGAACGGGAGACGAATCCCTCAGTGTCTCAAAGCTCATTCCGGATGCCAGGGCAGTGATCATTACCACCCCGCAGGAGATAGCTCTGGCGGATGTGAGGAAGTCCATAAACTTCTGCCGAAAGGTAAACCTGCAGATCCTCGGCCTGGTTGAGAACATGTCCGGGCTTTTTTGCCCGCACTGCAATGAATTCATTCCTCTTTTCCGTACAGGGGGCGGTGTGAAAACCTCCGATTCCATGAAGGTGAAATTCCTGGGTGAACTTCCCTTCGATCCGAAAGTGGTCGAAGGAGGCGACCGAGGTATGCCTTTGCTAAGAGAGGGAAACGATTCACCGTTTACCCGGGCCGTAGAAGATTTTGCCCGGGCCGTTCTTGCCGGGCTCGACTCTCCCGGAAGCGGTGAAACGGCTCATTAGGCGCATGTACGGCCTTGAATGAGGATGGCCGGACCAGAGCAGACTGCGTAGTTGGAAACCCCAGAACGAGCAAGGCCAGCCAATATAGAGGAAATTCGATGTTCAGAATCTCTTTTGACCAGAATTCAATAACCGGGGATCAGAAGAATACCCTCGATGAGATGTGGCTTCGCTGTATGCGCCGCATTATCGTGAGCACCACCCTTGCCGGAAGCGGCCATCCGGGCGGTTCTATGTCTTCGCTTCACCTGCTCCTCATGCTCTACAGTACGATGTCGCACAAAAGTGATGATCCGTGCTGGGAAGACCGCGACCGCCTCGTCGTCAGCATGGGCCATATCAGCCCCGGTATTTACAGCGTGCTCTGCGAGTTTGGCTACCTGAAGGAAGAGAATTTCTGTGTCGAGTTCAGAAGAACCGGATCACCTTTTACCGGACATGTCGAGACCTGTATTCCGGGTGTGGAATGGAATACCGGAGTTCTGGGACAGGGACTTTCCGCCGGCGCCGGCATGGCTCTCGGGCTCAAGCTCCGGAAGAAAAAGAACAGGGTGCTGGTGCTCATGGGCGACGGCGAGCAGCAAAAGGGCCAGATTTCGGAGGCTCGCCGGTTTGCAGTCAAATACGGTTTGAACAACATGGCCTGCCTGATAGATCGTAATCACCTCCAGATCTGCGGTTCCACGAACACCGTCATGCCCCAGGAAATCCGGGCGGAGTATGCCGCAGCCCACTGGAATGTGCTCTATATCGAAGACGGCCATGATTTTGGCCAGATTTTCAACGGGCTGCAAAAAATTTACCGCTATGAGGCCGGAGACCCCCGCTTCCCCACGGCAATCATCGCAAAGACAATCATGGGCAAGGGCGTTTCCTTTATGGAAAATAAGGCAAAGTATCACGGCAGCCCGCTCAGCGAGGCCGATGCGGCCAAGGCGCTGGATGAGCTTGGCGTGGACAATCCCATACCCGGTTTCAAAGAGAAGCGCCGGACCTGCTTTGATTTTCAGCACCATTATTGCCGCCCGCTGTCCGCTCCGGCAATTGACCCCGGAGAACCCAGGACCTATGTCGCGGGGATGTCCACGGACAACCGTTCAGCATACGGCGCCGCCCTGGAAGACCTTGCAAAGCTGAACAATACCGGCGAGGTCCCGAAGGTGCTCGGTTTTAGCTGCGATCTCGAAGGCTCGGTAAAAATGGGGGGGTTCCATAAATTCTCCGAAAATGCCTTCTTCGAAGCAGGTATCCAGGAACATCACACGGCGACGGCTTCCGGCGCGGTCAGCCGGGAGGGTTTTGCAACTTTCTTCAGCACCTTCGGCACCTTCGGGGTTACCGAAGTCTTCAATCAGTTGAGGCTCAACGATATCAACAATACGAATCTGAAGCTGGTCTGCACCCACCTCGGCCTCGATGTCGGAGAGGACGGCCAGACCCACCAGTGCATCGACTATATCGGGCTGCTCCAGAACCTGTTCGGTTTCTCCGTTTTCCTGCCTGCCGATCCAAACCAGACCGACAGGATCATCAGGTACATTGCCGAAACGGAAGGCAACTTTTTTGTCGGAATGGGCAGATCCAAGCTTCTTCCCATCCTGGACGAGGCGGGAGAACCCGCCTACGCGGGCGATTACCGGTTCGTTCCCGGTAAAGCCCACTGGCTACGCAAAGGCGGAGGGGCGGCGATATGTACTTTCGGCGCCCTGCTCGGCGATGCCGCGAAGGCTCGCGATGAGCTTGCAGGCAGGCATGGGATCGAAGCCGCGGTGATCAATTTTGCTTCCATCAAGCCGCTCGATGTGGAATCCATCCTGGAAGCCGCACGGACCGGTCTTATCGTTACCGCCGAGGACCACCACGTGGATACCGGCCTCGGTGCGCGTATCTCCGCGGTCCTTGCTGAAAACGGTTCTTCCTGCAGACTGATTCGGCTTGGCGTCAAAAGGTACGGATTCTCCGGAAAACCCGAAGAACTCTATAAATCCGAGGGCATCAACTGGGAAGGAATGGTGCAAGCCGTTCTGCAAGCCCGGAAAAGCGAGTCTTTAAAGAAATAAGGGACTTCTTCATAAATTCTTCGCTGAAAAGGTCCCGATCCCCCGGGAGGCGCCCGGACAGCATGGGCCTCTCCGGCACGACCAGCGCACCGATATAGCGGGCGGGCCGGAAGAATATCAGCCGGTCCCTGCGTCTTCTCAATACGGGGTTCGCAAACAGCCGGAGAAGAAAATTCTGCTTGAGACAGCACTGCAGGATTTTCTTCTCCGTCGGCGCCCCTTCGAGTCCGGCAAATCGCAAAAACCCCCTGTAGTACGATGCAATTTCCAACAGCCATTCCCGGTCTTCTCTGAACCGGTTCAATAAAGGCACATAAAAGCAGCCCATTCCGGCCCTCCCCAGCCAGAACGCTTCCATTTCGCTCTCCAGCAGGCGATGGCAGTCCTCTTCGGACAGGCCCTGCTCCCGGCAAAACCCCAGAGAGCCGCTCAGGTCGTTTATGACCGGATGCCATATGCCGTCTGCCAGAAAGTGGGAGGCGAATCCCAGAGCCCAAGCGAGCCTTCCGGCCGTACACGAGCCCGGCGCCGCGGCGTTCTGCGTCTTTGAGATATGAACTATCCACTCCTCGATGGGGGCGATTCCCGAGCGTTCCATCAGGCCGTGCATGGAATTCCCGAGGGCGGACAGAGAGAAGGTGGGGAAATCGTAGAAAAAGAGATCCGGGGAAAGCGATCCTATAAGAAAGGCCTGGCGCTCACGCGTGACCGGCGCGGGAATAGCGCCACCACCCGGGTCGATGAGCTTGTGTGCAAGAAAAAGATGGAAGCCTTCCTTTGGCATGGGAACCTGCCGGTCTTCGGATTTATCTCGATACTCATCCTACCACGGCACGCCGTAAGCAGTATAGCCGAAAACAATAGCCGTCCGGACGCTTCAGGCCGCTCTCATATTGCGATACCCAGCCTGAGGCCAAAGTTGAGACCGTGAAGAAATGGTAACCCTCTCTTTCTTTAACAAGCTTTCGACAGTATGTTTGGAGAAAGCATTGTATGGGAGGACGAGAATGCACGAGACAAATATACGGGACCGCGCCGCCGGAGCTATCATGGGCGCGTTTATCGGTGAGGCCATGGGAGTTGGGCCACACTGGTACTACGATCTTGATGAAATGCGCCGCGACTACGGCGAATGGATCACCGGGTATACCGAACCCCGGCCGGGCCGATACCATTCGGGGCTCAAGGCTGGGCAGCTTTCCCAGCCGGGCTATATCCTCGAGCTGCTGCTCCGGTCGCTGGTGGAGCGGGGCGGGTATGAGGAAGCCGATTTCTGCCGCCGCATGGATGAAGAGTTCCTGCCGCTCCTGGACGGCACGCCCGTCAGCGGCCCCGGCGGCTACACCAGCCAGTCGATGCGCGAGTTGTGGCGAAGGCGGGTTGGTCAAAAGCTGCCCTGGGGGCAGACCGGCGGGCATGCCGACACGACGGAAGCCGTCGAGCGGACACTGGCGATTGCAGTGCGCTATGCGCTCGATCCGGCTATGCTTGCCGCCTCAATATCCTCCAATACCATCCTGACCCAGATCGACGATACGGTGGTTTCCATGACGGTCGCCTACGGCGCCGTGCTCGGGCGACTCGTGCAGGGCAATGCGCTGGACCATCGGCTGTCGGGCCGTCTGATGAAGCTGGTGCAAGGCGGGGAGTTGCCGTTTCACGCGGTTACCACAGACAGCCTTCAGCCGCCTCGCCCGGGCGCCCCTGAGCCGCCCCGCGCCGGCAAATTCGCCTCTCCCGATGCATTGCTGACGCCGTCCCATATGGCAAGGGCGGCATCCGATCCGGATATTCGTATCGAGCCGGCCTGGAAGGTCTCCATCGTATATGGAATGCCCTGCGCGATCTATCACCAGTTGCCCGCGGCCTACTACCTGGGGGCGCGTTTCCATAACGATTTCGAATCCGCCCTGCTCCATGCGGTGAACGGCGGCGGGCAGAACCAGGCGCGGGCCATGCTGACCGGGGCGCTGGTCGGAGCGCAGGTGGGTTTCTCCGGTATTCCGAAGCGCTTTCTGGACGATTTGGAAGAAGCCGAAACTCTGTGCAAACTGGCGGGAGACCTTGCGAGCCGCGTTGGTGCGTGATTTGGTGAATCACCGGGGGAGGGTGGAGCGGTTACTGTTCGGCGTTATCCAGCATGCTGCTGAAGAGTTGAATGGCGTCCGGCACGAGCTTTCGGACGAACGCGTTGCGGTCGCCCTCGAACTCGGAGAGATATTCCCGGTAGCGGGGATGAGCGGCGGAAAGAGTAGGGGACTGGTGTTTTATCGCGGAAAAATTCGATTTGAAGTCCTGGACGAGGTCCAGCAGCGGAATATGTAGAGTCGGATAATCGTCGAGCCAGCCAAGCCGGTACATCGCCTCGAACCTGAACTGGTCCAGAAGAAAAAGAGTGATATCGGTGACCGCCATCTTGTTTTCATTGTCGAGATAAAAGAAGCGGGCGCCCTGGCCGAGCCCCTTTACGCCCATGATGAGTTCGTAGAGCGCCATAGCCGAATCGTCTCCGCCGTGGATAAGATATTTTACAATCTCATTGTCCAGCTCACGGATCGATGTATCATCACTGAAGCCCAGGTTGAACCTGCGAGTCCAGGGGCCGAATCCCTTTTTTGCCGCAAGGCGGCGCCTGCATTCATTGATATTCAGCACTATGGCCATCTCTTACCTCGAAGGCACGGAACTGAATCCGCCGCATTCCCAATTGAACTTATACCCGCAGTATGCCGCAAAAAGAAGCAACGATCAAGACATAGCGTCCATCAGAGGGCGATTTTCGATAAAGCTCCTAAGTACGCTAAAAGACATCGGCGGAAAAGACAAATAATTCAGCGTCTTTCTTTCTCCATGCGTTTTCGGGAAGACCGGCCTTGCGGCAGGTCCATTTCAGAAACTCTTCCTGATTCCACCCATGTTCGATGGCCACCTGGGGGAGCAGTAAGCCTGAATTGAACCCTTTGCGGAGCAGGAGCCCGTGTTTGCCGATCCGGATCTCCGAGGGCCCGCTGATCCGCTGAAGCGGACCCAGAACGGATATTTCCACATCGATTTCGTCCAATTCCTCTGCGGCCAGGGAACAGAAGCGCGGGTCGCCGAAGGCCGCTTCGACGGCCATACTTCTTACCGTCTGCCACAGGGGGGTGCGCGCCTCGATCATTCCGATACACCCTCGAAGATCAGTCCCCTTGTGGATGCAGACAAAGGCCGCCCGCGGTTCTTTGAGAGCGGGGGAATCAATCTGGAATTCCGGCATCTGCTCGCCCAGGCATCGGCTCCGGATTGCCTGAGCGGCGATCTCGCGAAGCTGTTCTTTTTCTTCAGGACTGTATCTTGAGCCTGAACCGGCCACATCCGGCCCTCTTTCCCGTGAAGCTGCCCCTCGCAGGCTCCGATAGAAGGCGACCGCGGCGTATCCCACAACTCCGGAACTCTTGTCCCCGGTCACGTCCCCCGAGTTGGCATAGAGCAGCAGCCTGCTCGAATCGGCGCCCATCTTTTTGAGAGCAAGCATCAGAGTCAGCACCGGTCCGGCGCCGCACGCCTGACATTCTCGATTCCTTATCTTCCTGTCCAGCCCTACCGGGTCGAATTCGGCCAGCCGGTCAAGGAATTCGCCGTCCAGGCGTTGGGCATCCTCATAGGAGAGGTAGTGTGACAGGTCGGAACTGGCTATGATCAGGACCCGCTTGTTTTCACAACTCGCCGCAATTGCATCCGCAAGCCGTGCACAATGCTCGAAGCGCTGCTCGCCCATCACGACCGGAGTCAGCCTGAATTCCCCGAGCACCGTCTGGAGAAATGGGAGCTGTATCTCCAGAGAATGTTCCCTGTCGTCAGCGGAGGGTACATACCTGATGATATCGGTGTGGCTGTATAGATCGTTTATCAGTTCGCGGTCGAGGGGAACGACGCCCAGGGGAGTCCGGTAGCCGCCGAGGTTGTAAATGCTGCTCCCGGTGAAACCTGCATGGTGGCTCGGCGCAAGAATGAGAACGCGGTCGAAGGGTTCTTTCAGCAGGAGTTTGTAGGCGTGGGCAGCAACAATTCCCGAGTAGACATAACCGGCATGAGGTACGACGAAGCCGCCAAGCTTCCCCCCCACCTCCGGCGGGTTGGCCCGCTCGATATAACGTGCGATCTGCTGCTTCAGAATAACCGGGTCAGCCGGATACCAGCTCCCGGAAATGGCCGATTCCCGGACTTTTTCTGCCGCCATAATATTCAATCCGTCTGGAGGTGGAAAATTATCCGATCCTGGGCATAAGGGTCCATGTGATGAACCACCACGGGCTGTCAGGGTTTTTGTCGAGGCAGACAATTCCTCCGTTCTGGAACTTGAAGACGAGCCTTTCTGCGGCGCCCGCTACGAGGAAGCCGGTAAGCCGCTCCATGAAAGGCAAATGCCCTACCAGCATCAAATTGTCCTCGCTTTTCAACCGCTTTGCAACTGCAGTGACATCATCGAGAGGGGCAATTCCCGAAACCGGCAGCGGCTCTGTTCCGGGCAGAAGCTTTCCGGCAAATATTTCCGCTGTCTGACGGGCTCTTTTCTTGCCGCTGTGCCTTATTGCCGCCGGGCGCACCCGGTAGCCCGAGGCGACTTCTGCTATCCGGTTTACATCGGCGATGCCTTCCGGCGAAAGCCCCTGTTCCGGGTCCTCTTCTTTGGACAGACTCTTGCCGTGCTGAACCAGATAAAGGGCCATAGCTCTTCCTTGATATTTATTTCTTCTTCAAGCCCGGCAACGCATCCAGGACATCGATATAGAGCCGGGCTTCCTCGGGTCTGAGCAGCGGATGGCGCCTGGGCATCTGCAATTCGCCAGTTTTGGTGATGATGCCAAGGTACTGGCCATCCTTCATCTGAACGCTGTAGGCATCTTCCTCTTCCATGCGCCTGAGCGTGCCGATATTGCGTCCTTCGGAATCCTGGATTGCCCATTCGATCTCACTTTGCGGGTTCAGTGTGATCTTGCCCGCAAAGGAGAGCGTAGAGAGCATGCCGGAGCAAAGAAGGACCATACAAGCTGCGATGAACACTTTTCTCATTATATTTGCCTCACTTCCGCATTCAGACCGTTAACCGCGCGCCATTTCGTACAAAAGCACCTTTCCTACTGCTGGCAGTGATGTTTTATGTTGACTCCCTTGACGATGAATATGACAGACTCGGCAATATTGGTCGTCTGGTCGGCGGTGCGCTCCAGGCACCTGGCGGCTATGATCGTCTGCACCGACCTCTCCACGGCGGGAGTCTCCGTGGACATGTAAGCAAGCATGTCCTTGAGGATGCGATAGTTGAGTTCGTCGGCAATATCGTCCATCTTGCATACATCCGTGGCCATTTCGGTATTCTGATTTACGAAGGAAGAGATGACCAGGCGAAACATATCGAGGGCGGTTGCAGAGAGTTCCTCAATTGCAGTATTGGGAGGCAGAGGCGGACGGCTGTTCAGGAACTTTGCCCGTTGTGCGATGTTCACCGCCTGGTCGGCGATTCGCTCCAGATCCACGGCAATGCGCATACTGCCGATTATGAAGCGAAGGTCCCGCGCCATCGGCTGATCGAGTGCCAGGAGCTTCAGGGATTGCCGGTCGATGTCCACTTCCAGGAGGTTTATTTCCTGATCGCCGCGCACCACTTCATCCGCAAGGGAGTCATTTCTTTCCAACAGAGCCCTTATGGATTTTTCAAGCGCCTTCTCGGTCAAAGTCGCCATCTGAAGGATTATCATCTTGAGTTGTTCGAGTTCTGAGTGAAATCGGCTTTCCATGAACCGGCAAACCTGCCTTTCGAGCGTTGGTCGTGGTTGATTCGCTGCCGTGCAAACAGGGCAAGGTGACAGATCAGGACAAATTATAAGATGTATTTCCGCGTTCCAGCAACCAATAATCTTCAGAGTCGATCAGTGGAGTGCATTCTCCGCGGGTCTCTCCTCAAGTGTACTATCTCTGCCTGCGAGAGGCATGGAAAACAAAAATGTGGCGCCGTTTTTCCGGCCTTCATTGGGACTTTGCACCCATATCGATCCGCCGTGGTTCTGTACGATATGCTTGCATATGGCAAGGCCAAGTCCGGAACTGGCGTGAATTCCGGCTACTTGCGCCCCAGTCCGGTAGAACCGCTCGAAAATACGATCCTGGTGTTTTGGCGGTATTCCCGGTCCCTGATCCCGCACGCAGAAGGTCGCCATGCTGCCCTCAAAGCTGTGTCCGACACTCAGTCGCCCTCCTTCAGGGCTGTATTTTATTCCATTTCCGAGCAGGTTGCAGAAAACCTGGGTTAGTTGCTCCTGGTTCGCGGCCACATCCAATCCCATCGGCGGCAAATCGATTTCCAGTTCTATGTTTTTGGCGGCCGCGGCCGCGCGGCACTGGTCCCAGGCCATGTCGAGGGCCTGGGCGGGATTGGCGGACAGCAGTCCATGCCGTACCGGGCTGGAGTCGAGAGTCGCCAGTTGAAGCAGGTTCTGCACAATGCTCAGCAGGCCGTCGGTTTCCTTGAGTACGACTGCCAGGGATGCTCTGGCCCTGTCTTCCAGCGTTGGGCTTTCGGCAAGAATTCTTTCGATATGCGCTTTTATTGAAATCAGCGGAGCGTTCAACTCCCGTGAGACATTTGCAACGAAATCCTGGCGAATCTTCTCCAGTCGCTTGATTCTGCTGATTTCATGAAAAACGGCGATCGCCCCCATAACCTTGGAATCTCCGCCGGTTCGGACTATATCCACGTTGAATATACGGTCGCGGCCCAGGGGGATTTCTATTGTAGCCGTGGCCGGTTCAACTTCTGCAATCGAGAGTATGTGCTCACAGGCGTCCTGGAGTTCGAGATTTCTTATCACCTCCAGCGGGTTCTTGCCGACACAATCCGTCTGGTACGGGATCAACTCGGAAAAAGCCCGGTTCGCTTCGATGATCTTCCCTTTTGGACTGAGCACCATTACGCCTTCCCGCATGCCGTCGAAAACGGCCTCGAGGCGCTGTTGGCGTTCGGAAATCTTTTTCAGCCGTCTGCCAAGAGTGTCCGCCATCCGGTTGATCGCGGAGGCAAGGGGGTAGAGTTCCCGGTCGTGTCCCGGAATGCGCCGGCTGTAGTCGCCTGCCCCTATCGCGGTCACCGCCCTGGTCATCTCGGAGACAGGAATTCTCAAGCGGCGGACAAGCGCCCAGCTTATCAGAAAAGTGGCAACAAAAATGACGGTGAGCAGAAAAACAAAACCGGTTGCTGCGCGGTCCAACTGGCTCTTTACGGGGCCGAAAGACAGAGCGACTCTGAGTACTCCAGGTGACAGCGGCTGTTTCGGGCTTATTTTCTTTGCTGCAAAGATGTGTTCCAGGTCGCTGACCTTACTGATCCGGATAGCCGATCCGGTTTCACCGGACATTGCCTGGGCGATTTCGGGACGATGTGCAAGATTCTCGAATCTGTCCAGTTCGGCTCTGTCGATCTGTGAGTCAGCCAGAGCGCGGCCGTCTATCGAAACGTAGGTCAGGCGTGAGTTTAGCTGTTTGCCTGCCTGAGAGAGCCACTGATGGAGTTCCTCGACGCTTTGGAAAGAACGATCTTCAAGCAGCCAGCACAGATGGTCAAGTTGCTGGGATGCTTGTTGCTTTGAAGCCGCGATGATCTCCCTGTTGAAGTCTCGGTGGTAGAACCAGAACGGCAGGAGGATCCCTACCGACAACACCAGCCAGATAGAGAGAAGGAGGCGTTTCTTTAATGAAATTGCATCGCGCATAACAGCCCTTAATATCGGGTCAAAAGGCGGAATAACGTGGAAAAGAAGTGATTTAGATTCTAATCTCGATAAAAGAACATATTCAACATAAATCTTAAAAATTACTCGAATTAGAACTCATTTAAACGATTTGGCGCATCAGGAGGAAACATCGCATCAGCGGCAATTTTAATGTACTTTGGATCGTGATTCTGGTATCAAGAACCCCGAAAAAGCCACGGCAGGGTGGTAAGCTACTGCCGCCGGTTATTGAACGGAAGGAGGACGTATGGCTGGAAAAACTCTTGGTATTTTACTTTTGGCAGCAGTTTTCGCATTTTTGACTTTGGCCTCGGCGCCAGGCTTCGCTTCTGCCGCACAGGAAGAGACAATAGTTGGAACGGTGGTCAAAAGCGGTAAGACTTACGTGATCGAAACGGATGAAGGAGACTACATCGCCAAGGGCAAAGACCTCTCCAAGATGATGGGCAAGCTCGTTGAAGTAACGGGAATAATAACCGAATCCGAGAAGGGTGATACGATCGAGGTAAAATCCGTCGAAGAGATCCAGGAATAATTATCATCGAGAAGCGCTGCCGGGCCCAAGAGCAATGGGCGAAGAAATATCAGATGCTCTGAGACCCGGCAGTCTTCCAGGCTACTGATTTGTACCTCGGGAGCCCCCGCCGTGTCTGCCGCAACGGCAGAATGTCCCTCTGCAATCCCAACCGATCCACGTTAGTCTGACCGGAAGTCTCCGGCTTCCGGCGGGTCCCGCCTCAGGAATTTTTCTTGTCTGCTATTGCCTTGACTCAGCATTCTGACTCATTTAGACTCTGCATGGGGGAAAAACTACAACACCGATATCGGTTTTCAGCAACGGGACCAGTACCGCGGTAAGGCATCTGCGGTTAAGGATCTTCATTGTCGGCAAGTATGCAGCAACAACCGTTCACGTCAACAATAGGGGGTGTAGATGAAGAAAATCCTGTTCTGGACCGTAATTGTATCGGCAATGATTTTTTCCTGCGGGGGAATTCTCCAGGCGCAGCAGATAGAGAACGAACTCTACCTGATCACCCCCGTATCGAAGGATGTTCACGATCCGGTTCTGAAGGCCTTTGACAATTACGCCAAGAAGAAATGGAACATAGATGTAAAGACCAGTGCGATCCCTAAGGGTACTCCCGTGGCTTATGGCCAGATAATGGAATGGAATGGAAAGCCCCAGGCGGATATTTTCTGGGGCGGGGAAGGGACTCTTTTTGATGATCTGGCCACCAAAGGTCTTCTCGAGAAGGTTCAACTGCCTCAAAAGGTGTGGGATGAGATTCCGGCAGGCATCGGGAAGCCCGTTCCTCTGCCTCTCAAAGATCCGAAAGGCTTTTGGGTGGGCACCATGCTTGAGCCTTACGGCATAATCTATCAGCCGAAGCTCTTGAAACGGCTGGGCGTTGAAATCAAAGACTGGGACGATTTGCTCAATCCCAAGCTGAAAGGACAGATCGCGCAGTGCACGCCCGACAGGTCCAGTTCGAGCCATGCGACCATCGAGGTTATTCTTCAGACCCATGGATGGGACAAGGGATGGGATTGGCTGCGAAAGCTCGCAGCGAACACCGGAATCTTCACGGCCCGCTCGCGTGACGTTCCGAGCGTGGTGGCAAAGGGGGAATTTGCGGTCGGTTTCGGCGTGCCCAGCTACATGGCCTTTGCGGAAGTATTGGGCGGCTATGATGTCATGTACGTCTATCCGACCAATGCCTATGTGACGCCGGAGCCTATGTCGGTTTTAAAAGGCGCCCCACACCCCAAGGCGGCTCATGCCTTCATCGAATTCATGCTGTCTGAGGAAGGCCAGAAACTGGTCTCCGAATTGGGTGTCTATCCCGTGACTTCAAAATACAAAGTCCAGGGTGCTCCTAATTCCAACCAGGAGAAGGCCGTCGCCTTTACCGGAGGGGTGAGGTCCTTTTTCGACATCCCCGTGGGGAATGTGTATGACTCCGTTCTCGCCGGAGACAAAAAGCGCATCGAAGACGTTAACTCCTATTTCCGTAAAGAGATCACCGAGAAGCACAAAGATATCGTAAAATCAAAATAAGGGCGCTTTGCGCCGCCATGGAGAGGCCTTCCTGCACCTTGTACTGCCGGAAGGCCTTTTTCCGAGGATGGATTGCTGTCTATGAACATCGTGCTGCAAGATATCATAAAAAGGTTCGGCGCCCTGGAGGCGGTGAGCAATGTCTCCCTGGACATCCATGACGGTGAGCTTTTTACCCTGTTGGGTCCCTCCGGATGTGGAAAGACCACACTCCTGCGCCTGATCGGCGGATTCCATAACCCTGACCAGGGAGTGATTTCTTTCGGTGGAAGGAATGTGACCGGTATTCCCCCTTACGAAAGAAATATCGGCATGGTTTTTCAGAACTATGCCTTGTGGCCCCACATGACCATCTACGATAACGTCGCCTATGGTCTGAAGCTCAAGAAAGTACCTCGGAACGACCTCGGAAGCAGAGTCTCCCATACCCTTGAGATGGTCAACCTCAAGGGGCTGGAGCAGCGCTACCCCGGGCAGCTCTCCGGCGGTCAGCAGCAGCGTGTCGCCTTGGCCCGCGCACTCGTTCTCAACCCGGACGTCCTGCTCCTGGACGAGCCCCTGAGCAACCTGGATGCCAAAATCCGGTTGCAGGTGCGCGCCGAAATTCGAAATCTGCAGAAAGAACTGGCGATTACAACCGTTTATGTGACCCACGACCAGGAGGAAGCCCTCACCCTCTCAGACCGCATCGCCGTTGTCAATCTCGGCAAGATTCAGCAACTGGGCACGCCCTGGGATCTCTACGAAAGACCTGCCAACGCCTTTGTCGCGGACTTTATCGGGATAAACAATCTTATTCCCGGACATATTCATGAAAAGGTCGAGGGCGGAGGAAAAGTAAAGGTTCAAACCGAGGTCGGTCTCTTCCTGAGCCAATGCGAGGCCTCGCTTGAAAAAGGCGATAAGTGCATGATCTGCGTGCGCCCGGAAACAGCCTCGATCAGTGCTGTCGAAACAATCCCGGAAAACGCCAACGCGTTCCCCGGCGCGGTAAATTTCGCCTCCTTTATCGGCAACGCCATCCGCTACGACGTTGAAGCCGGCAACGGTGCAATTTTCAGGGTGGATATACAAAATCCCCGCAACCACAAACTCTTCACCATCGGCGACAAAGTGCAGGTTATCTTTTCTGAAAAAACAACCCTGGCTATACCTGCTTAATGGGTTAACAGCACGCTGGATAAAAGAACATGGAATCTCAGAGCAGTGCAATTGCAGCATCCGGGCAGACCGGTTCCTGGACTCGGGAGAAAATATTCGGACTGGCAGGATATGCAGGACTTTGGCTTTTCCTGGCCATCTTTCTCATCTACCCCCTCATCAGGCTTTTTTACGATGCGTTTACCACTTATGAGGGGAGCTTCACTCTTGCAAATTTCAATGACTTCTTCACCGACTCCTATTACCTGAAGGCGCTGATCAATTCGTTGCTCCTGGGAGTGGCTACCGTAATTACCACCTCCATTATCGGAATACCTTTCGCTTTTCTTCTCCTGCGCTACGATTTTCCGGGCAGGGGCCTTTTCTCCTATCTCTCCATCCTTCCCATGATCATGCCTCCCTTGGTGGGCGTCATGGGCTTTGTTTTCATTCTGGGAAGGGCGGGTACGGTAAACATCCTCCTCATGGATTACCTCGGCTTCTCCAAGCCGGTCAACTTCATGTACGGAATTCACGGTGTTCTGTTGGTGGAAACCCTGCACCTGTTTCCGCTCATGACACTGAGCATCGTTGACGCCATGGGGAAAATATCACCCTCTCTCGATGAAGCCGCTGAGAGCGTCGGCTCCAGAGGGCTGCGCAAGTTCTGGGATATCACCTTTCCCCTCACTACCCCCGGCTACGTCTCCGGAGCTTTGCTGGTCTTCATCTGGACTTTTGCCGATTTCGCCACCCCTCTCGTTGTGGGCATAGACGATCTGCTCGCATCCCAGGCTTACCTCAATATCGTTCAATTCGTCGACAGAAGGCTCTTCAAAATGGGGATCGTGATCTCGGCAATCATGATCTTCCTCGCCATCATTTTTCTGATCGTGGCCAAACGCTATGTCGCCTTGAAGGACTACAGCTCGCTTTCCTACAGCGTTATTGAAAGAAAGACCCTCTCGACCGCGGGCAAGTTCGGGGTGGTCAGCTTCCTGAGCGTAATCCTTCTTTTTGCCTTTATCCCTTACCTGGGGATCATCCTTGATTCCTTCGGCAAAGGCTGGGCGCTCACTCCTATTCCGGTCAGGTATACGCTGCAATACTTCGAGCGGGTTTCCATCGAGACGCCCAAGTTTATCGTAAACAGTCTGCTTTATTCGGGAATTTCCGTTGCGATCTGCATAGTCATCGGGGTCCCGATCGCCTGGGTCATGGCACGGACAAAGCTGCCGGGCCGCGAGTTGCTCGACTCCCTTACGACGCTCATACTCGCGCTTCCCGGCACCGGCATAGGCATAGCCTACCTGCGGGCATTCAGGGACCCCATTCCTTTTTTCGGGACCGCGCTGATCGGCATGTGGATCATCATACCGATCGTTCTGGGTGTCAGAAGGCTGCCATACACGGTTCGCGGGACTTTCGCCTCGCTTCTGATCGTCCACAAGTCCTTCGAGGAGGCGGCAGAGAGTGTCGGGGCCAAGAAGCTGACCACATTTAAAGATGTCACTCTACCCCTGATATGGAAAGGGGTCCTGGTGGGCTCGCTCTATTCATTCATCCTCGCCCTCCAGGAAGCCTCCGCCAGTTTGCTCCTCGTGATCCCGGGCCATGAAATGATGCCTGTCGGGATCTTCAACTTCTACATGGGGGGATCGGTAAACGAAGCGGCGGCGCTGGGCCTCATCCTTATCGTTCTCGGCGGCCTTTGTCTTTTCGCCATCAACAGGATTACCGGCGCCAAAGGCGGGGGCGGAGTCTTCGGTTAGGCTTCCTCAATGTTATCCCGGCTTGTCGATAATTTATACAGGGCCATTTGATGATTGCTTCGATGGATTCCATTCACAAGCTCGATGCTGATACAGCCCGAAATCTCGAAGGCCTCTTTTTTGACATCGACGATACCTTCACTACCAGGGGAAAGATCCCGGCGGCCGCTTTCCATGCGCTGTGGGACCTCAAACAGGCGGGGCTCAGGGTCGTGCCGATAACGGGCCGCCCGGCAGGCTGGTGCGATCATATCGCCAGGATGTGGCCCGTTGATGCGGTAGTCGGAGAGAACGGGGCTTTTTATTTCTGGCTCGACGAGCAGGAAAAGAAGCTCAAAAGGCGCTTTTTGGATTCAGAGGCGGAGCGCGCGGAAAAGCGGTTGCTGCTTCGCAGGATCGAAGAAGATATCCTCAGCTCGATTGCCGGGGCGGCCATTGCTTCCGATCAGCCGTACAGGGAGACCGATCTGGCAGTGGATTTTTGTGAGGATGTAGAGCCCCTCGATTGGCCGGCCATAGAGCGAATCTGCTATATTTTCAACAAACACGGGGCCACCTGTAAAGTTTCGTCAATCCATGTGAACGGATGGTTTGGAGACTATAACAAGCTGGGTATGGCGAAAAGGATGGCAGGGGAATTGTGGGGGGTGGACCTGGATGCGAGCAGAGGTCAGTACCTGTTCTGCGGAGATTCTCCCAATGATGAGCCGATGTTTGAATATTTCCCGTACAGCGCGGGCGTGAACAATATTCTCCGTTTTGCCGGGAAAATGCACCACTTGCCTTCTTTTCTGGCCGGCAGCGAAGGGGGCGAAGGTTTTGCCGAAATAGTCCGGGCCGTTTTGTCTCTTCGCAGATAATGCCAGGCCTACCGACCTCAGGGGCTGCCGCTCTTCTCGCTCTGGTCTTACCCCAGCCCGCTGGCCATGCGAACAGCTTCCGGCCGCCTTTTTAGCCAGAGGCTCATGAGCGGACCGGGCAACGCTCCCAAACCCAGGCTCATCCATGCCAGACCCCAGGCTAATGACTCCGGGGCGCCCACAGTACCCCGAACTATATCCAGCACCAATCCGAATACCCATGGGCTTATGGCGCCTGCGCCAAAGCCCATTACCGAACGGACCGCGTATGCGGCGCCGATGTAGCGCGGTTCGACAAGCTCAGTCAGTGCGGTCGAGTAGATGGAAGAGTCGGCGATACATGTCAGGTTGTACAGGGCGGCCGCGGCAAACAGGACTGCGAGAGGCATGCTGTACATCCAGCCGAAAGTAAAGGATATAACCAGGCTGAGGCATGAAAAAAGTAGAATTGTCGAGGAGCGGCCCCATCGATCCGACAGATCCCCTCCTATGAGACTTCCCATCATGCAGGTGATGTAGGTAAAACCGGAGAGCAGCACACCTGTACCAAATGATCCTGCCGCGGTGGCAGACTCTCCGCCCGACATCAGTGCGGCGGCCCCCAGGAAAGCGGGCAGCCATGCCCACATGCCGAGAAGTTCCCAGCAATGAAAGGTATAAGCGAGCATAGAGAGCATAGCGGGTCTATTTTTCAGCACCGCGGGAACCGCGCGCCACATCTTATGGCTCTTCGGCTCCCCGTGGATCAGGTTCTGCGTATCCCGGAGCGCCCAGAGGGAAATTCCCAGCCCTATTGCGGGCATGATGCAGTTGAACAGGAAGGCGAGCCTCCAGCCGCCGAAGTGGAAAAGCTGGCTGGAGATCATCAATGACAAAGCGAAGGAGAGAGAAGAGGCAGCCAGGTAGAATCCCATGGCCCGTCCGCGGGCGCCGGGCGGGAAGCGTTCTGCGATCAGGGTGAGGCCGGGAGTGTAGGACCCGCCGGAGCACAGTCCGGCAAGTCCGTACAGGATCAATCCGGAAAGAAAATCGTGGGAGAAGAAGCCGAAGAGGAGAGCGCTGATACTGGCTGCAACTCCTCCGTACAAATAGGCGCGTTTGGCCCCGAACCTGTCTCCGAAAAAACCCACCGCAAAAAGAGAGACCAAATACCCAAGATGCCAAGCCGACTGGATCATGCCCGCCTGGGTTGCGCTCATTTGCCAGTCATCTTTTAAAAGCGGCAGTGCTCCGGAATAAGCGGCAAAGATGAAACTGAAACACAATCGGGCAACGCAGAAGAGCCCGAGCCACTGTACATCTCCACTTTGTATCGCGACTCTTTCGTAAGGCTTCACTGCAGTTGCTTTCCAGGGTATTTAGCCTGTGGGCCTTTGAAGTCTCGGAGCCCCAGCCGATGGCCTTCTTCTTTACTCTCTGTCGTTGTCGCTCGCAGTCCATTATCAAACAGGCACGCGACAAAAACAATCCGAAACTCAAAAATGCCGGGGTTTGACTGCCCGCCTACGCCGCCCGGAACAGCCCCAGATCGTCCGGTTGATAGGAATTCAGCTCTACACCGGCATTATCGAGCATCTCCACCACAGAGTAAATCTCCTTGGCTTCCTTTTCCCTCCCGGCGTAGGACTCGAGCATGACAACCGCAAGAAATTTGGCCTGAACCGCGAGCATCCTTTCACGAACCGCAAGCCTTTTCGCTTCCAGGATGGTGCAGGTGTCCACGAGCTGGAGATAGTTAATGAGCCTGTCCTGCCACGAGACTTTCCATTTGCGGCCCCATGCCGCCAACCTGGATTCCATTTCCGGAGTCAGCTCGTTGTCATTGTCCGGATCGCGCAAAGCGGGAAATTCCAGCAAAATCTGCTCGAATTCGACCCACCCGGGCAGGCTGCAAAACTCCTTTACCTTCTGGCGCGTCTGGCCGAGCTGAGTGTAAAAAGCCGTGGATTGTTCATTCACGGCATCCAGCGCGTTGTTCGCTTCTACCAGGCGGGCTTCGATGTTGTGGGCAGGGGATTGGGCAGGCCCCCGGGGTCCCGGAACCGATGCGCACCCGGCGGTTAGCACCAGTAACACAGCGGCTGCTGTCACACTTCGCATTTTCACTTTTTTCATGTTTTTACTCTCGTGCCGACTCAGGAAATTTCCCTGCTCGGGTAGGTAGAAGTAGGGTAATTGTGTAGAAGATGCGTTTTTTTATACTGTACCTGAATAGAAAAAATACAGTCAACACCTGATTTCAAAAAGAACAACTTCTGGTAATGTACCTATCACAGATTGTCCCTCCTAATATTTTCAGCTTTAAGACCCCGTATCCATTCGCCCCGGAAAGCCAGGACCCCCGCCCCTGGCTTTCTTCCTTTTTTAAGGCCCGATTTTCTGTCACCAATTCCTCCAAAGAGATTTCCATCTTTATACTCTACTCCTGTCCCGCTGAGATCCACAAAAACTATTCGCAGGCATGCGTTATTGATATGGATGGTTATCTTTCATGTTAGGATTTTGAAACAGGAGGAAAAGCATGCCGGAGTTTATGGAAGTTCTTCATGAGAAACTGGTCTCGGCGGCAGACCGCATTCTGGAGTTTCTCACAGGTGATAAATACAGGGTGCGGGAAGCCCGGGTACGGGTTCTGGATGTCCGTAGAGTTGCCGGTCTCAATCATCGGCTACGCCGCCTTCCGCCTTCCGGTCTTCCCTGTGACGGATACTGAAACCACAATTGGTGGTCTGTTTGCGCGAAATCGGGAAGACCGCCGAACCTTAAGATGACCTTGTTGACCTGAAAGATAAGTGCACGCCTTCATCAGTAAGGTTTCGAATCACACAGTTCAATAGACAAGCGTAGGGTGGGCACAGTTTTTCGTGCCCACCGCTTTTGTGGAACGCGCGCGACTTTTCAGTCGTTCGAAGTGGCGGGCACGCTGAAACCGTGCCCACCCAATGGGTGCAGGGATTATATTTAAACCGAAGCTGGAGAACCCTGCCGTCGATTTTCTTTTTAGATACCGAGAAATGCTTGTTTTACCTGCTCGTTTTCCAGCAGTTCCTTTCCCTTGCCCTCGAGGACCACTCTTCCGTTTTCAAGGACATAGGCGCGGTCGCAGATGGCGAGGGTTTGTTTTACATTCTGCTCCACCATAAGAATGGTAAGGCCTTCGTCGTGGATCCTGCAGGCCAGCCTGAAGATTTCCTGGGTGAGCAGGGGAGACAGCCCGAGTGAAGGCTCGTCGAACATGATCATCTTGGGCCGGGACATAAGGCCGCGAGCGATTGCGCACATCTGCTGCTCGCCGCCCGACAGGGTTCCCGCAAGTTGTTTTCTTCTTTCCTGGAGGCGTGGGAAAAGCTCCAGGACCCACTCCAGAGTCTGCTTGCGCTTGGCTTTAGCTGCAGGTGCGAGAGAGCCGACCTCCAGGTTTTCCAGTACCGTCATTTCGGGAAAGAGCTGTCGGGCTTCGGGTACGTGAGCAATGCCGTGCTTCACGATATCGTAGGGCTGGATCTTGTCCAGCCGTATGTCCTGGAACCAGACTTCCCCAGCGCTGATTCGAATCATGCTCGAGATCATCCTCATCACGGTGCTCTTACCCGCTCCGTTGGCGCCAACCAGCACCACAAACTCATTTTCCGCCACCTGGAAGGATACGTCCCAAAGGACCTGGACATCTCCATAGCCGGCACATACATTTTCCACCCGCAGCATTTTAGTCCTTTCCGAGATATGCTTCGATTACGGCCTGGTTGTTAGCGACTTCAGGCGGGGTCCCTCTGGCGATTTCCTGGCCGTAGTTGATGCAGAGGATACGGTCACACAGATTCATGATCACGTGCATAATATGTTCGACTATGATGATCGTTATGCCGGATTTGCGCATTTTGCGGATAAGCCGGACACCGTCGGCCTGCTCCTGGGGAGTAAGTCCCGCCATGGTCTCATCGAGCAGAAGCAGCTTGGGTTCGGTAGCCAGCGCCCTGGCGATCTCCATGCGTTTGCGGTCTCCGATGGTGAGGCCTTTCGCGGAGAAATCGACTTTCTTCTCCATTTCGCAGAATTGAAGCACCTCGAGCGCCTTGTCTTTTGCGACAGTGGCGTTGTTGGTCCTGCAGAAGGCGGACGTCATGACATTTTCGAGCACCGTCATGCGTCGTAGGGGTTTAACAATTTGAAAGGTGCGGCCGATCCCTTGCTTGCATACTTTCCAGGTCGGAAGTCCGTTCATTTCCTGACCGGCGAACTGGATAGTGCCGGACGTGATCGGGTAGAAACCGGTAATAAGATTGAAAACGGTCGTTTTCCCCGAGCCGTTTGGGCCGATCAGCCCGTAGATTTCGCCTTCTTCGACCTTGAAAGAGAGGTTGTTTACGGCTATCAGACCACCAAAAGCCTTTGTCAGGCGTTGCGTTTCGAAAAAATGCATGTCTCAATTCCCACTTGTTGTAACGGAAGGCACCGCTTTTTCCCTGGTCCACAGATTCGATATTTTGGACCAGTCTCCAACCACCCCGTTGGCCATGTAACGGATGACGACAATGACGAGTATTCCAAATGCCATCGCATGGGCATGGCTGACCCACGAAGGGGCGTATCCAAAGAAGGAACTGCGAAAGAGTTCCTGGAGCATTACCATGATGAAGGCGCCCACTGCGGGCCCCCACATCGTCCCAGCTCCTCCGATAATTGCCACAAGGATCGCCATGACCGAAATAAAATGCAGAGAGAACACAACTTCGGGATCAATGAATGCCATGTAGTTCATATAAAAGGCGCCGGCGAGGCCGGTAAAAAATGAACTCACCATGAGAGAAATACTTTTGTATCGAAAGGCGCTGATGCCCAGTGCTTCTGCAGCATCCTGGTCTTCGCGGATGGCGATGAAGTAGAATCCCCACTTCGATCTCATAATTTTGTAGATGGCGAGCATGCAAAGAACTGCAATTCCCAGGGCAAGATAATAGTAAGGGACCTTGGAACGAAAGGTTTGCATTATGAGAATACCCTGCATGCCTTCCGTGAAGTCTCTCCAGACAATCGTTATAAGACGGAGTATTTCCGCGATTGCGATTGTCGCCAAGGCAAAATAGGCTCCACGCAGTCTGAAGCAGATAAAACCAATAATGATTCCGACCAGCATGGCCACGGGTCCGCCGAGCAGCATTCCCCACCAAGCAGAGATATCGAGCTGAGTCGTGCAAAGACCAGCCGTATAGGCCCCGACCCCGAAAAAAATTGCATGGCCGAAGGATACCTGTCCCGTATAGCCTGCTATCAGATTCCATGCGGAGCCTATCACCACCCACATCAGGGCAATTATGACCAGGTGGCGGTAGTAATCCGACTCGACGAAGAGCGGGAAAATCGCGAGTAGTGTGAACGCCGCAATCTTAACATGTAACGATTTCATCTTTCTCCCCTGTTACACCTTGGTCAGTGCCTTGAGACCGCCCGGTAGAAATATGAGCACGAGTAGAAAAATCACCATGCCGAAGGCATCTTTCAGTGCCATGGATATGTAGGTGGCCCCGAGCGATTCGGCGATTCCCAGAACCAAGCCTCCCATGATTGCTCCGACCGTGCTCCCCAGTCCACCGAGAATAGTGATTATGAATGCTTTCACCGTGAATGGGCCCCCTACATCGGGGAAAAGGTAGTAAATGGGCAGAAGGAGCGTCCCGCTGGCGGCGGCCATGGCAGCTCCAAGACCATAGGTAAGCTGGGTGATCCATTCGGCGTTGATGCCCATGATCATGGCGGCGTCTTTATTCTGCGCCGTCGCACGTACGGATTTGCCCATGTCTGTCTTCAGCAGAAAAAAGAAAAGGCAGGCCGTGAGCAGCATAGCCAGACCGAAGGCAACGACCATCGGAACATTCCAGGAAATGGCCCCGATGTTGAAGGTGGCCGAACTGTAAGAAGTCTTCACTGATTTATAATCCGACGAAAATATGAACCGGATCGTTTCAGTCAGCACGATCCCGATGCCTACGGTCATAAGGACCTGGTTTTCCGGAATGATGGACTCAATTTTGATCAGCGGGTTGAGCAGGTATCTCTGGATCACCACCCCGATTATGAAAAGGGCCGGGGGGGCCACAAGAAGTGCAAAATAGGGGTCGATGCTTAAATATTCATATAAAACAAAAGTAATATACATGGCTACCATCATCAACTGCCCGTGGGCCAGGTTGATGATGCGCATGACCCCCATGATCAGGGTCATGCCAAGTCCAATTAATGCATAGACGCCACCGATCAGAATTCCCGCAACGAGCGTCTGGATAAACATTTCCATTGCAGAGTCCTTCCATTGCCTGCGGATAAATGACGGGGGGACAGCACCACTATTGTTGCTGTCCCCCGGCCGCTCTTGCTTATTTCCAGGTTTTTGCCCAGTCTATCGGGTAAACGTAAGGTTTGCTTGCAACTTCCTTGGGCCAGACCAACTCGAGCTTGCCGTCAATCCACTGTACGACATAGGTCGGGAGTTTGTTCTGCTGTGTCATCTTGCCGTAGGACACGAACTTTACCGGACCGAAAACAGTCATCATATCGGTGGTGGTAAGCGCTTCGCGAACACCATCGGGATCGAGTTTCTTTGCGCGCTTGAGCGCATCTGCGATAACGTAGGCGGAGGCGTAACCCTCAGCCCCGTGGTACTCGGTGTCCGCACCGTAGCGCTTTACAAACTTATCATAGTATTCCTGGGCGCCCTTGTAAGGCAGCGTCTGGTACCAGAGGGTTGCGGAAAGAACGTTTTCGCCCGCTTTACCGGTGTTCTTGATGAATTCGGGTAGAGTGAACCCGGCCCCGCCGCCCACGAAGATCTTCGGATTGAGCTTGAGTTCCATGGACTGGTTCATGATAAGGGAGGCGTCCATGACGTAAGAAATCATGTAAATCAGGTCGGGGTTAGCCTGCTTGACCTTGACCAATAGCGGC
This sequence comes from uncultured Syntrophobacter sp., assembly GCA_964539645.1. Lineage (GTDB taxonomy): Bacteria > Desulfobacterota > Syntrophobacteria > Syntrophobacterales > Syntrophobacteraceae > SbD1. The sequence continues at coordinate 44,786 of CAZIJV010000023.1, forward strand.
TTGAAATCCACACCGCCGTGCTGGTAGCCCTCCGACATCAAAACCTTGATCCCGAGCTTATCGCAGGTTTCCTTGAAAGACTTCGATCCGGAGGAGCCGAAATTGGTGTTTTCATAAAGTATGGCGGCAGTCTTGGGTTTTACAACTTCGGACAGGAATGACTCCAGCGCTTGGGGATATTCGCTGACCGGGGGGTTGATCCGGAACACATAGTTCCACTTCATTTCAGTGATCTTGTTATCCGACCCGGTGGCCACAAGAAAGGGAAGCCGGTTCTGCTGCGCGACGCCCGCTATAGCGAAGGTCTCCGAGCTGCCGTACCCGCCGCCCAGCATGACCACCTTGTCCTTGGTAATCAACTTCTCTGCGGCTGCGCGAGCGACATCCGGCCTGCCTGTATCATCTTCATAGAGGAACTCGATCTTCTTGCCCTGGGCGCCCCCGGCCGCATTGATTTCTTCCAGAGCCATTTCGAATGATTTTCTTTCAATCTCTCCGAACTTCGCCTTTTCACCCGTCGCAGGCAGAATTATGCCCACCTTGATGGTCTCCTGGCAAAAACCTGTGGAAGGGATACAAAGGAATAGGGCCAGACTGAGAGCGAGGGCAAGTTTAAAACCGTGTTTCATAATTCCTCCTTGTTAAAAATAGAATTAATTACAGGGGGTCAATTCCCAAAAGAAAACGCTGTTAGCTGGCTCAGAGGGAGTAAGTGAAGAAATAGGAGTAATTTAGCTGAGAACGACCGCATTCAGTAATAGTATATCAGATAGAACCAGTCAAGGCGGTTCTTGCACAGGAGGCGGAATCCCGCTCGTTTTTTGCGCGGAGGGACTGGTAATCGGGTTATTTGAACAGCCTTGGAGCGGGATATGTGCTATTGCGCACAACTGCGCGGGCAGCAGTCCCCCTTTGAAGTCCATGAGCCTGCTACCCGATTCCCGCTTGAATCGAAATCAATTCCGGTTATCCGGCCTATTTCCGAATCTTTTCCCAATCCACCGGATAAACAAAAGTTTTGGACGCGACTTCTTTTGGCCACACCAATTCGAGCTTGCCGTCGATCCATTGTACGAGATAGGTAGGAAGCTGGTTCTGGTTGGTCATCTTGTCATAAGACACAAATTTCACCGGTCCGAATACCGTCATTATATCGGTTTTGGACAGTGCATCGCGCACGCCGTCGCGCGTAATCGCCCTGGTCCGATTGAGAGCATCGGCAATGACGAAGGCAGACGCGTACCCTTCGGCGCCGTGATATTCTGTTTCGATTCTGTATCGCTTCACGAACTTTTCATAATATTTCCGGGCGCCCGGGTAGGGCAGAGTCTGGTACCACAGAGTGGCGGAGAAGACCATGTTCCCGTTCTTGCCTACATTTTGGATGAATTCGGGAAGCGTGAAACCGGCGCCGCCACCGACGAAAACCTTCGGAGAAATCTGCAGTTCCGCGGACTGTCTCATCAGAAGAGAGGCATCCGTCAGGTAGGAGACCATATAGATCAGATCGGGATTTGCTTCCTTTACCTTCATCAGCAGAGGCTTGAAATCCGACCTGTCGCTTGGATAACCTTCCATAAGCACTACCTTAATTTTTAGCCGGTCGCACGTCTGTTGGAACACTTTGGATTGGGAGGCGCCGAAATTGCTGTTTTCATACAGAATTGCAGCGGTCTGCGGCTTGACGACATCGCTCAGGAAAGACTCAAGCGCTTTGGGATATTCGGCAGCCGGTTGATTGAGACGGAAGATATATTCCCGGTTCAACTCCGTTATCTTGTTATCCGATCCGGTCGCCACCAGCAAAGGAATTCGATTCTGCTGCGCCACCTCAGCTATGGCCAGAGTCTCCGTGCTCCCGTATCCCCCGCCCAGCATAACGACATTATCTTTTGTTATCAGCTTTTCGGCCGCTGCCCTGGCCACCTCCGGCTTACCCTTATCATCTTCGTAGATGAACTCGATCTTCTTGCCCTGGGCGCCTCCCGCGGCATTGATGTCTTCCAGCGCCATTTCAAAAGATCTCTTTTCGATCAGGCCGAACTTGGATTTCTCACCCGTCTGGGGCAGGATGATTCCGACTTTCAGCGTCTCCTGGCTCAGGGCTGCCGGAGGCCCGGAGAGAGATAGGAAGAAGGCGAGAGCAAAGGCGGGCACGGAAAATCTTTTCATTATAATTCCTCCGTTTTGAGAATGGTTTTGAGGGGGGCAACCGTGAAACTAAAAAGCGCAATTACAGGTTCGGGTAATTATGCTGAGGAATTACAGCGATGTAGCCATATCAGCCCCGAAAATAATTTACATTATCTATCGGCTTGTACGCTTCAGGACTTGAAGCCGAACTGCAGATTTTTTCAGTATGCAGTTGAGCATTGTCCCAGCAGAGGCGCTCTTTACCTTTTCTGGAGTCATGGCACTTGAAAGTATCCCGAGGGAGTTTAGTTTGTCGTTACCGTTCGGAAATCTGGATGCCTGATTAATCCGGGTAAACCTCCGGCCTGGTCTATTCAGCCGCAAGCGAGCCGGCCGTAGGGTGGTGCGGCTTCATCGCGCCCACCGTCAACCTGATTGTGGCGGCAAGGCCGGTGTGCACGATAGAGCCGTGCACACCCTACGTGGCTGCAGTGTAAGTTTCTGATTTATGAGCAAAGGATTTATGACATATGAAGGCTCTTTGTTATTACCAGCATGGCGCTCTCGACCAGTTAAAATACGATGATGTTCCCGAGCCCGTTCCGGGAGAAGGAGAGGTGCTCCTGAAAGTAAAGGCCTGTGCGCTCAACCACCTCGATATCTGGGTGATGCGCGGATGGCCCGGACTCAACCTGGAAATGCCGCACTGGGGGGGCTCGGACATAGCCGGCGAGGTTGCCGAAGCTGGGTCGGGAGTGACGGACTGGCAGCCGGGCGACAGGGTGGTGGTCGATCACGGAGTGAATCTGTTCGAGGATGAATTCACCCGCCGGGGTGAGCACACGATGAGCCCGGGCTACAGGATTTTCGGCGAGCATATGCGGGGCGGGCTCGCCCAGTACATGGCCGTCCCGGCGAAGAACCTCGTGAGGATACCGGATGAGATCGATTTTCCGCAGGCGGCGGCGCCCCTCCTGGTAACGCTTACGGCATGGAGAATGCTGATCAACAGGGCAAAGCTCCGGGCAGGGGAGACAGTCCTGGTTGTCGGTGCGGGTGGAGGCGTAAACAGCGTAGCTATTCAGATCGCCAAAATGGCAGGGGCTGTCGTCTACGCGGTTGCAAGCAATGCAGGCAAAGCGCAGAAGGCCGTGGAACTCGGCGCTGATTTCGTCATAGACCGGTCGCGCGGGAACTGGGGCAAAGAGGTGCAGAGGCTCACGGGTAAGCGCGGCGTCGACGTGATCGTAGACAACGTGGGAGCGGCAACCATCAATACGAGCATGCAGGTGGCCGCGCGAGGCGGGCGGATCGTAATTGTCGGAAATACCAGCGGCCCGATGGCCGAGATAGATATCCGGCGTATCTTCGGAAAGCAGATCAGCCTCATCGGAAGCACCATGGGTACTTCCCAGGATTTTCGTGATATTACCCGGCTGCTTTGGAACGGAAGGATCAGGACGGTTGTCAGCGAAGTGCTGCCCCTGAGCGAAGGCCGGCGAGGCTTCGAGATGCTGGAAAAAGGGGAGATGTTTGGAAAGATCGTCCTGGTCCCGTAGCCTTATGGCCAACGGTCCGGACTACTGATGCCGAGAAAGCCTATTCAAGTTTTCCCCGCGTTCACAAAAATGCGTCCTGCATGGCAACCCATGCAGGGCGCATAATACATGTTCCCCGAAGGATCCGTGACCGGGAGCCGGGCCAAATCGGTAGCGCCGTCTTCCACGGCGGCGGCGGCTGAGCATCCCCATACCCTCTCACCCGGGCGCTAGGCGGCTTTTTCCCTTTTCTCCGCTTTTTCTCCGTTAAGCCGGATCGGATTGGGGCCGAGTTCCCGCACCTTTTCGGTCATCTCCCTGCTTATCTCGGCAAACCTCGGGCCTTCTCCGGAGGAGAGGTTGTACATGGCTACGCGTTCGGGCTCCATGCCGATGCTCTTCAGCATGTTCTGGACATAGGCCACCCGGCGCCTGGCCCTGAGGTTGCCTGCCTGGTAATGACAGTCTCCCTCGATGCATCCGGCCACGAAGACTCCGTCGGCCCCCTTTTCGATCGCCCGCATCAGGTGGATAATGGCTACTCTGCCGGTGCACGGCACTTTCACGATCCGGATGTTGCTCGGATAGCTCAATCTCATCGAACCTGCCAGGTCCGCTGCCGAGTACGCTCAATATGTGCAGCAGAAGGCAACGATTACCGGTTCAAAATTTTCCATCAGATAACTCCTTCCAGAAGGGCATCCACCTTGATCATGATTTGATCGTCGGTATAATTTGCCAGGCGAATCGCCTTGCCCGGGCACTCGGCGACGCAGGTGCCGCAGCCCTGGCAGAGTGCTTCGTTTATTTCCGATACGCCCTGTTCTCCTACTTTGGGAACACCGTAGGGGCAGGCTCGAACGCAAGCCTGGCAGGCTGCGCAGCGTGCGGCTTCCACCTGCGCGACGACGCCCCCAACCGTCAAATCCTTTGCCGACAGGAACGATGCAGCCCTGGATGCGGCGGCCATCGCCTGTGCAATGCTCTCGCTGATCAGCTTCGGGCCGTGGGCGGCGCCACACAGGTAAATCCCCTCGGAGGCGAAATCCACCGGGCGCAGCTTGGCATGCGCTTCGATAAAGAAGCCTTCCGCATTGCGGGGGACTTTGAGAAGCATCGCCAGCTCATCGTTCTCCTCGGCTACCGTTGCAGCGCTGAGGATAACTGCGTCGGCGTTCATTTTCACGGGGCGCTGCAGAACATGATCGTTGAAGGTGACGGTTAGCGGCAAGCCCTCCTGAACCAGCCGGGGAGGATCTTCCGGGTCGAATCGGACAAATATGACCCCCTTTTGCCTCGCCTCCAGGTAGTAGTCTTCCAGTGTACCGTAGGTGCGCATATCCCGGTAGAGCACGATCACATCCATTTCCGGGTTGAGCTTCTTTAGATGCAAGGCATGCTTTACGGCGCCCTGACAGCAGATGCGGCTGCAGTTCGGATTTTCCTCGTTGCGGGAACCGACGCACTGGATGAAAACCGCACGTTCCCATTTCGCTACCTCACCGGGGCTGTCATGAGCGAGCCGACCCAACTCGAGTTGGGTCATGACCCGCTCGCTCTCGCCGTAGAGGAACTCTTTGGGTTTGTACTCGCGCGCCCCTGTTGCAACGATCATCGCACCGTGGCTGACATCGATGGGCGAGCCGCTGCCGTTTTCGATACGGGAGACGAAGTTCCCCTTGTAGCCGGAAAGGCCGGTCAGCCTTGCTTCGGTCAGGACCTGGATTCTGCTCTCCGCTCGTACTTCCTTTACGAGATTATCCAGGTAGGCCGTCACATCCAGACCATCGATGGTATGATGTATTTTCCGGGCGCCGCCTCCAATTTCAGAACCTTTCTCTACGACTACCGCCTCAAAACCCTGGCGGGCCAGTCCGAGAGCTGCGTTCAATCCGGCGACGCCGCCGCCGATGACGAGCGCCCGCTGGTTTACGGTGAGGGGTTTTTCGACTAGAGGCTTGAGAAGGGCAGCGCGTGCGACCGCCATGCGCACCAGGTCCTTGGCCTTCTCGGTCGCCGACGCCGGTTCTTTCTGGTGTACCCAGGAATTCTGGTCGCGAATATTGGCCATCTCGAACAGGTATTTGTTGAGACCGCAGTTTTTGAGCGTATCCTGGAAAAGGGGCTCGTGGGTCCTGGGCGAGCAGGCCGCAACCACTACGCGGTTGAGGCCGTTTTCCTTGATAATTTCCTTCATCCGCTCCTGGCTGTCCTGGGAGCAGGTGAAGAGATACTCATTGGTGTAGGTCACGTTCGGCAGTGTTGCCGCATAGGCGGTCACTTCCTTCACATTCACCACCGAACCGATGTTGATGCCGCAGTTGCAGACGAAGACACCGATCCGCGGCGCCTGCTGTGAGATGTCCAGCTCAGGCGGGACCTCCTTTATCTTGACTCGGGACCCACGAGCGGGCGCCAGTTCGATAGCCGCCGCACAGGCCGCCGCACTGGCTTCCATCACGGATGAAGGAATATCCTTTGGTCCCTGGAAAAGGCCGCAGACGTGCATTCCCTCTGAGGCGCTGACAGGAGCGAATCCGTCGGTTACGGCGAAATTATGGCCGGAGAGTTGAATCCCCAGTCGTTTTGCCATTTCCACGGTCTCCGGAGTCGTTTCGACACCCACGGAGAGCACGACCATGTCGAATTCTTCTTCGTGCTTCTGCCCGGCTTCATCGGTGTATTCGATCGATATGTTATCACTGCCGGGAATGGGATCGACCGTATGGACGCGCGAACGGATGAAGCGTACTCCGTATTTGTCCTTCGCCCGGTTATAGTATTTCTCGAAATCCTTCCCGTAGGTGCGCATATCCATGTAGAAAATCGCGGTGTCCAAACCCTCCGGGCAGTGTTCCGTGGCGACCATGGCTTCCTTGATGGCATACATGCAGCATACGCCCGAGCAGTAGGAATGGCCGTCTTTTTGGCGCTCGCGGGAGCCTACGCACTGGAGCCAGGCGATTTTCTTCGGTTCCTGGTGATCGGAGGGCCGTACCAGGTGCCCCTGGTAAGGGCCGGAGGGAGAAAGAATCCGCTCGAACTCGAGGGAGGTTACCACGTTGGGCAGTCTCGTATAGCCATAGGTATCCCGGCTGGAAGGGTCGAACGCCCGTGAGCCGGGGGCGGCGATGATCGCGCCCACGTTCAACTCGATTGTCGCCGGCTTCTGGTCGTGAACGACGGCTTTTGCAAGACAGGCATCCACGCACTGGTAGCACTCCGAACAGACTCCGCAGCTCAGGCAGCGCGCCGCTTCCGCCCGGACCTGTTCTTCGGTGAAACCGAGCTGCACTTCATCGAAATTGCCCGTGCGGATTTCGGGAGCTACAACGGGCATACGTGCGCGGGGCAATTTGTCATGGCCCTGCGTTGAGACTTCCCGGACCGCCTCCCATTCCTTCTGCCGGCCTTCTTTGAGTTCCTCGCCCCGAATATAGCGGCCGATCGAGATTGCAGCCTGCTTGCCTGCCGCAATGGCCTCGATTACCGTCTTCGGGCCGGTTACCGCATCCCCGCCTGCGAATATGTCGCTGTCGTGAGTCTGCAGGGTGAGCGGGTCCACCGTCATGGTTCCCCAGTCGGTGAGCTTGCAGGCGCACTCTTCGGTGAGGCACGCCCAGTCCGACTCCTGCCCGATTGCGGGAACAACCGCATCGACTTCCATGATGAACTCGGAACCCTTGACCGTTACAGGGCGCCTGCGGCCCGATGCATCCGGCTCTCCGAGTTCCATCCTGACGCATTCCACCGCTTTGACCTTGCCGTTTTCCGCAATGATGCGTTTCGGGTTGGTGAGGGTCATGATCTCGATGCCTTCCTCGCGGCATTCGTGGATCTCTTCCTCGTTTGCGGGCATTTCCCTTTCGCTGCGGCGGTAGATGATGAAGGGCTTCTTCGAGCCGTTGCGAAGGGCGGTGCGGACCGTATCCATGGCGACGTTTCCGCCGCCGATGACCGCCACGCGATCTCCCAGGTCGATTTTCTTCCCGAGATTAATGTCTCTGAGATACTGTACGCCCGGTACGACCCCCTCGAATTCCTCGCCGGGGATGCCGAGAGCCTTGCATTCATGAGCGCCTATGCCGAGGAAAAAGGCCTTGAATCCCTGCTCTCTCAACTGAGATACAGTGAAATCCCTGCCGATTTCCACGCCCGTTTTGAACTCGACTCCCATGTCGCGCATGACCTGGATTTCGGCCTCGATGGTGTTCTTGGGCAGCCTGTAGGAAGGAATGCCCACCGCGAGCATGCCGCCCAGCACGGGGAGCTTTTCAAATACCGTCACCTGGTAGCCCTCTATCGCCAGGTAGTAGGCGCACGAAAGACCTGCCGGCCCTGCGCCGATCACGGCCGCCTTCTCGCTTCGCTTCTCCTTTATTTCCGGCGCGTACCTGGTCTCTGAGCTGAGGTCCAGGTCGGCGAGGTAGCGCTTGATCGAATCGATCGCCACCGGTTCGTCGAATTCGCCGCGCTTGCACGCAGACTCGCAGGGATGATGGCATACCCTGCCGCAGATGGCGGGCAGCGGGTTTTCTTCCTTGATGAGCTTCAGGGCCTCCCGGTATTTGCCCTCTGCCGCCAGGGCGACGTATCCCTGTACGGAAATGTGCGCCGGGCAGGTCGCCTTGCATGGGGATGTGCCCCTCTTCTCGATTGAAAAGGCGCCGGGCACCGCCTGGGCATACCTGCGAAATGCCGCCCGGCGCTTGCTGAGCCCCGCGTCATATTCGTTTTTGCACTCGACGGGACAAACCTTCGCGCATTCACCACACCCGGTGCACCTGGAAGGATCAACGTGCCGGGGCTTTTGCAGAAGCTCCACCGTGAAATCTCCCGGAACGCCCGAGACGGATTGAACTTCGGAAAGAGTCAGAAGTTCGATGTTAAGGTGCCGGCCGACCTCGACCAGCTTGGGGGAGATGACTCACATCGCGCAGTCGTTCGTGGGAAAGGTCTTGTCCAGTTGAGACATCATTCCGCCCACGGCAGGTGACTTCTCGACCAGGTAAACATAAAAGCCTGTGTTGGCCAGATCCAGGGCCGCCTGCATTCCGGCAATCCCGCCGCCAACCACCATTACTGAACCTACAGGTCCACTTTTTTGGGTCTCCATGAATCCACACCTCTGAAATATTTGAGGATTTCCAGACAAACGCCTAAACGGTCACAAGGCATGCCAATGCTTTGAGCGGCAATCGGGAAGATCCGGGCAGAAAGGGCTGGAAGAGCTGAATCAACGAAGTACGCGAAAGAGGAATGAAACGAAAAGAACTCCAGGGTTTTCTTTTTTGGCGGGGTAATGATAGAGCAAAACGAGTAATTGGAAAAGAGGAAATTCGCCAAGGCTGCACTTTCGATGCTGCGGCGGCCGGGAGAATCTGAGCGCGGATGCTGAGCGACGGGCCACAAAAACACGAAGTCACGAAAAATTCACATCGAAGTAGCCCTGGGCCTTGTGCCGGCTTGTTGGCTACTTTACTGGGAAGTACCTGGAACAGCATAGCCGCAACCCAGTGAAGATTTCTGCCGCCTGCAAGCAATTTTCATTACGAAGGAAAGGAAGGAGGCATGACGCACTAAGAAACATTGTGCATGATCCAGACCTTAGTACTGCTCTGCATGGTAATCGGGAATCATCGCGCCCCGTCATTCCGGCAGCGCTTCTGAGCCGGAATCCAGCGGCGCCTCCACGCTTTTAGCCACGCCTTTGGCGTGGTTTGAACGAGAATGAAACTTCTGGGCAGGCTTTTTTGAGAGGTTTTGTTGCTTTGTTTTACCGTAGGGTGGGCACGGGATTCATCGTGCCCACCGTCCCGAGGGCAAACACACTCTTCTCGAAAGCGGTGGGCACTAAAAACCGTGCCCACCCTACGCTTGCCCATAGCACTGTGATGATTTTGCAGACGCGGGTGGTTGGGCATGAGCAGCCTGCCCTACTACTATTTTTATCATCCCGGCGTGTTCCTCTAAAAATGAAGTTTCATAAGAGCGGCGCCGCCCCGTTTTGGGACGGGGTTTTATCGAGGACGAAACTTGGAAACCATGTAAAGGGCGCCGCGTAGCCGAGCTTTCCAGAAGAGTTCAAAAGAAGACTCGGATGCAGTTCCCGGGCTCTTATCTGACTTCAAAGTCAGAGTCTCGTTCAAACAGGTTGAAAACCGGCGGTCTCGCTGGATTCCGGCTCAGAAACCCTGCCGGAATGACGGAGTGGGAGGCCCCCGGCAAACCCGTTTGGCATAGGAGAGGACCTACAACCATGGGAACCTGGCCTTAAGGCAAATTCGGCCAATTTCGTTGCGACGTAGATTGTACAGGGCAACCGGCGTACTTGCCCTCCTCGGGCTACCGTAGGATTCACCTAACCCGTCATTCCCGCAGCGCTCCTGAGCGGGAATCCAGCCGAGGAGCCAATTTGCCGGACATGGTTGAACGAGTATCAAACTCATTTTGTCCCTCTGGCGTGATCCTCTAAAAATGAAGTTTCAGATAAGAGCGGCGGAGCGTCGCTTTAGCGTGGTTTGAACGAAGATGAGACTCTGCCCGTTATCTCACTGCGTGAAATCCACGTAGAAGGGTGTGCACGGCTCTATCGTGCACACCGGTCTTGCGCTACAATCAGGTTGACGGTGTGTGCGATGGAACCGCACCCTCCCTTCTATGGTGGGCTGCCACGTAGGCAATGAGAATGCCGCCCGCGGTGTATAGCGTGAATCATTAAAGGAATATGCTACTTTGCGATTTCCTCGTCCGTCAGGTAGCAGGCGGGATCGCAGCTCCAGAGATCGCCCGTGGCGGCTTCGGCTCGCACGCGGAAGTTCCCTCCGCAGACGTCCAGCCATTTGCATTCGGCGCAGCGGCCCTTGACGTAGAGTCTCTTATCCTTGAGCTGTTTCATGAGCGGGTTGGAAAGGTCGGTCCAGACCTCGCTGAATTTGCGCTCTCTTACGTTTCCGAACGAATAGTGGCGCCAGAACTGGTCCGCGTGGATGCTCCCGTCCCAACTGATGCATCCTATACCGCGTCCGGAGCTGTTGCCTTCGTTCATCTGGAGCAATTCGAGCACTTCGGCGGACCGGGGCGATTTTTCCCTGAGCATCCTCAGGTAGACATAGGGGCCGTCAGCATGGTTATCGACGGTGAGGACCTCCTTGGGCTTGCCCCGCTCGTGCAGGTCGGCTGTTCTGTCGATTATCAGATCGACCGCGGCCCGGGTCTCTTCATGGTTGAGATCTTCCTTCATCAACTCGCTCCCGCGCCCGGCATAGACGAGATGGTAGAAGCAAACGCGGGGGATTTCATGCTTTTCGAGCAGATCGAAGATGCCGGGTATTTCCTTTGCATTGAGCCGGTTCATGGTAAAGCGCAGGCCGACTTTGATGCCTGCGTCCTGGCAGGCCATGATGCCGTCCATCGCTTTCGAGAAGGCGCCTTTGACTCCCCGGAAATGGTCGTTTACCTCATGGAGTCCGTCGAGGCTTATTCCCACATAGGAAAGGCCGATTTTCTTCAGTTGAGCCGCTATGCGGGAGTTGATAAGGGTGCCGTTCGTCGAAATGACCGCGCGCATTCCCTTCTTGACCGCGTAGTCGGCCAGTTCCATAAGGTCCGGGCGAACCAGGGGCTCACCGCCTGAAAAAAGGACCACCGGGGCGCCGAAGGCGGCAAGATCGTCCAATACCGCCTTCCCCTCGCCGGTGGTCAGTTCGCCCGAGAATTCCTCGTCGCGTGCGTGCGCATAACAATGCACGCACTTGAGGTTGCACCGCCTGGTGACATTCCAGACCACAACGGGCGTCTTATCGGAAGAAAACTGGAGAAGGTGCGACGGCAGCTTGCCGCTGTGACGTCCATAGCGTAAAGCATCAGATGGTTCAACCGTACCGCAGTAAAGTTTGGATATGCCTATCATGTCGGCTCCGATTCATTGTCTGCCCGGCTCAAACCGGGCAGATGAAATTATCAAGGGCTCGCCCTCTGAATAAGAAAATCACGGAGTATTTTGTCCGGAGGTATTCTTCCCTAAACTTGGGAAATGTAACCCCATAGCCCCTGAAAGTCCAGTGAAGGCGGGAGAATAACGTGTGAATCGTCGCCTGCGACGGCATGGTGCTGCAAGAATTCGATGAGTAGGCTGTTATCCCTTTGACTACCAGTGTTCTCTCAAACGGACGAATTGTTAATCAGACCGTGCATGATGGGGTGTAGTGGGTATGGAATCTGAATTCGAAGATTTTTTCGCGAAAAGCCACCTCATTTTCTGATACTACCTGAAATAGCTGAGTTGGCCCTAACCCCGGATCCAGTTTCCTTGAAAGCAGATCAGCTATTTCATCGGCAGACGAAAATACATGAAGCGGTATCTTTGATGAGTAGACGGTTATTCCGTGACGAACGTAAAAACCTGACCATTGGGCTGATAGGATCAATTCTAGGATCTCAACTGCAACCAAACCAAAAACAAGCCAGAAAAGATAGATGTCCATGCCGTTATTACCATATTTCAACAAGATCTACAAAGGAACGGCCACTCGGCGTGGGCTGCTATTGCCGACGGGGTGGCCCTGGCCACTTCTTGGGGGAGTGCAAAGCACAAATGTTGACAGATCACATGGCCCGGTGTCAGGCATGCTTAATGAACGTTCCCTTGCGGTACTCATCGAAGGCGGTTTTCAGTTCCTCCTGCGTGTTCATGACGATAGGGCCGTACCAGGCAACCGGCTCCCCAATGGGCCTGCCCGAAACCAGCAAAAACCGCAGCCGGCTGTCCCCGGCGCTGATCGAGACCTGATCCCCGTCTTCATAAAGGACCAGGTCACCGTCGCCGCAGATGCACTCGCGGTCAAGATCGAAGTAGTTCCTGCCGACCACTTCATGGGAAAACGAATCCCGGTTGCCGTCAAAATAACCCTTGCCATCTATTACATAGGCGAAGGCGGTATGGCCTCTTTTAACGGGATGCACGAAAGATGAACCGGAAGGCATGGAGACATCGAGGTACTCGGGATCGATAACGATGTCACGCACGGGTCCATGGGTCCCGTTCACTTCGCCGCATATTATTCTGACCTTCACGCCTTCTTCGAGTTCAACCTCCGGTATCTGCTCCTTTTTGACGTCACGATAGCGGGAAGCCATCATTTTCATGGATGCGGGAAGATTTGCCCAGAGCTGAAAGCCGCCCATCCGGCCCGCTTTATCTCCCTTTGGCATTTCCTGGTGAATAATGCCGCTGCCCGCGGTCATCCACTGTACGTCGCCAACAGAGATATCTCCCTTGTTTCCCATGCTGTCGCCATGTTCGACATTTCCCTCGATAACGTAGGTGATTGTTTCTATTCCTCGGTGCGGATGCCAGGGAAAGCCGGGAAGGTAAAGGGCCGGATCGTCCGAGCGAAAATCATCCAGCAGCAGAAACGGGTCGAACTGCGGGACCTGGTGGAAGCCGAAGGCTCTTTTTAGATGCACGCCGGCGCCTTCAACGGTGGGTTTACTTTTGGAGACTTTTTTGATTTGTCTGACTCCGCCCATTGAAATTCCTCCTGAGATGCAACGTTATCTGCGTTCGGTTAATGAGAAACAAGGGTAGTAAACGCGCGGCATTTAGATGTCCAACAGACTAAGACTGTGGAGGGGTTCTGTAAACAGTAAGGTCAGGAAAGATGTTCATAAGGCCGCCACCGCGATGCGTGGCAAAAACCAGTTTTAAAGCTCAGTCGTGCGCCCGGTTTTCCATTGCTTTGAGTTCCTCGGGCGGAATGTACAACCTGACAGGCCTGAGACTTACTCTGGGTTTACAGTAAAAGGAGTATTCGCCCGGACCGCTTCAGCCCCTTTCCGCCATGGGCCAGGAGAGGATGGCGCCGACCAGGATGAAGAGCAGTATGCTGATGCGGTGGACTGACGACTTCATTTGTCTCAATCCATCAGAGAGGCATCAGGGCGCAAGCCTGTAGAATCTACCGGGGGTCATGGCGCCTGCCAGGTTGTCGAGCCGTCCTTTGAGCGCCTTGACCTCGTCAAAACCCGCTGTTCTCAAAAAGGCATAAGCCATAACTCCACGGAAACCGGACAGGCAAAAGGTGATGATGAACTTGTCCCTTGGGAGTTCATCCAGACGGTCGGGCAATTCGTTCAAGGGAATGTGCATGGCGAAAGGAAAGGCCAGATGGGCTCTTTCTTCCGCGGTCCGCACATCGAGAAAGAGGAAGTGTTCCTTATTGATGAGCTTTGCAGCTTCATCGACGGTGATACCGTATTCGCCGTGCACTATGAACTCAATGTCCATCTCACGAAGGACATCGGCAAATGAAACGGTTTCGAGGGGAAGAGTCTCTGTATTCATGCGATGCCTCTTGATCTTTATGCTGTAATTCTAAGGAAATACTGTGCTTTCGGAAGTCGATTGTCTGAGAAACGACCGGCTGGTAGCATAGCAGAGTAAGGAAGATCCGTCACGCATGGGTGCAATGCCATGAGCATGCAATTTCTCAGGCGGCGCCCCGGGATTGGTCCGCCAACTCTGCAGAAGGAGGGAGCGGGATCTCGATCCGAAAAACTGCCCCCTTCCCCTTGTTGTCGAGTATCCTGACTTTTCCTCCGTGTGCATCCACGATCTTTCTCACTATAGGGAGCCCAAGGCCCGTGCCTTCTTTCTTGGTAGTATAGAACGGAGAGAAGACCTCTTCTCGCTTTTCTTTGGGAAGCCCGGGACCGCGGTCGATGACCTCAATTACGAGGCCGCGCCTCCCGCAATGGGTCCGAACGGTGACGACAGCCCCCTCGGGAGAGGCCTGAATTGCGTTCATGAGCAAGTTCTCGATAGCCTGCTTCATTCGCATCGGATCGAACGTCACTGAAACCGGTGTACTGTGCGCAAGAGGCGAGACGTCTGATGCGGGAATTCTTTCGATTTCGACCTCAACTCCCTTTTCTTTTGCGCAGCTCTCGACTATCAGCAGGCTCTCAAGGACAATGGAGTTGATGTCCTCAGGTACGGCGTGGATCTGGAGTGGCTTTGAGAAGTCCAGCATATCCTTGACCATATTTTCGAGCCGCCGGGTTTCCCTTACGACGATTTCGAGCTTGCCACGGTCCGGATTGGCCGGATCGAGGTGGTTTTGAACCAGACGCGTGAATCCTCCAATAGCGACCAGGGGTGTCTTGATATCATGGGCTGCGCTGGAAAGCGCTCTTCCCATGGCGGCGAGTCTTTCGGCCTCCCGCAAGTCCCTCTCGGCCTTCCTCAGTTGGACCACTTTCCATACACCATCGAGAAAGAGCGCCGACTGGCGTGCATCAGAGGCGTCGTAATCTCCCTGTTTATTCGCCACTGCCGCCAGTGCGACGATTCGACCCTCCTCGATGAGCGGAACGCTCATGAGCCGTGCAAGAGGAACATGACCCGGCGGGAAGCCCCTGCTCGCCTGATCCTTTCCGGAATAGGCATTCTCGATGACGGCGCGGCGCCTTCTGATCGCCTCCGCCCAAAGCCCTGCTTCCCTGACAGGGAAATGAACGATTCTTTCCCCGATTTCGCAGGAATCTTTTACTTTTGCCGACCAGGCGTACAGATCGAAGTATTCCTCATCATCGCTCACGAATCCGATAAATCCAAACTCACTGCTGGTCAGCTCAACCTGGCGCTCGAGGGCGATCCTGATGATTTCCTCCGTGGATCGTCCACGCATCTGGCTGAGGTGAAAGAGCGCCTCGATGCGCGCCTCATCCATTCTCAGGGCTTCCTCCATCTCTCTTCTATCGGTAATGTCCACCATCACGCCGACAAGTCCGGCGACCGCCCCGTCCGAATTGAGATAGCTGGCCTTGTTGAAGATGACTACATGCCGCGTCCCATCCGCATACTTGACTGACGACTCATAGATCTGTGTAGAGGGTTTAGCAAAGAGAATATCGTCCATTTCCTGGTACTTACGGGCAAGATCAAGCGGGGCTACGTCAAAAACGCTCTTCCCGACGATTTCTTCTTTGCTGAGTCCCAGAAACGCCTC
This sequence comes from uncultured Syntrophobacter sp., assembly GCA_964539645.1. Classification (GTDB taxonomy): domain Bacteria; phylum Desulfobacterota; class Syntrophobacteria; order Syntrophobacterales; family Syntrophobacteraceae; genus SbD1. The sequence continues at coordinate 60,468 of CAZIJV010000023.1, forward strand.
GAAGGCCTTGTTGCATCCCTGGTAAATGCCTTTTGAGTCTTTATGGAATATAGGGCTCGGGATAGTATCCATGAGGAGCTGCAGGAAGGCATATTGCTCACGAAGAGCCTCCTCGGCCCTTTTCCTCTCGGTTATGTCATTTCCGATGCTGAGAACCCCGACGATTTCTCCCGACTCGTCGACAATCGACCGGTTTGTCCAGGATACCCAGACTCTTTCGCCATTTTTGCGAATATTCTCGTTTTCACTCGATGCGAAACGCTCAGGGTTTTTGAGGACTTTCCCGATCAGCTCATCCAGGTCCCGGCCCGAGGAATCCTTCTCCGGAACAATGGCGCCGACGACGCTGCGGCCATAGATCTCCTCGGGAGAATAGCCGAAAAACCTCTGTGCGAAGTCATTGAAGAAGGTGACGTTTCCCTCTTTATCCATCCGCAGGATGATGCTGTTTGCACTCTCCACGAGTTGCCGGTAATTCTGCTCACTGATCCGCAGGGAGGCTTCCGCACTGTTCCTCTGAGCAATGTACTTCCTGACGGTGCGGAGGACGAAAAGCCAACTGACCAGCAGGATCGGCAAAATCAGCGCAGTGGAGGCAAACACATAGCGAGCCTGTCTTCCCTGGTGATCCACCATGGAGTCCATATTGTCTCTCACGGTTGTCATCAGCTCATTGAGGTTGGTCAGGAATGCATGTTGCTGTATTTCGTAGTCTTTACCGGAGAGCAGTTCGAGGGCTGTGTTCCGGTCCCCCCGTCCGAGAAGTTCGAATACCCGCTTCTCGATAACATCAAGGCCTTTGTGGGCGGTCTGTATACCGCTCAGCGCCTTGCGCTCCCGATCCTCGGCGATCAGGATCGCCATCTCCTCGAGCGCGGCATCGATCTCGGGTTCGAAGTCCTCATACTGCCGCTCCCATTTCGGCTCTCCCGATGAGACAGCCATGCGCGCCGCTAACGAGAGGATCTCGTCTCGATGAAAGACCGTCCAACTCAGGTCAAGAAGCCTCATGTCCCGAGATTGAACCAGCCTGGAATCGGAGTAGGAATCCAATACATGCCACCCGACGAGGATGGACAGTATGGAAGTGAGCAGCAGTGTTCCTGCAAACAGGTACAGGAAGAAGGGTCTCCTGGCGGACGCACTCATACTGAACCTTTCGCATCCTTGATAAAAGCATCCATAGAACCACCATATTGTAATCAATCCGTTTTAGAATTGCTCGTAGTTAGTAATGTCTATCAAGGAATGGTTTTAAACCTGTCGTTTTAAACCTGTCCCTGAATGGTTATCGTTCGGCTGGGAGTCAGCTTTTGCGGTCATCCCTGGCAGAGGGGCGCCATCGTTCTTAAAACATGGGGCGAAGTGGCGACTGAATTTTGCAGGCATCGGAAAGAAAGGCTGAAGCTTATATGCAACTTCATTTTTGGAGGCCGCGCCACGGGAACAAAATAAATCTTCATCCTCCTCCAAACCACGCTTGAAGCGTGGCCGGGATCCTGGCTTCTCGGCTGGATTCCCGCTCAGGAGCGCTGCGGGAATGACGGGGTCCTGCGATAGCCCGAGGAGAGCAAAGTACGACGGTTTGCCCTGTACAATCTACGTCGCAACGATATTCGTCGAACTTGCCAAAAGGCCATGTTCCAATGTTTGTAGATCCCCTCTCCAATGCCGAACCGGTATGCCGGGGGCCTTCCACTCCGTCATTCCGGCAGGGCTTCTGAGCCGGAATCCAGCGCACGGCTGGATAGATACCTGGAAGTGAGGAAAACGATATGGGAGATATTCATTGGTCTGAGATCGTCTTCGGCTCGGCAACGTTTGTCGTGCTGACGGCATACCATCTTTACTGGCTCTACCAGGTACGCCGCGCACCCCTGCAGACCTATTCAGGAGTCACCAGGCATCTGCGGCGCGTGTGGGTTGAATCGATAATAGAACAAAAACGGGATATTCTTTCCGTCCAGAGCCTGCGCAACTGGATTATGGCTTCGAGTTTTCTCGCATCCACGGCCATGATCATCGGCCTTGGCCTTGTGAGCTTCTTTTTTAAAGCAGAACACCTCTCCGAAATCCCTTTTGACGTTACTTTGATCTTTTCGCGGATGAAGACTTTGTTCATGGCCAAACTGATGGTGTTGGTGGTGCACTTCTTTTTTGCCTTCTTCAGCTTCACGCTTTCCATCCGTTATCTGAATCAGGTTATTTTCATGATCAATGTCCCAATCGAATGTGATCCGCTGCTGTCGCCGGATTTCATCGCCCATGCTCTTGAGACGGGGATGACTCATTACACCATGGGCATGAGAGCCTTTTACCTGGCCGTAGTGGTCGCCCTATGGCTCTTCGGCCCGCTTTGGATGTTTCTGGGCAGTCTGATCCTGATATTTGTGCTCTACAGGCTGGACCATTGCTGTGCGTTGGATTATTCGACCGCCCGATGTAATATTGAAGCGCACGGGCTGGAGAGGGACAAATGAGCCGGGGGGAACGGACACGGGCTTTCTGAAAATTCTAGGAGAGGTTCCTCTCGTGCACGAAGTCGAGAACGAAGGTAATGTGTTCCCTCATGGCGGCGTAGGCGGCGTCCGGGTTACGGTCGCGGATGGCGTTGAAGATGTTTTTGTGATGCTGGGTGATAATTTCCAGGGTCGCGGGTTCGGCATAGAGATGCTGGAGGTTGGTTTTGATTCCGTAGAAAAGCAGGTCGTAGCAACTCTTCATAATGTGAATCTGAACGAGGTTTTTGGTAGAGTAGGCGATCGACATATGGAAGGTGACGTCGGCGTTGCTGCCCAATCCGCCTGCTTCAATTTCGGAGATCATGTCATTCAGGCATTTCTCCATTTCGCGAATATCTTCGTCGGTCGCCCTGCTGGCGGCCATCATGACAGCGTTGCATTCGAGCCCGAGCCTGACCTCGAGCAGGTCGGCCAGGCTGACGTCCTGGCCGTCGAGTAGACCCAGGGGGTTGGTGTCTGTGGCGGGTGAGACCACAAACGTTCCCTGTCCCTGTCTTTGCTCGAGCAACCGGAGGGTGACCAGTTTATTGATCGCTTCTCTGACGCTGGGCCGGCTCACGCCGAGGCTTTCTGCAAGTTCTCGCTCGGTCATGAGCCGGTCGCCGGGTTTTAAATGCCCTTTGAATATGAGGTCCCTGATCTGCTCGAAAACAAGGTCCGGGATGCGCTTGGGCTTAATGGGTTTAAGCATGGAAACCCTTAGTCTAGAGAATCGGCGTATATCTCGATGGCATGCTTTACCTGGATACGGTCGCCCGCCTGAGAGAGCATATCGTTTATCTGCAACATGCAGGCCGGGCAACTGGTCGCCACGGTCTCACATCCCGAGGCCGCGATACAGTCACGTTTGCGTTTTCCTATAGAGACTGAAATGTCGTAGTGCTGAAGATTGAAGCTCCCGCCACAACCGCAGCACCTGTCCGCCTCGCTCATTTCCTTGAAAATGTAGCCCGGATTGGCGCGCAGCAAGGTGCGAGGCTGTACTCCAACCCCGAGCGATTTCTTGAGATGGCAAGGATCGTGATAAGTCAAAACTCTTCTCTTGTCCTGATCGGTCGTTTCCCCCGTCGAAACACCTACTTTATCGACGAGAAACTGGCTGATGTCCATGGTTTTTTCAGCAAGCGCCCGAATTTTCGCTTGTTCGGCCTGTGTGAATTCATCGGCAAAGGTGGGCCAGAGCTTCTTTATCGTGGAGGTGCAGGTGGCGCAGGCAGTAACCAGGTAGTCGAACTTCTCCGGGGAGAATTTTTCCAGGTTATAGCGCACCAGTTTGCGAAACGTGGCGGTGTCCCCGGATGAAAGGGCGGGTATGGCGCAGCAGCCCTGATCCTCGGGGATGAATATTCCGACTTTGTTATGTTCGAGGCTTCGAATAACGGCGCGGCCGATGTTCGGGAAAATCTTATCCACAACACAGCCCACAAAAAAGCCGACCTTGAATCCGGATGCCCCGTTGGTGTTGAGGTGTTTTACCAGTGAATGAAAGGGTTGGTCCGAAAGCGGCTTGAAGTGGCGGTCTGCAAGGGGTGAGAGCAGCCGCCCGCAGGAGGTGCCGAGCAGTTCGTCCGCGGGCTTGATGAAAACTCCCTGCAGTCTGGCCGCAAATTCCATGAGGCTGTTGAAAAGCCGGGGATGTGAGAGCATACCCCGGAAAACGGCCTTTTTAGCGGGATGCAAGCCCATGTAGCCTACAATGATGGCGCGCGCCTTGAGGAATATATCGAGCACCTTCACGCCGCTCGGGCAGTTGGCGGAGCATGAGCCGCAGAGCAGGCAGCGCATCATGCGTTCGTTCACGCCCTTGGGATCTTTGAACATCTCCTGGATCAAACCGTCGAGAAGAGCCAGTTTCCCGCGCGCGACATCGGCTTCGCGACCGGTTTCCGCAAACACCGGACAAACCGCCTGGCACATTCCGCAGCGCATGCAGACGGTCAACTGGTCTTCCAGTTCCTTTACAAGTCCAGCCAGCATCTTCATGTCGTACATGGATCACTCTCCTATGATCTTGCCCGGATTGAGGATGTTTTTAGGGTCGAGCGCCGCCTTGATCCTGCGCGAATAGAGAATGGTAGCACGACTCGTCTCTTTTTCCATGTATTTCGATTTGGCCGTTCCGATCCCATGCTCCCCGGAAAGGGTTCCTCCCAGTGCGAGGGCATTTTCGAAGATGGCGTCGATTGCATGTTCGACCCGCGTCCATTCCTCCTTGTTTCGCTTGTCGGTAAGGATGGTCGGGTGGAGGTTTCCGTCTCCGGCATGGCCGAAGGTGCCGATGGTGAGGTTGAACTTGCTGCTGATATCGTCGATTGCCCGAATCATAGCGGGAATCTTGCTCCTCGGGACCGTGGCATCTTCGAGAACCGTAGTGGGCTTTATGCGGGAGAGGGCCGAGAGAGCCGCACGGCGCGCCTCCCAGACCTTGTCGCGTTCCTGTGCATCCTGTGCGACACGGACGTTCAGCGCCCCCATCTGGCGGCAGAGGCCTTCGACCTTGGCCGCATCCTCCTCCACCTGGGCGGGATGACCGTCCACCTCGATCAGGAGAAGCGCGGCGGCATCCACCGGAAGTCCCACATGCGCAAAGTCTTCAACGGCCTTGATCGTAAAATTATCCATGAATTCAAGGGTGACGGGGACAATGCGGTTTGCGATGATTGCCGAAACCGTCTCGGATGCCTTGGAGACCTCGGAGAATATCGCCATCATGGCCTTGCTGGCGGCGGGTCGAGGGATGAGCTTGAGAATAATCTGGTTGAATACTCCCAGGGTGCCCTCGGAGCCGACGAGAAGCCCTCCCAGGTTGTAGCCGGTGACGCACTTCACCGTCCTTGCGCCGGCCTTGACCAGTTCGCCGTTAACGTCGAAAAACTCCAAACCCATGACATAGTCGCGAGTCACCCCGTAGCGCAACCCTCGCAATCCGCCGGCATTCTCCGCGACATTGCCGCCAATGGTCGAAACGGCCTGGCTGCCGGGGTCCGGAGGATAAAAAAGCCCTCTGGCTTCGACTGCTGCTGCGAATTTGGCAGTTATAACACCGGGCTGGACAACGGCATAAAGGTCTCCCTCGTTTATTTCGAGGATCCGGTTCAGGGCGGTGGTGAGAATTACCACTCCTCCGGGATTGGGAATGGTTCCTCCGCTGAGATTGGTTCCCGAACCGCGTACGGTAAGGGGGAGTCCGTTTTCATTGCAGAGGCGAACGGCCTTGCCGAGGTCTTCGCTGGAAGTGGGCCGCAGGATGATGGAGGGGAGCGAGGGGTTGAGGACGGCGGCGTCATAGGAATAGGCGAGCCGGTCTGCTTCGTCCTGAAAGACGTTGTCTTTGCCGAGGATCTGTGTAAATTCCTGAACCAGTTGAGAGCTAAGCATAGTGGGTACCCTTTCTTTCTGCGACTCACGTTATTGGTATGACCAATCACTGCCTGGTGTGTGGGCTTTGCCGGTTGTGCTGCCCCGAGGCACTATAATAGCGGCGTCGCAATCCAGGTGTCAAGCAAATAATTGGTAATGAAAGTGTAAAATCTTCTTGACTTCGGGTAAATCGCTCTGTTAGAAAGGCGCTGAAAACCAAAAACAATTGGTCTTACCATTGCGCCGCGCCTTGCCCCTATGAACTCTTACACAAGGAGGTGAGCACCACAAAACCGCAACTTCCGGTCGAAGGCTTAAAACTTTTCTTCTGGCTATCCTGAGCGATACCACACCTTGGGAGGCTCGCTCCTTCCGAAAAGGAGAAATCCGAATGAATTGGGTACAAGTCTATAATCCTCTTGGGAACCTGGCATTATCTGCCCTGGTTGCCGGCATTCCTCTATATATCCTTTTTTACATGCTGGCCGTAAGACGCTCCCCGGGCCACTGGGCGGCGCTTTTCGGAACAGGATCGGCGGTGCTCCTGGCGATCCTGGTCTGGCAAATGCCGGTCGGGCTGGCCCTGAACTCCACGCTCATGGGCGCTGCGTTCGGCATCTTCCCTATTGTGTGGATCATCCTCAATACCATCTGGGTCTATAACATGACGGTGGAATCGGGCGAGTTCGACATCATCCGGAACTCACTGGCCTGCATCACCGATGACCGCCGGCTCCAGGCGCTTTTCATCGCCTTTGCCTTCGGCTCCTTTATCGAAGGCACCGCCGGATTCGGAACCCCCGTCGCCATCACGGCCGCCATGCTCGTGGGACTGGGATTCAATCCGATCTACGCAGCCGGTATCTGCCTGATCGCCAACACCGCCCCGGTGGCGTTCGGCGCCATCGGCATCCCGATCGTGGTGGCGGCGAAGGTCACCGACCTCGATATGATGCACATCAGCCAGATTGTCGGTCGCCAGCTTCCCTTCCTTTCGGTGCTGGTGCCCATCTGGTTAAGCGTCACTATGTGCGGCTTCAAACGCTCGCTGGAGGTGCTGCCCGCCTGTATCGTGGCTGGTCTGTGCTTTGCCGTAACGCAGTTTTTCGTATCCAATTATACCGGTCCTTACCTGCCTGATATTCTTTCGGCTATCGTGACAATTATCGGTCTGGGACTTTTTCTCAGGGTCTGGAAGCCATCCCGGGTCTTCCACTTTGCAGATGAAAAACCCAGCGGCCCGGTTTCCTGCCAGTACGGCGCCGGCCAGATCATCAGGGCCTGGACCCCTTATTTCATTCTTGCGATCATGGTTTTTCTGTGGGGCCTGGAAGGGGTCAAGGCGATTTTGAACCCGCTGGGATTCAGCTTTACCTGGCCCGGTCTGCATAACGTCGTCATGAAGACCGCTCCGATCGTGGCGAAGGATGCTCCCTACGCCGCCTCCTACGCCCTGAATATCGGCTCGGCAGCGGGCACCGCCATCCTGATTTCAGGCATCCTGTCGATCTTCGTCATACCCAAGTATGGCGTCGGGCGCGCCATAGCCTGCTACGTCAAGACAGCCAAGCAGCTTCGCTACCCGATCCTGACCATCGCCATGATTCTCGGCCTCGCCTACATCATGAACTACTCCGGGATGAGCGCCTCTATGGGTCTGGCGCTGGCTGCAACCGGAGTACTCTTCCCGTTTTTCGCGCCGATTCTTGGATGGCTGGGCGTTTTCCTCACCGGCTCGGACACATCGTCGAACGCTCTTTTCGGCGCTCTGCAGAAGACGACCGCAACCCAGATTGGCGTCGATCCCGCGCTTACCGTGGCGGCGAATTCCTCGGGCGGCGTGTGTGGCAAGATGATCTCACCCCAGAGCATCTCTGTTGCGACTGCCGCAACCGGCCTGGTCGGCCAGGAAGGCAATATCTTCCGGTTCACCCTGGGCCACAGTATCGCGATGGTGCTCTTCATAAGCGTTCTGACCATGCTCCAGGCCTATGTGCTGAAGTTTATGCTGCCCTGATAAGGATCTATATGATGGCGGGAGGTTATATGCCTTCCGCCGTCACATTTCAGGCATCCGGCGGGAGATTTTAGGGGACGCGCAGCAGGAAGGCGTTATAATTCAGGCAATTCCACAAAGAGAGACCACGTAGAAGGCGAACCCGCCTGCCGCACCCTCGCTCCAGCACTCTTTGTGCCTTTCCATCTTTTCAGCGGAGGTCCTTATGGGACACAAAGACAACTTGACATTATTGAAGGAAAAAGCCGCTGCAGTCCAGACCATTGTCGCCGAGGTCAAGGACATGTCCGGCGCACTGGATTATGCCGCGGAACTCACGGTCCGGCAGAAGGGAACGAGCATTGCCGCGCCTGGAATGGCCGCAGAGGAACTCTCTCAGCTCAGGAAGCTATGCAAAAAGAAGGGGCTGAGGGTGCTTACCGAAAATCTCAGGGGAGAAGTCGGGCAGATCAGCACCGGGCTGACGATGGCCGGGTGGGGGATCGCAGAGACGGCGACGCTGGTGATGGATTCAACGGCGGAGGATTTCCGCATAGCCACCATGCTTTCTGAAACGCATGTGGCGATCCTGCCGAAATCGCGGATCGTACCGGACGCCATGGCGCTGGAAGAGGAACTCTCCGCGATTCTCAAGGCCGCTCCGCGCTATCTGGCCTTCATCAGCGGCGCAAGCCGCACGGCCGATATCGAAAGGGTGCTCACCATCGGGGTACACGGACCACAGGAGTTGCACCTCCTGATTCTTGAGGAGGAAAAGTAATGATAACGACGCCTTCTGACGTTAAGACCTATAAAAAGGACCTCAAAAGAGCCCTTAAGAACACCTTCCTCGGCGCTACCCTCGACAATTTCGCCACCGCCTTCAGAACGTCCAGGGCGAACGCTTTCGCCGGGATCGACTTCGATGCCCTGGCCGCCGAGATAGCCGCCGGAAAAGACCAGGCCATTCCGCACCTCCAGGAACTCTACGAGGAGTTTGCGGCGCGCGCGACGCAGGCCGGCATAACGGTTCACTTTGCACGCACCGCCTTCGAGGCCAATTCAATCATAGCCTCAATTGCAAAGGCGGGCCAGGTGAAGCGGATAGTCAAGGGCAAGTCGATGACCGCCGAAGAGACCTTTCTCAACGATCACCTGGAGAAGGAAGGCTACGAGGTAACGGAGACCGACCTTGGCGAATGGATCATTCAGCTTCGCCATGAGGGGCCCTCGCACATGGTCATGCCCGCCATTCACCTTTCTCGCAAAGAAGTCGCCGAACTCTTCACGCAGGTAACCGGCGAACACCAGGACCCCGACGACATCAACGGCATGGTCAAGGTAGCCAGGCGCGAGCTGCGCCAGAAATTCCTCGAAGCCGATATGGGAATAAGCGGCGCCAATTTCGCCATTGCCGAGACCGGCAGTATCGGGCTTATCACCAACGAGGGCAACGGCAGGCTGGTGACCACGCTTCCCAGGATTCACGTGGCGCTTGTCGGGCTGGACAAGCTCATTCCCGATTTGAAATCGGCCCTTCGCGTTCTGAAAGCGCTTCCGCGCAATGCAACGGGCCAGCTCATTTCGACCTATGTGACCTGGATAACCGGCCCGACGGAATGCAGTGTCGCGCCGGATTCCAAAAAAGAGATGCACATAGTATTCCTGGATAACGGACGCATGGCGCTGGCGAAAGATCCGCTCTTTTCCCAGTCGCTCAGGTGCATCCGCTGCGGCGCCTGTGCGAACGTTTGCCCGATCTACAAGCTGGTGGGCGGCCATAACCTCGGGCATGTATATATCGGCGCCATCGGCCTGATACTGACCTATTTCTACCACGGCCGCGAGAACGCCCGGGCCATCGTAAAAAACTGCCTCAACTGCCAGGCCTGCAAGTCCGTCTGTCCCGCGGGGATCGACCTGCCTCACCTGATAAAAGAGGTCTCCCGGACCGTTATGGAAGTCGAGGGCAAAAAGCCGGTAAAGAACAAGCTCCTCAAAAAAGTCATGGCTAACCGGCGGCTGTTCCATTTCCTGCTCCGCAGAGCCTATCTCGCGCAAAAACCGGTTGCAAAAGGGGAGTTCATTCGACACCTTCCCTCTTTCTTCTCAAGTGAGCACGGTTTCCGGAGCCTGCCTGCGATCGCAAGAGTCCCTCTCAGGGATATGTGGGACCACATCAACCCCCGCATTGAAAATCCTCGCTACCGTGTGGGATTTTTCGGCGGATGCCTGATCGATTTCGTTTACCCGGAACAGGCTCAGGCGCTCATGAAACTCACCCGTGACCAGGGGGTTCAGCTCGAATATCCCATGGAACAGAGCTGCTGCGGCCTGCCTGCACAGATGATGGGGGAGGCGGAAACGGCAAAAGAGGTCGCCATCCAGAACCTCAAGGCCATGGACCCCGCTGACTACGACTACATCCTGACGATGTGCGCCTCCTGCGGTTCGCATCTGAAGGAAAACTATGAAAAGCTCCTTGCGGAGGAGCCTGCCCTCGCGGTCAAGGTCAGCCAGCTCAAGGACAAGGTGATCGATTTCAGCTCCTTTATGACCAATGTGCTCAAAATCGATCCCGACAAGTTCCGGCTGGTGGGCAAAAAAGTCGCCTACCATGCGCCGTGCCACCTGTGCCGCGGCCAGAAGATCACCAAGGAGCCGCGCGAGCTTCTCGGAACGGCGAACCTGGAATATGTGCCCGCAAAAGATGAGGATGTCTGCTGCGGTTTCGGGGGTTCGTTCTCCATCGATTTTCCCGAAATCTCTGCGGAATTGCTCAAGCGCAAGCTGGACAATGCGGAGGCGACCGGCGCCGAGTGCCTGGTGACCGACTGCCCGGGCTGTGTGCTCCAGCTCCGGGGCGGTATGGATAAGCGCGGAGGAAAAATGAAGGTAAAGCACATTGCGGAAGTTGTGGCCGAGCAGAAGAAATAGTCTGACGCCGCCGCACTCTGCCTGATTTTCGGGGAAGGGGTCGATGACCTCTTCCCCGTTTTTTTCAAGTCCGCCGATCAGGTAAGTCATGGAGACGTGGAAATAAGTTCATGCAATCGTATACCACGATTATTTCGGATCTTGATGAGATAATGAACTGCCGGAACGGTAGCACTGGGTTCTGTGCCCTTTACGCCTGATGAGGTTCCGGACGTAGCACACCCATCTTGGGTGTGGGGGTTCGACAGACCCGTTACACCTGATGAGGTTCCGGACCCAGTGATCATTTTTCCCCGATGGATTCCAGGGACCAGCAGTATAGGGCCTTGTGCCCGTTTCGCCCAGTGGCTGCCGGAACCGGCAGAATAGCACAGGCTTTGTTGTTGTCTCGGAGGGGAAGGTTTGCATCTCTGGAGCCCTTCCTCTCTTGCCCGCAATAAAATGCCCACAAGGGGCTAGGCTACCGCCCGCCTGCCCAGTTTTCCTCAGAATGTAATGCCCTGTCCCTTCTTGCTCAAACAGGTCGGCCCTTTTTCGAAAGCTCCATCTTTGCCTGTAAACATCATTGCCCGCCGATTTCTTTGATCGGTATGTTCGGCATTGATTTTGACACGAGGGGGTATTTTTCCGGGCTCCTGATTGATTCAATCGTCAGGTCAACGTCCAGCTCAGGCCAATGGAGATGTCCATCAACTTTTCCCGGCTGCCCCAGGGCATTGCAGTCTGAAAAGGCGTCATAATCCCGCTCGATTGTAACGAGCCCGTAACTCCATTTATCGCCTTCTCAACCTTGACGGCCCGTCCGCTTTCATCGTACCAGAAATCCGTGGTCCCGGACAGGTCAATGACCCCTGTCAGCATACCCTTTGAGTTGGGCCGCGCAGCATCGTCGTAGGAGTAGTCGATCTGCTGATCTTTACCAATGTATATCTTGCGTTCGAGCCTGTTGATCTCGTCGTATTGAAATTCGATCACCTCTCTTTTGCGAAGAAACTCCTTCTTGTGGCGCCTCTGCGTAGTAAGCCCGGGCATATCCGGGCAGAAAGAATCATATGGCTTCTTGGATTGAAGGGGTTAAGTCTCCGTTTGACCTATTTTCATGGATTTCATGATGTACCTGCAGCGCACGTCCAGCTCCGGGTCTGATGCCGGGCGCTTTCGCATCGAATAGAGAACACTGCCGACCGAGCTGTAGCCTCGCAGGCCGAAGGCCGAACCGATATCGGCGAAAGTGTCCCTGCGAAGAACTCGTCTCAGGTAGATTGCCACGGCACGGGGTTCGTTGAGCCGTCCTCTTCGGGAGGTAACAGGGATCATCTGGTAAGGGGCATTCGACTTTGGTTTTCATGGAACATAGCGTACGGTTTTCGAAAATTTCTCTTACAGGGAAAGGACACTCTTAAGGCCTATTTCGATTTGACGAATCAACGCGGGTGGGAGGGGGGCGATTTTCTCCGTTAGATAGCTTTTATCCACAGTGTAGATTTGAGAGACGTTTGCAACCGAATCCGCCGGCAGCCCCGTCTTTTCTCCCGGAAGGAACACATTGCCCGGAGCATCTGCAAGCCGAAGGTTTTTCGTCACAATGACGACAACCACAGTCCTGATACGGCTCTCGGTAAAGGCATTTGCCTGCACGATAATCACGGGACGCGAATAGCCCGGCCCCGCCCCCTCCGGTTCCGGAAGACGTGCCCACCATATCTCGCCACGTCTCATCGCCACTCCTCATCGGGGAGAGCGGAAAACTGCATGCCGGCCAGGATGGGGTCCAAATCGGAAGGTTCTTCAGCATAAATTTCATTGAGCTTCAGAGTAATATCCTCCTCACGATGTCTTTCCAGGTATTCAGCAAGAGCAAGCGAAAAAAGACGACTTCGGCTAATGCCAAGCTTCCTGGCGGTTGCCTCAGCCTCCAGGAAGATGTCTTCAGAAATGGATACGGCAGTCTTCAACGTCTTCATGTCTCATCTCCTTGGTCTTTTCAAGAGTATAACTGAGGTTATACCTCCAAGTCAAGGATAGCTCGTTCCATTCCATCAACTCGCCGCCGATCGGTTCAATTCACAAGTTCCAGGGTTCCAGTTGAAGGGGGCAAGTCTCCGTTTTACCTATTTTTCATGGATTTCATGATGTGCCTGCAGCGCACGTCCAGCTCCGGGTCTGATGCCGGGCGCTTTCGCATCGAATCGAGAACACTGCCGACCGAGCTGTAGCCTCGCAGGCCGAAGGCCGAACCGATATCGGCGAAAGTGTCCCTGCGAAGAACTCGTGTCAGGTAGATTGCCACGGCACGGGGTTCGTTGAGCCGTCCTCTTCGGGATTTGAGCAACTGCGACTCGTTCACCCGGTAATGGGAGCAAACGGCCCGCATTATCCGCGGGATCTCGGGGGCGAGGGCCCCAGTGAATCCGGCGCTTGCGGGTGGGTTTTGTCCTCGAAGAAGAGGGGGTATGAATCAATACATGGTAGTGGATGCGGCATCAGGCGGCTATCCTGACGTCCCACAAACGAATGGATTCCTGCAGCAGTGCGATGAACCAGATAATCGGCATCGTCTTCAAACACCTGCTCGCGACGACGGCCGCGATTCATCACATGGCGCCAGGCGCCGGGAAATTCTATGCGTAAAGGTCTGCTCATGCACTAAGGTTACCACGGCCAATAGAAACAGTCTAACGGAGACTTGACCCCTATACGAGCAACAGTATTGGCGCCCCGCTTTCTACACCCCTTCCGCCGAATATTGTCTTCTCACCGTCAACCCTCCTCCAAAGTAGGGCAGGCGTCCCGCCTGTCGCCTTCTTCAACCCTAACCAGAAAATAGAGATTACGGAGCGAAATCTCCCTCACTGGAGGCAGGAAGGTAAAGCCTAGAGCTTTATCGGATTATGAATACATTGCCTTGAATCCCGAAAAAGCTGGATTCAGGGCAGTACACGTCAGCCGCTTGAGGGATGACGGCGATACTAACAATTTTATAAACAGGCGGGACGCCTGTACTACTTCTTTGAACGTTGAAGGGGTCAAGTCTCCGTTTGACCTATTTTCATGGATTTCACGATGTGCCAGCAGCGCACGTCCAGTTCCGGGTCTGATGCCGTGCGCTTTCGCATCGAATCGAGAACACTGCCGACCGAGCTGTAGCCTCGCAGGCCGAAGGCCGAACCGATATCGGCGAAAGTGTCCCTGCGAAGAACTCGTGTCAGGTAGATTGCCACGGCACGGGGTTCGTTGAGCCGTCCTCTTCGGGATTTGAGCAACTGCGACTCGTTCACCCGGTAATGGGAGCAAACGGCCCGCATTATCCGCGGGATCTCGGGGGCGAGGGCCAGTGAATCCGGCGCTTGCGGGTGGGTTTTGTCCTCGAAGAAGAGGGCCTTCAAACGGTCGCCAGAGTTCTCATCGCCAAGGAAAGGCGGCCATATCTCGCTGCTGAATATTCGAGTTATCTCCTCCCGGTCCTCCATTGCCATGAAGCGCCGGTACTCAGCTCTTCGGGCATTTTTGCGCGTTGTGAGAATGGAGAAAATGAAGTCCCTGTAAAGCCATTTCCACGCTTTTGCGGAGGACAAATAGCCCGGGTGGCTGCTCCACCGGTAAAGCTCGGGGCTATCCGCAATACCTGCGCGCACGGGATTGCGGTGTATGTAGCGGATCAACTGTAGCAGGTAAGAGTCTCCATCGACCACGATGGCTTTGAAACGTCCCCGGAACAATTGCCCATCACAGCCGTGGGCCGTTCATGTGGCGCATGCACCGGGACAGGTTACCCAAAGGGGTATGAATCAATACATGGTAGTGGCTGGGCATGAGGCGGAAGGCGGCTATCCTGACGTCCCACAAACGAACGGATTCCCGCAGCAGTGCGATGAAGCAGTGATAATCGGCATCGTCTTCAAACATCTGCTCGCGACGACGACCGCGATTCATCACATGGCGCCAGGCGCCGGGAATTCTATACGTAAGGGGTCTGCTCATGCACTAAAATTAACACGGACAATAGAAACAGTCAAACGGAGACTTGACCCCTTTACTTTCAAGTCCCCCCGAGATCTGGGAGTCAGGTTTTAAGGATACTGTTATCGCTTACCCCGGACAAGTCACACGCCTCAAGGCCAGGTTCGACATAACCGGTCTGTATGTGTGGCATTGCCATATCCTGAGCCATGAAGACAATGAGATGATGCGCCCCCTCTTTGTTGGGACATCCGATATACTTAAAGCTCCTTATAAGGTTAACGCCTTTTTGGAGGGCGAGATGTTATTCTAACCCGGAACCGCACATACCTAACAGGTAGGCCGCCCGAGGGCGGCCTACCTGAGTTCGCTTGCGGCAGGGTGCATTCACTTGGCTTCCAGCGGTATCCGGGGTGGTTCGGATACCGCATCTATAGTTTATCCATCGAAGAAAATCTCCCAGTCCTAATCTCCAAGCAGCAGAGGCAGGAAATCAAGCGATACCCTGACAAACTCCACATGTATCTCATGATCTTCAGAGACGCTATTGAATGAATAGCTGGTTATCTTTCCCTGTGACACACCATCAACTAGGACATCGCTAATCCTATAGCCTGCATCGGGTGTGAATGTAAATGTGATGGATGACCCAGTGTCTACTTCTACTGACTCTGAAGGAGAAATTGCTCCATTTTCCCCGGCTGTGGCCGTAATAATGTAGGAGTCTTCAACAAATGTCACCACCACCGTGTGTGCAGCGGTCACGTTGCTGATCACATACGGATCGGTTATTGGCTTCGACTCTCCATTATCCGTAATGGAGGCAACCCTGTATCCGGTCTGAGGGAGCAAGTCTATACTGGCCGTCGCACCGTAATTAATTGTCTGGCTGACGGGGTTGACATTGCCGTGCTTGCCTGAAACGGAAGCCCCAACCGTGAAGGTATCAATCGCATAGGTCACCACCACATTATGAGCAGCGGTCACATTGGTTATCACGTAAGGATCGGTTATTGGCTTGGACTCTCCATTGTCGGTTATGGATGCAACGTGATAGCCGGTTTCAGGCGCCAGGTCAATGCTTGCCGTCCCGCCGTAATTGACCGTCTGGCTGGCGGGATTCACACTGCCGTGCCCGCCCGATACCGTGGCTCCAACTGTAAAGGTGTCTATGGCGTAGGTCACTACCACATTATGAGCAGCGATCACATTGGTTATCACGTAAGGATCGGTTATTGGCTTGGACTCTCCATTGTCGGTTATGGATGCAACGTGATAGCCGGTTTCAGGCGCCAGGTCAATGCTTGCCGTCCCGCCGTAATTGACCGTCTGGCTGGCGGGATTCACACTGCCGTGCCCGCCCGATACCGTGGCTCCAACTGTAAAGGTGTCTATGGCGTAGGTCACTACCACATTATGAGCAGCGATCACATTGGTTATCACGTAAGGATCGGTTATTGGCTTGGACTCTCCATTGTCGGTTATGGATGCAACGTGATAGCCGGTTTCAGGCGCCAGGTCAATGCTTGCCGTCCCGCCGTAATTGACCGTCTGGCTGGCGGGATTCACACTGCCGTGCCCGCCCGATACCGTGGCTCCAACTGTAAAGGTGTCTATGGCGTAGGTCACTACCACATTATGAGCAGCGATCACATTGGTTATCACGTAAGGATCGGTTATTGGCTTGGACTCTCCATTGTCGGTTATGGATGCAACGTGATAGCCGGTCTCAGGGATCAGGTCTATACTTGCGGTCCCGCCGTAATTAACCTCCTGGCTGCCGGGGTCTACAGTGCCGTGTTCACCGGATACAAAGGCTGTTACCAACATTTTAAGGATCTCATCAGCCCCGATATCCACGGTCGAGCCGAGCATGCGCTGCTCGCCATCGTAGTCCAGAGCGGGAAGATCGGAAGCGCTGTTGTTGCCCTTATCGATCAGTTCCGAATTAAAAGTGAGGTGGTAATTCCCTCCCGCCGAATCCGCAAAGGACGGATCTACATTGAGGTTTTGTCCCGAATTGGTGAAGGCGCCGTATAGCTTGGCCGGATCGAAGTCATTGTTATAGGCGGCGGAGGTCCCTCCGCTATTGTTATCGAGATAGATATCCCCTCCATAGGTTGCGCTGTTTCCCCATATAATATTGTTGTAAAGCTGCACCTGGTCTGCACCGTTACCTGAAAGCCGCAGGTAAAGGCCGCCACCATAGTAAGCGCCCGTGTTTCCCCAGATGGTGTTGTTGACGAATCGAATCAGCCCCGATCCTTGTGTATAGGCAGAAATGCCCGCACCGTGGCTGGAGTTCGACGTATTGGCTGCAACGATGCTG
Organism: uncultured Syntrophobacter sp.; assembly: GCA_964539645.1. Lineage (GTDB taxonomy): Bacteria > Desulfobacterota > Syntrophobacteria > Syntrophobacterales > Syntrophobacteraceae > SbD1. Next base: position 77,572 of record CAZIJV010000023.1, read on the forward strand.
TCCGTGAGCAGCAGCTTGCTGCCTGTCTCAGCATAAAAACCTCCACCATCGTACCCGCTGTTTTCCCGTATCAGCGATTGCGCAACACTGATACCTCCACTTTGCGACGAAAGGAAGGCGCCTCCTGCCAAGTCACTACTATTACTAATCAATCGGTCCTGCTTCAATACTATCCTGCCGTTGGGTGCGTAGATGGATACTCCGCCCCCCGCATAACCTGTGCCGTTTTGAAGCGTTACGCCCTCCAACACGATCTGGGCATAGGCGAATGCACTCTGTGAACTGATGCTTAGCACCCCACCGTCCCAGCCATTATCGATGTGATTGCCGTCCAGCACCGTATTGACCGGGTTCACCTCCCTCGACTCGCAGGATGCAGTGTAACCACCTTTGATGACGAGGCTGTAGCTCTCACTGGTCGAATAATTGAAGGGACTGTAGTTTTCCGCGATGATATCGTAATCCCCCTGAACCAGCTTAATCACGTCGTTCTTCCCGTTGGAGGCGGCCGTGCTGAGTGCGCTCTGCAAATCGGCGCTCGTCGCTACGCAACTGATGACTGTACATGCGTCACCGTAACCGTCCCCATCAGAGTCCGTCTGGTCGTTTGCCAGGAAGGGACAATTGTCGCTTTCATTGGCAAAGCCGTCACCGTCTATATCGGAATCACAGACATCTCCCTCGCCGTCCCCGTCAAGGTTTTCCTGACCGGGGTTGTAGGTCGTGGGGCAATTATCCAGGGAATCCGCTATTCCGTCCGAATCCGCGTCGGGAGTCAGGGCAATATTTATCCCTTCGACTTCCGCCATCGGCGCCACGGTCACCATCGTGGCGGAATCCCAGTCGGGCTGGTTATCGTAATACTCGGCAAAATGCCCGCTCGCAGAGGAATAGACTCGGTACTCGCCGTGTTCGAGGCTGGGGATCGTGTAGTTACCTTCCATATCAGTATAGGCATCCACGTTGGAAGGTCCGTCAGCCGTCACCGTGGCCCCTTCAATGGCAAGGCCCGTCACCTCGTCCACCACTTGGCCGGATATCGAGCCCGGCAGGTCGCACGCGTCTCCAACCCCATCTCCATCGGTATCTGGCTGGGTGGGGTTGTTGACAGTGGGGCAATTATCCGTCCAGTCCGGAACTCCATCCCCATCCCCATCACTGGCGTCGGCCAGGAAGTCCTGACCTCCCACGTCCGCGCCGTTTATCGTTACAGCTTGCCTGTCAGATGGTGCGAAAGCATAGTAGGCACTCATGGGCGTCACCGTGTAGATGCCACCGTCAGGGAGCAATGCGAACCTGTAGTCGCCGTTTGCGTCCGTGATCCTGCTCGCCGTGGCATCCCCGCTCAAGTTCACCGTTATGCCGGCAAGCCCTCCCCCTCCGGGATCGACGGTGATCCGGCCGCTGATCGTGTACGTTGTCCCGCTAACGCTATACTCGTCTGCTCCAATGTCCACGGCGTAACCCGCCGACCGCGCATCCCCGTAAAAATCCTGAGTTGGAAGCCCGGGAGCGCTGTTATTTCCCGCATCGATCAAAGCCGAAGCAAACGTAAGGTGGTAATCCTCGGATGCCGCGTCCGCAAGTGACGGATTCACATTGAGGTTTGCCCCCGAAGTGGTGAAAGCGCCGTGCAGCTTGGCTGGATCGAAGTCATTGTTAAAGGCTGCGGACGCCCCTCCGCTGCTTGCTTCCAGATAGATATCTTCTCCTTCTGTTGCGCTGTTTCCCCATAAGATATTGTTATAAAGCTGGACTTGGTCGGAACCGTCACCCGCAAGCCCCAGGTAAACTCCGCCCCCATAGTAGGCGCCCGTGTTTCCCCAAATGGTGTTGTTGACGAGCCGAATCAGCCCCGAGCCTTGTGTGAAGGCATAAATACCGGCGCCAGAATTGCCGGAATTCGTCGTATTGGCGGCAACGACGTTGTCAGTGAGCAGCACTTCGCCGCTGGAATATAGATAAAAACCTCCTCCATCGTAAGACGAGTTGTTCCCTCGAACCAGTGATTGCGTTACAGTGATGCCGCCGCTTCCCGAAAAAAGGTGGGCGCCACCGCCCGCCCCTTGCCAGTACCACGAATTGTTTGCGGTGTTGTTGATAAGCCGGTCTTTCTTCAACACTATCTTGCCATTGGGCGAATTGATGTATGCTCCACCACCCAAAAAACCGACGCCGTTTTGAAGTGTTACGCCCTCCACCACGACCTGCACATAGGCGGAATCACTCGTTGGATTGAGGTCAAGCACCCCACCGTTCCAGCCATTATCTATGTTTTTGCCGTCCAGCACCGTATTGACCGGGTCCACCACCCTGCTCGCAGGCGCGCAGTCGGATTCGTAGCCCCCTTTGATGACAATGCTGTACCTTTCATTAGAAGAGTAGTTGAACGGGCCAGAGTTATCGATATCATAGGTCCCCTGCACCAATTGGATCACATCGTTCATCTCGTTGGAAGCGGCGTTGCTGAGGGCGTTCTGCAAGTCAGCGCTCGATTGCACGCAAACGTTATTCGTACAGGCGTCACCGTAGCCGTCCCCATCATAGTCCTCCTGGTACTGATTGGAAAAGAAGGGACAATTGTCGCTCTCATTGGCTATGTTGTCACCGTCAATATCGGGATCACAGACATCACCCTGGCCGTCCCCGTCAAGGTCCTCCTGACCGGGGTTGTAGGTCGTGGGGCAATTATCCAGGGAATCCGCTATTCCGTCCGAATCCGCGTCGGGAGCCAGGGCAAAATTTATCCCTGCGGTATCGGCATGCGGTGCTACGGTCACTGCATTTTGGGACTTGCCTATATGTGCGCTCGCAGTGGCCGAGACAGTGTAATCCCCATTTTGAAGCCCGGTGATCGTATAATTACCCGATGAATCTGAGCCTCTTGCAAAAGTCAGATGGAGGCAGTGAAGGAAACTGAAAAGTGAGCTC
>CAZIJV010000024.1:0-78719 GCA_964539645.1 uncultured Syntrophobacter sp.
AAGATCGGCGTTCGGGCCAATGAGCAATCCCCAAGAAGTTCACAATCCTCTCCTGGCTGTTGAGTTCCGGGCGCCTTGAAAACTTTCGGCGTCCAGATCATTCATTGACGAAATGGAAGCACTGGGCTCTTTTTTCGGCAAGCTATGTTGACAGCTCAAAATGATGAGGCTAGGGTAATTCTGATTGGCAGCCTTCAATTCCTGATTCGATAAATTGGTTGGGAACTGTCACGGGCTCGGCCCTTGCGGGCTGTTGCCCACCCTTGCTACCTGACTCATTGTCACCCGGTGCGAATGATATGATTTCCGAAAGTAACTCCGATGACAACCCTCAATGTCTTTTGGACCTTGGATCGTTCGGGATGCCCAAACTCAGCGACCGTGACCTTGCCTGCGTTCTTCTTCCCGATCTGGACTACGACGCGCAGTTGCTAGCAGTTCACAATTTATTACGACGCCACAAGGGTTTTAGCCAAGATTTCAGCGATGAGATTCGCCTGCTAGAGGAGCACGCCCGTCAAGCGAAAGGTCTCCACAATGAGCGCCTCGTCGATGAGTGGGCCGATCGCGTTCACGCTTCAGTTTACCAGGATGCCGCACATAGCATGGCTGCAGTGGGTATGCTTGCTCCCCTAATTGAGTCGATCTTCTATCAAGCGTTTCAGGCAACTCGTCACCACCTTTCGACTACGGTTAATCCAGCGAGTGAACACCAGCGGTGGCAACAGCCCGCGGAGGACCAGTGGGACTGCCACTTCGTTTGGAAGAGCGGGCGAAGAAGTACGAATCTTGTTGAAGGCATCTTGCAGTTGGCTGAGGCAGTCGAGCTATCACCTTACCTTCCCAACGATTTAAGATTCACATTACAGGCCCTTTTTGAGTATAGGAATAAGATGTTTCATTGCGGCTTCGAATGGCCGGTTGAGGAACGGCAGCGGTTCGCGGCACGGATAGATACTTCCGGGTGGCCAGCCGACTGGTTTGCCAAAGCAACAACGGGCGAGGAACCCTGGATCTTTTATCTCACAGACACGTACACGTCACATTGCTTGGACACAATCGACAGCATAATCGTAGGCATGGGTGCCTTCGCTCGCGAAAAACTGAGTGGCAACGACAAGTGAGGACTATGTCGAATTGGGTCAGCGAAATTCCGCCACTACGGTAACGCAAGAAAGGTTGCCATGATTCGGCGGTTTGCCCAACTTTCGTTGGAGCCGACGCCAAGAAAGCCCGGCGGAACTCTGTCTGTCAGTTGCCAGAAAAGTGAAACTTCACACTACTCTCCTCCGGACTGAGAATAGAAGCGCCGGAATGGTTTCCTTCCCCAGTTCATTACGTAAGCAGTCGAAGGGGGGCCGAAAATCGTTCTCCTTTGGCAAGCAGGTTGATATTCCACGGAACCATTGGCGATCGCCATGGCACGACTGCACTGGGGCATAATGATGTTGAATGTCAGAGCAACCTTCAGCTTCTTTCTTGAAGCTTGCTCTTTAGCCAAGCAGGATTGCGACGCATAGGCAGGACCGCTATTACATAGGCAATTTCTTCCACAATTTCGTAGTAAATCGCGTATGGAATCGCCTGGAAAGCATGCGGTAGAGACCTTGTCCTCTTGTGTGGACGCCTGCGTAGATGAACAGCGACTCAATATCGGCAAGTAGACTATCCCAAAAGTATTCACCGATACCGGGTTCTCTTTGCTTGTAGAAAGCTTTGCCATCGTTCAGGTCATCAGCAACCTCTCTCATTACGACGACATCTTTGACTTTCATGATTTACGGCCGGCCCTCAATCTCTCAAGAGAAATAAATTCTGCTTCGCCGGTTTCGATCTTTCTTTTTCTCTGATTGAGAATGTCCCGATGCCACTCCGGGGATTCGATTTCAGCTTCTTCATCAAGGAGAGAATCCCAGAGCGCCTCCATGGCTTGAAGACGCTCGATTCGGCTCATTTTCCTGATTTCCAGTGTATTCATCTCGGCTCCTTCCGGTAATTCGGATGATTTTATATTAATCAGCATTCGTGTCAATGAGCAGACGGTTTCCGAGCAGAAATCGGCGACCTCTGTTCGGATTGTGGGGAGGTTCAGCGCTGTTCTTTTGAGATCGGTAACGCGCCGTTCAAGCTTTTAACCGAGCGGAAATATATTTGGCTCTAAGAGGAGATCGTCTACAGAGATATCCTCTCCGATAAAAGTCTCACTATCTCTCCTTTGCCTTAAAACGAGACATCCGAATCATTTTGCGAGCATTCGCGCTGGGCTGGGAATTTTCGATTCTCGAGAGCATTGGATCAGGGTAGATGACCCGGGTGGCTACTCTATCAGAGCGGCGCACTGGTCGTGGTTCAATATATTCAGGATATTACTCTTCTTAAATTGTGGTAAAATCTGATTGCTGTTGCGTTGGATTGCCGGAATAAGGCAGGAGGCAAAGAGGGATATGGGACAGACAGTAGAAGAGCTTCTAACATCCAAACGCGATGAAATCCTTCGTATTGCTCCAAAATACGGAGCAAGCAAAGTGCGTGTGTTCGGTTCGGTGGCGCGGGGAGAGGCAGGAGCGGAGAGCGATGTGGATTTGCTTGTTGAGTTGGAGCCTGGCAGGAGCCTTCCAGACCATATAGCGCTGTTCCAGGACCTGCAAGAAGCCGTAGTCTCTCACCCGCGGGGCAATCCGGTCGCAGACATCGCAGTGAAGAGAAAAGCCGCCATTCCTGATGACTACGGACAGTATGAAAGTCCTTCTTGCATAATTGTTTGCCGGCTATCGCGGGCTTTGGCGCACCGGCAACCTTGAGGTTTTAGAATATGGCTGACGCAAAACGAGATTCTGAAATAGTTCGTATGGCAAAGGAGGGTATATCCTGCAAGCAGATCTGTAAACGCTTCAGCAACTTGTGGGCCTGATTGAATTGAAGACTGATGATCAAGGTAAGTACATATACGCTGATGAGCGACTACCACGCCGGCGCAAACGTGGTATGGCGAATTCGGCCATTGATCTGAAGGCTCCAGAGCGTTGGCTGCAGTTGTATTTCCATCCATTCCGTTACTACATCATGTATCATATAGACCGCGTGCTCAAATTGAGAGCAAATCCGATGCAAATGCTTCGCTCGGCCTACTTGCCAAAAGTCGTCGATCTACTCGTGTCATTTTTCAATCAGTGGTCAAGTGAGCCTAACTCACTTCGAAGGATCGATTACTGGAACAATGAGGCCGCTCTCGCGATAGCTATTGAACCATATGCCTATCAAAAGGTGTTCAATCGTCTGAGATATTCTTCTCTTCTGGGCTTTGGGGGCCAACGTGAACGTATTACCAAGCATTTTGCAAACCTCATGGAGCCATACTGCGCGGTTGGTATCGAAAAGATAGAGAGCATTCGCCAGGACCTGTGTGCCAATGCCGAAATGTTGGATCCAAACAAGCGCCTCCATATAATGATCCGACTGATGAAAGCTGAGGAGCGACTCAAACTCAAAGGGCGAATCGGCGGCTGCATCCTGCTCCTGACGATGGCCGAAATGCTACGACGGGTGGCTGAAGATGTGTTCAATGTGCAGTTACCGGAGGAGGATGAGAAAGGTTTTGGGTGGACCCCGCCCAACTCGAAAAAGAGAATCTATGGATCAAATAGGATTTTGGACGGGGATCGGCGTATAGCAAATGAGTTCATGCGACAATTTGGCCTCGATTATGGCGTGAGAGTTCGGTGTTATGTTGAGGGAGATACCGAGTATGGCGCGCTGGAATCAGTGCTTGACCAATACGGCGCAATTGATCTTGTAAACCTTGCGGGGAGCGTGGTCCAGAAAAGAGGCAAAGGGGTCGGTTTCCGCGAGAGTCTCCGAAGCGATTTGAATAATGGGATATTTAGCATTGTGGTAATCGACGGGGACCGGGCTGATAATATTAGAGCTGTGCGCAAAGCCGCGGAAGACGACGCGATATGCGGCATGTTCTTCATTTCCGAACCGGATTTCGAATTTGCGAATTTCACCAGGTCAGAACTTGAAGAGATCCTTTGGGATAAACTTAACGAGCGGGGAGTAAGTGATCCCAGTTCTCGGCAGAAACTGAAGGAAATTGTTACTGGGACTAAGTCAGGGAAGGAGATCCTGTATGCCGCCAAAAAAGAATTCCCCGAGCTGTATCATGTGGACAAAGGAAGGTCCTGGGGCAAGATCCTGATGGACTACGCCGGGAAACATCCTGAAATGCCGGATCAACAAACGCAGAATAAGAAGACTCGTCCCATATTAGAGATAGTGCAAGTGACTGTTCTGGGGCTGAGTGCCAATTATATATCAAGTAGATCATCGCAAAGGGTGGATCCCCGGACTGGAAGACCGGTCCCGCGTTAACATGTCTCTCCTCCAGATAGAGAATAGAAGCGCCAGAATAGTTTCCCTTCCCGGATCATTATGTAAGCCCTCGAAGAGGGCCGAGAATCTTTCTCCTCTGGCAAGCTGTTTTGATTTTTTCAGTATCTACAGGCAGAATTTAAATACTGGGTTGAGTTGCCAGCCCAGATTGTCGGACTGACAATCCGGGTAAGTTTTTTGGCACCCCGCGCTTCGTGCTCGAAAACCTTGTTGTGCGGGCCCCGGCGTCGAAGTTGAACGAGACAAATTGCGAACAATTCAGCAGAGAACAAAATCTTTTTGATCGGACGGAAGATTTTGATTTCAACGTAATTCTGATAGTATAGTGACTTGGGTAAAAACACGGTGACAGTATTTGACAAAGGGGAAAACATGCTGGGGGAGGCATTTGATTCTAGCGAAGCTTTTCTGAGAGCCTGCCGGACTGAGAGCGAACGAACATCCCTGGACTCTGGTAGCGTACTTGGAAAAGTCTACTTGATCAAGCAGGTGCGAAAAATAGCAAACGAGTTGGGCGAACCAGCACCAATGCGAAGCGAGGAATCATCACCTGGGATTGACTTAAGGTATAGATTTTGCGAGGACTTGGCTACAAGGTTCTCTCCGGAGCGGATTGGGTCCGTTATAACGCGATTGGACCACGAGCTTCATTTTACTGTGAATACATTTTTTTCTTTTCCAGACGCCCCGACTATCTCCTCTTTTGAGAACCTGATTTCTCACCTTTCTACGTCATTGATCCCTGCTGGGGAAACTTTCGTTACCTTTTTCAATGGAATCACTAATCCCCCAGGGGGAGGACCAATACTCGAATCTATTCGGATTTTCTCCGGGACTCAGATTATCTCTTTCCTGTATAGCTTTACCAGAATATTAGTCCTTCCAGATCGGCAAGGAGGGGACTTTAGTAATTATTTTCTGGCGCGAATTCCCGCACTAGTTCGAGTGTTATTTCAACATAGACTTGTCGAAATATCGATGCCATTTTTTGCCGAAGCTAATGTAGCTGGCCAAGTCTCCCGCGTACCTTCAAGATTTCAACAAATATTACTCCCGATCCAAAGCAGTATGAGCACTATAATTGATTCGCCACTGGAAGGAATAAATTTCTCAAATTTATCGTTATTTCTCGAAACCCGATATAACGCTGATGACATGGGTTGGAAGATGTTGCCGACCGTTGTAGCATCCTCTTTCGATTTAACTCAAGGATTGATTCCACTTAAGGAGATATTGACGACCATCTCAAATAGTTTGCGTGATGCGTTTCGAACACGGCATCGAACTCATCCTTTAGTTGACATTGATCTTTACCAACTGTTCCGAACTCTAAAAGAGCAAGGCCATACCTTTTCTATGGTGCTCAAAGTTCCGATTGGAGCACGGAACAGTAACTTAATCTTGCAAACTCTATATGGTGACCGCAACAGCGGAAACTATCCAATTTTAATTTTTAAAAGGAATAACAAGATAATCACTAGAAAGTTACGAGACGCTATACGAGATGCTCAAGTCGATATTCTAGAAAATCCTTATGATCTCGAAGCATTGCTTGCTGAAGGAACTGCCTGTGAGCCTCAGTGAAGCCATTTTTCAAGAGATTGAAGTCTCGCAAGAAATCGGTGTCAGAGTAACTTCTGTCATTGATGAGTTGCTGACGAAAGGGGCAGACATTCCCATCGATATTCAGTACGTATCTGAAAAATCTGGAATACCCGGATCAACAGTAAAACAGATATTTTTTGCTTATTTGACTCTCCAAATGCTGAAAGTGACCTTTTTACCTGTACATCGTGAATGCGGTGAACCGCTTGGTGAACAGGAAACGTCTGTAGCGGCAATAGTTAAGAAGGCCAAGAAGGGACTGTTCGGGGATTTATGCTTTAGGTGCCATCATTCCATCGAACGACAAGAAGATATTGAAATCCAGCTTGTTTTTTGGAAACCAGGGGCAAATGTCTGAATCAACTTTCAAAGCTACCTTAGACGAATTCAAGGCGTTTATCGAGCATCGGGACAGTAGTGTCTTTAAATTTGCAGACGAATGGTTTGAGGCGACAAACTGGGGCTGGGATTCAATTGAGTTCGAGAATTTGTACAGAATTTACATCCGATCAACACAGATTGTTTTAAAAGAAGGAGATGATCGGACCAAATTGAAAGGGGAGCCTCTTGAAAAGCTCTCTCGCTATTTTCTTGAAAAAGGCGGAGTTGCCAGAGATATTGTTGAAATAAGAGAGCACGGCAGATGGCAAGTTGATGGGCAAGGTACTTTAAACAAAAGTGCTATAAGGAAAAGCTGGGGAACCAAGATTTCTGAAGATTGTGGTTTCCAATTGTATTTAGAAGCCAAGAACCATTCTGATCCTGTGGATAAAAGCGAATTTGCTGAACATTGCCTCCGGATGACTGACCACGGGTGCAATTTGGGTGTAATCGTTTCAACTTCCGGATTCAAGATTGGAAGAGGCTTAGGTATAGCGAATTTACCTTACATTCATTTTCTCCAAAATAAATTCCAGTTTCTTCTTGTACTTGGATCATTTAAAAGAGTTGTTCACGAAAGAGTTGCCCCGCTGGCGCTCTTGCAGGAGGTGCTGAGCTACGCCGCGAATAACAGCTATGAGAATGACACGCGAATTCAGTCATTTTACAGAGAAGATGACTGCAAAGCATTAGGAAAAAAAGAATTTGAAAGGATAATCGCAGAAGAATCTTGTGGGCCAAAATCCTAAACGCAATGAGATTTTGCAAAAGAATTTGTTGGCCGAAGGACTTTGGGAATCTCGAAGCTCACTACCCCGCACCGAGCATCATGGCGAGAGGCAGCGCCGAATCAACATGACCGAAAAACTGCACACCAAACCCACCATATCCATCAGACCCTCACAATGCCGAACCGAGTACATTGCGAAGAATAGACCGCTGCGTCGAGCCCCGGGCAAAGTCAATACTTCGGATTATCACGCAAAAGGTCCAAGGATAACACTCCATAGAGGCTTAAAGCATCGGTGGTCTCGTTCATGGAAGACCCGTCAGTCCAGGAAAATAATTGCTGAGAAAGTTAGCAGATCTCTCCTCGTTGTTGATAAATATAGAACCCAGAATTCTCAACCATTTCTGATCAAGGTTTTAGTTTTCTTGTGCCTCTCTACAAAAACTGCGCTTCTTGCCCGGATCAGATTTATTCCACGGGTGACACGGGCAGTGGCTTTTTCATTGCCCGTGGGGGAGTAGGGACAGGGCAGTTCATGAACAGCCCTCTTGTCCTTCGGACCCCGGCAGATAACGTACATATTCCTGACCCGACCAGGATGAGCGCATAGGATCAGCCTCCAAGGGCAGAGTGAGTCTGGACCCTATTTCCGTCTGCCGCCAATTTAATCCTTTCTGCAGGGGGCATTATTGCATGCAGAAATACCATCCAGAGCAAGACTCCGCCGATGTTATCTTAAGAGCTATCCAACTGCTTTTCATAAATGAAAAAGGGATTCAGCTCTTAAGCCAAATCCCTAATCATTTCTTTGGCGTGCCGAAGCGGGGACTCGAACCCCGACAGGAATACTCCCACTAGACCCTGAACCTAGCGCGTCTACCAATTCCGCCACTTCGGCAAATGTTGCCTTGAAAAGCAAACCAGAATATCGTATTCTAAAAGTCTTTGCCTGTCAAGGCGTTTCACATTCTTTTCGGAAGGTGCTTCAAAGTACGATGCAGGTTTTTCAAGGAATCGAATCAATCGGGCGCAGACTTAAAAACCCCGCAATCACCATCGGCAATTTCGATGGAGTCCATAAGGGCCACCAGGCCCTGTTCCAGAAAGTAAAGCAGTGGGCCGACAAACTCAAGGGCGAATCGGTGGTGATGACCTTTAACCCCCATCCCATCGAGGTCCTTTTTCCCGACAGGCCCCTGTCATTCATCACTTCCCACCAGCAAAAACTCGATCTCATCGAACGCTGCGGCATTGACGCCGCGATAATCATCCCGTTCAACCACGATTTTTCAAAGATGTCCGCTCGCGAGTTCGTCGAGATCGTACTCGTTGAGAAAATAGGCATCAAAGCCATTGTGGTCGGGCACGATTACCGGTTCGGGCACAGCCGCGAGGGAGATATCGATTTTCTCAAGAAACTGGGGGAACAGCACGGCTTCGAGGTCGATACCATTACCGGCATCAGGCTGAACGATACGGTCGTCAGCAGCACGGCCATTCGGCAGATGATCGTCAAGGGTGATGTGAGGCGCGCCAACACGCTTCTCGGAAGATTCTTCGAGGTGAGCGGAACCGTTATAGCCGGCAAGAAACGGGGCGCGGGCCTCGGCTTTCCCACGGCGAACATCCGCATGCCCGCTCTTGCCGCGCCACGCACCGGCGTCTACGTGGTCGAAGCGGAGGTGGACGGCAAGACTTACGGCGGGGCGGCAAACCTCGGATACAATCCCACTTTCGGCGACACCGATCTTTCTCTCGAAGTGCACCTTTTCGATTTCAACCGGGATATATACGGCCAACAGATCGTGGTCCGGTTCATAGACAGGCTCAGGGACGAAAAGCGTTTCTCCGGCCCGGGTGAGTTGATCGAGCAGATCGCCAGGGATGTCAAGCGGGCCCGGGAGATCCTTGGGGGCAGTGAGGAGTGAGCCGATCCGGCCGGTTCTGTCAAGTGCAAAATCATAATTAAGTATAAGTATTTAATAAAAAAAGCTTCCATCTGACTCAGCCTGCCGTTGCCCATTCTGTACTCTTATCTGACTTCAAAGTCAGAGTCTCGTTCGAACAGGCCGAAAACCGGCGGCGCCGCTCTTATGAAACTTCATTTTTAGAGGAACACGCCGGGATGACAAAAATAGTAGCAGGGCAGGCTTCTCATGCCCAACCACCCGCGTCTGCAAAATCTTCACAGTGCTATGGGCAAGCGTAGGGTGGGCACGGTTTTTAGTGCCCACCGCTTTCGAGAAGAGTGTGTTTGCCCTCGGGACGGTGGGCACGATGAATCCCGTGCCCACCCTACGGTAAAACAAAACAACAAAACCTCTCAAAAAAGCCTGCCCAGAAGTATCATTCTCGTTCAAACCACGCCAAAGGCGTGGCTAAAAGCGTGGCGGTCAGAAGCCCTGCCTGAATGACGGTGGCAGGTTCATTTTATGGTGAATAGCACCGTACCCCGATGACTTAAGGATAAAAGCGATTGCCGATCCCTCCGGCAATAGTCAAAGGTAGCAGAAGTAGCCGGCTTGCCATAACAATCAACGTCGCAACGACACTCGCCCAGCTTGGCAATAGGCTAGGTTCCCATGGTTTGTAGGTCCCTTTCCTATGCAAAAACCGGTTTGCCGGGGGGGCTCCCATTTCCTCACCGGCAGAGCTTTTAAGCCGGAATCCAGCCCAGGAACTGCATCCGGTTCTCTTTTGAACTGCTTCGAAAAGCCCGGCTACGCGGCGCCTTTTACATGGTTTCCAAGTTCGTCCTCGATAGAACCCCGTTCCAAAACGGGGGGGCGCCGCTTATATGAAACTCTTTGCGGGCTAGCGAGTTTCAGTATCGGGCCTTTATGCCTGTGTTTTCCCGCCCCTCCCCTGGTACTTTCACGCAATGGGACAACGGCCACAAGGGCCTATGCTACCAGCGCCCGAGCGTCATTCGCACGCAGGTGAGTATACGAATGGGATTTCAATGAGGGTTTTTCGCTGATAAAAGAAAGGTGTGTATGCGGCACTAGTATAGGGCCTTGTGCCCGTGTTTTTCCCGGCCCCCATGGGTACTTTTCACGTAGTAGAAAGTTGGGCAGGCTTCTCATACCCAACGGGTTTTAATATAGCAGAGCGGGACCCGACCTGCGCTTCTGGTGAAGATCATTCCCGGCTGTCGCGTAAGTTTGGTCAGGGACGCATGTTCAAAAGCTGTTGGGCATAAAAGCCTGCCCAACCTACATCGCTGCGTCCGGGTACGTGGCGGCTTGGCTCTTATGACGGGCGTGATAATCCCCGGTTGCTCTGTGCGAATGTAGATTGTATTCGAGTCCCTCACGGCTCTATTGAGCACAGGCGCCCGGCGTCTCGGCAGCCGGCGCCTTTTCTTCACTCTTCACTCTTCACTGTTCACTCTTCACTGTTCACTCTTCACTGTTCACTCTTCACGGCTCGTTCGAGAAAATCCTCCACCTGGTCCTGCATGGCGGATATAAGGGGCTCCAGGGTTCGGGAGTTCAGGGCCGATACTGCGACTCCGCGGTGTTTTCGCAACTGGCGTTCCACATATTCCAGCGGGACGAGGTCGGTCTTGTTGAAGACGGTGATGGCGGGTTTTCTGTCCAGATCGAGCTTGGCGAGCGTACGGTCGACGGCATCCATCTGGGCTTCGTACTGCGGGTTGCTGATGTCGATCACGTGGAGCAGCAGGTCGGCATCGTTCAGTTCTTCGAGTGTAGCGGCGAAGGCTTCCATGAGGTCTTTGGGCAGGTCTTTGATAAAGCCGACGGTATCGGTGATGATGACCTCGAAGTCACGCGGGAAGCGCAGCCTCCGGCTGGTCGGATCGAGTGTGGCGAAGAGCTTGTTTTCCACGAAAACCGAGCTGTGGGTCAGCGCGTTCATGAGTGTCGATTTGCCTGCGTTTGTATAGCCGACGATAGAGATGACCGGCAGTTCCTTGCGGGTCCTTTTCGAGCGCCTGAGATTGCGGCGTTTGCGCAGGTTCCTGAGATCGTCCTCCAGATGGGCTATCCTGTCCTTGGTGCGCCTGCGATTGATTTCCAGGGTTGTTTCTCCCGGTCCTCTCGTGCCGATTCCGCCCGTAAGCCTTGAGAGCGCATCGTCTTTTACCCCCAGCCGCGGGAGCAGGTACTTCAACTGCGCCATCTCCACCTGGATCTTGCCTTCCCTGGTCTGGGCCCGCTGCGCGAAGATATCCAGGATGAGCTGGGTCCTGTCCACCACCCGCAGCTCAGTTGTATCGGTCAGCGCCCGCACCTGCGAAGGATTCAATTCCTGGTCGAAGATCAGCAGGTCCACCCCGCACTGGAGCGCCCGGAGCACGATCTCACTCAGCTTGCCCTTGCCGATGAGGTACTTCCGGTTCTTCTCGCGCTGTCGCTGGATGATGGTATCGGCCGCAATAATGCCACCGGTCCTGGCCAGTTCGACCAGTTCGTCCATGGAGCTGTTTGCGCTCTCCCGGTCCTGGTCGGTAATGCTCACCAGGATGGCTCGATCCTCTTTTCCGCCGGCCGCGGGAATAGCGAGCCGGTTGCGTTCGAGTTCGTCTTCGAGCGACTTGACAAGGGACTGGAAGTCCAGGTCGGGAGCGTGGCAGGGAATGGGAGGGAGCACCTCCCAGCCGTGGTTGTGATCATTTCCGGCGCCTGGGAGAATGTGCGCTACTTCGATCTGCGTAGCGCCGCCGTGCAGATCGACATGGACCGCCGCGACACAGTCGAGCCTGAGGAAGACGAGGTCCATAAGGTCGTCCTGCGTGAGAGGTTCGGCCTGCAGATGCGTGTGCACGAGCCGAATGCCGCGAAGCCGCCACCGTCCTCCCCTGCTCTTTGGCAGGTCGGGAATAAAGAGGGAGCGCGGTCCGCCGACGATCACCGATTCAACGGCGCCGTCACGGCCGATGAGCAATCCTATCTGGCGTCCGGATTCAAAGGAAATATGGGCAAGGTCTCGCGAGAGTTCGGGCGAGATCACCTGGTAGGCGGGTACTTTTCGGCGGCCCAGATTTTCCAGGCGCTGGCGAATACTGGGCTTAAGTCCGGTTATGTTTCCAATAATTCTCGTAAATTGAGATCCTTTTCAGCTTAAGCCGGGCGTTGATCGATGAGACGCTGGGCTTTGCCGTCGCCCCGCGGGAGGCTGTTGGGTTCGACCAGTTCCACCTTGGGGGTCACCAGCAACTCCCCTCTCAAGTCCCGGGCTATTCTTTGCTGTATGCGTTGAAGATGGCGCATGTCCTCGACGAAGATCTTTTCGTTCACTTCGACCCTGACGACCATATCATCCAGATTATTCTCACGTTTCAAGATAATCACGTAGTTGCTTCCCACTTCCGGGATGTTCATCAGGACCTGTTCGACCTGGATCGGGAAAATGTTTACCCCCTTTATGATGAACATATCGTCGGTACGGCCCCGGATTCGGTCCATTCGCCTGTGCACGCGGCCGCAGGCGCAGGGACCGGGCAAAATCCGCGTGAGATCCTTGGTTCTGTATCGCAGAATGGGCATCCCCTTGCGCCGGAGCGTAGTCAGCACCAATTCGCCATATTGCCCGTCCGGAACAGGCTCAAGTGTATTGGGATCGATTATTTCTATGATATAGGCATCTTCCCAGACGTGCAAGCCATCCTGACAGGGACACTCGAAGGCGACACCCGGACCGTTCATCTCCGATAAACCGTAGGAATTATACACTTTTATGCCGTAAAAGTCTTCCAGCCGCTTTCTTACTTCGCCCGAATAGGGTTCGGCGCCGACGAAGGCCATCTTGAGCGAGAGGGATTCACGCGGGTTCACCCCCAGGTCCTTCATCACGTCCATGAGAAGGAGCGCAAAGCTGGGGATTATGTGAATGACGTTAGTCGAAAAATCCCGCATTATCTGGACCTGGCGCTTACTGTTGCCGGCGCCCGAAGGAATGGTCAGCATGCCCAGTCTCTCGGCGCCGTACTGGAAGCCGAGTCCTCCCGTGAAAAGGCCGTAGCCGCTCAGGTTCTGAAAGGTGAGCCCCGGACGGGCGCCGGCCATGTACATACAGCGGGCAAGCAGGTCCGCCCACAGATCCAGGTCCGCCCGGGTATAGAAAATGGCGGTGGCCTGGCCGGTGGTTCCGGAAGATACATGCATCCTGATGAAATTCTCTTTGGGCTCGCAGAGCAGCCCGTAGGGATAGGAGTCTCTCAGATCTTGTTTGACCGTAAAGGGAATATTTCGAAAATCTTCCAGGCTCATTACCGATTCAGGACTGAAGCCGCAGCTTTTGAATCTTTCGCTGTAGAATTTCGAACGCGTGACGCGCTCCAGGGTAGACTTGAGGTTCTTTAACTGAAGTTTTTCGAGTTCTTCCCTGGTGAGAGTCTCTGCCTCTTTATCCCAGTATTCGGAGTTGGCGATCATTTCAATCCCTCTTCCCTCTTCACTGTTCACTGTTCACTGCCCCATCGCTCACTGCGCAGCATACGCATAGTCTTCAAAGCGCGTATAGGTATTGATATAGCTCAGCTTGACATTGCCCAGCGGTCCATTTCGCTGTTTTCCTATGATGACTTCCGCGACTCCCGGTTCTTTCGTGTCGCGATTATAGACCTCATCACGGTATATGAAGGCGATAACGTCCGCGTCCTGCTCGATGGCGCCCGACTCACGAAGATCACTCATCATCGGCTTTTTGTCCGCGCGCTCTTCAACTTTCCGGTTAAGCTGGGCAAGAGCGATCACCGGTATGTCCAACTCTTTGGCCAGGCCTTTGAGTGAGCGCGAAATCTCCGATATTTCCTGTTCCCGCCGCTCCGAATTATCCCTTCCCTTCATCAATTGCAGGTAGTCCACCATAACGATCCCCAACCCCTGGTCCGACATCATGCGACGGGCTTTGGCCCTCAGTTCGAGCGGAGATATGGAGGGAGTGTCGTCTATCAGGATCGGGACATCCATGTAGGCGCCGGCGGCATTGAGCAGCTTTGCGCATTCCTGCCTGCTGAGAAAGCCGGAGCGTATCTTGTGGGAATCGACCCGGGCCTCCATGCAGAGGAGGCGCATTGCGAGCTGTTCCTTGCTCATTTCGAGGGAGAAAAAACCGACCGGAAAGCCCTTTTTCGCGGCGTTGGATGCGATGTTCAGAGCAAGGGCCGTCTTTCCCATACTCGGTCTTGCGGCGAGTATGATCAGGTCCGACTTCTGAAATCCCGCGGTGAGTTTGTCGAGGTCGGTGAAGCCGCTGGGAACGCCCGACACCGCATCCCGATACTCCTGAAGTCTTTCGATGGTCTCGATGTTTTTCTTTACGACTTCTTTGAGTGGGAAATAGGAATTGCGGATCTTGCGTTCGGCAAGCTTGAATATAGCCGATTCCGCGTTTTCCAGGACTTCCTCGGCGCTCCTGCCGCCGTAGGAAAAAGATATGATTTCGTTGGCGGTCTGGATCAGGCGGCGCAGAACGGCCTTTTCGCTGATGATCTTGGCATAGGCGGCGACATTTGCCGAGGAGCCCATCACTTCAGTCAGGGAGGCGACATAGGAGACTCCGCCCACCGCTTCGAGCTGCTTTCGCTCGGAGAGAAGATCGGTGACGGTCAGAAGATCGACCGGCTCGTTGCGCTCGAACAAGTCCTGTATAGCGGTGTAGATGGTACGATGAGAGTCTTTGTAAAACTCGTCTCCCTTCAAGACTTCCAGGGCCGCGGGCAGGCCGGAGCTGTCTATCAGGATTCCCCCCAGCAGCGACTGTTCGGCTTCGAGCTGCTGGGGAGGAATTTTCCGGAGTTCCGTTGAAAGGTCCTCCATAAAAACTACTCTTCTTTTTCAATCACCAATTTGACGTTAGCTGTGATCTGCGCATCTACTTTGATGGTGACGGTGAATTCGCCAAGCTGCTTGATCGGCTGGTCGAGCACGATGGCTTTTTTCTCCACGCCGAAGCCCTTGTCTTCGAGATTCTTGGCGATATCGGTAGTAGAGACCGATCCGTAGAGTTTGTCGTCCTCGGCGACTTTACGGCGCAGAGTAATTGTCACCGCATTGAGTTTCTCGGCCAGGGAGAGCATTTCCTGGCGGCGCTGTTCACGCTTCTGGGCAAGAAGGCGCTTCTTATGTTCCAGTTCGCGTACGTTCTTGCCCGTGGCTTCCATTGCCAGCCCTTTGGGCAGGAGGTAGTTGCGCCCATAGCCGGGAGCGACATTGACGAGATCGCCAATCTGTCCCAGAGAATCGATATTTTCGGCTAAAATGACTTTCATCGTAAGACTCTCCTTTAGGGAATAAGGCCGACAGCGAACACAGCATATACCAAAAAAGAGGGGGGAAGCAAGCAACTTGCCCGGTCCTCTGCAGTCAGTGTCAGGCCGGCTTTTTGACCAGTTTGCGAAAATCGAACCAGATATCGAAAAGGCCCAAAGCAGCGGTCGCGATAGCCGCGAACTGCTGCAGGAACATCAGGGCATAAATAAGGCCGCGCGCGATAAACGGCACCTTCCATTTGTCAAAGTAAAACGTAACGATTGCAAGCCCATGCAGGAAATAAACGCTTCCCAGCACGATGAGCAGGTTCAGCCCAAGCACCCATACCTGGTCAACCGGCACAAGAAGCATCAGCCCGGCGCCGATAACGAACCAGACGAGAGGCTCCGGAGCTTTCCAGAGCGTAAGTTTCTCCCGGATGCAGGATTCCATTGCGGCAGCCCGGCAATACCTGCGGGAGACCAGGAGGTTGAGCCATGACACCGCAAGCGTACTGGCGATCAGCACCCCTGGTATGACTCTTACCATGAGCGGCACGACATCCAGAAGCATACGTTCCAGTTCCTCCCTTTCCGGTGAACTCGACCCAAGCTGTTTGAATGTATGCGATATCGTGTTCCTGAGATCCTGTTCCAACAGGCGCACCAACTCGCCTCCGCTTTCCACAAAGGCCACCAGCAGCAGGAGACCTGCCATCAACACCATGACCAGCGTGGAAAGACCCACCGTCTTCTCTACCGGCCATTCGCTTTTTATCCCCTGTCCCAGGGCGATTCCCATCGCGAGGAGCCCGAGGAAGTAGGGTATGTTGAGGCTCATCTCCATCCAGAAAAGGATTACCGCGCCGATTAGGCCCGAACAACCGGGAACCACCCAGGCGAGCGGACGCCCCCATCTGATCGTGGAGAGCGCAGTCGGGGTTGGAGTCAGCACACCAGGGAAAAACCCCACGAGCGGGATGAACGTAATCGACAAAAAGAGGCTAAGGGTCAGCATTATCTGGAAAAAGAATTCTTTTCCAGCAGATGCTGACCGAAAGCCGGGATGTCCCTCGTTCAAGTTCATTGCTTCAGGGCGCACGCTCCCGAGGTGCTAGAGCGTGTGTACGGTGGTGTAGGGCAAAAGGGCTATCTGCCGCGCCCTCTTGACCGCCATGGTCAATTCGCGCTGGTGCTTGGCGCAATTGCCCGATATTCTTCTCGGGACGATCTTGCCGCGTTCGGTGACGAAATAGCGCAGGGTCTTGGAGTCTTTGTAATCTATATGCAAATCGGAATCCACACAGAAGCGGCAGATTTTTCGCCGCGAGAAAGTACGTCTTTTACGCCTGACTACCATGGTATTCAATCCTCTTTGTTAAACGTTGAGATAGCGAAGCCCTCTTATTCTTCCTCTTCCTCGTCCTTGGGCTTTGGCACATCGAAGTCCTCGGGCATCTCTTCCTCTTCGTCCTCTGCGCTCGCAGCGGCAGCGGCGGATTTCCTGGACTCTTCCTCGGCAAAAGCGGCAAGGGCCTGTGCCTTTCGCTCCCTTTCCTTCTCAGGATCAAAGCGGTCTTCAAGCTTCACGGTAATAAACTTGAGGATTCGTTCGTCGATTCGGAGGTTTCGTTCCAACTCGGCCACCAGTTCGGGTCCACCGGAGTATTCCATCAGGACGTACAACCCGCGGGTTCGTTTGCGGATCGGATAGGCCAGCTTCCGCTTACCCCAGGGGGTGAAGGTAAGAACCTCTCCTCCATTGGACGTCACAATCGACTGGACTTTGTTGTCGACGGCCGAATTTGTCTCATCAGGCAAGTCTGGGTCGGTAATAAAAAAGGTCTCGTACTTACGCATTGTTTCTCCTCTCGGGTTCAGTCGCCCCTTCACAACAACAGAGCGGGCTACGCGCCCGCCCGGAGAAGGAGCAAGGAGTTTGGGTTTACGCAAAAGAGTTAGGTAACACAAGCACGGTAAGCGGTCAAGCGACAAGTGACAAAAGCAGAAGGTTTATTGCGCGAAGGCGCAAAGAGGAATGATCAATACCTGAAGCTTCATGCACGCCTTTCAGTATATACCGCACGATAGGAATTTTCATCCAAATCTTGAAGGTGTTCCCCGCTATCGAGCTTTTCTGCTATTCTACTTTGCCGCTTTGCGTGATAATCTCATCTGCGATCAACCCGGCTACAGGTGAAATCAGCTTTTTCCAACCAAACCTGCCAGGAGTTTTCTTCATGAAGATCGGCTGCCCGAAAGAGATCAAGAGCCAGGAATACCGAGTCGGACTTATTCCTGCCGCAGTGAAGGCATATGTGGACAACGGCCACCAGGTGTGCATCGAGAAAGGGGCCGGCCTGGGGTCGGCAATACCTGACGAACAATATGCCTCCGCCGGGGCCGAGATATGCGCCACCGCCAAGGATGTCTGGAAAAAAGCGGATATGATCGTCAAGGTAAAAGAGCCTCTCGCAGCGGAATTCGATTTCATGAAGCCTGGACAGCTCATTTACACTTATTTCCACTTCGCAGCCGATGAAAAGCTCACCCGCGTCTGCCTTGAAAAAGAGATTGTCGCCCTGGCTTATGAAACGGTGCAAAAACCGGACGGCTCCCTTCCACTGCTCAAACCGATGAGCGAAGTAGCCGGAAGGATGGCCCCGCTGATGGCTTCTTTTTACATGGGCAGGCTGTACGGTGGCAGAGGACTTTTGCCGACCGGCGTGCCGGGAGTAACGCCCGCGAGCGTCCTCATAATCGGCGGAGGCACGGTGGGGAGCAATGCGGCCAAGGTCGCCGCCGGACTTGGCGCCAGAGTGACTTTACTCGACATCAACCTCGATACGCTCGAATACCTGGGGCACGTCATGCCGGCAAACGTCGCTCCTATCTATGCGGATGCCTACACTTTGGACCGAGGGCTCAGAGATGCCGACATCATAATCGGAGCGGTTTTGATACCGGGCGCAAAAGCACCGCGCATCATCAAGCGGGAGCACCTTAAGATCATGAAGCCGGGGTCCGTGTTCGTCGATGTGGCTATTGACCAGGGCGGCTGCGCCGAGACTTCCCGAGCCACCACGCACAGCGATCCCATCTATGTGGTAGACGATGTCATCCACTACTGCGTTGCAAACATGCCCGGCGCCTATGCGCGCACCTCGACCTTCGCCCTGAACAACCGTACGACGAAATACGGCCTGCGATTAGCGAACGGCGGGGTTGAAGCTGCTTGCCGCAACGACTCCGCACTCATGAACGGGCTCAACATGTACAAGGGCGCCATAACGTTCGAGTCGGTGGCGGAGGCGTTCGGCCTCGAAAAACTCTATAAACCGGCCGCGGAGCTTATCGGTTGATACCTCTGTGAGCGACAAGATCCGTATACTTCACTTTTGGAGTCGCCGGAGCGATGCCGAGAAGCTGATCCGGGAACTGGCCGCGACGGGCGTTGAATTCGAAGCCCGGCTGGTAAGTACTCTCTCCGAATACGTGAGTGCTCTGGCGCGCCTGAAGTTCGATATTGTTATAGCTGATGAGCGGGCGGATCTGCCAGTCACGAAAGCAGACCAGCTATCGCTGTTCGGCATAACGGAGGAGATGTCTCCCGGCACTCCCTTCTTACTGCTGTGCGAATCCGCGTGCGGAACGCGCAAGGAGGAGGCTCCGGCCCATTTCCGATGCCTGGCATGGCAGGATATTAACCGGATAGGAGAAAGCATTCGGCAAATGCTCGACCTTTCCTGAATGCAAGGAGATCCTCATGTCACAGGGCGCTCAGCATCTCTATGACTATGAAAGCGCAAGGGAACGGCTCGTTTCCGTTGTTCAGGAACTCTCGCTTGCTCGCGACCTTCCGACCGTGATGTCAATCGTGAGGCTTGCTGCAAGGGACTTGACCGGAGCGGATGGAGCCACCTTTGTCCTTAGAGATGGCGACATGTGCTACTATGCCGAAGAAAACGCCATCAGCCCGCTCTGGAAGGGCAGACGCTTTCCCATGAGCATGTGCATAAGCGGCTGGGTAATGCTCAACCGGGAACCCGCGATAATCGAAGACATATACTCCGATCACCGCATACCTGCTGAGGCGTACAGGCCTACTTTTGTCAAAAGCCTTGTCATGGTCCCAATCAGGACTGCTTCACCCATCGGCGCAATCGGCAACTACTGGGCCACTTCGCAAAAACCGGCTCCGCAAATCATACGAATTCTTCAGGCCCTTGCCGACACTACCTCGGTTACCCTGGAGAACGTTCAGCTCTACAATGATCTGGAGCAGCGGGTACGAGATAGAACTGTCGAACTGGAGGCAGCCAACCGCGAGCTGGAGGCATTCTCCTTTACCGTATCCCATGATTTGCGCGCGCCGCTGCGCAGCATAGACGGCTTTAGCAGAAACCTTGCACAAAAGTACGAGAATCTTCTCGATGAAGCGGGCCAGGACTATTTGCGCCGCATTCGCCGGTCGGTTGACCGCACACGGCAGATACTGGATGCACTTCTGACTCTGTCCCAAACAACCCAGGCGCCCCTCGACAGAAAACCGGTTGATCTAGCCTCGCTTGCTTCCGACATTGTCATGGAACTTAGAGAAAGCAATTCAAACAGGTCCGTCCGGTTTCAGTCGCCCGAGAAGCTGCCCGCTCTCTGTGACCCTGGGCTGGTGAGGGTGGCGCTCGAAAATCTGCTCTCAAATGCCTGGAAATTTACTGAAAAATGCGTCTCTCCCGTAGTAGAGTTTGGGCTTAGTGAATCAAATGGTGAAAAGGCCTTCTACGTGAAGGATAATGGCGCCGGGTTTGATTCAGAAAGGGCAGACAAGCTGTTTCAGCCTTTCCAGCGATTTCATTCAAGCTCTGAATTTCCCGGAACCGGAATCGGACTTGCCACAGTGCAGCGAATCGTTGCCAAGCATGGCGGGACGATTTGGGCCCAAGCCTCTCCTGGCGCCGGAGCGGCCTTTTATTTCACTCTGGGCGTCCACAGTGGCCCGTTTTCGTCAAAAGATATGCTGATTGAGTCCTCACACTGATGACTGACAGATTGAACAGGTTTCGCGGGGCGATAGATAGCCACATTCACGTCTGGACCCGATCTCCATCCCTGATCGCTCTCGCTCAGGCTCTTGAATCACATAGAGAAATCATCGTCAGCCATCTCACGTCGCAGAATGAGTTGGAGCCCGTCGACGAGGACAAACTGCGGCGCCTGATCCTGCATCACGCCCTTGAACATGTCGGAGCGAAAATCAATCCGGACCATTTTATCCTTTTTCGGGAACCGGAAACAGTCAGGGTGGTGCTGGAAGATTCTTTCGGAATAGTGCCGGGGATTGAAAGCGACGAGATTCTGATACCATATCAGGCTCAGGCGCTCACAATTATAGTAAGATGCCTCATGAGGAGCGTTTCCGGCGCCATCGCGGACAAGGATCTGCTCTGTTTTCTGTCCCTGTTTTCCGGCGTGAAGAATGATGCCGGGATCGATCAGGACAGGACCATGCGCCTGAGATCGATGGTCTGGTTTATATACATGTCTATTGAGACAGCGCAGGTGGATCGAGAGGTCTGCCGCGGGGGTCTGGATTATTTCAGTCGCAAATTCAGAGAACTGCTGCAACGGGTGCTTGAGGGCGAGATTATCGATGAGGATTCCCGAAGGCCGGGTTTTGAAGGGGGTAAATGGGAACCCACTCTTTGGGGATGGCTTCAGGGCGAGGACCGTAGAGAGTTCGTCATGAAGCTGCAAAGACAGTTTAACCTGGAGAACAGGACCGGTCATGCCAACAGGTATCTGCTGGCCGAACACAGAAGATGCGTGTTCGACCAGGTCCTGGCTCTATTCTGTTGAGCAGAACAGGAGCCGCGTTGAATACCGAAGAGCTGTTCCACAGTATTCCCGACCTTCTTTTCGGGAGCGTGCGCAAGCAGATGCTCATGGGCATCATGCCGGCACGTTCGGTCAGGGTTATTCTCGAACCGCTCCTTTCGGATTTCTACACGATCATGCTCCGGCTTCCGCATGAACTCCAGGTGGATTTTGAGGACATTTTAAGGATTTACCCTGATGTGGCACGACAGTTTGACCTGATCGTCAAACCTCCCCTCCTTGAGGCCCTGCGACGTATGGCGGCACAGGCTCCCAGTTCAGGCACGGCTGTTCCTGCACTCGATACTCCACTCGACTATGCGGCCGAAGAACAGAGCGAACTCGTGATGACCGGAGGCCCGCTGCATGAGGGACAGGGCTTCTTTGAAACGGAACGAGGGAACTCCGTCTATATAGAGTTTTCATACCGTGAGGGTGAGAAGTACATCCACTTTATGCATAAGCCGGCGGAGTTGCGAATCGGCCTCTTCATCCGTGGAATTCATATCCTGGACCTGTCCCGGGAAAAACATGTGAACTCGATTGCCGCAAAGAGCTTCCTTGAGATGCTAAGCGGAGACAGTCCGGAATTGACGGTTGAAGCACGGGAGGCCTGATAAGTAACAAGTCAAGCACGCCGGCCGGCACAGAATGAATACCTATGCACAGGGCCGCCGCTACGAGTCGGGGATGTACTCAATAGCGGCGGCCCTGCTTTGCTCCCAGCGCGGTCCCGGCCAATAACCTCATTGTCAATAAGTGCTTGATCTCAGGTCTTTATATAAGACTGCTCGAAGGAGGGTTTCAATAAAGAAAAAGGCTTAATTTTTGTAAGTATAACCACTCACCTAATAGCCCATGGGACCTTCAGCAGGAATAGCCATCCGGCTGAGGCGCCCTCAGATCGGGTTTGCATCCGCATCTATCTCCCGATCAACGGCGAGCAGGCGTGGCGGCAGGGGGCGATTCTGTCTCAGAGCCCTGACAAAACCGGTCGAGAGCTGCAACAACTGGCGCAATACCTCATCGATGATCTCGGCGGGTACTCCGTAGTAGAGAAAGTTGACGGGCATCAGGTCTCCCAGCAGGTACAGGTCCTTAAAAGGCATTGCAGGGGCGGGATTGCTCATGCCCGGCGGCTCGCTGAACTGGAACCGCACCCGGTTTCCTTGTACCAGGCCGGTCTGAGGGTCCTTGAACGGCACGATCCTGACTGTCACGGGAATGCCGCGGATCAAGGCCGGGAAGAGTCCAGGAGCCTCTGCAGCCATTGAGTGAGGTGTGAGAACTCGACCGTTTTGGTCGAGCCGCTGGCAAAAAAACAGCGCTTTCTTACTCCCCTCGATCAAAAGCTTTTCCAGGATGTCTTCCTCGATAACCGAGCGCCCCACAGTCCCTATGATCAGATCCAGATCGAGCAGAACATCGACCGGTATTTCTCGGACCGTCTTCCTCTCCAGGCAGTATTTCTCGCTTTGGGAACGCATGGGCTGTTCCGAGGGCGTGTCCACGACGATATCAACTCCGCAAAGGCGCCCATCCACAATGCGATGCGAGAAATCCCTCATCAGGTTCCTGCCGATATTTCCCCGGCAACCGGTAACCAGGACATTTCGCCGTGAGAGTATATGCCCCATGCCATGGAAGATGGATTCAACAGCATTGAGTATTGCAGCCGAGCACTCGCGTGCTTCCTCTATGTTCGTGCAGATTCACCTGGTCCCCTCTGCCGGAATGAGCATCAAAAGCGAGTCGGTAGTCTCGGCGCCCGAAGGCTATGTGTTCAACTGTGACGGCGGTGGAGCAGGATACCACGCCTATATTGCTCAGGTGCAGAAAACCGCTGATCCCGCCACGGGATACCTCGGATTAAAATACCTGGCGAGCGCCAATTCCAAAGGAAGCCAGGGGTTTATCCAATCCTTCAACGTGCATGGGGGTACGAGCGGCATGAGCATAGCCGATTTCAACAAGTGTTTCCTCCCCGGCAATCTCCCCATGATCCATATCACAACCGCTTTGAAAATCCCCCAACCCCTGGCGGTCACGAGTTCAAAAGAAATCGAGAACCCACAACTGGGCGCCGGACAAGGCCGCGACTGCATGCCACGCATGCAAGACTGAGTTCGGGATCATGACCAGGCGCCATCACTGCCGTGTCTGCGGAAGAGTCTTCTGCGGCGACTGCACTTCAAAGCGCGCTGCAGCGCCGAATTACGGCTATACAACCGCCGTCAGAATGTGCGATGAATGCGCCACAAAGAAGAACAGATTTCTGGGCTATACCTGATGAACCATGCTGTGTTTCGGTTCAATGATGACCGGAAATCGGGATATTCAGCCATTCACAAGAGTCTGCAACAGCCGGAACAGCGCACGTGAAGACTTGGCGGGCTTGTTCGCATCGGCCTCTTTGCGAGCGTTCAATGCAAGCATGCGAAGCCTCTGACGATCGGCGCCCGGAAATCGTCCGATTATTTCTTCAAGAAGGGCGTCATTCCCTTTGATTAGTTCATCGCGCCATCGCTCAAGCTCATGAAATTGGGCGGCATCCTGGCGCCGCCCTCTGGCGATGGTTTCCAGGGCGGTCCTGATGGGTTCCGGGTCTGCTTCACGCATGAGAGCGCCGATGTACTGGAGTTGCCGGCGCAGGGCCTCCCCTCTTTTCAACTTTTTGGCAAAAAGTAACGCTTCCCGGAGATCCTCGGGCATACCGATTTTCTGCAACTGATCCGGGGCAAGTTCCACGAGCTTTTCCCCAAGCTCCTGGAGAGCGGTCTGTTCTCTTTTCATCTGTGACTTGCTCTTGAGTTCGATTGTATCGATGTCTGAGCGCGGCATATCAATACTCTTTCTATTCCACTATGATAGTATTCATCTCGAACTCCACCTTCTGCCCGCGCCTGATCTTGCGACCCTTGCGCAACTCCACGACGCCGTCCACCCTTACCTGCCCTTCGATGACGGCGACTTTCGCCATGCCGCCGCTCGAACACACGTCCGTCACCTTCAACAACTTTACCAGTTCAATATACTCACCATCCAAAGTGAATCTTATAGCCATTGTAACCTCTTTCAGAATCAACCACTAACTCTGCCCCACACAATAAAGCCGCATTCATCCTAAAGAATACCGCAAGAGGCTCCACTCTCACTGATCCAGCCTGAACCGGCATCCCTTCGCTCCGCAAAGCCGGCATTTGTTCACTCTCCTTTTTACCCCCCGCCCCTCTGAGAGCAGCGTGAAAAAGGAAAGCGACTTGGCTGGATGCATAACCATGGTGTCGTTGAGGCGCACACCTATACGCTCCGCCTCCACAAGTCTGAAAAGCACGGCCTGGAAAGACATCGCCAATCCCATGTAACCGGGAGCAAAACGACAGCCCGCGCTCAGTCCCCGTGAATCCGCATAGTCTGCAACGGCATCGTGCGCCGCTTCGCTCAGCATTTCGAGGGCGGCGACTCCCGCGGCATCAAGATATAACGCCCTGAGCAGATCTCCCTCCTCACTCGAACGCCTGGAGGCAATCTCCAGGGCGCTCCCGATGGTACATACCGTCGCCGCGATCAATCTGGCCGATGAATTGTTCAGTTGAGCGGACGCCTGCATGGATATCCCCTTTTCCAGCAGGATGCATGCATTCTCCCGAGAAGAAGCAACCGGATGAAACGCCTGTATGAATACGGGCGCCATGAGGCTGTTGGCTTCTTCTATTGCCGCAGAGACCTCTGTTCTTGCGGATTGATCCATGACATAGCCACGTCCGCCGGCGTAGCGGGCCACCTGCTCGGGCCTGAGCACAAGAGTCTCGGGCAGAACATGGGTTATGATCGCACCGGACTGGCTGCTGGTATCGCCCATCGCCGGTTTATCTCCTAAAAAGAGAGCGCATCGATAAAGGTTTTTTGAAAATCCCGGTGAGAGGCGAGGTCTAAAACCCTGATGGCTCGCGCCATTTGCTCCGCCCTGCTGAAAAAGGATTCGTTCAGCAGTGCGAGCACCGCTCCCGCTCCGGCGGCGTTTCCCACAACCTCGATGTCGCCGGTATCCATTTCCGGCAACATTCCGATCCGAATCGCGGCAACTCGATCTATGAAGCTGCCGAATGCACCTGCCAGCAGTATCTTGCGTGGACGAATCAGGCCGTTTTCGAGACACAGCAGGTCAATTCCCGCGCGCAGGGCGCCTTTTGCCAATTGTACGGCGCGAATGTCCGCCTGGGTAAGTACTACGGGCTCTCCTGCCTCACCAGGGGCACGCGGTGCGATCACGGCCTCGGGAATACCGTTTTCGTCGATTCTCATGCATTCAAATCCCATGTCCCGGTTGAAGCTTCCATTCTTTCGGATGACTCCCCCCCGAAGGAACTCGGAAACCGCTGTGATAATCCCGGAACCGCAGATGCCTGCGGCCGCTTTATGTGGCTCGGATAGCCGCTGAATCACCGTGTATTTGAAGCGGCCTGTATCCGGCACAAACTCTACCGAATCAATCGCGCCGGAGACAGCCTGCATGCCGTGGCGGATGGCGGCGCCCTCGAAAGCCGGTCCGGTGGCGCACGAGGCGCCGGCCAACCCATTTTCGGTCGATAACACTATTTCACCGTTGGTTCCAACATCCACCAGCAGAGTTCCGGGCGTGGATCGGTCGAGACCGGCGGCAAGCGCGGCGGCAACGATATCCGCCCCCAGGTAGCCGCTGACAAGCGGCAGACTGCGAAGACGCGAACCGGAAAGGGAGCGTATGCCAAGGCTGCCTGCATCCATCTCCCTGGCTTCCAGAAAAACGGGCGTGTAGGGATAGACCGCAATGGAAGAGGGGTTCTCGCCAAAAAACAGGTGCAGCATTATACTGTTGCCGACGCAAACCACATCCCTTATCCGCGAGGGCTCCACGGCTGTCTGACTGCAAAGAACGGAAACAGCCCATTCAACGGCGCCGAGCGCCATCTTTTGAAGACGCGGCAGCACCGCCGCATCCATGCGTACGGAACTGACCCGGCTGATCACATCATCGCCGAAAACCGACTGGGGATTTCGGACAGAAGTGGAGGCTATAACGGCAGACCGGCTAATATCACAGAGGTAGGCCGCGATAGTTGTGGTGCCGATATCGACCGCAATGCCCCATGCACCGGAAGATGCGGCTTCTGAAGCTGAAACGGTGGAGTCGAAAATGGAGAGCAGGACGGGAAGTCCTTTTTGTACGACATCGTGGGCGAGTCGGCTCTCCGGTGGAATCTCGAGAGAAACCGAGTCCAGGACAACGGCACGACAGGCCAGGCGGTATCCGGCGGCCAGCCTGGAGGCGCCCACGATCTTCTCTTCCAGTTCATCCGGTTTGGAAATACCGGCCGAAGCGGGATCGTTCAGCCGCACCAGGCATTTGCCGCAACGGCCGCGTCCACCACAATCAGTGCGCAAAAACTCTCCGGATGATACGAGGCATTCCAGAACAGTTGCGCCCGCCACAGCATCGATCGAACGGTTCCCGATGGTCAATCTGGTACTGGACATAGTATCCGTCGCCCCCGAGATTAACCCGCAAGATCATCTATCAAGTCACCGGCATCTTCCAGTCCTACCGACAGGCGCAAAAGGCTATCGGTTATTCCCAACCGCGCTCTTTCCTCCGGCGGGATTGCAGCATGAGACATCTTTGCGGGATAAGAAAGGATGGATTCGACTCCGCCAAGGCTGACCGCCACGGACCAGAGCTTGGCCCGCTGCATGATCAACCGTGCCCGTTCAACGGTATCCGTCTTAAATGAGAGCACGGCGCCGAAGCCCGATGCCTGGGCTCTTTGAATCTCATGGCCGGGATGATCCGGCAGGCCGGGATAATAAACACCGGATACCCAGGGCTGCTTTTTCAGCCAAAGAGCGATTTCCATGGCCGACTGCTGCTGGAGTTCCATTCGCGCTCTCAAAGTCTTGACCCCACGCATCAGCAGCCAGGAATCCTGAGGACCCAGAACAGCCCCAAAGCCGCATTGAACTGCGTATACTCTGGCTGCAAGTTCTTCAGACCTGGTGACTACCGCCCCTCCTATCACATCGCTGTGGCCGCCAAGGAATTTCGTTGCGCTATGGACAACGATATCGACGCCCAGGTCGAGGGGGCGCTGGAAATAGGGAGACATGAAAGTATTATCGATCAGGGTCAGTAAGCCGCGTTTCCGGGCTAATTCAACAACTCCGGCAATATCCGTAATTTTCAGAAGCGGATTGGACGGCGTTTCAAGAAACAGCATGCGGGTATTCGGCTTTATGGCCTTCTCGATGAGATCCAGTTTCGTCATATCCACAAAGGTGGTATCGATTCCGAACCTGTTAAAAAAGCCTGTAAGTATTCTGTAGGAGCCTCCGTAGAGGTCTTCCGTGGCTACCACGTGATCTCCGCGCCCCAGGATCGCCAGGCTCGATGAGGTAGCCGCCATTCCCGAGGCGAAGGCAAATCCGCGACTCCCGTTTTCCAGTGCCGCCACTGTTCTCTCCAGAGCTTCCCGGGTTGGATTGCCCGCTCGGGAATATTTGAATTTGCCGGGATTGTCTATATCATGCTGGTGGAAAGTCGATGCTTGATAGATGGGAATGCTCAAAGCACCGGTCTGTGGATCAAGTTCGTTGCCGTTGTGCAGGATCAGGGTTCCATATTTCACGGGGTGCGCCTCCTCTGGTGGAATTGACTGCTCCTGATTCCGAAATCATGCCGGATGACCGACAGCTATATCAATAGCGGAGACTCTTATACACCCAATGAAAAGAAAGATCGCGCCAATTGCGGAGAAATATAGCGCTTTTTTCGACAGGATCGGGACATCCCCCCCTGCCCTGTCGTTACGATCGTGTGCCGATCAGACTAAGATCGGCAAGCGCATTCGATCAGGGCGGGCAACCACTCATCAATGCATCCTCGCCTATAACCATTCCGAGGCGGCCCCCTGAGGCAACGTCCCATACGGCGCTGTTGTCCGAGAAAGTGATCTGGGATGCAAATTCAGGACTGTCGTAGCCGCTGAGTGAACCATTCGTGAAGCACAGACGCTCCTCCCCGGCAGGCTGCCCGGAATAGGTAAAGCCGGGCCCCAACGTGTTCGTCTCAATCGCAGCCGGTTCCGGTTCCATCTGAAATAAGCCTCCCCCGGCGCAATCTCTCGCCTGAATCTTCATGCTTTGGAACGAACCCCTGCGCTCAAGCACGAGACTTCCCCGGTTGAGTTCGATGGTCAGGCTCCCGTTAAGCGTATCCCCGTGGTTAGGCGCCTTGTTCAGAAATACAATTGTCCGGTTCTCTTGAGACAGTTCCGTGTCCGGCTCTCCTGAGCCGCGACCGGTCAGAGTGAAGTTGGTCACCTCAAAAGTCGCCGGATCAACATCGAACTCGACAAAGTTCCCGCGCACCCGTACTGTGCCGTTAAGGAAGGGCGCCGGTACGACAAATCTCAGTTTACCTGAAAAAGTCCACTCGCCCACTCGCACCCGAAATCCCCGGCACGTATCGTTTTTCGCGGCCACAGACTCCCGCGCCTGAAGAAAAAGTGCGAGTAGAGCAAGACAAAGCCCCACCACGCGCCGCCATAATTGTGCTCGTCCCGATTTCTTCACGTCTGTTCCTCCCTGGAACCTGAATCCCATACTACTTATATATAAGGCCTGTTGTCGGCAAAGGCCCTTCCCGCATTTTGGAGCACAGCGCATGACTGATTGAAATCCATGGCGCGCTACAGTAGATACTGGTATTATTCCAACCAAGATTAACAATATCGCCGAGGCAGAGTTATGAAGCTGAAGGTATGCATCGAAGTGGAGGAAGAACTCCTTCTGGGACTCAACAAGAGCCCGGAAGAGCTAGGCCGTGACATGCGGCTTGCCGCCGCGGTCAAATGGTATGAGATGGGAACCGTCAGCCAGGAAAGAGCGGCGCAGATGGCGGGAATGAGCCGCGCACTGTTCATTGAATCGCTCGCGCGGTTTGTCGTCTCACCTTTCCAGGAAGCCGCTGAGGATGTTCTGAACGATCGAAGCAAAAGTGACAATATATGAGACGAATCGTCTGTGATGCTTCTCCTCTGATCACCCTATGCAAAGCGGGCCTGGTTGATATACTTCGCGACCGGTTCAAGCGGGTTTTGTGCCCCCGGGCAGTGGTCGCCGAGATAGCCTCCGGTCCGGAGGAAGACATGGCGCAAGGAATGCTTCTTTCGCTGACCTGGCTGGAGTTTATCTCTCTCGATCCTCCCCTTTCTCCCCTTGCCGCCTGGCAGCTTGGGTATAGTGAAGCTGAGGTGATAGAGTACGCCAGGCTCAACCCCGGCGCCATCGCACTGCTCGATGACCGGATCTCCCGCCGTGCAGCCAGGGCCGCTGGAGTACCCGTTCTCGGCACGTTGGGTCTCATCGCGGGATTGACAACTCACGATTTTCGGCATTCTCCGGATGCAGCCGTGGCCAAATTGGCTAAAGCAGGCTTTTATATTGACGAAAGCATTGCCCGAGCAATAAATCTTCAGCCAAAGAGGAAATGAAGAGCTGAAACAGATGTATCCACAAACCGGACCTCATCAGTCCCGATAACCGGAATGCTCCAACTCGACAGAGCACCTACTTTCATGGCGGATTTCGTCCCAGGCAGCAAAGGATCACAAAATGAGACAACTCGCTCTGCGTATCCTCACCAGCTTGTATTTACTGATACCCGCAGCTCTTCTGCTGCTCTACACCCTGCTAGGTTTCTTCGCCGCTCCGATCGCGCTGCAATGGTATCTTCCCAAATTCAGCAAGGCACAACTGAACTCCACAGCAGAAATCGGGGAAGTAAAAATAAATCCTTTCCGGCTGACGCTCGAAGCCAGAGATTTCACGCTGAAGGGACCAGATGGGGAACCGGTTGCAGATTTTAGCAGGCTCTTCGTAGATGTGAATACAGACGCCCTGTTCGATAAGACCGTGAAAGTCGGCGTGCTTCTCCTGGAGAATCCGGGCATGCACCTCGTTATCGACCAGGACGGGGTTCCAAACTTTGCCAAACTTGCCCCGGAATCAACAGAGAAGCCCCCCGCAGGCAATTCGCCACCCGAGCCTACCGAACCGATAAAGATGATCCTGGACAACCTCAGTGTAGCAGGTGGAAAGATAAGTATCACCGACCGTCGTCAGAGTTCGCCGGTCGCCCTGGACATCACGGATATCACACTTGATTTGAAGGATCTCTCCACGATCCGCAATCAAAACGGCGCCTATTCGTTTTCCGCGAAGACGGACGAAGGAGAATCCTTTCAATGGCAGGGCGACATCTGCCTCTTTCCCTTTCAGTCGAAAGGAACGGTTTCCTTCTCCGGGATACGGGCAAAAACGGCCTGGGAGTTCCTGCAAGACACCCTTAACCTGGATGCCCCCTTGGGGGAGCTTAGCCTGAGTACCGACTACCTGATCGACGCCGGCGCCCCATCTTTGCAACTGGTGCTGCAGAATTCAAAGCTGAATTTGAATAAGTTCTCTCTCAAGTTATCCGGGTCTGAAGAGATGTTTTTCGAACTCAACACACTGGATGTTGATTCGGCGAAGTTCGATCTTGCGTCAAGGAAGATTCAGGTCGGAAACATCCTGCTGGATGGAGGCAA
Source organism: uncultured Syntrophobacter sp. (assembly GCA_964539645.1). Taxonomy (GTDB): domain Bacteria; phylum Desulfobacterota; class Syntrophobacteria; order Syntrophobacterales; family Syntrophobacteraceae; genus SbD1. Next base: position 30,824 of record CAZIJV010000024.1, read on the forward strand.
GCTGCGGCTCCGCATTGACGATTCCGGCCGCATGAACGTTGCAGGGCTTGTGCGGCCTCCCAAAAAGAAAAAACAGGAAGAACCAGTCGCTCCCGCGGTCGTCGATGTACAGCCTGGTCAGACAGAGAACCGCCCATGGACGCTCGATCTCGATTCGGTTGAAATAAAGCAGAGTGCGCTGAGGGTCGAAGACCTTACGCGCACTGAATCACTTGTCGCCGATATATCGAACATCTCCATCAGGTTTAAAGCCGGTATCGAAGCCGGCGGCAACACTCAGGTCCAGCTCCGTGACGGATTCGTAGAACTGGCAGGTATGCAACTGAAAACCAAATCCCTTCCGGAACCGGTTTTCGACGCCAAGGGGTTAACCGTCGAGGGGTGTGAATTCGATCTTGCGAAAAAAAGCGTTACAGTCTCCCGCATCCAATTGAGCGGAGGACATCTCGATGCCGGCTTGGAGAAAGACGGCGGATTGAACCTGGAGAAAGTCTTTGCCGGGAAGAAACAAAAGGCAGCCGGCACGGAGGAGGCGCCGGGCAAGACATCCCCCGAGAGTCAATGGAAGTTTCTCGTGAAAGCTTTTGAACTCAAAGATTTCCGCTCGGCTCTCTCGGATTACAACGTCGCTCCAAAGCCACTCTACAACATACAGGAATTCAGCGCCCGAATAACCGAAATAGACGGAAAGTCGCCCATGGGCTTCGAGGTTGGTCTTGGGATGGCACAGGGCGGGAAACTGGCGGTGCAGGGGAAAGTCGACCCTGTCTCGATGTCGCTAGAGGCAAAAATCACGGCAAAAGAGTTGGTTCTTACTCCACTGGCGCCCTACCTCTCCCCTTTCATCACCCTTGACCTTCGCTCGGCCTCCTTATCGACCGAGGGATCAATCCGCTACGGCATTCCCAAGTCGGGAGCAAAGGCATCATATGAAGGCAGGTTGAGCATCAACAACTTCAGCCTCACCAAGCCGGGATCCAAAGATACTTACCTCGGATGGGGCTCAATGCAGCTTTCAAAGCTCAAATTCGCCATGGAGCCCAACAGGCTGCATATTGATGAAGTCAAGCTGACGAAGCCGGTCGGCGAGTTGATAATAGCCGAGGACGGAACGGTCAATTTGTCGAAAATCGTAAAAGAACAACCGGCCGTCAGGCAATCCGGCCCACGATCCAAAACCTCGCCGCGTGACAGAAAGATTACAGCCGCACCGGCACGCAAGCCTCATCAGAAAAGCGGAGACTCCTTCCCCTTCAAAATCGATATCGTCCGGATCGATGAAGGGAACGTGGTTTTTGCCGATCTGAGCCTGCTGCCGAAATTCATGACCCGCATCCACGGCCTTAAGGGCAGCATTTCACGGCTTTCATCCGAAAAAGGAGGATTATCCAAGATCCAACTGGCCGGAGGGGTCGATCAGTACGGAATGGCCAAGGTTGACGGGTCGCTGGACCTTAGCGACTACAAACGCGAAACGCAAATCAACTTAATTTTCCGCAACGTGGAGATGGCCAGCATCACGCCTTACTCGGGCAAATTTGCAGGGAGGAAGATAAAATCCGGAAAGTTGTCCACCGATCTGAAATACCAGATTCGTGACAACAAACTGGTAGGGGACAACAAGATTATAGTCGATAACCTGGTTCTCGGAGAAAAAGTGGAGAGCCCCGACGCGGTAAATCTGCCGCTGGATCTGGCGATTGCTCTCCTATCTGATTCCAACGGACGCATCGATCTCGGTCTTCCGGTAACCGGCGACTTCAATGACCCTCAATTCAGTATAGCCCCGCTGGTATGGAAGGCCTTCGTCAACATTGTAACCAAAGCGGTCACGGCGCCTTTTCGCGCCCTGGCAAGCCTGTTCGGGGGAGGCGAACTCAAGCTGGACGCCATTCAGTTCGATCCGGGCAGAGCTGAGCTGATGCCGCTGGAACGAGAAAAGTTGAAGAAGGTTGCCGAGGGTCTGAAGAGTAAGTCTCAACTCGTGGTTGTCGTCCAGGCCCGCTACAGTACCCAGGATGACGGTCTCTATCTCAAGGAGGCCAACCTGCGCCATGAAGTGAACGGCAGGCTCGGTATTAAACCCGCGGCCGGAACCGATCCTGAACCACTGGATTTCGGCAGTTCAAAGGTTCGCAAGGCACTGGAAAAGATTTTCGAAGAGCGATTTGGAGAAAAGGCGCTGGATGAAATCAGCCGTGCCGTGGAAAAAGGCGAGATCACTCCGAGGGACCTCAAGGTCGAGGCCGCGGAGCGCAAAAAAGGCAAAAAGCCCGACCTGTTCTCGCGAGCTTTGGACGCCGTGAAGGTTCATAAGGTGGTACCCGGAATGAAGAGCCTGGAAGAATCCGAAGTCCTGGCCGCGGAGCTTTATTTCCGGCTTGTCGAGTCGGCGCCGCTTCCCGAAGAGCAACTCAAACAACTTGCCTCTCATCGCGAAAAGGCAATAAGCGGTGAACTCCAGGGCGCAGGCGGCCTGCCGAACACCAGGATCCAAACAGCCGCACCCGAACCCCTGGAGGGCGATGAAGGGACTTCTGCAAAGCTGTCTTTGGAATCCGCCGTCGCAATCGCCCCACAGCAAGTGGAGAGCCAAGGACAAGCTTTTTAGATATGACACCTTCAGATTCCGCAAAATCAATCAAGCTTGTCATTGACAGTAACCTTGAAGTGGTTTTTCTGGCAGGCCTTGCGGTGAGAGCGTTCTGTTCCAGCATACCGCTCGACGAACAGGCGGCGTACCAGGTGGAACTCTCCGTGGTCGAAGCTGTAAACAACTCCATCAAGCATGCCTATGACTGCGAAGCCGGGCACGAGGTTGAGATTGTCTTCTCGCTCTACCCGGACAGAATCACTTTCCAGGTCAGCGATTTTGGCAGGGAACCTGCTCAGGAGGATCAGCCCCCGTTTGCTTTCGATCCGGACAACCTGGATGCGCTGCCCGAGAGAGGAATGGGACTCTTTTTCATGAAGAGCTTTATGGATGAGGTGGTGTACCGGAGAACCGGCGACCGTAATACCGTGACACTGAGCAAGATTCTACAACCCGAGTAGCATGGCTTTCGGATTCAGGTAGTGCTGCAAGATAGACATGATCTGGGAGGGCAGACACAATGCAGTTGGAAGACAGTGAACATGGAGAAGTGCTGGTGGTCACGCCGCTCGACAAGAGAATCGATACGTATGGGTCATCGGATTTCAAAGGGCAGATGGTCGACAGGATAAACAGCGGCCGAAATCTGATCGTCATGGATCTTTCCAATGTTGATTTCATTGACAGCAGCGGCCTGGGCGCTATCGTATCGATCCTGAAGACCCTTGGGAACAATGGGACTCTGCGCATCTGCGGGATGAAAGATACCCTCATGGGTCTTTTCCGGCTCACGCGACTGGACAGGGTATTTCACATCCACTCAACCGTCGAGGATGCGCTCAAGGCCATGCCGACCGCCGGCGCCTCCGGGAATCTCAAGCAATAGCTCAAAGGCGTCCACAATGAGCAGGGGACTGCGGAACAGCCAAAATATCACCTACCTGGGGGTCCTTCTCCTGGTGAGCATGGTCACTGTCTTTACCTACCAAAGGACCAACCAGGAATGGATACTCTTCAGAAAGGCGGAAGATTCGTTCTCGCGAAAGGGATTTGCCGCGGCCATTCCGCTCTATCTGGAGGCTATCGCGGCTGGAGCTGTTACCAACACCGTATTTCACCACCTTGGGGAAAGTTACCTTCAGACGGATAATTTCCAGGAAGCGTTAAAGGTCTACGAGAAGCTGCTCCTCCTTTATCCCGAGGATATACATGCCATCAAAAATCTCGCATCTCTTTACGCTCAGTTCGCTCGATTCGATGAAGCTATAGCCCTCTACCGGGGAATCCTAAAGGACTATCCCGAAAGCCGGCTTGCGCGAATCGGGCTTGCCAGGGTTCTTGGCTGGAGTGGACGACTGGACGAGGCTATCGCGGAGTATAGAAAGATCCTGGGTGAATCACCGCAAAGATAGACCCCTTGAGGAAATCAGATGACGCAGTCCTGGGTTCGATTACTTGTAACGATTATGGTCCTCTCCTTCTGTTTTAATTTCCCGGAGAACGTCCGTGCGGCCTCGACACAAGCGAGAGTGTCAATACCGGGCAATCCCGAAGGACTTGAACCGCCTTCCATCGAACCGATCCAACCTCCACCGGAGAGCCTGCAGGATGATATACCGGACTGGAAGGCGAGATGGGAACTTGCCAGGCTCCTGAGCTACGCAAAACGCTACGAGGAATCCCTTATCGAATACAAAGCACTGGCTGTGGAGAAGCCTGACCTCTGGCAGGCAAAAATCGAAATGGCGCGGGTTATGTTCTGGAGCGGCCTTAAGCCAGATGCGGTTGCGGTATTGGAGGGAATTCCACCGCAGTACGTCGATGCATCCGGGCAACTGCTCATGGCAGAGCTGTATGTTGCGCTCAAGTCCTTCGACAAAGCCGAGGCCATCTACAGGGCCCACTTGAAAGCCCGCCCGCAGGACTACGAAGTCGTTGTGAAACTTGCGGATCTTCTAAGCTGGTCTAAACGGTATGACGAAGCAATCGCTCAATACAAGACGGTGCTGCAAGCAACACCGGACGACGTTCAGTTGAGGCGGAAGTATGCCTACGTTCTGATCTGGGCCGGAAGAAACGCCGAAGCAGCGGCAGAACTCAAGAAAACATTAAAATAACCAGTTTGTAGCTCTGAATACTTTGTTGGAGCCTCTTTTGCCTCTCCGGGTAGTTCGCACGACAATGATCCTCCTCATGGGGATTACTCTCTTGAGCGGGTCCCTTTTCCTTTGCTCGCCTGCCCTACCGGCGGAACAGGAAGGGGCTGAAAGAGAGGTTAATCCCCGGGAGCATATTTCGGACTTCGAGGCGCGCCTGGCTCTTGCAAGACTCCTTTCCTACAGCGCAGGCCAGATCGATGAGTCGATTCGCCAATACACCATTCTTATCAAGGAACGTCCCAATGATCCCGTGACGGGCAGGGAACTCGCCGATTTGCTGATTCGTCAGAAACAGTATCCCGAAGCCATGCGGTTGCTGCAGACCGTCTTGAAAAACAAGCCCGGTGATCGTGCCGCCCTCATTTCCCTTGCAAGAATATATCTTTGGACCGGCAGAAATGAAGAAGCCTTGCATTCCTTTCAACGTTTGAGCGGCCGCGGCCTGCCCTACGACGTTCAAATGGATATTGCGAGGGCCTATGCCAGGAACAGGAACTACCCGCAGGCCGCAGAGATCTACGAAAAGCTGCTGAAAAGCAAACAGGCGCCCCTCGGAGACATCTTTACCGAACTCGGTGACGTGCATCTTTACTCAGGCCATATTCAGCAGGCAATCGTCGCCTATCAAAACGCTCTGAAAATTTCCCCCTCTTTACGGGATGCCCGCAGGAAGTTGGCCCTGGCCTTGAGTTGGTCGGGACGAAGCGAAGAAGCTTTGCCCCTGTTGAGACAACTCAACCGGGAGGATGCCTCCGACCGTGAAATCGCCATAGCTCTGGCGCGGGTCTCTGCGGCATTGGGGCATTTCGCCGAAGCCTCAGAGATTGTGCGGCGCCTGATGTCGCTTTTCCCGGATGACAGCGCGCTGGTTGCTGAACTGGCCGATATTGAAGCAGGCTTGGGACATGCCGTGAAGTGCCGTGACCTTTACCTCGCCGCTCTATCTCTTACCGACTCCAATGAAGAGATTTATCTGCGGTACGCCTCTCAGATGAACTTGTGGGGTGATTTTTACGGAGTTGAGGCCGTCTACGCGCGATACCTGGAGACACACCCGGCAGACAGAGAAATAAGGTCCAAACTGGCCCGTGTTTTCGTGAGCGCACAGCGCTACGAAGAAGCCGAAGGGATATATCTTAGCCTGCAGCAGCAAACACAGGAATCCCGCGAGGCGCTGCTTGGTCTCGCTCATCTCAAGCTCCTCGAAAAGGACTTCGATAGAGCGCTTTTTTTCAGTGAACAACTCCTTCGAGCCGGACATCAAAACCCCGACGGGCTATTCGTAAAAGCAGAGGCACTCTATCAAGCGGGGCGTTACAATGAGGCACTGCCTGTCTACAAAATGCTGGCGGAGATTGAACCGCGGCAGGTTCGCGGGCTATTGGGCGCGGGAAAGTGCTGCCTGAAAACCGGCAGCCAAGAGCAGGCCGCGGCATTCTTCTCAAAAGCTCTGCAAGTCGAACCGCTCAATGTCGAATCCCGCTTCTGGTCTGCCTGGTCGGATAAGGTAACCTCGGCAGCCTTCCTGTCCGATCTCGTGCGACCCGGCCAATCACCTTCCGAACTGGCTCAGTGGGCTCGTGCATATGAATCCTCGGGCTACTACAAAATGGCCATCTCCTGCTATGAAAGGGCGCTGAAGCTGGACCCGGAATACTTTCCCGCTCAAATCGGCCTCGCCGAGACCCTTGCCGCCGATATGCAATACGGGCGTTCATTGGATATCCTTGCGAAGCTGGCGGAGGAATTCCCGGAGGCATCAAAGATTCTTTTCACCCGGGCGCGGGTGCTCGGATGGTCTCGTCAATATGGCCCGTCTCTTGTGGTTTATGATCAGCTTTGCAGGGCTAACCCTTCCGATCCGGTCGCTCGCAAGGAAAAAGCCAGGACCGCGGCGTGGGGCAAGAAGATGGATCTGGCAATGCAGACCTACGAAGACGCCTATAGATCGCCCGTGGACAAGATGCTCCTGTCGTCCGCCGCCGGCGCGGTTGCAGAGGCAAACGATCCGCAATTGACGACTCTCTATGCCGGACTTCAGGAATCATCCGGGAATGGCTCGGTCTTTCAGGGCTACGACGCCTTCTACGAGGGATTTGATAAAATCTCGGCACGGCTTTCTCCCCGGACTGCCGCAGAACTGGAACAGGTACGCCGGGATCTCCTGCCTGCTTACAGGATTCAGAAGGCCGCCTACCTGGAAGGCCGTTCCAAACAACTCGCATGGAACAGAAAACCTGCCTCGGCCATCGGCAGCTACAAAGATCTCATCGCTTTTCAGCCTGGAAATGAGGTGGCTCGTTTCGACCATGCCCAGGCAGAATGCAGCCTTGGTTTGTGCGACCGGGAGGCGCAATCGTACCGCAGCCTGCTCTCGATCGATCCACTCCACTCCATGGCGGCCGACGCACTGGAACGTAACAGGATCAGGAGCAATCCATCCATCGAGATCGATCACAGCTACTGGGATGAAGAGGGACGCGACGGCTTATCGCAAATCATTCGGAACCGCACCGATCTGAAGTTCGATTTTCCCGTTTCCTGCCGCTACCATTTCGGCATTTCCGCGCATTACTGGCACGAAGACCCGAAGATGAGAGGCATCGCCTATGACGCCTTCGGGCATAGCCTGCAATTTTCCGGCGTGGTGAATGAATATCTATCGGGTGCGGTCAACTGGACGAACAAGCAGTATGTGCAGAGCGGGGTGGATTCCACCAATACCGGCCTTGCCGCTCTATGGTTAAACCTCCGGGATTATGCCCGGTTGGGTATCGGATATGAACGTACCGATGAATTGTACAATAATTTCGGAATTCAACAGGGTCTGCAGGCGGATTCCTTTTGGGTCGGGGCATCATCCTACCTGGCGAGGAATTTTGAAGTGAAGGGAAAAGCTCAATACACTCATTACAACGACTCCAATACGGGACAGTTCTATTTCTTGTCGGCAGGCTATGATTTCACCGATCATCCCAGGATGCTCAAGCTGTCCATCGCCGGCGAATACCGCAACACCGACCTTGAAAGTCAGCTCCTCTTCAGGGGAAGCGACCTGGTGGACATCATCCATCCCTATTGGACGCCTCAGAATTACTTTGCCACGACCGCCGTCCTCGAGTGGCGCCACGATTTGTCCAAAACCTTTTTCTGCGGGAGCGAATTGCATTACTACAGCCTTCGACTCGGAGGCGGGACCGACACGGAGGACAATCCCGCTCTGAGGGTCGAGGGGGAGTGGCACTACGAATTCAAGGATCACTGGACCGTTGCGCTCAAAGCGCTTCTCCATGATTCAAGGCAATGGAATGCCGCCGGGGCATGGGTATCGCTAAAGTACCAGTTTTAGTTGAGGCTGTCCGAATGCCGAGAGTAATGGAATGAAAGAAAAAAGAATAGCTTCCGATTTCAGGAGAGGATTGCTGGTTGTCCTTGCCGCGGCGACCATGACATCCACCTTCCTATATCTCATGGCAAGGACCTCTTTGTTCCTTTTTTCAGACTACCTGTGGTTTGAAAAAGTCTTGGCATTCCTGCTGCTCATGGCTGAACTCTTCATCCTGGTACACAGCCTGGGTTATTTTCTGAACATTTTTCTGGTAGCAGCTCATAAAAAAAGGCCGGACTCCAACGCCGCCGCCGCTGCTCCTGAACTTGAGAGTTTCCCCCCGGTGGCGATTCTGGTTGCTTCCTACAGGGAACCTCTGAACGTACTGGAAGATACTCTGACCTGTTTCTGCAATCTTAGCTACCCCAACAAGCATCTCTATTTTCTCGATGATACGCGCTACGAGCTTTCGGGAGACAGGGAAGAAATGCCGGCCTACAGGAAATCGATTGACGAGTTGTGCCGGTATCTGGGCGTCAATCTCTTCAGGCGGAGGTGGCGGGGAGCGAAGGCCGGAATAGTGAACGATTTTCTGGACTTTATGCGCAACATACCCCGAGAGGGGTTCGAGTTCACGGCCTTTGGAGAAAATGTGAGAAGCGAGAGCGAAAAATATATCATCGTGTTCGATGCCGATATGAATCCCTTTCCCGATTTCGTGGAACCGCTGGTCGCCAGAATGGAGGCGAATCCCAGGCTCGCATTCATCCAGACCCCCCAATATTACTCCAATTTCGAGGACAACCGGGTTGCTCGCGCATCGGGTCTTCAGCAGGCTATCTTCTACGAGTACATTTGTGAAGGCAAAAGCATCGAAGACGCCATGTTTTGCTGCGGCACCAATGTCATCTTCAGAACCGAGGCGCTCCTGGACGTTGGAGGCTTCGATGAGTCATCGGTGACGGAGGATTTCGCCACATCGCTCAAGTTTCACGTAAAAGGCTGGAGTTCCGCCTACTTCAATAAAGTCTGCGCTTTCGGGATGGGACCGGAAGATCTGGCAGGGTACTTCAAACAGCAATTCCGATGGGCGCTTGGAACGGTCGGTCTTTTCCGAAATATTGCAGCCCATTTTTTCCGCAACCCCCGAGCGCTTTCCCCTGCCAAGTGGTGGGAGTATCTTCTTTCCGGCTCGCATTATTTCGTCGGCTGGGTCTTTTTTATTATGGCGAGCTTTCCTATCCTGTACCTGTTCTTTCGCATTCCCGCTTTTTTTGCCCGCCCCGAAATCTATTTTCTATTCTTCCTGCCCTATTTCATTCTGAGCCTGACCGTCTTTCTCTGGACACTGCGCCAGAGATACTACAGGCCCGGTGAGCTTCTGATGGGCATACTGCTCAATGCGATCAGCTTTCCGGTCTATATGAAGGCATCCGCCCTGGCTATGGCTGGGGTCAGGGGCACTTTCGGCATCACGCCGAAAGGCGGTAGCACTTCGTTGCCATTGACTGCTTTGTGGCCGCAGCTCTCCCTGGCGGTTCTGAATTTTGCCGCTTTTATTTGGGGAATCCAGCGACTGATCTACGAGCGTGAGCCGGCGATCGGGATTGCATTCAACTGCTTCTGGTGCCTCTATCATTTTTTGATACTGTCGACCGCGATCTATTTCAACCATCCGGAGGAGGGCAGATGAACGCGTTGCCGATGGTTATATGCGCATTGCTGCTGCTCTGCCTTCCGGTCGCGCCCCTCTGTGCCGGAAAAGCAACACCCGCCCATAGCGAAGAGTGGAAAAGGTCATTATGCTGGGGCCTGGCCCTCGATGGTTATCCCGTCACGGAGGCAATGCTTGCGGCAATCGAGCGGGAGGTGAACCTCACACCTTCGCAGATTATTCTTTTTTTCCTCCAATGGCCTTCAGTGCCCGCAGAAAATGCCTTTCCGCGAGAAAGCCTCGATAGCATAAGCAAAAGAGGCGCTGTTCCCTGCATCACTTGGGAGCCAATGTATTATGTCGAAGGCCGGGAGGTTGTCATCGCCCATGAGCGCATACTCAAAGGAGAGTACGACAGCTACATCAATTCATTTGCAAGGGCGGCCGGGGATTGGCGCAAGCCGGTCATTATCCGGTTCGCTCACGAGATGAATATTGAAAGATATCACTGGGGTACGGAAAAGGCTGAGTACGGGCCGAAGAGCCCGGAAATCTACAGACGGATGTTCCGGTACGTGGTGTCTGCCTTCCGCAGGGAAGGCGCCTCGAACGTTATCTGGGCTTTTTGCCCTAATTCCGAATCCCTGCCCAATCCATCATCTTCTCCCGACAATGCATGGAATGAAGCGTCCCGCTACTATCCCGGAGACGAATACGTGGATTTGATCGGAGCAGACGGGTACAACTGGGGAACTACCCAGACCCGGGAAAAAGACGGCTGGGACAGCCGCTGGAGATCCTTCCGGGATATTTTCACTCCGATACATTCCCGGTTGCGTACTCTCGCTCCGGGTAAACCCTTCTTCGTATTTGAAACAGCCACCGTCACCGAAGGCGGGGACAAAGAAGTCTGGATTCAAGAGGCGGTTCGCACAGCAGGAGAATGGAATATCGAAGGATTTATCTGGTTCCAGGTAAATAAAGAACAGGACTGGCGATTCGGCACAGGCGCCGGCAATGATTATGTCTCGACATTGAGAAAAAGGTTGGGTTGCGCTGCTTCAGCATTAGAGAAGATGATGGGCGCAAAATCAAAGTAAAAGACTGATTTTATTTTTCCTGTTTTTGCCTGCAACTACAAAGACTTTATATAGAGCATCACAAGATTGTTATAATTTGAGTATTGTTTTTTTTCCAGTTCCTTGATGGCCGAGAGAAACGGCAGTATAGCTTCGGTGTCGAAGGTGAACATCAAAAGATCCAGGGAAATCTCCGATTCAATTATTGAGCGCAGCTCCTCAAGGTTTAAAAAGACTGAGATTTTTGTTCCTGTTTCAAGTCCTTTCTTTGTGGTCTCATGCAAGGATTTCAATTTCTCGATATTCTCTTTAATCCTCTTCCTGACATCATCGAGCACAAACTCCTTGAGCATAGGATATTCTTTGGGAGGGTATAGAGTGATCCGGGAAAAATAAGGTATAAGATGATTCAGGTAAATGAGCACGCCTTTCTTCAGCAGAACCGAGTCCTTGAATATTTTGAGAATCAGATCCCCCTCTGACATAGATGCTGGAAGGCTTACGATAACCCCGGTCATGTCCAGGGAGATGAAGGCCTCAGGATTCAAGGGCGTAGTTTTTTCAATGAAGATACCACACACCTGGGCCTGCAGAGATTCATCCCATCGAGACCACACTACTTTGCCCCGGCCGCCGGCACAGTCATCCATACGAAAGGGTGCGTGCAGATTGATGATATCCTTTCCCTGCAGCCTTTCCCGATTGACCAGCCACCTGGGGATGGCGATCTTGAGTCCATGAGCGCTGATATCGAGAGGAATATACTGAAAACAGAGGTGGTCCACCTCTCTTGATCCAAGAAAAGGCAGTATGATTGCATCAATTTCAAAGCGCTGCTCTCTTCGCCTGTTTTCAACTGGAACGTTCATACCTCTCCCGTGGAACGCCGGTAATCTTCCGGTCAACCGGAAACCAGCGATGCTTTATATTCAAAAGCAAGAAGACTGACATCATCCTGAGGTCCTGCATCATTGCCGAATTCCATGAGTGAATCGTGCACCTTGTCCAATATTACCGGCAGAGGAAGGTCTTTTGACTCCATCAGGACAGAGTGGAAACGACCCTCGCCAAAAAACTCCCCTCCTTCGTTCTGGTATTCAGTCAAACCGTCTGTGAAGAAAAAGACCTTATCACCCGGTTCAAGGTAAAACTCTCCTTCCTCGAAGGGCATTATTCCGTCCAGGCCTATTATCGTCCCTCCTTTGTCCAGTAAGTCCAGCCTGCCGCCGGAGCGAAGCAGGAGGGGGGGCGGATGCGCGGCATTGCTGTAGCGCATGTGTCCAGTACGCAGATTGAGCACTGCATAAACCATCGTAAAATACTTATCGAAGCGGCTCATGGGATATTCCCTGTCCAGCGCATCCAGGACCACACCGGGAGAGGCGATTTCGTAGAAAGGCGGTGTTTCCGTTTGTTTCTTGCCCAGGCGCCCCCCCGGAGAATGGAGCATCTGCGAGACTGAAACGGTCACCATGGCCGAAGGTACCCCATGTCCGCTCACATCCAGCATGTAAAAGCTTACGTGGAATTCGTCCAGGCGGAAGAAATTGAAGATGTCCCCTCCGATCATCTCGCATGGGACGAACTTCCAGGCGGCCTCGAGATTATCCACATCGAGCGGTTCCCGGGGCAGCAGGCTCCTCTGGATCGCCGCTGCAGCCCTGAGATCCTCATCCAGGCGGACCTGCTTCTCGATCAATTCTCTCATAAGAGATCGGATCTTCAACTGGTTCTGAACACGAGCCAATACCTCCCCCCGGTCAAAGGGTTTGGTAATGTAGTCCACTCCACCGATTTCAAGTCCCTTGATCTTGTCCTTCATTTCCGTCATCGCGGACAGAAAAATGACGGGGATGTCGGCAGTAAGCGTGTCGGCTTTGAGCGTGGAGCAAACCTGGTAGCCGTCGATTTCCGGCATGACGATATCCAAAAGGATAAGGTCGGGCAGGAGACGCCTCGACAGTTCGATGGTTTCCCGGCCATTGGCTGCTTCGATGACCTCGTGGCCGAGCCGTCCAAGGGTCTTCAGCAGCAGCTTTCGGTTATCCGGGCTGTCATCCGCAACCATGATCCTTCCTCTCATGGTGTTACTCCCCCTTCTTTATTTCCGCACTCCAAGGCCATCGGAACGTCCAACGATTATTCATAAACAACCTCGACAGACCGAACCCCATTAGCCAGTTCTTTGACGAGCATGCCGATCTCTTCCGCATTTTTCTCTCTGGCTGCTTTTTCTATGGAGGCGCCCAAGTCAGTCACAAAATGGAATCCGTACCCTCCCCCGACTCCTTTCAGCGTGTGGCCCAGAATTCGTATTGCCTCGAAGTCTTTTCCCGCCAGCGCCTCGGTGAGAGCAACAATGTCGGCACGCCTGTTTTCAAGGAATTCGGGAATAATATCTTCCAGATCGGCATCAACATGCACGATGAGTTTTTTGGATATCTCGGCATCTTCCTTTCCCTCCGGCCAGGAGCTATATGCGTAAATCGCCTCCAGCAGTTCCGCCCTCTTTATCGGTTTTGTCAAGTGAGCGCTGCACCCGGCATCGAGCATTCTTTGTGTTTCCTCTTTGAGCGCGTAAGCGGTAAGAGCGAGGATAGGAACAGGTTTGGCGTCGTTTTGTGTCTCCCACTTCCGAATGGCTTTGGTGGCGCTGATTCCGTCCATAACAGGCATTTCCATATCCATGAGCACCAAGTCGTAATTATCGGAAATGAAGCGATGAAATGCGATCTGGCCGTTCTCCGCCATTTCGACCTCATAGGGGGTATCTTTGAGATAAGCTTGCACCAGGAGTCGATTCTCGGGGGAATCATCCACAAGCAGAATGCGCAAAGGCTTCGCAGAAATCGACGAGGGAGCGGTTTGCGTCTCCCGGAATCCCGAAGTTTCGGCAATTCCCATGGCGGACATGACCGCATTCAGCAAATCCGCCCTTTTTACCGGCTTGACGAGATAGGTCCCTATCCCCATTTCCCGTGCTCTGGCAATATCCTCGCTTCGATCATCGGAGCTGAGCATCATTACAGCCGTATGCGCCAGCCCCGAATCGCGCTTGATATACTCCGCCACCTCAAAACCTTCCATACCCGGCATACGGTGGTCGAGCAACACGAAGCTGTACGGACTGCCGGCGTCCCTTGCCCGCTTGAGTTCGACAATCGCCTCCCCCCCTCCTTCGACCTCAGTGACGGAAGCTCCCCATCGTGTCATTGTTTCCTTCAGGATCATACGGTTTGCGGCATTGTCATCCACTATGAGGACCATGATCCCGGAAAGATCTCTCTCAAGGGGAGCCTCAAAGGGCTTCTCCTGAATTCCGAAAGCGGCGGTGAAAGAAAAAGAACTCCCCTTGCCCACTTTGCTCTCAACCCGTATGCGCCCCCCCATCAACTCCACCAACTGGCGCGAAATGGACAATCCAAGACCGGTTCCGCCATATTTCCGGGTGATAGACTTGTCGGCCTGCGAGAATTTCTCGAAAACAAGCTCAATCTTGTCCAAAGGTATTCCGATTCCCGTGTCTGTAACAGAAAAATCCAGAAAGCAAGAATCCCCCTCCGACCGAGTGGACGAAACGGTTTCTTCGGCCCTACTGAGTTTGATTTCTACCATCACCTGCCCCTGGTCCGTGAATTTTATGGCGTTTCCGACCAGGTTCAACAGGATTTGCCGCAGGCGCCCCGGATCGCCCACCAGGTTCTCGGGTACGTCAGGCATAATATGGCAGCCCAGTTCGATGCCCTTGCGGTGCGCCGCTACAGCCATCACTTCGCAGAGCGTTTCGGTCAGCTCTACGAGATTAAAACCGGTGCATTCCAGTTGGATCTGCCCGGCCTCCACCTTCGATATATCGAGGATATCATTGATTATCGTCAGAAGCGTTTCTCCGGCGGACCTGAAGATTTCGACGTATTTTTTCTGTTCCGGGTTGAGCGGAGTTTCGGCTAGCAGTTCGGCCATTCCGATAATGGCATTCATGGGCGTTCTGATTTCGTGGCTCATGCCCGCCAAAAATTCACTCTTGGCCTGGCTGGCGGCATCAGCGGCTTCTTTGGCGGCCTGCAGCGCTTCCTCCGCCTGCTTGCGTTGCGTGATGTCGCTTTCTATTGAAATAAAGCGGACAAGTTTGCCCTTGTCGTCAAAGATGGGTGTGACGTTGAGCGAGACCCAATAGGCGCGCCCATCCTTGTGGTAGTTCAGGATCTCCTCGGTAAAGGGTAGCGCCGACTTCAGCATGGTGCTGATCTTCCTGACCGTTTCAGGCGAGGACTGGGCGCCCTGCAGGAGGTGTCCGGGTTTTTTTCCGATGGCTTCGGCGAACGTATAGCCCGTAAGCCGTACAAAGCCATCATTTACCCACTCGATATACCCTTTGCTATCCGTGATGATGACCGCATTATCCGTCTTGCTGGCAACAAGCGACAGTTTGGCCAGTTCCTCTTCAGCTTTCTTTATGGCGGAGATATCTTCTTTTACCGCTACATAATGGGTAATCGATCCGCTTTCATCCTTGATGGGCGATATGGAAGCGGATTCCCAGTAGAGTTCGCCATTTTTCTTCTTATTATGAAAAACGCCCCTCCACTCACCCCCTAGTGAGATGGTGTCCCAAAGTTCCTTGTACTCCCCGGGAGACATCTCTCCCGATTTGAGGATCCGCGGATTTCCCCCGAGCACCTCTTCGAGTTTGTATCCAGTCACCTCGGTAAACTTCGGGTTGACGTACTCTATTGTCCCGGCCGTATCTGTAATGACGACGCTTACCGGACTCTGTTCCACAGCAAGAGACAGTTTTCGCAACTGTTCCTCGTTTTTCTTGCGTCCCGTGATATCCCGCGCAATCGTAGATATCCCCGTGATCTCTCCCCCACTATTTCTTATCGGCGATTTACTCAGGGATACCTCGATTAGAGCCCCATCTTTTCGCCTTCTCACTGTCTCGAAATGATCGACCTGCTCTTCACGGTTAAGCCTGTCGAATATGGCATGCACCTCTTCCTGCCGACTCGGAGGGGCAAGCAGTGAGTACGGCTTCCCCAGGATCTCCCCGGCCGAGTACCCGTAAATCCTTTCAGCACCCCCGTTCCAGCTCACTATTGTTCCATCGAGCGATTGACTTATGATGGCATCATCGGAAAATTCGATAATTGCCGCCAGTCGCGCAATGGCGTCTTCGGCCTTCTTGCGGTCGGTAATGTCGCCTGCAACGCCCAGAAATCCTTCGATCCTGTTTTCCACATCACGCAGGGCAGTCACAGACAACAGGACGGTGAGGCGACTACCGTCCTTTCTCGTGTAGGTCCATTCGGATTCATCGGTGACTCCTGCGCGCGCCCTGGCGACAAAAGCTTCGAATCCGGGAGATATCGGTTTGCCGAGGATGCCGGAAAGTTCCCTCGCATGCCGCTGGACCTCGTCTGTGTCGTGGAAAATCAGCGGTGTTTGTTTCCCCACGACTTCGCCGGCTGTATAGCCCAACCTGCGTTCGGCGGCGGAATTGAATGTGGTGATGATTCCGTCCGGCGTTGTGGAAATGATCATATGATCCGCACTGTCCAGGATCGCCCTCTGCAGGATGGATACCTCCCGCAAATCCGACTCAATTGTCCGGCGCTCATCGATGTCGCTGCACGAACTGATGAAACCCACAAAAGAGCCGCTCTCATTGAATCGCGGCGCACCTTTGTCCAGTACCCACCGATACTTGCCATCGAAGCGCCTCAGGCGGTATTCGGTCTCGAAAGGCGTGCGTTGAATAAAAGATTTTCCAAAAATGCCCAGACAATTGCTCAAATCCTCCGGATGTACTGCTTCAAGCCATCCGTTGCCTTGCTGCTGCTCGAGAGTTCGCCCGGTAAACTCCAGCCATCCTTTATTGAAGTATTCACAGCCAGCGTCGGCGCCTGACATACGGATCAGCACAGGGACACTATCAGCCAGGTTTCGAAACCTTTTTTCGCACTTCCGCAGGGCTGCCCGGGTCTCCCTGATCTCAGTCATTTCACGAACTATCAGGATGTACCGGAAGTCCCCGTCAGGTCCCGTCCTTCCGAGGGCAAGGCTGAGAGGAAAAATAGAGCCATCCTTTCGCCTTCCTCCCGTTTCCCGGTTCGTCCATAAGATCTCTTCCCCGTCGTCAGCAGACTGATGCTCAAGGAATGCCTGAAAAAACTCAGGAACCAGCACTCCTATGTTCTTTCCGGTCAATTGGCCGCTCTCGTAGCCGAAGATCCTTTCAACAGCCGGGTTGAGCATTTCTATGATCTGATCCGGATTCAGGGCGATTACACCTTCAGAGACATTGGCCAACGCAGTGCGCAGGAATTCGTATTCAAAAGGTGTTTCCATATCCCCGACAAGTTTCTTCATGGCATCGCCCTTTTTGGTTCGATTCCCAGATGCGCTCCGACATTGGGAGGTTAGCATTTCTTCGCGTGCATATAAAGCTTTACCCAAGGGAACTGTTTAGTTAAAATTTCGCCCTTTTATAAATCTGGAATAAGGCGTTGCTTATCCCATCGGAGGATTGAAATGGTGGATACCGGGACCGAAGACCAGGCTGCCGAGAAAGGCCATGGAAAGAAATTCGAGCTTATGACCGCGATTACTCTCGCCATTCTTGCAGCTATTCTCGCCATAACGGATTTGGGAGGAGGCAAGTATGGAGATGACGAGATCATGGGAACCAGCGAAAAAGCCAATATTTACGACTGGTACCAATCGAAGAGCGTTAAACAGAGCCTCCTGGAGGGGCAGAAGGACCTGGTGAAAACCTTACTGGAAGCCGGATCGATCAGGCCGGAGCAGATTGGATCGCTGGAATCCCTAATGTCTCGCCTCGACCAGGACATTACCCGTTACAAGAAAGAGAAAAAAGAACTGCTGCTTGGTTCTGCCGCCGTCGGGAAAGAAAACTGGGTTCAGGACATAGACGGTGAATTTGGAAAGGTAGTCGGAGCAAAGGAATGGGAAAGTAAGCTGGCGGTGCTCGGACGCGCCGGCGATAAATTCGACCTGGCCGTTCTTTTTCTTCAGCTCTGCCTGGTGGTTGGCGCGGTTTCCCTCGTACTGCAGGATGTAAAGCTAAAGTGGGTGTTCTTTGGCGGCATGGTGCTGCTCGGGCTTGTGGGCTCTGCATATTCGATACAGGCGTTTCTTCTTGTGCTGCCGCTCGGATAATTTCCGGATTCCCTGCAGGAAGCCTCTGGATGGAGCCTGAATGAGCAGAGACATTGACCGGAAGGAAATTCCCGGCGGCAGGGTATTCGTCAAGGCGTTTATCCTGTTGCTGCTGGCAGCCACTTCGATTGCCCTCGTGGAATTCTCCTCCCTGAGAGAGTACCTGGCGTCCGAAAGATTTCAGAAAACCATAACCGAACCCGGCCTGATGAGTCCGGCTCTTCTTGCGCTCTTCTGCATGGCCGGGACCTGCCTCTTTATACCCGGCACTCTCTTCGTCGGAATCGGCGCGCTCCTGTTCGGACCTTACCTCGGATTTATCTGCGTGTGGAGCGGCGCCCTCTTAGGCGCCCTGATCGCCTTTCTCACCACGCGCCTGCTGGGCAGGGAATTTGTCACCTGGTTCACCCCGGACAGGCTGAAGAAGTACGACGACCTGATCGAGCAAAATGGCTTTAAAGCCGTTTTGCTGCTCCGGCTGGTCTGCGTTCCCTTTGCCCCAACCAGCTACGGCCTTGGACTGACAAGCGTACGATTGTCTGACTACCTGCTCGGAACCGCACTGGGCACGGCTGTGACCATTTTCATTCTTATTTTCTTCTTCAGCGCGATAAAAGATATCTGGCTCTCGGGAGACTACGCCCTGCTCTTCTCCGCTAGGCCCGCACTGGCTGCATTATTCCTCCTGACCGCGGCAATCATCATCAGGCGGGCTCAAAAGAAATACGAGAAGTCCCTTGACCGGGACGCCTGAAACCACGAAAAACATACAAGGGTGGTCGGCCTCTGCCCGCAACACACCCTACGGTTCTTCCCTGCGCTCAACCCGAGAGGATCGCCGTCAGTTCCTCTTCGATCACATTTTTCAAAAGGGGCAGCTTATAGCCATTGTGCTCCATCGGTTTGGCGCCCTGTATCGAGGCCTCTGCCGCAAGACGAATGGTTTCCGCATCCGGTTTCCTGCCGGCTACGAGTTCCTCTACAGCCTTCAATCGCCACGGCACGGGCGCCACGCCGCTCAAAACGATTCTCGCCCTGTTGATTTTCCCTGCGTCCACTGCGACGGCAAGGGCGACCCCGGCAAGCGCAAAATCCCACGACCGCCGCGCCCTCACCTTTCGATACGAACTCCGAAGGCCTGGAGACGGCATGGGCAGAGACACTCCCGTTACCACTTCGCCGTGCTCCAGCACGGTCTCCCTTTGTGGGTCTTTTGCCGGAGGTACGTGGAATTCACCAGCAGGGACCTCTCTTTTTCCTTTCGGCCCCGTAATATGCACGACGGCATCGAGTGCGGCCAGAGCCGGCGCTGTATCGGAGGGATGCACGATGAAGCAGGACTCACCCCCGAAAATGCAATGGAACTGGTTTTCTCCTCCAACCGCGAAGCAGGTGTCTCCTCCTTTGCGAAGACAATGGAATTCGCCGCGATAGTACCAGCAGCGAGGTTTCTGGCACAGGTTTCCGCCAAGCGTCCCCTGGTTTCTCAGTTGCGGGCTCGCGACCTCCGCCGCCGCCCGGGCCAGCCCGGGATACATCTGCCGGATCAGCGGATCTTCCGCTGTTTCCGTAATGGTGGTGAGAGCACCGATCCAGAGCCCTCCATCGTTTGTCTTCTTTACGCCGTGAAGTTCCTTGAGGCCGCTCAGGCTCACAACGGTCCCCACATCGAAAATGTGATCTCTGAGGCATCCGAGCAGGTCGGTCCCTCCCGCGTGCACCACTGCCTTGTCCGAAGCAAGCACCTTCAATGCCTCGTCAATCGATTTTGGTCGAGTGTACACAAATTTCGGCATCATGATTTCCGTCCCTCCTCTTTCCGCTCAGCCAGAAGTGTGCAGAGCGCCATCGGACTGATCGGCGATGTGGTGACCCTGATCCCCGTGGCGTCGAAGATCGCGTTCGCAACCGCTGCGGCGGTCGGGATGGTGACGGGTTCGCCCAGCCCTTTGGAGCCGGTGGAGTTGAGATCGGGCGAAAGAACCTCCAGCGGCAGCGACACGATCTCCGCTGGAACATCCAGGGCTGTGGGAAGTTTATAGTCATGCCAGTTTCGGTTGAGCATCTTGCCGGTCGCCCCATCCAGCACGCGGCATTCCGTTGCGGCAAGACCTATGCCCATGGTGATTCCGCCGATCACCTGGCTGTCAAAGGTCAGGCGGTTCATGACCCTCCCGCTGTCCTGCGCTCCCAGAAACCGGAGGATTGTGAATTCGCCGGTCTTCATGTTCACTTCGACTTCGCAGAAATGCGCGGCGAAAGGATTGATGACTTTTCCCGCCGCATCCGGTTCCCGCTTGCCGATCCCGACGATGACTCCCTGTTTTTTGAGTTCGGCCAACGCGGAAATCTTGACGCTTTTGGAACTGTCCGAACGTGAGACAATCATGCCCCCCTTGAAGGTGAGATCCGAGACATCGGCTTTGAGTTCTACGGCGGCCAGGGAGAGCAACTGCTGTTTTACGTGAATTGCCGCCGCACGGACCGCGGGGGCTTCCGTCGGCACGGTCTTGCTTCCCCCGCTCGGCCTGGTGTACTGGGTGGTGCCGGTATCGGCGTTTTCGATCTGGATAGACTGAGGGGACACTCCAAGCTCTTCCGCGGCAACGCCGGCCATCACCGTCTTAGTGCCCGTTCCCAGGTCGCTCGCGCCCATGTTGAGGTTAACGCTTCCGTCGGAAAACATCCTGATGATCACCGTCGAAGGCGGATTGCCTCCCCCCGCGATCCAGAGCCCGCCGGCCATGCCGACACCCCTTCGAAGATGCCCCTTGCCGGAATCCTTTCCGGTTTTTTGCAGGGCTTCTTTCCACCCGAAGGCTTTGGCCCCTTCCTCCAGGCACTGTTTGAATCCGGTGACGGCGTACGGCGGTTGGCCTTCCCGCGCCTGGCTGACGGGTGAAATATTCTTGAGACGCAGCTCAACGGGATCGATTTTGAGCGACCTTGCCAAAGCATCCAGCATCTGCTCAAGCGCCCACGAACCCTGCGGATGCCCGGGCGCGCGGAACGGACGCGCAGGACCGGCATTCACATAGACATCCGTACTCTCGACCCGAACGTTCGGACATTTGTAAAGGTCCCTGATCTGCCAGTCTATCAATGATGCGCCTCCGGCGGGATAGGCGCCTCCCGTCGCAAGAACGCTGCATTCCAGCGCCGTAAGGGTTCCATCCTTTTTGACCCCGGCTTTCAGCCGCATATTGGCGGGAGGACGATTCCCCACCGTGAGGTACGTCTGCTCCCGCGAAAGAAACAGCTTCACGGGCCTGGCGGCGCCTTTCGCCAGCATGGCGGCGATCGCGGTATATTTTCCCGCCGCCAGTTTACTGCCGAAACCTCCGCCCATGTAGTTGCCGATGACCCGGATTTTGGCCAGCGGCAGGCCCAATACGGCGGAAATATCCGTCTGGACGGCGAAGACTCCCTGGGTCGATTCCCAAAGGGTGAGCCGATCCCCATCCCACTGCGCAACGCATCCGTGGAGTTCCATGGGAGTGTGGATTTCGCAGGCCGTGCGGTAATTTTCTTCCAGGACGAGGTCTGCTTCCGCGAACCCTTTCGCCACATCGCCCCGCTCGTATTTTTCGGTCTGGACCAGGTTGCCTCCCTCCTGGACACTGGCTGCACCCTGCTGCAGGGCCTTTCTTTCATCGGCGACGAACGGCAGGACTTCGTATTCCACCTTGATCGCTCTCACGGCGTCCCAGGCCTGCTGTGGAGTCTCGGCTGCAACCGCGGCCACGGCATCCCCTTCGAAGCGGCAATGCGCATCGAAAATCTTGCTCACAACTTCCTTGGGAGGTCTGTTTTGCTTATAGGGCCACTTGTAGTCCATATCCTTTGATGATCCGGAGATCACAGCCCGTACACCAGGCATTTTTCCCGCCACGGACGCATCGATGTTCTTTATGCGGGCGTTCGGATAAGGAGATCCGAGGATGGCCCCATAGAGCATATTGGGAAGCCTCACATCCGAAGGATAGATCGCCGACCCGCTCACACGTTCATACCCGTCAACCCTCGGGAAACGCGTTCCCACGACAGTGGTTCTGTCCCAGGGTTTCGGCGCCTCACCCACTCTCGGAGTCTCGGGAAGAGACGTTGTTCCCGCGATTTTTTCTTTCTCAGGATTTGCCGCCACCGCTCACCCCCTTGCCTGCCTTGATCTCGCCGGCTCGCTGCGCCGCTTTGAAAATATGCGTGTAGGCGCCGCAACGGCATAGATTTCCACTGACTCCCGTTCTTATCTCGTCCAGGCCGGGAGCGGGTTTTTTCCTCAGCAGTCCCTCGACCGCCATGATCTGCCCCGGAGTACAGTAACCGCACTGGTAGGCATCATGTTCGACGAAGGCCTGCTGGACCGCCCCCAGTTCCTCACCCTTCATGAGCCCCTCCAGGGTGACGATCTCCGCGCCCTCACACTCCATCGCCAAGGTCAGACAGGCATAGCGCGGCACATTATCGATCAGCACCGTGCATGCGCCGCATTCGCCGCGCTCGCATCCGACTTTGGTTCCCGTCAAACCTATCTGTTCCCGAAGCACGTGCAGAAGCGTCGATCTCGGTTCTACCAGGAGCACATGCTCGGCCCCGTTTATCAGGAGCTTGATTCGCGTCGTATCCTCCGCCCCGGCAATCACTGTCTGCTCCGCCGGCGCCGCCATGAGAAGCTGCGCCTGGCCGGCCGCCAAAGCGCCTGCTCCCATTGAAGTCAAAAAGCTCCGGCGAGTGATCCCCTTTCTTTCGCCGTTCTTGTCCTCGGGATGGTCTGCCATTATGGTCCTCCTGGAAGATGGGTTCTCTGGAAATTGTGTGCTCTGTGAGGCGAAAAACCGTGCCCTGGAAAATAGGCACTCATGACTGATTATGAAAGATGGGAGAGGAAGAAGGTGTTCTGTCGATTCGGTTCCAGCTATAAACTCTGGGACAGCCCGGACTTATTTTGTGAGCAGGCCTGCCCGACGGCTACACCCAATCCGGATCATCAGCATCATCTCGGCTCCAGGAGTAGATAGCCGAACCATAATAGATATCGCAACTGCTTAAGTATTCGACATCGGCAGACGATTACATAAGCGCAAAGACATTGACTTTCGGCCTGTTTGAGACGTATCAGTGCACCAGCAACATTTTCGCAGCCGTGGTTCCGGCGGTGGAGAGGATTACAAATTGCCGTGCGGCGCCGGCTTGCTTTGGAGGCACATCCATGCCCAGACTCCCGTTCCGTCTCTCACCCGCCAACGCCATTTTCCTGAGCATGCCGGCAGGACTGCTCATCGGCCTTCTCTTTCCCCAGGCTGCCGGCTACCTCGAACCCCTGAGCACCATTTTCATTCGGCTGGTCAAATCCCTCGTCGTGCCTATCGTCTTCGCCACTTTGGTGGTCGGCATCGCCGGTCACAGCGACCTGAAGGCCGTAGGGAAGATGGGCGTCAAGACATTGATTTATTTTGAGGTGGTCACCACCTTCGCCCTGCTCATCGGCCTGGCCATGGGCAACATTCTGAAGCCGGGGATGGGCATTCACCTAGAACCGGCCCGGGAGATGCTCAACGCGCCTGCCGGCCACATGACGATTACAGAAGTGGTCGTCAATATCTTCCCTCAAAATGTCATCGACTCAGCCGCACGCGGAGATCTTCTGGAAGTGGTGGTTTTCACCGTCATCTTCTCCGCGGCGCTCTACATGGTCGATGAACGGAAGAAAAAGACTCTGCTCGAATTCTGCGACGCCCTGTCGGAAGCGATGTTCAAGTACACCGCAATCGTCATGAAGTTCGCTCCCATCGGGGTCGGCGCCGCTATCGCGGTTATCGTAGGCAGCAAGGGAACCGATGTTCTCCTGAAGCTGGGGATGCTCATCTTTTCCTGCTACCTCTCGATCATTGTCTTCATGGCGCTGGTGCTGCTGCCCATCCTCCTTTTTTATAAAGTCCCCTTTCGCCCCTTTATTTCCGCAGTAAAGGGGCCCGCGGTTATCGCCTTTTCGACGAGCAGCTCCGAGGCTGCGCTGCCCAAGGCGATGCAGGCCATGGAGGAACTGGGAGTGCCCCGGCGCATCGTCTCTTTTGTCATCCCCACCGGTTACAGCTTCAACCTGGACGGAACGACCATCTTCCTCTCCCTGGCCGCCCTGTTCGCCGCCCAGGCCGCCGGAATCGAACTCACCATGCAGCAGCAGTTCATAATGGGATTCTCCCTGATCTTCGCCAGCAAGGGCGCCGCAGGCATACCACGCGCCTCCCTGGTGGTGCTTGCGGGCACGCTTGCCTCCTTTTCCATCCCGATGTCTGCGGTCGCCCTGATCCTGGGCGTGGACGCCGTCATGGACATGGCCCGCTCGGCCACAAACGTCGTCGGCAACTGCCTGGCGACCGCCGTTATGGCGCGCATGGAAGGAGAGCAACTCGTGCAGCCCGCAGCGGTCGTCCAGACCGAAATGATCTAAGTATCGCTCAAGGCATGGCAGCGCCACAATATCAGCATCTTAGGTTCAGCCTCACGGCTGACCGCACATGACTCGGAGGCAAACCGCTTGGGGGTTTGACCTAATGCCGGGTTAAAATAAAAAAATAGAGGGAGCGATCATATGGGTTGGATCGAAACATTGAGTAAGGAGGCTTTTCAGCTCGCTGTTCGCGAAGCCTTGAAGCCTGACTTTGAGAAAATGGAAAACCGGATGGATAAAATCGAAATGCGCATAGGTAACTTGGAACAACCGGTTTCCCGCCTGGAAGGCCCCATTGAAGGCACAATGCGAGCGTATGAATCCAATGTGCGCGCGATGTTCTCAGAGTTCAAAGCCGAGATGTTTTCCCGAATGCTCGAGGATAGAAGCAAATCAGCCGCATAATCCCACGCCCCAGGAAAAAGCCGCAAACCTGCTTGTCCACGCAAGGCTCTTGCCCAAAGCACCCATTGAAAAGCCCCACCGGTCAGGTCGGGCGCAACCCGAATCCCTATTCGATCCCTCAGGCCATCGCCCGCTTAGAGCAACACGATTCGTGGCTTAAATCAGTTTCTAAGGCTTAAGAGAGTTGCTCTATGAACCTTTATGCCGGCCTACACCTCACATTCCAGTTGGCGGGGATAGCTGGTGAGAACTATAGGTCCATCCGCGCCGACCACCACGGTATCTTCATCCCGAATGCCCCATGGCCCCGTGTAAAGACCGCAGTTGCCCACCGCAATCACAATATTGGCAGCAAGAGGGGCAGGTGCTTTTTCGCCGTGAAAGAAAGCGTGTCCGGCCGGGAGGGGGGATTCCTCAAACTCGATGCCCAAGCCGTGAATAGGAGGCCCGAAGATGTGCGCGCCATGTCCGGCGTCTTTGAAGACCCCGTGCATGGTTTGCTCGAGATCCATCATTCCGACCCCGGCTTTGACTTTGCCAATGGTGGTCTCCAGAGCTTTTACATACAGATCATAGGCGCTCTGCTGCTCCGCGGTCGGCTTTCCCACACAGACCGTGCGTCCCATGTCTGCGCTGTAGCCATTTACGACAGGATGAAGGTCGAGAATCACGAGGTCACCGGCCTGGAGTCTTCGCAGAGTAGGCACTCCATGAGCGATGCTGGTGCGCGGCCCTGAGGCTACATAGCTGCGGTAAAAGTCCACCGCCCCCGCCTGCCGCATGGCATACTCAGCCTCAGCAGCTACCTGGCTCTCCGTCATGCCGGGCTTGATGGATTTCACCGCCGCCCTCATTCCTGCCTCAGCCACTTTTGCTGCTGCCCGAATCCGCTCTATTTCATCATCATCTTTTATCAGGCGCAGTTCCGACATAATGGGCGTGCAGTCCTTGGTCGCCACTGCTTCGGGCTTGGCATGGGGGTGCGTGAGCATACCCATCCGGGGTTGAGGGAGAAAGGCATACTCCAATCCCACCGCGCCTTGCCGAATTCCGAATTGCTTAAAATAGTGAGCTATGGAGTGGATCATGCCCACTTCATCCTCAAACCCTACGACCTGATCAAAGCGGGCGAGCGACCGGATTTCTTCCAGATCGGTCTGAGGCAGACCCATGGCGACCTTCCCGTCACGGGTCACCATAGCATACGCACAAAGACGCCCATCCCCGGTAAGATAAAACATGTTGGCAGGCTTAGTGAGAATGATGGCGTCCATTCCGGAATTCATCATCAATTCAACGACCCGTTTTATTCTGCCGTCGTAGACTGACATGGCGTTAGTCCTTTAAATGAGTGTCCTGCGCCGCACCTTTAACGCAAATTGTCCAGCCGGGTAAACCCCGATAAAAGCAAAAAGGCAGGGCCATTGCCGGCCCTGCACTCAATGCTTTTAGGTCATCAGGCAATTAAGCTTTTGCTTTATAGAACTTGCACCAACCAGAAGGACTTATATCACCCTCCACGCCCTCGCAACCCTTCGGGGGTAGAAAGTGAGAGCAACCGCTGCACTGCTTTCCGTCTTTGGGCTTATCCTGATACTCCGCCACAGCTTTTGAGGCCTTGGCCGCCTTGCCCTGTCCTTCCGATGAACCCGATAAGGCCATCACGGTAATCGGTACGGCGCATGCAAAAAAAGAAATTGTCTTGAGTGCTGATCGGCGGGAAATCTTCTCTTCGTGTTCCATGCCTGGCTCCTTATGGTTGGTGGGTGAACATTAGTCTGGCTAACAGCTAATCATTCAGCCAGGCGATATCAACCCAACTGGAAAACATCCTGAAAATGCGCCCCTTGAGATTGAAAATCGGGTTGGGCCTTGTCAATAGATCGAAAAAAAAGAATAGGTATTGCGTCAATGGAACCCGTCAGCACAACAATTTGCCCTTTGCCCCGGGATGGAAGACGCTGGGTTCCCGCCAAAAGCGCTGCGGGAATGACGGCGCGCCTGGCGCGCCCGTGGCAGCTTCAACGATGCAAACCCAGACAATAAGGATCTAAGGTACGCGCGTCGTTCCGTCCCGGATATCGTGTCTTGCCAAACGGAAGGGACCGGCGCCGGGAAGACCGGCAATGCGGGACGTTCCAGGATGCAGGGAAACAATTACCGCAAATATCCTCCTCAACTAGTCGCCTATACTGCCGGCGCAGCATTTCTATAGTCTTAGGCAGCCTATGATCTCTTCAACGCTCCTTCGAGATCAGCCTTTCTGGCCTCCAGGGCCTTCAGTTTCTTCTTCAGTTGGGATATCTCCTTTTTGATCCTGCGCAGCTCTGCCTGACTTTTGACCTGCACAAGGTAGTCGCTTCCAAGCTCCTCAGTTATATACTCCTCGAGTTGGCTTCTCAGGATTCTAAGATATGGATTTCCCCATATCGTCCCATCACGGTATTCCAGTTTGCCTGTCTTGATGCCCTTGACAATGAAATCCCTCCTCACACCATATTCTGTCTCGGCTGTCACGTCGCTAAGTGTCGCCGCTTTTCGATTCCATTCACCGTATTCCGCCATACACACCTTCCTTTTTAACGACAAAGGGCATCACGGAGGGCAATCCAGTGCCTTTCTCGTGCGCCTGTCGTCATTCTTTCGGGGAAAAGCAGTGGTCAGACCTTGAAAAGGGAAAAATATCAAAGTCTGACCTGGCCAGCCGGTTTAAAACTCCATCGGCCCAGCATAGCCGGTAAGTTCCACATATCCCGCGCCTGAAACGGGATGGCCTCCCCTTCCCGTTCCTTCCGCTCTGACACTGCCCTCCCAGTAGGTAATCCGGGCGCTCAGGGGAGTTTGCATTTCCTGGTCGGTCAGGTTCGGACTGACGTTCAGGCGCAGGCCGAGCAGCGGGATTTCGATGAGCCACGAAGCGGGGTAGACAGCTCCCGTGTGGGGGCTTTTCCACTCACTGAGCACCTGGGCGCGAAAATCTTGAACCGAAAGATGTACGGTTCTCCCATCCTTGCCCACGAAGGTTCCGCTCGACACTGCGCTGTATCCCCCGCTTTTATTTCTCATCAGATAGAGCATGAGATCGCTGCCGTCTGAGAGCTGGATGCTGAACCAGTCCCAGCCGGCGATATTCGGGGCAATGGGGGCGCTGGCGAACTCATGATCCATCCAGGCGGTTCCCTGCACCTCTTTCTCTATTCCGTCTATGGCCACCTTTCCTTTCGCTTCGAAGCGAGTGATCGAGTAGTAGCAGCTCGACTCCGATGGTTCTTCTCCTTTCCTGCTGTACCCGGAGTCTCCATGCAGCACCGGCTCCTTTGCGGGACGCAGGTCGAGGCTGAAAGAAAAACCCGGCTCGTCCGCGCTGAGACTGTGAAGCTCGGGCATAATCGTCGCCCTCCACTGATGCACAAAGACTTCCACCCGTCCATCACCTTCTTTTACACCGGCCATTTCCAGTGCGCCCCGGGAGGTTTTTTCAGAATGGCGGAATACACCGGAGGAAATATCCGAGATTGCGGCATGAGCGGCGTAGAGCTGGCCTGCGCGCCAGGAGGAAATATTGCCGGGGGGTCTTTCGCCGGACGCGGGGGGCGCTGTCCGGAGTCTGAAAAAGGTGAGTTGGAAGCCGTAGAGTTCGCCCGCGGCGGATTTCAGGTTTCCAGTGTAATACCACCATTCGGTCCGGTACTCCGGATGGGATGCGTGGTCTTTCGGAAAGCTCGGGTTGCAGGGGCCGGAAATCTCCGGGTAGTCAGCCGCCACGGGAAGATCCGTCGAAATGAGCGAAAAAACCGCGATGAGAAGGACAATGCAGGTTACTCCTTTAAGCCGGGCGTAAGTCATCATGAAAGGTATCCCCGTCGCGGTTTCGCACTATCCACATGTCAGGTTAAACGCCGATTGGTTGAAACTCTCATCAGGAGAAACATAGTTGAACGACAGATCCAGCTATGGTCCTGCATTACTTCGGCTATAAAGTTTACTACCGAACCGGTTCCATCTGCAAAGCTGAATTTGGGCAGGCTCTATCAGTTACGTTGACAGTATCGAACCTTTCCGATAGCATCTACATCAAGGCTTCAGACCCGCTGGAATTCAGATTTATTTCGTTTCTCAAGCAGATAGGCTCTCAGAGGAGTCTGGGATGATTATAGGACTGGATGTGGGGGGGACCCACACGGACGTGGTGCTGATTGGAGAAGACCGACTACTGCGACAGGCGAAGATTCCGACCGATCATTCCGATCTTTTCCGGTGCGTCTGGGCGGGACTGGAGCAGGTCACCAGCGGCATTGCGCCTCACCAGGTCAGCAGGGTGGTTCTCAGCACCACTCTTACCACAAACGCCATTGCGGAGGGGAAGCTGGCCGGAACGGGAATGATCGTCTCCGCCGGACCCGGAATCGATCCGATGTCCTTTCGGATTGGACCGCACTACCATTGCGTATCCGGTTCCATCGACCATCGAGGAAGAGAGATCCAACCTGTTCGAGAGCGGGAAATCGAAGAAATTGCGGCAAAACTGCTCTCGGAGAATGTGCGCCAGGTTGGAGTGGCATCGAAGTTTTCGGTGAGAAACCCGGGGCACGAACTCAGGATCGCGGAGATCCTGGGCAACTCCTTTGAGACTATAGTGCTTGGCCACCGCATATCAGGAAACCTCAACTTCCCACGCCGTGTCGCCACTGCTTATCTCAACGCCGCGGTTCATCCGGTTCACAGGATGTTTTTTGAAGCAGTGAAGGAATCGCTGAAAAAGAAGGGGTTGGACGTTCCTATATTCGTATTGAAGGCCGATGGCGGCACGATGAGTTTTGAGGCCTCCATCGATAGTCCCGGGCAGACAATCCTCTCGGGCCCCGCCGCCAGTGTCATGGGATCATTGTTGTTTGGATCGGAACTGGAAGACACTCTTGTGCTCGATATCGGCGGCACCACGACCGACATGGCGATCCTGGTGCGCCGGACGCCGCTTCTGGAACCGCTGGGCGGCGAGATAGGCGGCTATAAGACCCTCGTGCGGTCTCTGAGAACGGAATCGATCGGGCTTGGTGGAGACAGCGCCGTGAGGGTTATCGATGGACAGATTCGGATCGGTCCTGACAGGCAGGGACCGGCAATGGCTTACGGCGGGTCTGTCCCCACTCCTACCGATGCTCTTTTTGTCCTCGGGACGGAGATGAACGGCGATGCGCAAGCGGCGGGCCGTGGTGTAAAGAATATAGCAGACGGACTCGGAATCTCGCTCGATGAAGCGGCGCGAAGGATTTTCGACCAGTCCTGCGAAGAGATTCTCAGCGCTGCAGGCAGAATGATCCGCGGCGTCAACAGCAAACCAGTGTATACGGTAAAGGAACTCCTTACGGGATATAGGACCGAACCACACGAAGTCCTGGTGATGGGCGGTCCGGCCCCGTTTTTCGCCGAGCGTTTGCGCCAGCTCTCAGGTCTGCGGGTCAGTGCAGTCCCGCAGTACCATGTTGCAAACGCCATCGGGGCTGCCCTGGCCAGGAACACCAGCGAGGTGACCCTGTTTGCCGATACCCAGCGAGGAATCGCAATGGCGCCCGAAGAGGGGTTCAGCCGCGAGGTGAAACGCGATTTCAATCGCAGGGATGCCATCGAGATGGCCTTCGATCTGTTGAAGAAGAAGTCCCTGGCGGCTGGAACAGCGGATTCCGAACTGGAGATGGAAGTTGTCGAGGACATCCAGTTCAATATGGTCAGGGAATTTTACACTTCGGGGCGCAACATCCGGGTAAAGGTGCAGGTAAAACCCGGACTGCTTTCCGGGTATAGGGAAAAGGCGTACTCCATCTTCAACTAACCGTCCCTGTCCGGGACCACTTGAGGCCTAGCGGATGCTCTCGACCAAAAACAAAACCGGCCTGGTATTTTTCCCCGCTTTCGACTGGGCGATCAGCCCAACGCACCCCGAACGTGAAGAGCGGCTTCTCTACACACAGGACCAGGTATTTGAAGAAGGCCTCCTGGACGTTGAGGGGATCGTGGAGTTCAAGCCGGACCTGGCGACGGTTGAAGACCTTCAGCGGGTCCATTTTTGCGTTCCTGACGAACGAAGCGTAATCACCGAATCACACCTTATCAGCGCGGGCGGGGCGAAAACGATCGGCATCCAGGTAGCCGAGAAGAATATAGACCGCGGCTTTGCACTCGTGCGCCCGCCGGGCCACCATGCGATGCGGGTGGTCCATGGAGCCCGCGGATTCTGCAACATAAATATCGAAGCGGTAATGGTCGAATACCTGCGCAGGACCTACGGCATTGACCGCGTTGCTATCGTGGACACCGACTGCCATCACGGCGACGGCACCCAGGACATCTACTGGCATGACCCGGATACCCTCTATATCTCCATCCACCAGGATGGCCGCACCCTCTACCCGGGTTCGGGATTTCATTTCGAGATGGGCGGTCCCACTGCTGCCGGAACAACGATCAACCTGCCGCTGCCGCCGCGCACGTCCGAGGAAGGCTTCCTCTACGTGCTCGACGAGGTGATACTGCCGATCCTCGATGAATTCAAGCCTGAACTGATCGTAAATTCAGCCGGGCAGGACAATCACTATTCCGATCCGATCACCAACATGAGCTTTTCCGCGCACGGCTATGCGGAGTTGACCAGTCGTCTGAAACCGGACATCGCCGTGCTGGAGGGAGGGTACTCCATAGAAGGGGCGCTTCCCTACGTCAACGTGGGAATAATCATGGCCATGGCGGGTATGGACTACAGCCGCGTTCGGGAACCCGACTACCAGCCGGACAGGATTCGCCAGGGAAACGATATCACGAGACACATCGAGAAGGTCGCCGCCGAAGCCCTCAAGGTCTGGAAAGAAGGACCGGCGATCAGGGAAAACATTCGACGAAAGGACAAATCTGCTCAACGGGACCGCAACATCTATTACGACACGGACGGGATACTGGAGAGCCAGCGAGAAGTGCTCCGCATCTGCGGTGAGTGCAGCGGCCTGTTGACCATCGATTCCCGGACAGACGGGGGCCGCAGGATTTTCGCCATCCACATTCCCCGCAAGGCCTGCACTGAATGCCGTGACACCGGCTATAAAATGTATGACTCCACGGATGTCAGGAGCTATAATCGAATATTTCTGCAGGACAGAACATCAGATCAATATTTTTCGAGAAAATAGCCGACTTTGATGAAACCGGTTTTCATAAAGAATTATTCCGCAAGCGAACTCGAGCAGTGGGTCCAGACCCTGGGCGAAAAGCCTTTCCGGGCCAGGCAGCTTTTCCGGCACCTCTACGTCCGCAACATCTCCTCCTGGAGCGAATGTACGGACCTCAGCCGCTCATTCAGGAACCAGCTTGAATTCGGCTCGACACTCGATGCTCTTGCCGTATCGAAAATCGATGAAGCCGGGGACGGGACCAGAAAATATCTCTACCGGCTCCATGACGGCAACTCCATAGAATCGGTCATCATTCCCGACGAGGGAAGATGCACCCTGTGCGTGTCGAGCCAGGCGGGGTGTGCGCTGGAATGCAGCTTCTGCCTTACCGGGCGCCTGGGCTTCAAGCGAAATCTCACCACGGCGGAAATTGTCGACCAGGTATGCCGGGCAAAACGGGACCCGATATGGGGTCCACGGATCAACAGCCTGGTCTTTATGGGAATGGGCGAACCGCTTGCAAACTATGAGGCGGTTATTCGCGCCCTTCGGATAATAACCGACCAGAACGGCATGGCTCTGTCTCATCGCCGCGTAACCCTCTCAACAGCCGGGCTGGTCCCCCAGATGCGAAGGCTCGGAGCTGACAGCCCGGTCAACCTGGCCATCAGCCTCCATGCACCCGATGACGCGCTCAGAACCAGGCTTATGCCGATCAACAGGAAGTATCCGCTGGCAGAGCTTATGCGGGCATGCCGCGACTACCCGCTTCCGCCGAGGAAGCGCATAACGTTCGAATACATTCTGCTCGACGGCGTAAACGACAGTCCGAAGCAGGCCGGTGAGCTGGTCAGAATCCTGAAGGGAGTGCGCGCCAAAGTTAACCTCATTCCTTTCAATGCGCATCCGGGATCGACTTATCGCACACCGAGCGAGGAGAGAATACTTGCTTTTCAGGAAGTATTGCAGAAGGCCGGGCTTACCGCGATAATCCGCAAGAGCCGCGGCCAGGAGATAAGCGCGGCATGCGGCCAACTCGCGGCACGTGAGCCGGAACCACAAATGGATGCAGGTTCGGGCGCACATTGATGACAACACCTCTAACATTGCTGGGATATTGACCTTGGGACCCGATTTTAGTAAACAGAATGGTTTGCTTCCCGTTATAGTCCAGAGTGAGAAGAGCGGGAAAGTACTCATGTTGGCTTACATGAACGAGCTTGCCTGGCAAAAGACCATAGAAACCGGAAAGGCGCATTATTGGAGCAGGTCCAGGCAGAAGCTCTGGATGAAAGGTGAAGAATCCGGAAACGTGCAGCTCGTTCGCCGGATTTCCATAGACTGCGACTCCGACACCATCCTTCTCCAGATAGAGCAAATAGGGGAAGCGGCCTGTCATACCGGCTTCGAGAGCTGCTTTTACCGCTGGTACCGGGAAGGCCGTTTTGAAGTCGAGGGAGTTCGCATATTCGATCCCGAGGAGGTTTACAAGAAGTGAAGCAGCTCATGCTGGGCATTCCGAAAGGAAGCCTTCAGGAATCCACTATCAGGCTTTTTCATCAATCCGGCTGGAAAATCTCTCTTTCCGACAGGAACTACTTTCCCGAAATCAACGATCCCTGCATCAGTTGCTCTATCTGCCGAGCCCAGGAGATGTCGCGCTATGTCGAGAGCGGTACGTTCGATGCGGGACTGACCGGGCTCGACTGGATCATGGAAAACGACTCCAGCATACATGTCGTCGCCGACCTCATCTACTCGAAGGTGAGTCAGCGCCCGGCGAGATGGGTGCTTGCCGTGCCGATGGACTCCCCCGTACGAACCGAAGAGGATCTTGAGGGCAAGAAAATCTCCACCGAACTGGTGAATTTTACAAAGAGGCATTTCAGCTCGAAGGGGGTCAATGTCAACGTGGAGTTCTCCTGGGGAGCTACCGAAGCGAAGGTGATCGCGGGACTGTGCGATGCTATCGTGGAGGTGACGGAAACCGGCTCCACCATGCGCGCCAATGGCCTGAGGATTGTAAAGGAGCTGATGCTGACAAACACTCAGCTTATCGCGAACAAGGATGCCTGGAACGATCCCTGGAAGCGCGAGAAGATAGAGCATATCTCGCTTCTGCTCCAGGGCGCGCTTCGCGCCGAGGGACTGGTCGCCCTCAAGATGAACGTGCCCAAGGAAAAGGTAGAGGATATCATCGAGATTCTGCCGAGCCTGAACGCCCCCACAATCGCCCATCTATACCAGTCCGACTGGCTCTCGGTCGAGACGGTCATCTCCAAGCACCAGGTTCGTGAACTCATACCCAAGTTAATCAAGAGGGGTGCGGAAGGGATAATCGAATACTCCCTGAACAAGGTTATTTAACCTATAAAGGGCCCTAATCCTATGAAACGACCCGAACTTCTGCTGATCGTCTTTTTACTGGTTCTTCCGGGCTGCGCCACCACCAAATCCGGCCCCAACTATTCGGCAAGGCAGCTCCAGACAATGGGCGAGAAGTACATTTCAGCCGGAGACGCTTCTTCAGCTTTGAAGTTTCTCACCGAAGCCGAAGTGAAAAAGCCCGAAGATGCAACCATCCAGTACGATCTCGGACTGGCCTACAGCTTGCGGACCTTGACGGATAAGGCCCTGTTGCATTTCCAGAAAGCATTGAAGATCAATCCCAAGTACTCGGAAGCATGGAATGCCTTGGGCAGCGTCTACGCCGAACGCGGGCAGATTGAACTGGCGCGGGAGGCTTTCCAGAAAGCACTGGAAGATCCTTTTTATCAAACTCCCCAACTGCCCGCATACAATCTTGGAAGAATCTTTGAAAAACAAGGGGATAACGAGAGGGCTCTCACCTATTACCAGCAGGCGGTAAAGCTCGACCCTCTTTATGGTGCAGCCTGGTATCGCATAGGCCAGATACTCGAAACGGTACGCAGGGGCGATGAGGCCCGCCATGCGTATGGGAAGGCGGTTTCGTCCTCCCCCGACCTGGCCGAGGCGCACCTGCGCTATGGTGTTATGAGCTATCAGGCAGGCGATATGGAGGCAGCGCTTTTCTCCCTGACTCGGGTGGGCAGACTGGCGCCCAATACTCCCATGGCCGACGAGGCAAGACAGTACCTGGAAAAGCTGCAGGGCATCACCCGTTCCCGCCAGAAATCCGGCCGCTCGGAAGCGCCGCTCAACGAAGTGGAGGTCATCTCAAATAGTGAGATCCAGCGTCGGCAGATTCAATCCGTGACGCCCCCCGTACAGCCGAAGCCAAAACCACAGCTTGAGATAATACCGCAGGAGACTTCAAAGCCACCGGAGCCCGAGAAGCTTCCGGAAACGCCCATAAAGGCCAAGTCGGCCCCGGTGGAGATTCCCGCCCCTCCTCCGCCTGCGCCCCCTGCGCTCGAAACTCCGCACAGCGAACAGCCTGAATCTTCAGGTGCAGGCGCTTTCAAGTACACGGTGCAGCTTGGATCTTTTGTCGATAAGGAAAAGGCCGAAGAGGTTCAGAAAAATCTCAAGGAAAAGGGATACAGCGCCGTGGTGAAATCGATTAAGCACCAGGTGCTCGGCAGAGTATTCGTCCTTCAGCTCCAGCCGGTGAACAGCATTTCCAAGGCGACCACGCTGATGACCCAACTGGGAGGCGAAGTCGAGGGCGAACCGGTGATAATCAAGATTCCCGCCGGCAAAACCAAAGCTACTAAACCTCCCACGGCGCCGGCCGACTCAGAATAGTCGCCGGCATTACCCCGCTCAGGAAAGGTTGCCCGTGATCTGCAGAAGACTCCAGGAACTGACCTCCTTTATCGTTATGGATGTTCTCGAACGCGCACAGGAGATGGAACGCGCCGGGGAATCGGTGATTCATCTTGAAGTTGGCGAGCCTGATTTCAACACGCCCAAAGCGGTGAAAGATGCGGCCATCGAGGCGCTCTCCCGAGACGAGACGCACTATACCCACAGCCTCGGCGCCCCAAAGCTTCGCAAAGCCATATGCGACTATTACTCGAATACCTACGGCGTTCATAATATTGAACCCGACCAGGTGATCGTGACTTCCGGCACCTCTCCCGCCTTCCTGGTGGGAATGAGCACCATTCTGGAATGCGGTGACGAGGTGATACTCTCCAATCCCCATTACGCCTGCCACCCCAACTTCGTTCGCTTCCTCGAAGCTGTACCGAAAATGATCCCGGTCTATGAAGAGGATGCCTTTCAGTACCGCCCGGAGGCCATCAGGGAGGCGCTCTCTCCCAGGACCAAAGCGATCCTGATCAATTCTCCCGCCAATCCGACCGGCAATCTGCTCGATCCGGGCAGGATGGCGGAAATAGCCGACATGGGCAGGATAGTGCTGAGCGATGAGATATACCACGGCCTGGTCTATGAGGACCGGGCGCACTCCATACTGGAATTTACCGACAACTGCATTGTCTTTAACGGCTTCTCCAAGCTCTTCGCGATGACCGGATGGCGCCTGGGATACCTGATCGTTCCCAAATATATGGTCAGGCCTATCCAGAAGATGGTGCAGAATTTTTTCATCTCGGCGAACTCGGTGGCGCAGGCAGCGGGTTATACCGCTTTGACCGACCCGAGCGTCATGGAAGATGTGGCGAGCATGCTGGACCGCTACAACCACCGCAGGCAGTTCATCATTCCTCGGCTTAGGGAGATCGGCTTCGGCATCACTGTCGAACCCACGGGCGCCTTTTACGTGTTGGCCAATGCGCGCCGTTTTACCAGTGATTCTTATTCCTTTGCCTTTGAGATTCTTGAGAACGCAAAGGTCGGTATCACTCCGGGCGTTGATTTCGGTTCCAATGCCGAAGGTTATGTTCGCTTCAGCTATGCCAATTCCATGGAGAACATAAAGGAAGGTTTAAACCGGATCGAGAGCTACCTGAAAGACCGGCAGGAACGGAAAGGCGCAGGCGAGTGACAGAGGAACCGGCGATAAAAACGGCCGAGTTCATCACCTCCGCCGTTCGTCCCGCCCAATACCCGCATGATGACATGCCGGAAGTGGCGTTCGCGGGCAGATCGAACGTCGGCAAATCCTCGCTGATAAACTGCCTCGTTCAACGCAAGAAACTTGTGCGAACGAGCCGTACGCCCGGCAGGACCCAACTCATCAACTTTTTCGACATCAACAACTCTTTTCGGCTCGTGGATCTTCCCGGCTACGGCTATGCAAAGGTTGCCGAGAGCGTCCGGCAAAGCTGGGGACCCATGATTGAGACATACCTCTCGACACGGAAGAATCTTCGCGGGGTCGTCGCGATAATCGATTCCCGCCATCCTCCGACTCCCGACGATCTCGCCCTCTGGTTCTGGCTGAGGGAGAGGAAAATCCCCGCCATCCCTGTGCTGACCAAGGCGGACAAGCTCCCACGTGGAAAATGGAACCTGCTCTCCCGGAATGCCGCGCAAGTTCTCGGCACAGAGCCGGAAAGCATTGTCGTTTTTTCAGCGGAAACCCGGCAGGGCAGGACGGAATTGCTCGAAAAAATATGGATCTGGCTGACTGAACAGCCTTGAGAGGCGCCAGGAGATGAAGTTCATAGATCTGGATGTTCAACAGAAGAGAATCAAAAGCTCCATCGAAGGGCGCATGCAAGCGGTGCTCGACCACGGACAGTACATCAACGGACCGGAAGTGACCGAACTCGAAACCGCGCTTGCATCCTATGTCGACGCCAGGTACGCGGTCGGCTGCGCCTCTGGAACCGATGCGCTGATCATGGCCCTTATGGCCTACTCGACGGGCTCCGGGGACCTCATTTTCACTACGCCGTTCACCTTTATCGCCACGGCGGAGGTTATCAGCCTGCTTGGCGCAACCCCTGTCTTCGTCGATATAGACC
Source organism: uncultured Syntrophobacter sp. (assembly GCA_964539645.1). Classification (GTDB taxonomy): domain Bacteria; phylum Desulfobacterota; class Syntrophobacteria; order Syntrophobacterales; family Syntrophobacteraceae; genus SbD1. The sequence goes on from CAZIJV010000024.1 coordinate 68,696, forward strand.
CGGACACTTTCAATATGGACCCGGTAAAACTGGAGGCGGTCCTACAGGCTGTTTTAAAAAACGATCCTTCTCTTGCCCCCCTCCCTGCTCTGGGATCATCATCCGGTGCTCCGCGGCCGAGAGGCATTATCGCCGTCGACCTGTTCGGTCTTCCGGCGGACTATGACCGGATCAACGATATTGCGCGCAGGTACGGGCTTTTTGTCATAGAGGATGCGGCTCAATCATTCGGTGGGGAATATCACGGCAGAAAGTGCTGCTCTCTTGCCGACATCTCATGCACCTCCTTTTTTCCCGCCAAGCCGCTGGGCTGCTACGGCGATGGCGGCATGTGCTTTACGGACAACGAGGAAATGGCCTCTGTCCTCAGGTCCATCAGGGTTCACGGCATGGGCGCCGATAAGTATGAGAACGTGCGCATCGGAATCAACGGGCGGCTGGACACGCTCCAGGCCGCCATACTGCTGGCCAAATTCCAGATTTTCGAAGAAGAAATTCATTTGAGGCAGGAAGTCGCGGAGCGATACAGCAGCCATCTCAATGGCGGATCATCCCTTTCACCGCCGCTCGTCCTGCAGCGGATCCCCGAAGGATTTCTTTCAGCCTGGGCGCAGTACTCCATTCTTGCAACAGATGACAGGCGCCGCACGGTGATTCAGGATAGGCTCAAAGAGCAGGGCATCCCCAGCGCCATATACTATCCCAAACCCTTGCACCTCCAGCAGGCGCTCACATACCTCGGCTACCGGGAAGGCGACTTTCCGGTAAGTGAAAATCTCGCAAAGCGCATTTTCAGCCTTCCGATGCACGCATATCTCAGAGATGAGGAGCAGAGACAAATAGCAGATTCTATCCGTCGCGCCCGTGATTCTTGAACCACTTATGTGGAGACGATCATGGCTACTGACCGACCGGGAATTGCAGTAATCGGTTCGGGGTACTGGGGCCGCAACCTTGTCCGCAATTACTATCAACTCGGCGCGCTTCGAGTCGTCTGCGACAGGAACGACGGCGTACTCTGCCAGATGAAAGAGCAGTACCCGGGCATAGAGACCTGCCTCGCCCTCAATGAGCTTCTCGCCCGTGAAGACATACAGGGCGTGATCGTCGCCACTCCGGCGGAGACCCATTTCAACCTTGGCCGTGAAATCCTGCTCTCGGGCAAACATCTCTACGTCGAAAAGCCCCTGGTCCTCGATGAAGATGAGGCACGGGAACTCATCTCTCTTGCGGCGGAGCGCGGCCTGACGCTGATGGTGGGCCACCTGCTCCAGTTCCATCCGGCCTTCGTGCGCCTGAAAGAAATGGTGAGAGACGGACAACTCGGCCGCATCAACTACATATACTCGCACCGGCTCAACCTCGGGAAGATACGGCGCGAGGAAAATATACTGTGGTCCTTCGCCCCCCACGATATTTCCATGATTCTCTCTCTTGCCGGTGAATCTCCCGAATCGGTCCTGGCCACCGGAGGCAATTACCTCCATTCCAGGATTGCAGACGTGACCACCACGCACCTCGAATTTCCTTCGGGCCTCAGGGCGCACATCTTCGTCTCATGGCTCCATCCTTTCAAAGTGCAGCAACTCATCGTCGTCGGCGATCGCAAAATGGCCGTATTTGACGATACGCATCCCTGGAGTGACAAGCTTCTTCTCTACCCGCATGAAATCAACTGGCGCAATCACGTTCCCGTTCCCACCAGGTCTGAGCCGGAGCATATCGATCTCGAGCCGGTAGAACCGTTGCGCCTGCAGTGCGAGCATTTCCTCAACTGCATGGCCACCGGTCACGTACCGGTTACAGACGGATGGGAAGCGCTGAGGGTCCTGCGGGTTCTCAATGCCGGGCAGCGCTCGCTCAATCGAAGCGGTGCAAGAATTGACCTGCGCGCCGCTGACGCCACCCTGCCACATGTGGTCGCCGACAACGTGCAGGAAGACCATTCCCCTGTGATTTCGGAAGACAAACCGGGCAGCGCTCCTCAGCCGTACTTGGTTCACGAAACGGCGGTGATAGACGATAACGTCACGATTGGCGCAGGCTCCAGGATATGGCATTTTTCTCATCTGCTCCCCGGTACACGGCTCGGCGAGCGCTGCAACGTCGGGCAAAACGTGGTGATCGGCCCGGATGTAGTTATAGGGGACGGTTGCAAGATTCAGAACAATGTCTCGGTATACAAGGGGGTGATCCTGGAGGAAGACGTATTCTGCGGCCCATCCATGGTGTTCACTAATGTTTTCAACCCGCGGGCGCACATCAGGCGCATGGACGAATTGAAAACAACGCTGGTCAAAAGGGGAGCGACCCTCGGAGCGAACTGCACGGTGGTCTGTGGTGTCGCGATAGGCCGCTACGCTTTTGCGGGGGCAGGCGCCGTGGTGACGAAGGATGTTCCCGACCACGCGCTTGTCGCCGGCAATCCGGCGCGCCGGATCGGCTGGATATGCGCATGCGGCGAGAAGCTGGACCCGGAGCTGGGATGTTCCGCCTGCGGCGCGGCCTACAGGATGGCTGACCACGGATTGGTTCCCGCCCAGCCCGTACGGCGCCGGAAGTAACTGCAGACTTCTGCAGGCGGTCGTACTTCGATCACCAATCCAGAATGGCTGTACTCACCTTCACCACAGCCTTCCGTACGACCTCGGGCTTCGAGATGAAAATCTGGGTCGAATGGCCGTCCTGCGGAAAAAGCACCGCGAAGACTCCCGGCACAAGCAACAGGCTGCCTGGCGCTTCCGAGGGCTTAATGTAGAATTCAGCGTCACTTGCGGGATCGTAGCCACGGGAGGTCGCCAGATGCTGCAGCGGGTACCATTCCAGGATCTCGGCGCCTGAGAAAACCACCTGCAGGTCAATATAGTCCCTGTGGGCCTCCAGCGCCGCCGACTCCCGGTCCTTTGTCTCATAGGTCATCACCCGGGCAAAGATCTCACGGCCAAGCAGAGCATATTCGCCATCAGAGACACCCTCCCCCAGCGAGAAGACAAACTCCCGCACCGGTTCGGCGGCTCTGCCCCAGGGGTAGCGTGAGAAGCATTGCAGAGAATCGAAAACCATCAAAGACTCCTTCAAGAGTGATTTATTATTCCGCAAAAGATATAGCAAAAACTGTTTGATTCCCAGTGCGGAATGCCGAATAATATTCTGGAAAAAGAAGGAGGGGTGTTTTAGATAATTTTGCTGACAATCGATCCTCAGTACTGTATTATGTGGCTGATTATAGATCAATTTCACAAGGTAGTGATACCGGCGGCTCGCCCCCCGGAAGTATTTTGGTCCCGGGGAGTCCATCCCCGGCCGGCGATCTGCCATTTTTAGAAAGAAGGAACTCTGGTTTTCCGTATCATAAGTGGGAGATGAAACATTCAGGCAGTCTCCCGGCTTTTCAGGTTATGGATGGCATGCAGTTACATTGGTGATAGTCAGTGGCGCAATTGATCCAAACTCAAGGAGAGAGGCAGATGAAAACCATCAGAGTGATACTGGTGATCGCAGTGGCATTGACGGGCATTTTGGGGCTTAATATTCCGGAATCCCTGGCTGGAGGGCCCTACCTTTGCACAATCAGTGAAGCTGGGCCTGCAACATTGGCGTCAATGGCAGGGACAAAGTACAGATTCAGGCTGACCGATGACCTTGGTTCATTCACCGGCAAGTACTTCTGCCCTGCTTCTGGATATGAAAAAGATATGCTTGCCGTTGCATTGACTGCACTGGCAAACGGCAAGAAGCTGAAGATCTGGACGGAAGGAACGAGCTTTATTATCACCATCATGTACATAGTGAATTAAGCGAGCAGCGATACGAAGATCTCAACGGCCCTCTTTGAATGAAGGGGGCCGTATTCTGTTTCCGAACAGAGACCTCAGCCAGGCGAGGGATCTTCGCTTGCAGCACCGAATTTCCCCAGAGTCCTCGAATAGCGATCTGCGCTAGCCCAATGGGTATACCAAAGCCTTTCTCATCAGCCTAAGTGATAATTTTTAAGGAGTTAGAATGGATGGGAGAAATATGCTTATTTCCGGCAAACATCCCGGTTTACTCCGTTTAGTTTTTCTTATTGCTTTTTGCTTCACGCTAGATGCTTATGGCGCCCAAATCGATAAAAATCCGGGAGAAGCAGCAGGCAGTGTTTCGCAAGATTCTGCCGCCACGATCAATGCGGCAATTGCGGCTCAACAGGCCAAAGGGGGAGGGATAGTCGAATTACCGGCTGGTACATACACTGTCCGCTCTCCGGTTGTCTTGAAGACCGGCATCCATCTCAGGGGCGCAGGCCTGGGAATAACCGTGCTCAAAGCCGCCGAAGGCGCCAACCTTTCCGCGGTCGTTAAAACAGAAGACTTCGACTCACTCAAGGCTGCCGGCGCTTCACTCGTGAATGCCCCGCATGACTATGGCATTCAGGGGATCACCATTGACGGGAGCTATCTCGCCAAGCCGTGGAATTCACTCACCAACAAGGTCCTCAATTCTTCAGGCTATGGGATCAAGAGCCTGGGATATGGCTTTCGATTCGACGTGGAGTTGATCAACATACCGGAAGTAGGTGCTTTATTCGAGGGAGAAGGTTCGCCTCCGACGACACAGGATGTAGCCAGTTCAATCAGTATCCAAGGTCGAGTATTCGGCAAAGAGGCATTCATTATCCGTGGGCCAGGCGACATCGAAGTGGAGAAGCTTTGGCTTGGCCTTTGTGGTATTTTACCCTGCCCTATTGCACTTACAACGCGTCCATCGTCAAGCGAATATCCAGGGGCGCCGGTCGATGGTGTTGTCCTTGACGGCGTGACCTTAGAAGCCGACACGTGGCACGTCTATGCTTGTTGGGCTGGAATCGGTGTCCGCACTAGAGACAGCGTACGCTTGGAAGCTAACCATATAATAAGTGAGTCTAACAACGGTGGGATTTACCTGTCGTCGAAGACCTATGGAATGATTTCCAAGCTATCCATCCGTAATAATGGCATTTACTACCCTGCCTGGAAAGGCAAAGACCCTGTTTACGATGCCAACCATGATGGGTACGATGTTAATTGGGACGCTTGTACTATTGAATCTCGCGGTTTTCAGATCCCCGCTTATTTTAATTTCCGTTCCGTAGTGCCTCCCACACGGGTACAGGGTTGGAAATCACTTGTCCTCACCCGGGCAAGCCTGAATAACAGGATTGGCTTCAGCCACAGGAACAGCACAGATCGAAAATCCGGGACCCTTAACTCGGGAGATGCAATTCACATTCTGGGGAACGGAAATGTGATCGATGCCAGCCTTGACAGCGTGAATGGCAACGGAATAGTGATGAAGGGAAGCGGTAATGTCCTGACATTCACGGACAGGGGCGGCATCAACGGCTATGCAGTGGTGAGAGATGCCGGCGCCAACAACGAATATGAAGCAAACACAATATCCGGATCAGTAATTGCGGATTCAAAAACAAGAGCCGTATTTAACAGCCTTCGCGGTGCGCCGGTTGCAGAGAGAATCTCTCTCACTTTCCATTTGCCGCCCGGAGGGACGGCATTTGCCGGGGCTCTCCCGAACGTTGGCTGCTGCCAATTCTGGAGTATTGGCGGGAAAGTCGGGGAAAGCCGGATCAGCACCGATTTCAGCACTTCGTTCTCATTCGATGAGACAATCACATCCGAGCAGACCATAACTGTACCGCACGGCTTTCTTTATACGCCCAATATCCGACAGGTTAACTGGTCACTCGGCACAGGCCGGTCCGGAGCGGCAGTGATCGACTATATCCGACTCTTTTCTACCAGTTCCCGGGATCTGGTCTTCAAACTTAAACTCTCAAAGGCAGCGTCAGGCAGATCAGAGGCAAGTTCAAAAATAGATGTGCACATCAGATGAATGTCACACCGCCCTGCTATGACCGCTTACCTGGAAAAAGTTAACTGAGAGATTATACACAGCAAAAGCGCACAAAAAGCTGCTCCTTTCTACTCAAAGAGCAGCACTCTGATGATTTCCGAATCCAGATCCGGACTCAAAACGGTCCACTGCCCATTAGAATAAGCCTGGATGCCGGTGTCAGGAAAGTTCGCCAGCACCCCTCCAAAGAAGTTGGACAGGAAGTCTGGATTGGAATCTGCAATTCTCGTCCATTGCTTCTTGTCAAATTGAAACAATCCTTTTGTCCCGCGATCTACATAGAGTGTGGGGGGCATGAGCGGGATGCTGAGAGCGGATGCGAAGTTTTCCACCTGATCATCCGTGGAGAGGGTTGTCCAGGATGAGCCACAGTACTTCCGGATGCCTAATCCAACGAATGATGCCACCAGGCTGGACCCATACGATCTCATCCTTTGAACATTATCGCCTGAGATTCTTATCCATCGTTCGTTCTCGCGGAAATAAAGCCCTCTGGCCCCAAAATCCACATAAAGCCTCGATCCTATCCCTACCATCTGTTCGGTTGTCTTCCAGAGTGAGATGCGTTTCCAGGATGTACCGTTGTACTCATAGAGACCCAATCCGGGAAAGGAGGCGACCAATTTCCCGCCATAACTGGAAAGCCTGGAAGGATTGGCTGAATGAATCTTGTTCCAGCCTGCGACGTTGCGGCGATAAACTCCCTTGACACCGAAATCCACAAAAAGGTTAGATCCGATTCCGATTATGGTTTGAGCATCAGTCCAGCCACTAATTCTGCGCCACCCTGAGTCATTGAACAAGTACAAACCGAGAGTGGGAAAATTCACTGCAACGCTGTATCCATCCGGTGCTATATAGCCGGCTATTATATTTGGATGGCGGGAGTTTATCTTCTTCCATTTTTTATCCTTATAAATGTGCAGGCCCCTTGAAGCAAAGTCTACTAAGACGACCGGATTGCCTTCCCACCTGGCAATGTTTTCATGCCAGAGTCCGACTGTGGGAGATGTGATGTAATACAACCCGCCGGCATATACGCTGCCCGCGCCATTGATGGCCAGGGAATAGACTCTGCCGTTCACTCCTCCGCCAAGAGCAGCCCACTTCGATCCATTCCATCTCGCTATTCTGGCTGCCGTTACTCCTCCCGCCTGGCTGAAGTTCCCACCGGCATAGATCATTCCATTTCCGTCGGCAGCAAGCGAATTAACACTATTATCCAAGCCGCTGCCCAATGCATACCAGGTGCTCCCATCCCACAGGGCAATACGGTTGGAGGCTATGCCTCCTGCCCTTGTGAACTGGCCTCCCGCGTAGAGCATTCCATTCCCGTCTATTGCCAGGGCCTTCACACCGCTACTGGTTCCTCCCTTAAGAGCCGACCAACTGGACCCCTTCCATTTGGCTATGTTTGCAGCGGCCGTCCCTCCGGCTGAGGTGAATTCTCCTCCCGCATAGAGATTTCCGCTTCCATCCGCAGCCAGGGAATAAACCTTTCCATTTATTCCTGATCCCAGCACCGACCAGGCTGATCCATTCCACTTTGCAATATTGGTGAATGTCACCCCTCCCGCCATACTGAAGCTTTCGGCCACATAGAGGTTCCCGTTTCCATCTACGGCCAGGGCTGTGACCGCACCATCAATTCCGCCCCCCACAGCCGACCAGTCTGAACCATTCCACATTGCCAGACCGGAAATGGCCTTGCCGCCGGCAGTTGTAAAATCCCCTCCCACATAGAGATTCCCGCTATCGTCCACAGCAAGGGCCGATATCTTACCGTTGATCCCGCTCCCCAGAGCAGACCAGATAAAACCGTTCCACCTGGCGACATGATTGACAATTATGCCCGCCGCAGTAGTGAATTCACCTCCCGCATAGAGGTTAGCTTTTCCATCCATCGCCAGGGCATTCACGCTTCCGTTTAAACCGTTGCCCAAGGCGAACCAACTGATTCCGTTCCACCGGGCAATGCGGTTGGCGGTTACTCCCCCCGCAGTGGTAAATATCCCTCCTGCGTAAAGCATTCCCCTTCCGTCCACTGCCAGTGCGTGGACCCCGCCGCTCGTTCCCCCGCCCACAGTTGACCAGGTAGAGCCATTCCACTTTGCAATCGCGCTGGGCATATGGAATCCGGCATAGAGATTGCCTCCGGAGTCCATTGCCAGAGCGTAGAGATAATCTCCTAACCCCAAGCCCAGAGAGGACCAACTGGAACCATTCCACACTGCCAGATTATTCGCTCGTACTCCACCAGCCAGAGCGAAACTACCGCCTGCATAGAGATTGCCTTTCCCGTCAACCAGCAGGGCGGAAACGGTTCCATAGCCGTAATAAATATAATCTTCATATATTATCCCACTGCCCAGAGCGGACCACGCGGCGCCGTCCCACCGGGCAATGGAATTGACCTCTATGCCTCCTGCCGTTGCGAAGCGCCCGCCAACAAATAGACTGTCATTTTCGTCCACTGCTAAGGCAAAAACACTATCGCTTACCCCGCCCCCGAGCGGCGACCAGTTGGAGCCATTCCAGACAGCAATGTTGCTTGCAGCTATACCCCCCGCAACGGTAAATGACCCTCCTGCATAAAGATTCCCTTTATTGTCAAACACCAGGGAAGAGACTCTGCCGTCGATCCCTTCACCCAAGGAAGACCAATTCGAACCATCCCACATGGCGACGCGGTTGGCCTCAATCCCACCAGCGGTGGTGAATGACCCTCCGGCATAGAGGATGCCGTTCGCATCAAAGGCGAGAGCGGAAACGCCCCCGTTCATCCCGATACCCAGGGGAGACCAGCATGAACCATCCCATTTTGCGATGTAATTAGCCGGTATTCCCCCCGCCTGGGTAAAGCCTCCACCCGCATACAAGTTTCCGGTCGCATCGATTGCAAGGGCGGAAACCATTCCATTTACCCCGGCGGGCACACCGGGCGCCCCCTTCCATCTATCGTCATCCGAAAGGGATTCCGGAACGGCGCCGGGGGAACTGATCAGATCCATGCGCTGCGAGATATAAGAGGGAAGACGATCGTCACCAGCGGAATCGGACCCATGCGCCAGGCCCATGCAAAAGAGCATTCCGGCAAAGGAAACAATCAATACTAAAAGAAACATCAATCTCTGAGGCTGGCCCTGTACTCTCATATGCACCCCCTGTTATGAACAAATCTGCGAAAAGACAGGTCAGCGGTTCTGGTCGAAGTAAGATTTCCATTCCCAAAGCAACCCATTTGCATTTCCCGGGTCACAATGTTCAGAATAGCTTCCCCTAACCCCTGGCTCAAGAAAAAACTCCCGAGCCTCTGCCTGCTCCGGTCATTTTCCCAAGCTCTTAGGTGATTTCCATAAATACAATTACCGATCAAGCTGGCAGAATCAGAATATCATACTTTGGAAGTTCCGGATTTCGCTCCAAGCGGCTCTCGATCTCTCGCATCGCCTTCTTGGTAAGAGAGACCCCCTTTTGGTAAACCTTTTTACTCAATTCGACCACTGGATGCAGCCCCTTCCATGTCATGGTCTTGGCCCATTCAAGCATGGTTTCGGCGCTCGTGAGTTTGGCGCCGTTCCAGTGGCATTCCAGCACGCCCCAACATCGTTCTATGGGATTGTACTTGCTGTGGTAAGGCGGATAGTAGAGCAGTTGGACGGCTCTATCGATGGAGTCGACAAACTCCACCATCCGCTTCAGAAACTGGGTGCGTACTCCGCTGCTCTCGGGACCATTGTCGGCTTTGATCTGGATGAGAACCGTCTCTTCCCGCTCCCGGGGAGTGAGTCCGTCCCACCACGCCAGGAGGGAATCGACAATGAAATCACTGGTTTTATGGGAGCCGCCAAAGGTAATGTTCATCCGGCCGGTGTCCTCATCCACGATTCCAAAGGGAACATATTTTTCATCGCACCCCATGTCGTGGTCGCAAGCCTTGTTGTCGCCCCGCGTCTTTCCCCCTCTGGAGTAATCGCCAATATTGACTGTAGCTTTGCAGTCCAGGCTCACTCGCTTGATGCTTTCCGCTCCGAGGAGTTGCTCTTTTACTTTGATATTTTCGAATATGGCATCGGTTTGCGGAATTTTTTTTGGGGCTTGGCTTTTACAACTTTTCGAAGGCGGTATCCCATGC
>CAZIJV010000025.1:0-77548 GCA_964539645.1 uncultured Syntrophobacter sp.
TACCAGAGCTTGACGGTTTTCTCAAATGGTCCCTTCCATCATAGAATCTACGGCTTTTCATGGTTTGGGGCGGCCCTGCAAAAACCCCTCCAGCAGCTCCTGATAGAAATAGAAAACCTTATCCGGCGGGAATTTTCTGGTTCTATGGTTGTTCTCCCTGCGCCGCTCGCGCGGCGTTTGATTTCCTTAAGTGGTGGTTCCTTTAGCCATATCCTGAATCTCAGCGGGCGTCAAATCAATGGATACCGTCATAATTCAAAATACCTCCCTGGAGATGAACTCCAAAAGACCCACGGCATGGACCCTGAGATCTTTGATTCTGCAAAGTCTTTTTACGAGAACATCATCGCAACTCACAAAGTAATCAGCTTTGGCCTCTTCCGCACACGCAACATGGAGGGCATCCATACCCATGACGCCATTTTTCTCCAACTCTGAAGCTCTCTTTTCTACCATTGGGAAAAGCGGAACAAATCCGCTGGTACGGAAACAAGCGCTTCGCCGTTCGCAATGCGGGTGCGTCTCACCCATTTTCAAGTTTTTTCAGAATTCAAGGTGGAGGGGAAATAAAAATTGCACTACTTGCAAGGAGCGGGTGTTATCACGAGTGAAGAGTGAAGAGTGAAGAGTGAAGAGGAAAAACCGAAAGAAAAAAGGGTGGGGAGCTGGGAAAGGATGGTGGACGGTGAGAAGACGATACTCGGAGGAACGGTTGGAGAAAGCGGAGCACCTGTACTTCTGCTCGGGCCATAGCCTGAAGGGAGTGGCGGAGCTTACCGGTATTCCGCTTACGACTCTCAAGCGCTGGAGCGGGAAAAACGGATGGGTAGAGAAGAAAAGCGAGTTCGGGAGGGCGCTGATCGAGATCCGCACCAATAGGGTCCTGCTGCGCAGGAGGATGATCGAAAAATGCCTGGAGTCTTTGGATGTGAGGGAAGCGGTCGCCGTACTTTCGATGGAATCCCTCGCCGGGAAGGAAGAGCACGCTGCCGGGTCGGGAGAGCCGCTCGCGCCCGTGGGGCTGTCCCGGAAAGGCAAAGATCGCAAAGACGCTGCGGCGATGCTCGAAGAGGCATGCCGTCTCGGGGTAAACATCCTGGCGGCCTATCCGTGCCGGATCAAATCCTCCACGGTAAAAGGCCTGAGGGAAGCGATGGCCCTTGCGGATGAAATGAAGAAAGGCCCACACGGGCAAGAGCCTCGCAAGGGGCTATCGGATGAGACCGTGCAAGAGATACGGAGGAAAATCCTTGGTATCAATCCGGTATCATAAGGGACCGATCCGGCATCAAAATGGTTCCATCTCGGTATCATCCCGGTATCAATCCGGTAGCATCCCGGTATCAATCCGGTAGCATTCCGGTACCATGCCGGCAGCATTCCGGCGCCGTCAGGCAGCGCAAATAAAACAGTGAGCAGTGAAGGATGGAACAGTGAGCAGTGAACAGTGAACTGTGAACAGGAAAAAAGCGAAAGAAAAGAAGGTGGGGAGCAGGGGAAGAGTGACGCGTGAAGGATGGAGAAGTTGTGAACAGGAAAAAACCGAAGGAAAAAAAAGTGCGGGGGAATCATTTCCCCGCACTTTTGGTCCTGGTTATTTCCGCTGGTCATAAAATTCCGGTTTGGGAACCCCGGGATTTAAGCTCGAGCTTCGTGCATCCCTGGAATCGGGATCATGCGCGGTCTTATAGAATCTCGGCCTTCTATGGTGATCAGGGTGCAACCGTGCGGATATCTCGCGGACGACAGGGTGGCGGCTCAGGCTGCACCTCTGTCAATTCCACGCGTTCCACAGCGGGCTCGAAGCCTGCGCCGGCAGGATCTTTTCCTTCGATCTGTTCGCTGCTGAAATCCAGTCCGTGAGTAGATACGGGACCGTACAACGTTTTCTTTCCCGAATAGTCTACATCCATTAATTTGTAGAACCAGACGTTTCCTGAAGGCGCCTCTTTATCCACGTAGCTGTAGGCGGCGCCATCCCAGGGGCTGCCGTTGGAGGGTATGACGGCATCGGTGATGCGGGTGTATTTTCCTTTCTTACTGGCGCTCCGCAAGAGGTGAAAACCGACATTGTCCGTCTCCTGGGCAGTCTCCCACTTCAGCTTCACGCCCTTTGAAGAGGGGCGGGCTGAAAACGAGGAAAGCTCGACGGCGGTGGCTGTTGAAGAAGTGATCCAGTAAACGCCTGCGGCCGCCACACAGAATCTGTGGCTCACTGAGGTGTTAATGCCTGCCGAGATGCTAATGGTTATGCCGGCGCCGTAGGTAAAATCGTAGGCGCCGCCCAGGCTGAGTTCGATCCAACGATTAATGTACGCCGTCGCCGCCAAAGGGGACAGCCGGGAGCTGTACAATTGGATAGGCAGCGCTGAGCAGTTGGACGCCGGTGATGGCGATGTCCGAGGAGGCCTGACTCAGTGATGATCCTCTGCTTCCTTTTCTTTGCAAAAGAGGGTTCAAGCTCTTATGGAATAGATATTTTCTTTTGTAAAGTGCTTCCTCGGCTGACAGTACGGAATGACCCTGTAGAGCCTGGAAATAATATGCTATAAATATAGAGGCATACCTCCGGCGCCTGCCGGGGGTATGCCTCATTACAGGGTGACCTCCCGCTCCCGCTATTGTAAAGCATGCACCACGATCTGGCCCTCGAGTCCGTGTCTTAATGTCATTGGTGCGGCCTCGGGGGAGAAGGATACGAACAGGATAATGGCCGGAACAAGAGAAGAAGTTCGCAGTGCGCTGCTGGAGGCCTACGAGAGCTTACCGCCTGTGGAACAGGCCCTGCTGCAGCTTTGTTCGATAGTATACGAACCCATCAGCACTCCCGTATTGTACAAGATCTTCTGCAAGTCCGAAGTGCGCCTACCCGGGGAAAAGATCAACTCGCAAAAAGCCTTTGAATCCCACGTGAGAAGATTAAGTTCCTGCAAGCTTTTGAATAGCGATAACCAGGTCGCTGCGGAAATTATCGAAATTGTCACCAGGCGGGCATTCAACGCCGGGCTGATTTTCAATGCAGGCGATCTGTTGAAAGGGATCGAATCGGAGCAGACCTGGACGGATAAGCTGCCGGGCGGCAGACCTTGTATTTCCTGCGCCAGGCCCGTGCAGGGCAAAGCGTTCAAAACCGCTCCCGGGCCTCTTTGTCCGTCGTGCGCCGAATCGGAACTGGAGATACTCGCCTCCGATGTGAGCCTGAGACAGTGGTCCTCCAGTCAGATCCTGCATGCAGTCTCGCCCGAGGGGGAGATAAAGAGCAGGCTGACTGTGCTGTGGAAACACGATGAAGCTCTACAAAGCCTCATGTACAGGAACAGCAAAGACAGCGGCATTTTCCTGAACCTTCTTATACAAAACCTCGGATATCTGCACTCCCACCCCCTTGCCGGGGCCGTTCGACAGGCCGCTCTCCTGGCGTGCAGCCGGATGGGCAGCCACACACTACCCCTGCTGCTCAAGCTGATACGAAAAGAGCCGTGGCAGTTCTATGCAAATGTCCTTTCGGCAGCGGGGGCTATTGCACCCGAAAGCGCCCAGGTTAAGGAAATATTAAAGGAAGCGGCCGAAGACATCAATCCCGAGATTCGCCTGCGTGTAATAGGCATACTGAGTGAGAGCGCTCCTTCCTGGGCTGCCGCGACGATTTCGAAGATGACCAACGACCGTGACAGAACCGTGAACGAAATGGCGAGGAGCGCTCTTGCTTCGTTGAGGAAACAGCACTCGCGGGGGGGCTTCTTCCCCCGTTCGAGGGCCGCCGGGTACAGGGGCGGCCCCAGAGGTTCTATCCGATTCGGTCCTTTATTCAGGGCGGTTCAAGAGGAATTGCCCCTGAAGCACTCCCAGTTCTATTCCTTTAGCAGAGCCTCTTGTCCCCGGATGTTCCGGGATCTGCGGGTCGGCATCCATTCCCGCGACTGGGACTTTTTTCGCAAACAGCTCGATGAACTGATCTCGCTCTGTAGCGGGGGCGGAAATTACCTGGACTCTATAACAGGAATATTCGACGATCCCTTCGACCCTGAATGGTTTGCCACACTTCCGGTGGATATCAGACTCTATGCGCTCTCGTTGATTTTCAACCGTGCAATGATCGATCTTAAGCCCGATGCCGACGCCTTATCCTATGCCATGGAAGAGTCTCTTTTCCGGTCGGCGTCTCAGCCCGCAATCGACCAGTTGCTCTTCTACCTTTCTTCACGGCTCATTATGGGCGGCAGGCTGAAGGAGGCGAGGCAAATAATATCCGGAATCGAAGACCCCCTCTATTCACTCGGCATGGCGGGATGGATCTTCTTTATCGAAGGCAAAAACTGCGAGGCTGTCAAGTCTTTCGATGCCGATATTAAGGAGCTGAGGCGCATTGTCGGTAAGAAGAATCTGATCTTTCGCGGCATGGCGGGGATCTTCCACATACTGTCGCTGCTCAGGTCCCAAAGTGAAGAACTTCTGAAAAAAGCCGAGCAAATGGTGAACGCATTCCTTTCCCCCAAAGAGGGACAGGATTTCAGATCATCGGTATTCAGATCGCTTAAAGCAGTCATCCACGCGCAGCGGCTCGAGACCAAAGAGGCGAACGGGATGATAGCGGCTGAATTGAGGGCGGCAGGCATCCTTTCCGCACTTTTCAACGCCATTGCCGCTTACTGGGTAAACGGCAGGCTTTCCGAAGATATTACTGCGCGGGTCGACCTGATATTCCAGAAGGCGGAAGCAGCCGGGATAGATTGGATGGCGATGGAGTGTGCGGCGCTTCTCGTGCGCACCGGCGCGGCGACGTCTTCTTGCCGTGAATTCCTGGACAGGGTGGTAACCCGGAGCGGAATGCAGCCGCTGGTCTCTTCAATTGTCGTCGAAGAGCCTTGGGAAAAGGGATTGCGCGCGCTCGTGGCAATTGCGGGCGAGTCCGACGGGGCCGCGGGGCGGAAGGCCGGGGCAGGGATGAGGCTGATATGGCTTGTCCGATATTCCAGGGGTGCGGTGTCCCTGCAGCCGATCGAGCAGAAGCTTACGGCCAGAGGCGAATGGACCAAAGGCCGCCCGGTGGCCATGAGCCGCCTTGCCAGTCACGATAAGCTCGACTATATCGATCAGCAGGACCATGCGATCTGTTCCGCACTGAAGCAGAACCAGTACTATAACGGC
Source organism: uncultured Syntrophobacter sp. (assembly GCA_964539645.1). GTDB lineage: Bacteria > Desulfobacterota > Syntrophobacteria > Syntrophobacterales > Syntrophobacteraceae > SbD1. Next base: position 5,149 of record CAZIJV010000025.1, read on the forward strand.
TACGAATTTAATATGGATGCGCTCCTGCCCGCCCTGGTCGGCCATCCGCGGCTTTTCCTGGAGGCCTCTCCTTCCACCCGGGCCGAATTTGTCAGGGGGGAGCCTGAAATCCGGGTGGCCAAGTCCGGATCGAAACTGAAGATCAAATTTGCGTCCGGACTGGATGATAAACGCTTCATGCTGATACAGGAGACACCCAGCCGGTTCAAGGTGATCGAATTTACCGATAAGCACCGGCGTATCGCCCGGGTCCTGGGCGACAAAGGCCTTATAGTGCCTGCCTCCGCCTCGCAGGAGGTTCTTGGCGCCATTTCGGCGCTCTCCTCCCACATGCTTGTGCATTCCGATATCGGGGGCAAGTCGAAGGACGTGGTGGAGGTCGAAGCCGACTCGACGCCTCACGTGCATCTCATCCCGTCGGGTCCGGGTTTTCGCGTGGAGGTCTTCGTAAAGCCTTTCAAAGAGGAAGGCGGACCCTACCTCAAGCCCGGCGCGGGGGCGGCCAACGTCATAGCCGAAGTGGACGGGAAGAAAATGCAGACCAGAAGAGACCTTCGTGCCGAAGAGAAGATGGCGGATGCGCTGGAAGCAGCTTCTCCCACCCTCGCCAGGCTTGCGGATTCCGACCGGCAGTGGCTGCTCGAAGCACCTGAGGATTGCCTGCAGGTATTGCTCGACCTCAGAGCCCTGCAGCAGGAAGGGCAGGTTTTCGTCGAGTGGCCCGAAGGGGAAAAACTCAAGGTCACCCGCGAGGTGAGCTTCGATCAGTTCCGCATGAAAATACGCGGTAAGACGGACTGGTTCGAGGTGAGCGGCGGCCTTACGGTCGATGATAACCTGGTGCTCGATATGAAGCGGCTTCTCGAACTTCTCAATACGACGAACAACCGTTTCATTCCGCTGGAAGACGGCAGCTTTCTGGCGCTTACGAAAGAGTTCCGGAAAAGGCTCGAAGAGTTGGACGCCTTCACTGAAAGAAAAGGAAAGGAGATTCGGCTCCATCCCCTGGCTGCCATGACCCTGCCGGATCTCATCGAATCGATCCCGAACGTTGAAGTGGACGCAGCCTGGAAAGCGAGGATCGAGCGCATCAGGGCCGGTCAGGAGACGGTTGTGCGTGTGCCGTCCACTCTGCGGGCGGAACTGCGCGACTACCAGGTGGAAGGCTACACGTGGCTGTCGCGCCTGGGTCATATGGGAATAGGGGCATGTCTTGCCGATGACATGGGGCTTGGGAAGACCCTGCAGGCGATTGCAATAATGCTGCAGCGGGCCGCTCAGGGCCCCAGCCTGGTTGTCGCTCCCACTTCTGTCTGCTGGAACTGGACGGCCGAAGCAAACCGGTTCGCTCCCACGCTCAACGTGGTTCAGTTTAACGGCAACAATAGGGAAGAACTCGTAAAAAGCCTTGGACCTCACGATGTGCTGGTTACCAGCTATGGACTGCTGATCCAGGAGACCGAGCTTCTGACGTCTACCGAGTGGAACGTCATCGTTCTCGATGAGGCGCAGGCAATAAAGAACGTATTGACCAAACGGTCCCAGGCGGCGATGGGCCTCAAAGGCAACTTCAGGATCGTCACCACCGGCACGCCAATCGAAAATCATCTTGGCGAGCTGTGGACCCTCTTTAATTTCATCAACCCGGGTCTTTTGGGGTCAATGCAAAAGTTCAATGAAAGGTTTGCAGTACCGATCGAAAAGTACACCGACCGGGATGCGAGAAAACGCCTGAAAAGGCTGATCCAGCCCTTCATATTGCGGCGGCTGAAGTCCCAGGTCCTCGAAGAGCTTCCTCCACGAACGGAGGTTGTGCTCCAGGTGGAGATGACCTCCGAGGAGAATGCATTCTATGAAGCATTGAGGCGACAGGCCCTGGAAAAGATAGAGTCCGATACCGCTCCCATCGCCCAAAAGCACTTCAGAATCCTGGCCGAAATCACCCGGTTGAGGCAGGCAGCCTGCAACCCAAAACTGGTCGTTCCCGATACTCCGCTCTCCAGCTCAAAACTCGAAGTCTTCGGAGAGGTCGCAGCCGAGCTACTGGAAAACCGGCATAAGGCGCTCGTCTTCAGCCAGTTCGTCGGCCATCTCAGCCTCATCCGCGAATACCTGGATAAACGGAAAATCAGCTACCGCTACCTTGACGGGAGCACACCGCCCAAGGAGCGCAAACAGGAGGTCGACGGTTTCCAGTCGGGAGAAGGAGAGCTTTTCCTCATCAGCCTCAAAGCCGGTGGACTGGGACTGAATCTCACCGCCGCTGATTACGTCATCCACATGGACCCGTGGTGGAACCCGGCAGTTGAGGACCAGGCATCCGACCGCGCCCACCGCATCGGCCAGCAGCGCCCGGTGACCATCTATCGCCTGGTGACCAGGGGCACTATTGAAGAAAAGATCGTCAAACTGCACCAGGAGAAAAGGGACCTCGCCGGAAGCCTGCTCGATGGAAGCGATATCAGCGGGAAGATTTCCGCCGAGGAACTGGTCAGGCTGATCAGTGATGTACAGTGAGTTAACAGTGAGAGAGACCAGAGAATTTACCCCTGGAACCAGGGCGATTCACCGATTCATTTCTCCCCAATTTTTGGGACTATAAAGTGAGGTTGAATTTTCGCCCCTAAAGGGGTACAGTAATCTAAAAATGCGTTGAGGGATGAAGTGATGCTTGTACAGACCAAGGTTCAGATTGACAAGGAAAGCTACGATTTTATCAAGAAGACCCACAAGGAATTAAAGTACAGGAGCTTGAGCGAATATGTGCGGGATGCGGTAAGCGCTAAGATCCGCGAAGACCGCCGCAAGATTCGAGATCGGGAAAGGGCTTCCGCCATGGAGTTGCTTGGCGAAGCCCCGGTCGGTAATTTGTTCGATTCGCTTGAGGGAGAAGACTTTGAAGAACGGTGACATCTATTGGGTCAACCTCGATCCGAGTGTGGGGGATGAGATCAGGAAGAAACGACCGGTTGTAATCCTGAACGTAGGCCACACCAAGAATCTTCGTCTCGCGATTGTCCTGCCGGTAACCGGCTGGAAAGCACAGTGGGAAAACCACCCGTTCTTCGTATCCCTCGATACCACCTCAGCCCATGGACTGGCAAAAAAGTCCTCGGTGGACTGTTTTCAACTGAGAGCTATCAGCCACGGCAGGTTTTTAGAAAAAATAGGATATGTATCCGAAGCGCAGATAAATGAGATGAAAAGGGCTATCGCGCTTATTCTCGACATAGACCCCGAGCACTGCCGGTAAAGGGGCCGGGCTCAAGGCCCTGTGCTACTCAATCCTACCGCAAATTGGCATCAAGGATAGGGACATGAAACTTTCCGCCGAAGACACTGATATATACTATAAATTGAACCTGGCGCTTTTGACCTTTGCCAACAAAAAGCTCAATGTCTTTCCTGCTGCAGAAACGCCGGAAGAAATAACTCAGTTGCCCTTCGATGAAAGAGTGGTACTCAGAAACGCCCTGTGGGATGAGGACAATCTGATTGAGTCATTTCTCAACGAAAATCCCTTTCATCTTTCTTCAGACGAGATGAACATCGTTGGGAGCTGGAACCATCGAATCAGTGGGCGCTTCATTCTTGTCAGCCATTTGAAGATCCATTCCGTTTTCCTCAAGGACGACGAAGAAATAGCCTATGGCGTTCTCGGCTTGGTGGACGATCTGGAAATCATTGTAGGCCCGGATGTCCCAATCATGGTGGAAGCAGTCCTTTTGCCGTTCAGGGACAAGATAATTTACGATGGATTGTTAGCCCCCTATAGAATCAGCTTCGGAAAGGGGTTTCGAGCAGGCATCATGGATGTCTTCCAAAAAGCCAAGTTGAAACACGGTATCGTTACCTCACTGCCGTTCTCAGCCGAAGCCAAAGAAGAGAGTGATGCGGATTTGCTCAGGTTCTATCTGAAGAACAAGCAGAATCGTGATCAACACTGGGAAGACATTGAAGGCCTGATCCGAAAGAAGCCCGCGCTCAGGCTACTCTATCACCAGGAAATGGGAAAAATCCATGCGCGGCATTATAGAAAGCGTTTCAATGAAGCTGGGATCAGCCAGGGATGTTTTGCCCTCCTGGAAGGCTTGGTCGTGGCAAGCGGAGGAACCAAAGACGAAGCTGAGAAGGCAACAAAAAGGATTGTCCCGTCTGAAAAAAGAGCTTGGGTGTACTATTTCCAGGCAGGCAGGAAATAGGTTGCGCCGGACACGAATTCCGCGTTTTTCGCCCGGCAAAATTGTCGACACGACGTGATTCCGGCCAGTACCGCCCGTGGCGACCTCACAGCACTTTCCCGTGAGGCCGGGGCGCCGAGCCGATATTCCAATCTAATCCGCAGATGTCGCAGAAGATCGCAGATGAAAAAGGCCGCTTCATGCTTCGGGTGTACTCCGGCAGAACATGACCGGTGGTCGAAAAAAGCGTTGACAGATTTCTATCCGGCTTTATGCCAGTTCTCTACCTGCAAACCTTCAAACATGGCGAAATCGGCTGTGTTGCGAGTCACCAGTATCAAACCATTGACTTTGCCGATAGCGGCGATTTGACAATCAACAAAAGAGGGTGTTTTTCCCTGAGCAGTCAGTCTCGCCCTTTCTTCGGCATGCCAGCGAGCAGCCTGCTCGTCATAGGGAAGAATGGCAAGGTTTCGCCAAACGACATTTTCGAGATAGGCTTCAATCAGCTCTCGTTTCCGGGACGGAGGGAGACGCATGCAGCCATACCTAAGCTCATGCCAGACTGGCGCAGCCGTAGCGACTTTAGCTTGATGTTTTTGGAGCATGGTCATCACCCTCATATCAGGCGACGTTTTAACCGCTTCCGATAAGACGTTGGTGTCAAGCAGGTATCTCTTCATGTCAGGTCAACTTCACGGCCTCGGGAATCGTCGCGCAGGTCTTCGAAATCAGCCTCTGAAATCTGAACACCTTCCTTGTTCATCTGGTCGCGAAAGGATTCCAACGCTTCCCAGTACCCTTCCGTCCCACGGCTTAGCCTTTCATACTGGTCGATAGACAGCAAAACGGCCACGGGGCGACCGTGGCGGGTGAGCTTCACGGGGGCGCCCTTTTCAACGGAATGTACGATTGCAGGCAACTTGTTTTTCGCCTCGGCTATGGTGTATTGCGCCTCCATAAGCTCATCTCTCCTTGTGAATTGCTGCGTTATTATAGCCATAATTATAGCCATTATCAAGTTGCATGGGAAACTGACCCAAAGAATTTTCATCCTCCTTCAAACCACGCCAAAGGCGTGGCCAAAAGCGTGGCGGCCCGGCTGGATAGAGGATCTTTACGCGTGACGGCAGCCCTAAAACGTCAGATAATTCAACTTCAGGTTTCTTTTCTACTTGAAGGTCAATATGCACATCGGCCAGTAAAGGCTGGAGTTCACAAGAGAGAAGAGGGGGCATGTTATTTAAGAGCATTTTTACAACTCGCATAGCATCAATACTGCTGGCGGCCTTATGTGCGGCTTCATTGCCGCAGGAGGCGCAGGCGGCGGCGCGCACTCCTTCGGAGGCCGCTGCTCAGTGAAGATCTCCAGGTGATGTTCGACATCGCCAAACGAGAGCGGGACAGGTTTATAAAAGAAAACCCGGAGGAGAAGCCGCCCTGGATCGAAGGTGATCTTTTTTCCAGCCTGTTCGAGGGGGCGAGCGCTTTTCGGGTAGGGCCCACAACCATGCATGGCGGAAGGGCTGAAGTGAAAATTCACCTGGTATACCGTGAGGGCGGCGATACGGTGCGGTGGACCGACACGCTTATCCTGTCGCGCACAAAGGATGGCTGGCGTGTGTGGGACATAGTTTTCAACGGCGACTGGGCCTTCAAAAATGGTGAGAGTCTGCGCGGCGTCCTGCGCGCGAAATGAGGAGGACTCTGTCCATGCCGAAAGATATATTTCCGGACGATACGCGCGTTGATGCGGCAGCCTCAGATGGTGCGGAGAGCCGATTCTGGATCGATCGGCGCAGATTCCTGTACATGACTGGATGGCTGATCGGCGCAGGTCTGGCGCCTGGATTGGCATTCGGCGCCCATGGCCCGGCCTCTGCAACCAAATCATCCGGCTCGTCAGGTTTCGACCCAGGGCATGTATCCGAAACACCGGCATTCCCGGCCCGGGACAAGGTTCCTGATCCCAGGCGGATCACTTTTTCCGTACAATATCCCGGTAAAGCCCCGATCAAGCTGAAGGGCCACTACTGGTACAACAGGGACACGGTCAAAGCGGGAATAAAGTGCCCGGCCATAGTCGAGTTGAATCCCTATCGTTGCCGGGATGGGATGATGACCGGGGACAGCGGATGGTATCCATGGTTTGCCTACCATGATTACCTCTGCTTCAGAATCGACCTGCAGGGATCGGGAGATTCGGGCGGAATCTTGTCGGACGAGTACACAAACGAAGAGATTGCCTATTGCATGCAGGTGATCGAACAGATCGCCGCCCATCCTTATTGTGACGGAAATGTCGGTATGATGGGAGAATCCTGGAGCGCCATCAACATGCTCATGGTCTCCGCCCATAAGGACTGCCCCTCCGCACTGAAAGCAGGGCTGGTAATCTGCGGCTCCGACGACCGCTACAACGACGACATACATTATATTGACGGCGCTATGATGCAGGACAACTTCGGGTGGCCGTCATCAATGTGGGGCTGGATATGCCTTCCGCCCGATCCGCTCGTGGCCGGTTCAAAATGGAGTGAGATGTGGCGAAGGCGGATCAGGTCGGCGGAGTTCTGGTTCAAATACTGGGGCAGGCGCCAGGCCAGAGATCGATATTGGTATGCTTCGAGCGTGCGTGACAGGTACCGGGATGTCAAGGTTCCCATTTATATCGTTTCGGGCTACCAGGATGGGTACAAGAATCCAGTACTGCGGGCTGTGACCGGACTCAGCGCCGCCGGAAAGCCTGTCCAGGGACTGCTCGGCCCATGGGGACATTCCACCCCCAATGACGGCTATCCGGGTCCGCGAATGGACTGGATGCCTTATGTGCTGACGCACTGGTGGGACAAATGGCTCAAGGGAAAAGCTCCTGACCCGGAAACCGAGTTGCCTGAAATGACCGTTTGGCTGGGGGAGTCCAGGGAGCCGAATACCTTCCCCTGCGATCTGGAACAAGGCAAATGGGCCGCTGAAGACGGTAAATGGGCCGACCGGGTCAAAGAGAAAATCCTGTACCTCCGGCAAGACTCCCGGCTTTCCACCTTAACCCCGGTGCGCAGCGCAAGGTGCGTCGGCTCGGATCGTCTTATAATTGAAACGAATATGCTTGAGACCTCCTCGTGGGGGCGCAGCGGCAACGATGATCTGCCCGGAGACCAGTCTACGGCTGATAGTGAGTCGCTGCATTTTGATACCGCCGCGATTCAAAAAGACATCGATTGTTTCGGGCGCCCTACGGCGCACCTGACGCTCTCCTGCGACCAGCCCATTGCCTCCATTGCCGTTCGACTATGTGAAGTAAGCCCCGAGACGAAGGCATCCCACCTCGTCTGCTACCGTTTTTTCAACCTGGCCATGAGGGGCGGTGACGCTGAACATCCAGAACCGGTGACGCCTGGAGAAATCTTCCACGTGAGCGTTCCTCTCAATGTTATCGGCCATACGTTCAAGCGAGGCTGGCGCGTCAGGCTCTCCGTTTCTTCTTCCTTTTTCCCGACCATGTGGGCAGGCGCGCAGACCCCTGTCATCACTCTATACACCGGGCCCCTGGAAGGTGTCCCAATGAGCGCCCTGTCACTGCCGCTACGAAGGACAAGAGCGCAGGATGCTCGCCTGAAAACCTTGCTGCCCGAAAATCCGCAGGTCACCTGGGTAGACTCGGAAACCTATGTGCCGACCACCACCAGCCGAGAAGGCTCCAACAGTCGAAAGGCGAAGCGAATTTCCTTCCTCGGAATGGAGGCCATGTTGGTCAAGAAGTCTACGGATTACGGCCGTTGCTGCTACGGGGGACCGCTTCGGAACATTTGGGTTGACCAGACAAGCACTGAGAATTACCTGGTCGTTCGCGATTTTCCGCAAACGCTCATCGGGTATACAAGCTCCAAATCCATCATGGAGAGGACCGTAGACGGGAGCCTTTGGAAAATCATGTGCAAGACAACCACCCGGGTATGGACCGAGAGAGAATCGTCCGGCTCGTATGGATTCCGCTACAAGGCGAAGATCCGCACCTTCGTCGGTGATGAAGAAGGGCGCTTTGAACCTTTCGAGAACAGAACCGTCGAGGGTTCGATTCCACGGGCGTGGGTGTAGGCAGTAACGAAATCGAGAGTACGGGAGAACTTGGCGCCCTTCAAAAGTTGCAGGGAAAGCAGCATAAGTTTATCCGCCGAAGGCGCTGATTTATTCTACAAGCTGAACTTCGTCAAGATCGGTTTCTTCGTTTCTCGCCCGCCCGCCGTTTGGTGACGGTTTCTCCGCCTATTCCCCAGTTATCGGTGTCCACTTCATCTATCACTACCACGGTGGTGGCGGGGTTTTTCCCAAGAAGTTCCGCGAGAAGATCGGTTACGCCTTTTATGAGCTTTGCCTTCTGGTCGGCAGTGGCGCCTTCTCTGGTGATTTTTATGTTGACGTAGGGCATCTCCCCCCCTTGAGGTGAAAGTCTCCTTACAACTTTGTCACTTTCACGAAATGTTCCTGCATCGCCACTCCTCCTCCTGCGGGGTCCCATATCTCCAGGCCGCCGGGCATCAGGCTGTTATCCGAGGCGCCCTTGCCGAAAGCACGGCTTTCAACGGAAAGGGTGTGTCCGAAACCATGCACCATGAAAGCCGCCTCCGGGTGCACGAACTCGGTCAGTTTCACCTTGATCCGGGCGGAATATCCGGTGCTGGAGACCTCTACATCTTCGCCGTCGGAGATGCGCATCTTTTCCGCAACTGCCTTGTTGAGCCAGAGCACGTTTTCAGGCATCTGCTCGTTCAGGAGGGTATTATTGACCGTATGCCCCTGGGTGTGAACCGGAGAGCGACCAAAAGCGATGCGGAAAATTCCCTCATCCGGAGTAGCAGGGGGCTCGTAGGGCTTGAGCGAGGGCAAACCGTAGGCTTCCAGCTTCTGCGAAATGATTTCAATTTTGCCGGAAGGATTTTTGAACTTGAAGTCTTCCTCTTTTCGATAAAGAGGACTCTGTGCAAGTTGTACCATTCCGGTTGCGTCAAAATCTTCGATTGTGACTCCGGTTCCCTCCAGTTGATATTTCCAGATATCTTCGATGGATTCATAGCTCAACGGCTCCAGACCAAGTCTTTTGGCCAGGCCGCTGATAATCTCCCAGTCCGCCTTTGAGTCGAACCGGGGCGGAACAGCCTTTTTCCGGACGAAGAAATAGGGCTTCAAACCGTTCTTTGAGCCGATGATGCTGTCGCGCTCAAGATAGGTGGACAGGGGCAGGACCACATCTGAAAACCATGCAGTGTCAGACCAACTGAAGGTGACAGAGACAAGAAGATCCAGTTTCTGGAAGATCTTTTTCAATGAATCGGGATCGGGCATCGCCATGAGAGGATCGTGCCGATAGGCGATGTAGGCTTTGACCGGGTAAGGATCTTCACTCTCGATTGCCTTGAAGGCCAGGTGAAGCAGTCCGGGCCCGGCATCGAAATGGGGGTAGCGCCATCCCACGCCGTCAGCGCGCTTTTCTGTTGGCTTGTCGAAAAGGCCGGCAAGGCTCTTCAATCCTTTTCGACCCACATCGCCGGGTTTATTGGCGAAGGGCAGGCCACCCTTTGCCCCATAAGCGCCCAGCAGGGCATTGATTATATAAATTGAGCGGCAGACATAAAATGAGTCTTTGTACCGGGCGGTCATCCATCCCGGGTGCCAGACGACTGCAGGTTTCGCTTTAGCAAGTTCGCGAGCGAATGCGGCGATATCCGCGGCGGGAATTCCCGTCTCCTTTTCCGCCCACTCCGGGGTATAGGGGAGAGTAAAACACCGCAGTTCCTCCATGTCCTGGATCCAGGCGGCGGCGAAATCGAAATCGTAGAGATTTTCTTCGAGCAGAACATGAATGACCGCCAGATTGAAGGCGTAGTCGGACCCGGGACGCACCAGGAAAAAACGGTCTGCTTTCGCTGAGGTGTTGGTCGCCCGGATGTCGATCACGGAAAGTTTGCAGCCTTTTTCCATGCCCTCCAGCAGGTCGTTTACCTCTTTGACATTGATGGATTCGAAAATATTCCTGGTTTGCAGGACGACATGCCGGGCATTTTTGAAGTCATAGACGACATCCTTGCGGCCGAAGCCGAACAGGGAGAGTGCTGCGTGCTGTACGTTACGCGCGCAGGAGGCGTCATGGTTGCAGTAGTTTGGAGATCCCAGCCCGCGGACAAAAGCCTGGTGCAGGTCTCGAAAGGGTCCGCCCCGGTCCGAGAACAATATGCTCCGGCTGCCGCAGGAGTCCGTGACCGATTTGAGTTTTTCAGCGACATAGTCGAGGGCTTCGTCCCAGGAAGCACGGCGCCATTTGCCCTCGCCCCTTTCCCCCGTGCGGATGAGTGGATAGCGCGGACGCTCTTCGTCGTTAAGGAGCGCCAGACCCGCGCCGCCCCGGGCGCAGATCGATCCATCTATCCCTGCCGCATGGGGGTTGCCCTGGATCGCGGCGCATCGGCCATCGACCACTTCGACCTGGATAGGACAGCGAACGGTGCACATTCCGCAAATGCTGAAGATCTGTTTCTTTGACATAGTCTTTAAGCTCCGTAAAAGCGGCGAATTATCCCTTATCTGCTTTCGATATATCTTGAAAGTTGACCCATGTTGCTAAGTCACTTATGACATAATGAACGGGAAAAAACGAGTTCTTCACGAAAATATTTCGCCCGGCGCCTGGGCGGGCCGGTTCTTCAGCAAGATGAGCGTTATGGACGTCGAAGTCAATGCCATGAGACGGAGATTCACTCGACGGGTGGTTTACCTGAACCTATGGGAGGGTAGCAGCTATGAGTACGTTTCTGATAGTCGATGTGGGCGCCGGAACAATGGATGTCCTCTACTACGACGATGCACTTGGGCTGAACTACAAGGCGGTGGTGAAATCACCGGTGCAGTATATCGCTGAAAAAGCGCAAAAGCTTCGCGGCGACCTGCTGGTTACCGGATGTGAAATGGGGGGGGGACGGCTTGCTCAAATCCTCCGGGAACATGCCGTCAATGCGGAGGTTCTCATGACATCCGCCGCGGCGCTGACCATTTCTCATGACCTGGGCAGAGTCAGTTCATGGGGAATAAGGCTGGTCGGAGAGGAAGAGGTTCCACGGCTTGCCGCTGCCGGGAAATATACCAGCCTCGATCTCGGGGACCTGCAGATTGAGCATCTGCGTCAACTTACGGAGAATCTCGGCGTGGCCTTCGATTTCGATTTCGTCGGGGTGTGCGCTCAGGATCACGGTATGCCGCCTGAGGGCGTATCGCACCTCGATTACCGACACAACATTTTCAAGGAGAAACTGGACCAGGCTCCCTATGCCCATGCACTCCTGTATGAGGCCAGTGAAGTCCCCGACACCTTCAACCGGCTCCGGTCTATCGCCGCAAGCGCCGCCTCCATTCCTGCACATCGCCTTTATATCATGGACAGCGGCATGGCTGCCATCTCCGGCGCTCCGATGGACATTCGCACAAGGCCGCTCGGGAACCTCCTTGTACTGGATATTGCAACATCACATACGGTCGGAGCGGCATTGAGCGATGGAGAAATCGCCGGGTTTTTCGAATATCATACCTCCGATATCACCATGGAGAAACTTGACGCGCTTATGGTGGAACTGGCCGAGGGGACTCTGGACCACAAACGGATACTCCGGGAGGGAGGGCACGGAGCGTATGTCCGCAAGCCTCTCGGCCTCAGTTCGATAGAGATGATCGTAGCAACCGGCCCAAAGCGCAGGCTGGCGGAAAAATCGCGCATGCAAATCACCTTCGGCGCGCCGCTCGGCGATAACATGATGACAGGCACGGTCGGAGTGCTCGAAGCGATAAGGAGGCGTGAAAAGCTGCCGCATGTCACCTACCTGTGATGAGCACTTGTATTTGGGAAAGTTCAGGATCGATCAAGCCCGACTGACCTCGGAGAAGGTCAAAGCGAGTGGGGTAATTCTCGGATTTAGTGGAAGGGCCGGTGATCATGTTCCGCCCCTTCCACTCTTTGAGATGGCTCAGTACTTTCCTGAAAATAGATGTATAACGTTCATAACCTTCTCTGAATGCTCAATGATTGAAAACTCTCTTTATTTCCCCCCATTTTTTCCTCAGTTTTCCGAAGAATCTGTCTTCCCTGCCTTCCTGTTCCAGTTCGCGGTCACCGAGGGACTTCCCCAGCCTTTCGACAAATGCTCGGGACACAGCGCTCCATAAGGGGTATAGAAAGAGAAACTGCCCGGTATGATTGCCCGGCTATATCCGAAAGGGGGAATGAAAGGCATTGATGCACTGGCTTGTTTTGACGTTAGCGGCGGCACTAACGGTATCTACACGGGACGCGGCGATGAAGCGCTTTTTCTCCGGTCTTAGTTCTTACCAGATGTCGGTGTATCCTCTTCTTTACAGTCTTCCGCTCTTTCTGACTACCCTTTTCCTGGTCGAGATTCCACCTCTCGATGTGGCCTTCTGGTGGAGTTTTGCCTGCGCACTTCCTCTGGAAATGACTGCTCTGCTGCTGTACATGGAGTCGATCAAAGTCTCTCCACTCTCCTTGAGTGTGCCGTTCCTCTCCTTTACCCCGGTCTTTATTCTTATCACCGGCAAGATCTTGCTCGGCGAACTTCCGAACCTCGTCGGACTGGTCGGAATTCTGGTTACCGTTCTCGGCAGCTATGTGCTCAATCTCAACCCCGCATCCCGCGATCCGTTTCACCCCTTCAAGGCCATTGTAAGGGAAAGGGGATCGTGGATGATGCTCATTGTCGCCTTCATTTACAGCATCACCTCAGTTCTCGGCAAAATTGCAGTAGTACACTCCTCCGCCGTGTTTTTCGCTGCATCGTATTTTCCTGCACTGACTCTGCTCTTTTTTCTCAGCCTTTTGCCCACGGGGAGAGTATCCGCCAGGTCCTGCACACACCAGGCCACGAGCGGATGCGTGGTCGGCCTGCTTGTGTTCCTGGAGGCGATTCTGCACTGCCTTGCCGTGCCGCAGGCCAAGGTTGCCTACATGATATCGGTCAAGCGATTGAGCATTCTCTTCAGCACCCTTTACGGCGGCTTCCTGTTTCGCGAAAAACAGATGTTTTTCAGAATTGGCGGCTCTGTGCTCATGGTAATCGGCTCGATTCTGATCTCTGTCTGGGGAGAATAGGAGGCTGGCTTTGCCGTCCCCGGTTTTACGGCTTGCCGTTTCTTGCTCACAGGCGGCGCAAGAAATTCCTGGAAAAGAATAATGATGCAACGGCAGGCTCAGTTATTATCATAGACTTGTGGCGGTGTTTTCGCTCTTGCCTGCTTGAGAGCGGTATTTTGGTAATGCAGGAGGTAAGTAAAATGGCTTGTCCGATTTGTGGGGACCTGAAGGTGATCGATTGTGTGGAATGTGGAGGCAAAGGGCGTAAATACTCCTTATGGCCTGCAAGGGTGAAAGAAGAAATCTGTTATCGGTGTGAGGGAGAAAAAGAGATCGCATGTCCCGTTTGCGGCGAGAGCAAAGCTTGATGACTGGCCCCGCTTGTTTCCCCACAAGATATCGAACGTAACTTTCCTTTCATCAATAGTCAAAATCTGACGATACTATTCTGAGAATACTAGACAGGAGTCCCGAATAGTGAAAAGGCCTCTCATTTTTCTGGCCGTGCCGCTGTTTCTTTGCATCTGCTTATCCATGCAGGCGAACGCGCAGCTCTCTTCTGATGAACTCGTTCGGAGGGTCCACCCCTGCACGGTAAGGATTCATGTCTTCGACGCAAATAAAAAGCCTCTTGGGCAGGGGAGCGGATTTCTCTACAGGAGCGCCGGACGTCTCATCACGAACTACCACGTGCTTGGAAAGGCAGCGATGGCGAAGGTCCGTTTCAATGACGGGCGGGAATACAGCATCAAGTCGATCCTTGCCGAAGATAAGAGCAATGATGTGATCGAGGCTATGGTGGATGTTCCTCCAGGCGAAGTCCGCTGGCTCATGCCGAGCGGTACGCCCCCCAAAGCTGGCGATAATGTTATAGTTATAGGCAGTCCGCTGGGGGTGGAAAAGGCCATAAGCGAAGGGAAGGTGATAGCGATACGGAATCTGTCCGGATATGGAAATGCCATTGTCCACAGCGCTCATTCCTTCCCCGGTTCCAGCGGGAGTCCTCTGGTCAATGACCGGGGGGAACTCATCGGAATCGAAAGTGCCGGAATTCCCGGAAGACCGGACATTAACTTCGCCCTCCCTCTGCAGCGATTTGCATCCATGCCGCAGGCCTTCAGGCAACTCAAACCGGCGCCCCTTACCCGGAGTGCCGCCAGAACCGGAACCGATCAGCCTGTCCAACGGGAGAAGAAGGATGCCGAAACCGGCGATCCCTCAGCGCTCATCCAAATGGCCATGAGATACGAACAGGGCCAGGGAGTTGCAAAGAATTGCACAGAGGCGCTCAGGCTCTATCGAAAAGCGGCGGATCAGGGGGATCTGCGTGCACAATTCCATCTCGGACGTCTCTATCATGAGGGCAGATGTGTTAGTCAGAATTTCCCTGAGGCGATGAAATGGCTGAAGCGCGCCGCTGAGCGGGGCAATGCCGATGCGCAGAGAAGCTATGCTCTGATGTTTTTCAATGGCGAAGGGATGCCCAGGGACAGGCAACTTGCCTGCATGTGGATGATACTCTCGGCCTCGAGGAAAAATGAAGATGCCCAGAGGCTCCTGAGACTCATCGCCGCCGAGATGACGAAAGAGGAGTTCACGGCAGCACAGGAGAAGGCAAAAAACTGGCGACAAGTGGAAACAAATTAGAGGTGATATTTTTCCTCGAGGAATGCCTTGGCAATAGTACCGACCATGGCATCGCTGGTCATGAGCATGTCCAGTTGCCTGGTAAACTGGAAAAGCCTGCCGATGATGTCGAGCTTTTCAAGGAGGAGGGGGGTTTCGAGTTTTTGAATCCTGGCATCGACCCGGTCGGCTACGACTTCGATGTTCATACCCAGTGATTCGAGAATCAGGGCGATCGCCCGTGCCCGACGGTTCCTGCGACTGTCGTCGGCGGCCCCTCCCTTGAAGGAAAACGTGATATAGTTCTTGCTCAGAGTTGTCCCGCAGTAGGTATCGAGAACCCCGTAGTGGTATCCCACTCGCGAACTGAAATTAAGGTACTTGTCGGAAATAAGCGCGTAGCTCTTCTCGCCGAACCGTTCCGAGCCGAGGTGCGGGTTAAGCATCTGTTCGCCCATTACAGAGAAAAAACCTTTGAGTTCGATTGGGCGCGGTCGCACGGTGACCAGTTCCTTATGAAGCATACCTTTCAGCAGCGCATTGAAAGGGGCGGAAACAACGCAGTCCGGTTTGACTCTTGACTGACTGTGCCCATTGTCTTTGAGGCCGCCACCCAGATCGATCAAGTAGAGGTCGAAGGGAATCGGAGCGGAGAGTTTTACGGCGACTCCCTCCTCACCGGATACCAGATCGCCTATGCGAAACATCTCAGAGTAGGAAACCTCGTGTACGAAGCGCATGATGTCATGAAGCGATTTGCAATTGTACGGAGTGAACGAGGGCGATTTGGGATCGAAAAGACGCAAGGGGGTAATCAGCGCCGAAATCTGCCGGAGGCTTTCATAGACCGGCGTTCCTTTTATATAGGGTTCTCTTTTCTGCTGGAGGGCAAGCAGTTCGGGAATAATACCCTGGTAGACCCTGCCGTTGAAGGCGTCAACGGTGAGTTCCATTCCGTCTTCGATAACGGTGGTTGCGGTGCGGGTATCCAGCAGCGTGGGTATCGAAAACTCCCTGGCCAGCGAGGCCATATGACCGGTCACACTACCGAAGTCGGTGACTATGGCGCTGGCTTTGGGCATCACCACCATGAATTTCGGTGAAGGTTGAATGGCTATTAGAACACCGCCCTGCGGGAAATCCAATAGACTCTCGTCAGTAAGAACGCGAAAGGCTTTCCCGCATCCTATGCCGGGAGAGGCGACCGCTCCCTGTTCCAGAAGCGGTGGCCGGTCGATCCGGGGAGTTTTGGCCATCTCCGCCCGGCACTGCATGCTGGAGCATAGTGGACGGCTTTGGAGAATAAAAAGATTCAGGTTCTTGTCCAGCGCCCACTCGATGTCCTGGGGAGCGCCGTAGTGTTTTTCGAGTCGAAGCGCCCATTCGGCAAGTGTGGCTATCTGCTGGTCGGAAAGGCATTGGGCGTCCTGATCGCAGTGAGCAACCTCTTCTTCGTGAAGGCCTCCATCGGGATTGCTGACCAGTCGGACTCTCTTGGATGGGATGCTTTTCTGAAGGATCTGCCCTTCGCGGCCGACGGTGTAGCTGTCGGGGGTGATAGCCCCGTCAACGGCGTACGGTCCCAGTCCCCAGACCGCAGAAATAACCACATTTTCATCGAGAGGATCGAAGGGGTGCCGAGTGTAAATCACTCCACTGGCGACCGAATCAATCATGCGGATACAGGCCACACTCATTGCCGCATGTTCGTCGGGAACCCCTTTCATGAGCCTGTAGGAGATGGCTCTGGGGGTGAACAGGCTTGCAATGATGATGGTGTAGGTCTTGAGGATGTTTTCCCGCGGAACGTTCAGCACGGAAAGGTATTGACCGGCAAAGGAGAGTTCGCTGTCTTCACCTATTGCGCTGCTGCGCATAGCGATCCTGGGCGGTGGACCGGATGAGCCGTTCTGCCCGATCCTGGAGGCGATTTCATCGTAGCCTGCCAGAATTGCATCCCGGAGCGGTTCCGGGATGGCAGCAGAAATGATCAGGTGCTGGATTTCCTCACTGACCGAGTTGACCGACTCGGGATCGTTGGGATCAAGATTCATCTTAATCATTCCGATCTGATCGATCAGGTCATTGGCGCTCAAAAAATAGTGGTAAGCGGAGGTCGAGATGGCAAAGCCTTCCGGCACAGGAAGGTGAACTTTGTTCAATACCTCTCCAAGGTTTGCGTTCTTGCCTCCGACCGCATCCATAACGTCCCGGGTCACCTCGGAGTAGGGCAGGACCCAACTGATCGCCGAATCCTTCTCTTCCCTTGTGCTGTCCAGTTGAGCACGTATCCGGGTATTGAGCTGATCAAAAACCTCCATCAAACCTGGATATTTGCGGTTTGAGAGAGCGTCGAGGCTTTTTATCATTCTGAGTGTGTGAAAGACCGCTCGTGCGGTCTGAGACCTTATGTAAGGCATTCCAAAGACTTCATCACCCTGGAGCTTTTCCTCTATTTCAGAGACAATCTTGGATAATTCGGCGTTCGAGTCCAGCAGTGATTTGAAATGGTCATACTTCAGTCGAAACACATCAGTGAGATGGTCTTTGCTGTGCCTGCTCTTGTTCAACTTCAGAATTCTGCGGATGAAATCAACCGAACTGGGCATGATCGAGATTCCCGGGTAAGTTCTTTTTCAGTTATCGTACAGAAAGGTATTATATACCGGAAATAAGTCAATGCGGGAGACAAATGACCGTACCCGGTTTACAATGGCGGACATTATTCAGTTTTTACCGTTCGGTAGTGTTGTAGCTTAACCTTGACCGCCCGTTCCCGATTGGCGATGATGGGCCCGCTTTGCGGCTGTGCAGAATCCGGCCTTTTGGACCAGGAGATCATGTCGTGGAAGGGAATACATGCTAAAGCGCTTCAGCCTCAGGATTGAAATTATGTTTGCGGTGGCCGCCCTGGTTGCCATTGCTCTTCTGGGAGGCATTACCACTATCTGGATGGTGCACCGGTTGGACAGCTCTCTTTCATCGGTTATCAACACCAGGGTTTCAGCGCTCAACATCAGCCAGGAGATGGAAAGCTCTCTTGGAATGCAAAGAGGGCTTCTGAGCTACTATTTCATTGACGGCAACAGCGAGTGGCTCACTCAGTTCGACCAGCACCGGTACGCTTTTGAAAAGTGGCTGAAGAAGGCCCGGGAAGTTTCCGATTCCGAAGCCGAGAGAGAAATACTCAACACCATAGAATCGAAGTACATTCGCTACACCAATCTGCGCGAGCAGGTGATCGAGCTCTACAAGGCCGGCAAGCGCGAAGAGGGATACAACCTGCACAAAGAGGTGCGGAGTCCTTTCTTCTCGATTCGGGATTTGTGCGAGCAGTTCAAGCAAATGCAATACGAGGAAATAGGAGCGTTAACGCGCAGTGTTCGCTCCCATGTAAAATTCTTCACCACGGCCGCATCGCTTGCGATGGGTTTTGCCCTTACCCTGGGGATTATTCTTTCCGTGCTGTTGTGGAGCAGAGTACTTGTTCCGATACGCCTCCTGTCTCTGACAGGCGACCGCAAGGATCAGGAATCCGTAGATGAGCGCGATGAGGTGAAGGCGCTGGAGAAAAAGATCCAGGGGCTTATCGAGAGCGTGGATACCACCCGTTCGGAATTAGAGCAGAGCCGCTCTCACCTGCTTCAATCGGAGAAGCTCGCGCAGGTAGGCAAACTGGCGGCGGGCGTGGCGCACAGCATAAGAAATCCTCTCACTTCCGTGAAGATGAGGCTCTTTACGATGGAGCGGACCCTTGCCCTTTCTCCGGCGGAGAAAGAAGACTTTGATGTTATTGCCGAGGAAATCCGCCACATAGATACCATCGTGCAGAATTTTCTCGAATTCTCCAGACCGCCGAAACTCAAGATTCAAAGGGTAAGTCCATCCGACGTGGTAGACATGGCTATCCAGTTGCTTCACCACCGTGTCGAATCCTATGGGGTAACCATGGAACTTATGAGGCACAGGCGACTGCCGGAGTTGGATGCCGATCCTGAGCAACTCAAAGAAGTTCTTGTGAATCTCATTGTAAATGCGTGCGAAGCCATGGGAGACGGCGGACGCATACTGATCAGCGAGGATGAGGGGACCACGGGACCGAACGGGCGTGTATCGGTAATACGGGTAAGCGATAATGGTCCCGGGATCCCGGAGTCTGTGAGAGACAGGATATTTCAGCCTTTTTTCACCACCAAGGAGGAGGGAACCGGCCTCGGCTTGAGCATAGCCGCGCGCATCATCGAGGATCACAAAGGGTGGCTGAATGTCAAATGCCGCCCCAGTAAGGGCACCACCTTCACGATCACTCTTCCATGTCAGGAGGACGGAGCTTGGCTGAGATCCTGATAGTAGACGACGACCTGCATCTGCGGCAAAGCTTTGACAAACTGCTTCGCCAGGAGGGGCATTCAGTCAGCACTGCCTCCAGTGGCGAGGCTGCCCTGCCTCTGGTCCGCTCCGGCCGGTTCGACCTGATCATCATGGATGTGCGCCTGCCCGGCATGAACGGTCTCGAGACTTTCAAGGCTATCCGCCAAACCGAACACCTATTGCCGGTTATGATCATGACCGCTTTCGGGACCACGGAA
This sequence comes from uncultured Syntrophobacter sp., assembly GCA_964539645.1. Classification (GTDB taxonomy): domain Bacteria; phylum Desulfobacterota; class Syntrophobacteria; order Syntrophobacterales; family Syntrophobacteraceae; genus SbD1. Next base: position 24,675 of record CAZIJV010000025.1, read on the forward strand.
ACGGCGATCGAGGCAACCAAGATGGGCGCCTTCGACTATATCCTCAAGCCTTTCAATATTCCGGAGATGCTTGCCCTTATCGAAAAAGCCGTGGAGGCAGGCCGCTTTATGCGTTCTCGCGTGGAACTCGATGTCATTCCCGAGACAGATTCGGCCGAGGCGATCATCGGACGCAGCAGGCCCATGCAGGAAGTCTACAAGGCGATCGGACGGGTGGCGTCCACGGAGGCGACCGTTCTCATCCGCGGTGAATCCGGTACAGGCAAGGAATTGGTTGCGCGTGCGCTCTATCAGCACAGTTTGCGGTGTGAAAAGCCTTTTCTCGTCATCAACTGTGTAGCCATTCCCGAGACACTGCTGGAGAGCGAGTTGTTCGGGTACGAGAAGGGCGCGTTCACAGGTGCGGTCAACCGCCGGGTCGGACGAATAGAACAGGCCAATGGAGGAACGGTTTTTCTGGATGAAATAGGGGACATGCCATTCGGGATTCAGGCAAAGATCCTTCGACTGCTCCAGGAGAGGAGTATCGAACGGCTGGGAGGGCGCGAGCCCATTCCGGTTGACGTGCGCATCCTGGCGGCGACCAACCGAAACCTCGAAGCAGCGCTTGTAGAGGGAAAGTTCCGCGAGGATCTCTATTACAGGCTCAAGGTGGTATCTATTTCGCTTCCTCCTCTTCGGGAGAGGGAAGGGGACATCGCTCTTCTCTGTGACTTCTTCATTCGACGGCACGCGAAGAAGATGGGCATCGCCAATCCCGGAGTGGCCGGGGAGGCCCTGGCAATGCTGGGCGCATATCCATGGCCGGGTAATGTTCGCGAACTCTCCAACGCCGTTCAGAAAGCGCTAATTTTCAGTCGCGGAGGTCCTGTTTCCGCTGAAGACATCGCAAGAGTCAGTGGAATAACTCCGACCGGGAAACCCGAAAAGCCCGACGTCCCAGAGGTGGCGATACGGGAATGGCTGCGCCGCTTCCTGGCGTCCGAAGAAACGGGTAATGCATTTGAAACCGCTGTTGACCAGTTCTCCGCCATGGCGATAACCGAGGCGCTCAACCTGACGGGCGGCAACAGAAGTCGGGCGGCAAAGCTCCTGGGACTCTCACGGCCCACCCTGATTTCAAAGATCGATAAATATCGCATTCGATTCGAGACATCCGCAATCAGCGACGAATAGTCTTTTTGTCTTTACACTCTGTAAAAGAGGCTGACACCCCTCCGCCGTAAAATTCCTTTCTTTGGTTTAACAGATTCTGAATTTCTCTGAAAAATCGCACTGTTTTCATTACCGATAAGGCCCCGGCATTGTGGCATGCAAGTTGCCATACCTGCACGAGGCAGATTCCGCCATTTGCGGCGCGGTTCATATAAGAATGTCAGTCTGTTTGTTCGCAGGTATCTTAAAAACACATGAGGAGGTTCCCCCCAATGAGTGGCCCGAGGAAAGTCTACGAGTTTCTCAAAGCAAGCTCAATTGCGCACGCGCGTTGGGACTACGAAGTCTCGATGTCGATCATCAAGAACAGGAAAAAGCTGCTGGTGCTTTTTCTGCTCTCCCTTCCCATCCTGGCGGTCGGTTTGCTGGAAGCCGCCGATGTGGTGGGAGGCAAGACGGCGTATGCTCCGGCTTACTACAGTACGACCATTTTTATCGTTTCCATTGCCATCGGACTGGCAGCCGGCCTGATTACGGGATGCATCGGCGCGGGAGGCGGATTCATCATTACCCCGGCGCTGATGGCCGCGGGAGTAAAGGGTATCCTGGCGGTTGGAACCGACCTGTTCCACATTTTCGCAAAGGCGATTATGGGCACTGCGGTCCACAAAAAGCTGGGCAATGTCTCCGTCAAGCTTGCCGTGGCTTTTCTGGTGGGCTCCGGTATCGGGACTTTTATCGGCGGGGCGATCAACAAGGGACTCTATAACACCGATCCTCTTCTGAGTGAGGCCTTCATCAGTGCGGTATATGCCATCCTGCTCGGATTCCTCGGCTTCTATGCCCTTGTCGACTTCATCAAGTCGAGCAGGGCAGGTGGTGCGGTTGACGCGCATGGCGGTGGTCCTTCCACCGGGGCCCCGTCGGTCGCCATAAAGCTGCAGAACCTTAACATACCGCCGATGATCACCTTTGACGAAGATTTCGTCCCCGGCGGCAAAAAGCTCTCCGGGGTTATCATCGCCTGCGGCGGTGTCATCGTCGGTATCATGGCCGCCATCATGGGTGTGGGCGGCGGCTTTATCACCTTCCCGATGTTTGTCTATATATTCGGTGTATCCTCAATGACCACAGTCGGGACCGATATTCTCCAGATCATCTTCACCGCCGGTCTGGCCGCAGTCGGACAGTATGCCATCTATGGATACGTGTTCTATACCCTGGCTATGGGCATGCTGATCGGCTCGCTTCTGGGGATTCAGATCGGCGCTCTCACCACCAAAGTGGTAAAAGGCATCCATATCAGAGGGTTCTACGCGGTTTCCATTATTGCCGGTTTTCTCAACCGCGCAGCCACCCTTCCTAAAAAATTCACCGAACTCAAGGTGATCAATGTGCCGGATTCCATATCGAATGCGATTCAGATGGTGGGAGATATCGCCTTTTGGGTAGTAGTGGCCATTTTTGGGCTGTGGATATTCGCCAAGTTCTTCGCCAACCTCGGGCAGCTCAGAGAGGAGGAATAATCACCATGCTGATCAGACATAAAAAGACCTTTTCAACCGGTACGCTTTTCGCCGCCAGTTTTCTGGTGGTGCTCTTCCTGATCTTCTCCCCCATATTCGGAAACGGGAGAAACGGTCTGGAATACTCAGACGACCTGTTCAACAAGTTGTCCAAAGGCTCCTCCTATTTCATTAATGACGTCAGAGGAGACGTGCAGCCTTTCAACGGGCAGTCGATCACCGCTTCTGTGTCAATGGGCGAGCAGGAACTGGCAATAAAGATGCTGATGACCGCCGGAATGCAGGTCGGTACTGCTGACAACAAACTGAAAATCACGGGGGATTTAGGTAAATTACTCGAATCGGTGCTCAAGGATTCCGATTCGATGTATCATAACAAGGCTGCCGAGGTAGCAGGACGCTATGGTCTTACCGGAGACGCCGGTCAGGAAGCTAAGCGAGCGACCAAGGCCTGGTGGGGCATCCTCAGTGGAATGGTAAAGGATCTCCAGTTCCAGAAGAAAATCGATCAGGCAAAGGTGACCGACAGGGTACTCAAAAAAGGCATCGAACCTGCTTATAATTTCTATGGAGTCGAGGCCGAGAGTGTAGCCAGCAAAGCAGGCGTTATGATCGGGCTGCTGGCCTTCTATGTCCTCTACACGATGTGGTGGGGATATGGAATATTCTACATTTTCGACGGCATCGGGCTCAGCATGAAGAAAGCGAAAGTCAAGAAAGAGGTATAAGGAGGACATAATGAAAATTCTCGTACCTGTTGATGGTTCGATTCATTCCATGGAAGCCCTGAAAGTTGCCGCCGAATACGTAAAAAACCAGGGCGCCCGGATTTCGGTTATCAGCGTAATACCCTTTGTGGGGGGGCTTGAGGATCATGAAATCTCTCCGGGAAGACGCGAGAGAACTCTCGGGCGAATCGAGCAGATTGCCGATGATGCGGTAAAGTCCGCATGTGAATTCCTGGATGCTCAGAAAGTAGCCACGGAATGCTCCAAGACAATCGTTACCTCAATATCGGTTCCCGACGCAATCATTGACTTTGCCGAGGGCGAAAAGATGGACCTGATTGTCATCGGCAGCAGGGGCCTCAGCACTTCCGCTCGCTTCAAGCTGGGAAGCGTTGCCAGCCAGGTCGTCAAGTACAGCCCGTGCTCGGTATATCTCGTAAAGATCCCATCGTAGACTAAACAGTTGCACCGGAAAGGGGACCGCTGCCTCACGCAGGGGTCCCCCTGAGCGATACTGGATTATTCGGGTCATGAGAGACAAGTTCACTATTCTGATCGCTGACAAGAACAAAAATGTGCGGGATTTTCTTCGCCGGGAACTGACGGCTGAGGGCTACGAGGTGATTGCGGCCCGGGATGGCAATCAGTTGCTCAATGCAATCTGCCGTGGCGATCCTCTTGATCTGCTCATCCTCGATCTTGAAATCCCCGACTCCGACAGTTCCAAGATCCTGGAGATGACACAGACCCGAAATCCGCCTCTGCCCGTGGTCATACATACTTTTCTCACTGAAGAATCCGAGCGGGACGATCTGTCACAGGCAAGGCTCTATATTGAAAAGAGCGGGAACATCGATCATCTCAAGTCAGCCATAGGCGAAATGCTGCGCAGATTCTATCCCGAGCGCTTCTCAAAAGGGCGCGAAGAATGAGCTTCAGGGGCCTGCGGCCTGGATACATTCCTATTTGTTATCCGTGCCGCATGCCTGCGTTATCTCCGGCAAAATCCATCCCTTGCCCTCCATTTTCCGAAATCCTAACAAATCTCTTTATTAATGCCTCTTTATTCGCAATAATACAATTTACGCATAATTTCACGACAGCCCGAAGCATGAAAATCGTTCAGTTGGAGGCAAGCCAGGTGGAAGGGTTCACTGTACTGATCGTTGACGATGAAATCGAATTCATGGAGACCCTGGTTAAGAGACTGCGGAAAAGAAAGATTGCAGTGGATGGCGTCAACAGTGGAGAAGCTGCTCTTGAGCAGTTGAAAGTGGCCCCTGCCGACATCGTCGTGCTCGACGTGCGGATGCCCGGCATGAGCGGCCTGGATGCCCTGAGGGAGATCAAGAGCAACTATCCCCTGGTCGAGGTAATCATGTTGACCGGGCATGCAAGCGTGGAAGTCGCCATTGAAGGCATGGATATCGGAGCTTTTGATTACCTGATGAAACCCATCGACATAGACGAGTTGCTCTATAAGATACAGGACGCCTATAAGCGCAAGTGTCTCAATGAAAATGCCGGCCTCGAGGAAACCCGGGGCGTTTCCAGTTAACTCTACCGGCGCCAGGCTGCAACTTTTGCCGAGGCGCTCCTCTTATTCTGATCTGTTTTATGCCTGTCATAAAAAAGTTCCTTCAAAAACTCGGATTAGGGAATAGAGGAGACTCGCTCACTCCATCTGATGCGGAGGCTTTGCGTACCGCATTCAAGACCCGGTATCATAATTTTAAACTCCTTCTGGCCGCAAATAACAAAGCCCTGCAAATCATGTCGGAAATTGAGGAAGCTCAAAAGGGCGAGAGACCTTTCGGGATGTCCTTTATTCGCGCCCACTGCACCGCTGTCTCAGTCAATGTATTCCGCATCGTCAAGTCAATGGATGAACTGGCGCCGGGAAAGTACCCGAACCTGACCGAGCGATTTAAGGAAATTCAGAATTCGGTCACCGAGATTTTGACTGAAAGAAAAGAGTCCGAGAGCGGACCTTTCGTCATTCCCCTGGCTGATATTGATAAGACGAGGGCGGATGAGGCCGGCAACAAGATGGCCAATCTCGGAGAGGTACGCAACCAACTGGGAGTATCCGTACCCAACGGGTTCGTTATTACATCCCACGGATTCCGGGAATTCCTGCGCTTCGGCGACCTGCAATCCGAGATAGACCGCCTGATGCTTTCCTCACCCGCCGAGCAGATAGACCAGCTTTTCGCTCTCAGCGCCGAGATCCAGCAGCTTATCATTCGTGCACCCGTGCCGCCTGAACTCGAAAGGGCCGTTCTGGATGCCTATGCCGAGCTGGAAAAACGTGACAAACCGGGCGTGAAGGTCTCCCTGCGAAGCAGCGCCCTCGGCGAGGATTCGGCGGAGACATCCTTTGCCGGTCAATACCGCTCCGAGCTTAATGTCAGCGCCGAGAACATCATCCAGGCGTACAAGGAAGTAGCCGCCAGCAAGTACAGCCTGCAGGCGATCACCTACCGTCTCAACAAAGGCATTCGCGATGAAGACGTCGACATGTGCGTGGGATGCATGTCCATGGTCAGTGCGGTAGCCGGCGGGGTGATCTACTCGAAAAATCCCCTGAATGTGCGTGACGACAGGGTTTTTATACATTCGGTGTGGGGGCTGCCCAAATCGGTGGTCGACGGGAGCGTCTCCGCTGACCTGTTTGCCCTGTCACGGGTCCCGCTGAGGATTACCGAGAGGCATATTTCAGAAAAGCGTCACAAATTTGTCTGCTATCCCGATGAGGGGGTTTGCAGAATGGAGATAGTCGACGAAGAGTGCTCCATTTCCTCGATTACCGAGGCTATTGCCTTGGAGCTTGCCGAAACAGCGCTGAGAATCGAAGCTCACTACAGCGTGGCTCAGGATATCGAGTGGGCATTGGATGAAAAGGGACGAGTATTCATCCTGCAATGCCGTCCACTTCGCCAGAGCGGGCAAGTAGCCGAGGGACAGCGACGAATGGTTGAGATCCCGCCCGGCGAGTTGATTGTTTCCGGCGGTCTTTCGGCAAGTCCCGGCGCAGGGTGTGGCGCGGTGTTCGTCGTGAAAAAAGAAAGCGATTCTTTGAGGTTCCCTAAAGGGGGGGTGCTGGTGATAAAACAGGCCCTGCCGCGATGGGCGGCGCTGCTCAACAGCGCATCGGCGGTGATAGCGGAACAGGGAACTGCCGCCGGGCACCTTGCCAACGTAGCCCGGGAATTCGGGGTTCCGGCTCTGCTGGGAGTGGGGGGAGCAACCGATGTGCTCGAAAACGGCCTGACCGTCACGGTCGATGCCGATGCGATGCGTGTCTACAGGGGCAGAGTGGAACAACTGCTCAACAATTCGCCCCCATCCAGGAGCCTCATGGAAGGCAGTCCGGTACTGGAGGTGCTCAACAAGGCATCGCAACACATCATCCCGCTCAACCTGCTCGATCCCGATTCCCCTGACTTCAGGCCCTCCCGATGCAGGACCTTTCACGATATTACTCGGTTCTGCCATGAAAAGTCGGTCAAGGAGATGTTCAGTTTCGGCAAAGACCATCATTTCTCCGAGAGGGCCAGCAAGCAGCTTGTCTGTGATATTCCAATGCAATGGTGGATTCTCAATCTCGACGACGGCTTCAGGGAAGATGTGCCGGGGAAGTTCGTGCACCTGGACAACATCATCTCGATTCCGATGCTGGCGCTCTGGGAGGGGATTATCGCCGTGCCTTGGGAAGGGCCCCCGCCTGTTGACTCGAAGGGATTTATGTCCATTCTCATGGAGGCGAGTTCCAATCCGGCCCTGGACCCCTCCATGCCTTCGCCCTATTCGAACCGCAACTATTTTATGATATCGAGGAATTTTTGTAGCCTGAGTTCGCGTTTCGGCTTTCATTTCTCAACCATAGAGGCTCTGGTCTCCGAAAGAATAAGTGAAAATTATATAAGCTTCGGTTTCAAGGGTGGGGCAGCCGATCATGCAAGGAGAGTGCGAAGGGCCGGCTTTGTGGGAAGCATTCTTGAAGAGTTCGGGTTTCGCAGCGAGGTTAAAGACGACGGTGTGACTGCCCGGATTGAAGGGTTCGATGAGAACCTGATGAAGCAGAAGCTTAATATTATCGGTTATTTACTCATTCATACCAGGCAGCTCGACATGGTAATGTTCAATGATGCTACCTGCCAGCAGCACAAGGAAAAACTCATTACCGATATTTCCAGCGTAGTTCTTGCCGAAAGGGAAAGCAGCGCAGGCTCCAGAATATAGCTGGGACGAAGGAAAGGAAATTTGATGGCAATTCCCGATAAAAACAGGATACTTGTCGCCACTGACGGTTCTGAGCATTCCCTGCAAAACGTCAGGTATGTTTCCTCGATCCTGCATCCGGAGCGCTTTAAAGTCACTCTTTTCCATGTGCTGACCAGAGTGCCGGAATCTTTCATAGACCTGGAAAAAGTGCCTGCCTACAACTACAGGATAGTGAGCGTGGATTCCTGGGAAAAGCAGCAGGAAAAGAACATCATGCAGTTCATGGAAAAGGCGACGGGGATCCTGCGTGACTCCGGCTTTCCAGAGGATGCAGTTACCGTCACGGTGCAGGAGAGAAAGATAGGGATTGCCCGCGATGTTGCCGCCGAATCACAAAACGGCTACCAAGCCCTCGTGGTCGGCCGTAAGGGTTTGAGCGAACTGAAGGATTTCATGCTCGGCAGTATAGCGAACAAGATCCTGGAACTGGTCCCGATTCCCATGTGGGTTGTCGCCGGACCGCATCGGTCACGGAAAATCCTGCTGGGCATGGATAATTCTGATGGGGCAATGCTTGCGGTCAGGCATCTTGCCGAAATCCTCGATGGATCGACTGATTGTGAGGTTGTGCTTTTTCACGCAGTGAGAGCCTTCACCGGGTTCAGGAAGTTTATCCGCGAGGTTTTTTCCTCGGAAGAGGAAAAATCAGCGGTTGAGAAGATTGAAAAGGAACTGAGCGAAGCATCAAAACTGCTGGAACCATCGTTCGATCAGGCCAGGTCCTTGCTGATCCGTGCGGGAATCGATGCCGGGAGAATCGGAAAACGCGTATCCTCCTGCAGCGGCAACTGTGGAAACGCAATAATGGAGGAAGCAGAGTCAGGTCGCTACGATACAATCGTGGTTGGCAGAAGAGGGTTGTCGAAAGTTGAGGAATTCACGATGGGGCGAGTCAGTACAAAGGTGATTCACATGGCAAAGGAGCAGACCGTCTGGGTGGTCAGCTAGCTGTGAGCTGATAGGGAGGCGAGTGCGATGGGTGTCGAAGAAGTAATGCAGGAACATGGGTTCACTCTGGCTGCCAGTTGCGCGGGCAAGGCGCAGTTTACCAGATTTGTTCAATACAAGGGGAGACGCGCCTATATAAGCGTTACAGATGCTGCCGGGGAGGGGTTCCCGTCAACGCTGGACGAGCCTGTTCGAGTGACGATTATTGACTTCCGGTCCGGAGACGAACTTGAAAGCACCAGGGATGTCAGTTCCCTGCGTTCTTACCTGGAATCCTTAAAAGATGAGAAGGCAACCCAGGGCAGTTAGCTTCGGCGTCACGCACTCGGATGCGGGGTTGGAGACTTACACAACCAGGACACCAGATCCTCTCAGTTTGCCCTCCTTGAGCTTAAGCAAGGCCTGATTTGCCTCCCGTAGAGGAAATGCCTCGACATGAGGCCTCAGGGGTATTTCAGCCGCGGTGCGAAGCAATTCGACTGCGTCCTGCCGCGTATTTGCCGTAACGCTGTGGATGTTTTTCTCGTAGAATAAGTGTGTTTCATAGTCCATTTCGGGAATTGAAGACATGTGGATGCCCGCCAGAGACAGTGTCCCGCCTTTCCTCAACTGCTCAAGCGCCCGCGGCACAAGAACTCCTGCAGGAGCGAAGATAATGGCTCTGCCGGTCTTTTCCGGCAAATCTTCCGGCTTTTCGCCAACCCAGTGAGCACCGATGCTTTTCGCCAGCCTTCGGTGCTTTTCTCCGCGCGTACATACATAAACCTTACAGCCCAGATGAAGGGCGATTTGGAGCACCAGATGGGCCGATGATCCGAAACCATAGATCGCAAGGCTGTCTCCCGGCACAAGCCCGCTGCGCTTCAAAGCGCGATACCCGATGATGCCTGCGCACAGCAATGGCGGCGCCTCGAGGTCGCTGAAGGCTTCCGGGATCGCATAGGCGAAATCTTCGTTTACCACCGCATATTCGGCATAGCCGCCAGCGGCATGATAGCCGGTGAAAAGGGCCTCCTCGCACAGATTTTCCTGGTCTGCCAGGCAGTATAAGCACTTGCCGCACGTATGGCGCAACCAGGCGACACCGACTCTTTGGCCGATTCTGAACCGTTTCGCTCCCGGTCCGTGCATGTCGACATGCCCGATTATCTGATGTCCCGGAATGACCGGATGACCGGGAAAGGGCAGATCGCCTTCGATCACATGCAGATCCGTGCGGCAGATTCCGCAAGACTTTATCCTGATCCTGACCTCTGAGGGGCCTGGTTCAGGGTCTGGCACATCCAGCCATTTAAGAGGTGCTGCTTCAATGGCAGAGCATTTTTCGATCACCATGGCTTTCAAGATCGGTCCTTCCCGTCGTTGAGTCCTGCCGGTCCAAGATTATTGCTGGTTGATTTGTTACTCCCGATTAATCATAATACCGCAAACTAAAGCTGAATATCGGAGCAAATTTTGCCCCCCATCAACAGGATAAAGAGAGCGAGACCAAATGGATTACCGTATTTTGTCCGGCTTGGTGCGTGGACGATATCGGCAGCGATAACTCTTTGTTTTCTCGCCGCCCTCGCGCTGCATCTCCCATCGATTCAGCAGGAAATAATAAGTCGTGCAGTCGGTCAGATCGATGCTACCGCAGGCTACAGAGTTCAAATCGAATCTTACAAGTGGTGGCCTTTTTCGCGCCTCTACCTCAGCAACGTGAAAGTTCAGGCAGAAGGCAGGCAAATCCTGAGCTGCGAGAATATACGCCTGGACTACAGGCTCTCTATCAGCAGGCCATATGTCATTCCGGAAGAAGTCTTCCTGGAAAAACCGTTTCTGCAACTTGAACGAAGCATAGAGGGGAGATGGCAGATTCCGGCGCCTGCGCAGCGGAGCAATGAGAAAGATGAAGGTGCGCAAGGTGCGAAGACAGCTTTCTGGAGAGCTTTACCGCTTCCCGCCATCCGAATCGAGTCGGGTAGTATCACCGGCGCCCAAGCCGGGAATACGATACTCTCGGTTAAGAATATCTCCGGGGGTGTTCGTCTTGAAACCATTATCGGCCCTGACGGTCCGAGGCTGCGGATTGATTTTGAAAAACTTGCGGCCGAGGCGGAATCGAGTGAATTGGGGCAGTGGCGCGTCGATGCTTCAGCCGCGCTTGATGACTCCGAACTTGCGGTCCGCACCCTCGTTCTTTCCGGCAAAGACGAATGCCGTATTCAAGTCGAGGCGCAGTGGGACATCAAGGATTTTGAAAATGGCAAGGCAAAGCTGCTCCTTTCGAATGTTTCAGCCGGAGTTGTCGGCGGGTTTCCACAAAGCCTCAGTTGGTTGAAGAATCTCTCTGGGGCCATTTCCGTTTCGCGTGAGGGCGGAAGATGGGCGGTGAGTCACGATATCGTCAGTGACAGAGGCGGCTTCAAGGGAAGCCTACGGCTTGAACAGGTCCGTACTGATACTTTCCTTGCCGGAGTGGAATCACAATTCACGGAGTTGAAGGTATCCGATGTGCCTTATCTTCCACCCGCGATACTCAATGGAAATATAATATTTGAAGGAAATATCGAGCAGGGAGGTCTGAAAGAAGCACAATTCTCCGTGAGCCTGGATTCATCGGGCATAGGCGCCGAAACCCTTCAAAAATGCGATCTCAGCGGCAATTACCAGCAGGGGATTCTTACAGTGAAGAGCAGTTCATTGAGAAGTTCTCTGGCTGATCTGAAGCTTTCGGCTGTCGCCGATCTTCGCGGCTTATGGGACCAGAAGCACAAGGGTGCGATAAAAACTGAACTCAAGCTGGAGAAGGGCAATCTGGAAAGAATAAATCCCAGGCTCCATGAGCGGTTGGGGGGTGTCGTTTCTCTGGAGGCGCAGTATGATCCCGGCGGCTTCAGAAAAATTGCGGGATGGCAGGCAAAAACGGATATTAATCTGAACATTCCGGATTTTTTATCTCTTAAGGCCGCAGGCGCTTTTCAGAAAGAGGTGCTCAAGACCTCCTATGAGCTTGACTGCAAAGACGTGCAAAAGTTTTCTGCTCTCTATCCCCAGTGGCTCGGAAAAGGGAGGGTGCTTTCGCGGGGAACCGTCAGCGGTCCGCTGAACGAGCTTTTTTGGGACGGAGAGATCAATTGGCCGCGGCTGCAATATTCCGCTATCCAGGCTGAACAGTTGTCCCTGAAAGGGAAGGGGAAACTGGTGGGCAGAGAGGAAAATCGTACAGTCTCTCTCAATGCGCAAAATCTTGTTCTTGACGGGAAGAAAATCTCATCGCTAAACCTCGAATTGACCCAGCAGAAGAACTCCTGCTCCTTTCAACTGAAGGGTGAGGGTGTTGTTAGCCAGCTCAGCGCCCGTTTGTCGGGACGGTTGGAGCGTATCTGGGATTTTCCTTTCCTTTCGGTCTCCACCCAGGGACAGCTCGGATTCAAGGACCTGTCCGGGGCTATCGATGCAAAGTTCGATGTGGAAAAAGAGGGTATTAGAATTCACTCCGCATCATTGCAGCAGGGCAAGCAACGAGCCGTTATTTCAGGCGGAGTGATCTCCGACTCAAAGGCTGACTTCCGTGCTTCGATCGAATCGCTGAATGCGGGTCAGGTAATCAAAGCCCTTGGTCTGAAGGATGCCTTCAGCGGCATTGTCTCCGGTCAGATCCAGGTTAGCGGCAGCCCTGCTCATCCCGAGATCAGGATGAATATAAACGGGACGAACTGTGTCGTTCACGGCGACCAGCAACTCGACAGCCTGCAATTGCAGGGGAACTACTCGAAAGATTCCCTGCTCGTGCAGGGGGAGGTCAAAGCCTCGGCGTTTCCCGATCCTCTCGCGGTTACGGCCCGAGTGCCCCTTCACTTGAGCCTGAAACCTCCCCAGTTCGATCTGAAGCTCTCCGATCAATTCAGCTCCGACATAAAGATTGGTGCACTGAATGCCTCGGCTATCGTACCGTTTCTGGATTTTCTCTCCAAGGCCGGGGGCCAGTTGCAGGGAGAGATTCACTGTAGCGGGACTTTGAAGCAACCTGTCGTGAACGGTTCCGGCATCTGGAAAAACGGCTTTTTCCAGGAAAAACGCTGGCCGCACATCGCGGATAATATCCAGGCCGACTGGCGCGCGGACTCGAAAAACCTTTACGTGACGAAAGCCGAGGTTTCCCATCTTGGAGGCAAGGTGTCCGTTACCGGGTACATTGACTGGCCGCGTTTCAGCACCCTGAATTACAAGGCGCAGGCGACCGATCTGCGGGTTCAGGATATTTATGGTATAGAGGGGCTGGTATCGGGGCACGCTGAAGTGAAAGACAATCCCCAGGAGGCAGAGCTTACCGGGACACTGGTGTTTTCCAAGGCCAAAATGAGCCTTGGCCGGCTGGAAACAGATATCGCCCAGAGTATTCAGATCATTGAGGCCGACACCAGGGGCGAGTTTGTAGAGTTCAAGGATACGAAAAGCCCGAGCAAGTTCTATAACCGGCTGAAGATGGATGTGGGGCTCAAACTGCCTCCGAGCGGCGCTTGGGTTACCGGCAAAGGTCTCAAGGCCGAAATAACAGGCGGCCTCAAACTGGAAAAATCCCCGTCCGGTTCCATCAGGCTAGCCGGCGAACTTCAGGCTCTTCGAGGCGTCTACAGCTTCCAGGGCAAGGAAATGAAGATCGTCGAAGGCTCACTGGTCTTTACGGGTACGCCCGAGCCGGACCCGCAGCTCAGGATGCTGTGCCAGAAGCAGGTCAAGGATGTCACTCTCCAGGCCATGGTCTCCGGGCCTTTAAGCCGTCCGAAACTTGCCTTGAGTAGCATGCCCGCGATGAACCAGGTGGACATCCTTTCCTACCTGATGTTCGATCACCCTGCGCTGGACCTCAACAAGAGCCAGAGTTTCCAACTCCAGGACAGGGCTGCCTCGTGGCTGGGTACTGAGACCTCGAACATAATAAAGAGCGTTTTCGGCAATAATCCTCTTGCCCCCGACACCCTGGGCTACAGAAGTGCAACCGGTGGCAGAACCGACCAGGGTTTTTCAAATAATGCCGCCATTACCGGCGCCACAAAGGAAACCGGAATCGTAGAGATCGGCAAGCATATTACCCCGGACCTGTCTGTCACCTATGGGAGGGGTATTAAGGGCGAAAAGGGTAACGAAGTGCAAATCGAGTACAGGGTAAACCGGCACATGTCGATCCAGACCCAGGTGGGCGGAGCAGAGCAGAGTGGGGTTGACATTTTCTGGCGGCATGATTTCGGTAAGTAGAACAATGAGCGCATGGAGGTTCTCTCATGAAAATGCAGGAAATTCGATCTTTCGCGAAACGCCTGGGAATTAACTCATTTGGAAAAACAAAGGCTGAATTGATAAGAGAGATCCAGCGCAAGGAGGGCAATTTTGACTGTTTCGGCAGTGCGCAAGACTTCTGCGATCAGCGCGATTGTCTTTTCCGTGCAACCTGTCTCCCCGCCGAAAAGAAATAAGAAAGGGTGGCTGCATAGGATGTTTGATATGACCAGTGCGAGTAACGCCGTATTTTTGCAGATACAGAACAGCAAAAAACCCGAACAGATAATAAGCGTCATTCTGGATGATTCGGAGAACCACTTTGAAACCGACGGTTTAAGGAGGCTTTTCGGCCTTGATGAAGTGTGGATCGAGCGCAACGATTTTCTTGCGTGGATGGAGGAATATGCCCTAGTGCTCTCTTTCCTGCTAGAAACCATGTCCGCGGCCCAGGACCTCAATCTGCCATATAACTATCTCGATCATTTCGAATACAAAGGCCAGAATTATTCTCTAATGAGGCAAGACGGGCATCGCATCCTGAAAAGGAAAGATTGAGCAGCCTGTCAGGCCTCTTCCGGCGCAAAACCTCTTCGAACGGTATTCTCTACGATGTTGCGCGGCGCCATGAAGTGCAGAAGATAGTCCGGACCGCCGGCCTTTGATCCGAGACCCGACATTTTGAACCCTCCAAAGGGATGCCGCCCTACCACGGCCCCGGTGCATCCGCGATTTAGATAGAGATTCCCGGTGATAAACTCTGCTCTCGCTTTCTTTATGTTAGCCGGGCTTCGGGAGAGCAGTCCTCCGGTGAGAGCGTACTCGGTTCCGTTTGCAATTTGCATTGCTTCGTCGATATTTTTTGCCTTAATTACAGCGAGCAGGGGACCGAAAATCTCATCCTGCGCTAGCCTGCTGTTCGGCTCGACTCCCGTAAAAACTGAGAGCGGCACAAAATTGCCTTCTTCAATTTCAGCTCCCTTCTCCAACAGAGGGGAAGCTTCTTTTTTGCCGATTTCGATGTAGTCGAGAACCTTTTGACGGGCGGAAGGCTCGATCACCGCGCCCATGAAATTGTGCGGGAATTCGGTAGGGCCGATGTTGAGACTTTCAGCGGCGGCTTTGAGCCGGTCAAGGAACCGGTCGTAATTCTCCTCTAGAACGATGAGCCTGGAGCAGGCGGAGCATTTTTGCCCCTGGTACCCGAATGCTGAGTGAAGGACATGTACAACGGCCTCATCCATATCCGCATCTGAATCGACTATTATCGCATTCTTGCCACCCATCTCGGCGATGACGTTTTTCAGCATGAGAGAGCCTGAAGCCGGCCTATATGCCCTTTCGATTATGTGCAGTCCCACATTTTTGCTGCCGGTGAAAGCCACCAGCGCGACATCACGATGCCCGGTCAGATAGTCTCCAAGCTCTGCTCCGGGACCGGGAAGGAAGTTGAAAACCCCTTTGGGAAGACCGGCTTCCTCAAACACCTGTGCTATCATGTACCCGGTGACGGGTGACTGCGAGGCGGGTTTATAGACGACGGTATTTCCGGTCACTACGGCTGCCGAACTCATTCCGGTCGAAATCGCCATGGGAAAGTTCCAGGGTGCGATGACAACCGCGACGCCTCTGGGTTCGTAGAAAAGATGGCTGGTCTCTCCCGGCAGGGACTCCATCAGCCGCGGCTGCCCGTACCGGAGCATCTCCCGGCCATAGTATTCCAGGTAATCGATTGCTTCGCAAACGTCCGCATCCGCTTCGCTCCAGGTCTTTCCCACTTCCAGGACCTGGAGAGCGGCGAGCTGAAAACGCTTGCGGCGGGCCGCAGCGGCCGCCTTGAAAAGATATTGCGCCCTGATTTCGTGAGGAGTGTTCCGCCACGAATTAAAGGCCGACCTGGCGGCCCGAATTGCAGACTCAGCCTCATGGATTCCCGCCGAGGATATTATTCCCACGACTTCTTCCGAACGGTTCGGATTGGTGGAGTTGAATTGCTTTTCAGTCTGTATGGATTTACCGTTGATTACCAGCGGTACCGGGATGGGGAATCGTCCGCGGATTGTTTTCAGCGCGCCGGAGAAAGTGTTGCGGTTCTCCGCCCTGGACCAGTCGAAAAGGGGCTCTATTGCATATGGACCAACACGCGGATGTTTACTCTTCTCGACGGCTTTCGCCGGAGCCCGGGGCTCTCTGAGCTTGTCTGCGGGATTCCTCAGGAGTTCAGCCGGGGGAAGTTTCTGCGAAAAGCTCTGCCTGAGGAAGGATTCGTTGGCCGTGTTCTCCAGGAGACGTCGAACCAGATAGGACATTCCCTGGACCATTTCTCCAATCGGGCAGTAGACTCGTACGTTCAGACCGGCTTTTTTCAATGCGGTCCTCACCGGTTGCCCCATGCCGTACAACACCTGGAATTCAAGGTGCTCCCGGGTCGCTCCAAGGTCTTTTCCCATTTCGGCCACGGCGGAAATGGAGCGGATGTTATGGGACGCGCAGGCGAGCTTGATGTTGTCTCTGCATTGAAGTATGGCATGGGCAAGCCGCTCGAAAGAGGCATCGGTTTCGGCCTTGGCCGTAAAAACCGGGATTGGCCAGTTTTTCTGGCGTGCCTGGATGACCTCCTGGTCCCAGTAGGCTCCTTTCACCAGGCGAATGGTGAAGTGAAGATTTTGCCTGGAAGCCCAGTCGGTAATTTGCCGCAGGTCCTCCTCACTGTCACGCAAGTACGCCTGAATGACTATCCCGGTATGGGGGTAGTCGCGAAATTCGGGCTCATCCATAAGGCTGCGGTAGAGAGCCAGCGTGAGATTCTTTATGCTGTAATGTTCCATGTCGAGGTTTATAAAGGCGCCTGCTTCCATGGCCTTTCTGAGTATGGGGCGCAACCGTTTTTTCGACTTTTCTATAGAGTGTTCGAAGGCGCAGGAATTGAACTGCGAGTACATTGCCGATGCCTTCAGAGAGACATTAATACGAGGCCAGTGGCCCCAGTCCAGAGCCCCTGAAAAGTCTCCGAGAGGCTTCCAATTTTTCTGAGCAGTATCCAGGTAGTCGAAGAGCTGCAGGTATCGGCCAAGGTATTCTTCCGCCTCACTTTCGGATACCACTGCCTCACCAAGCAGATCGATTGAAAAAGCCAGCCCTCTGGAGCGCAGTTCCTCCAGGACAGGCAGACTCTGTTGCGGGGTCGCTCCGGCGATGAATTGCCTTGCCATCTTGACTATGTTGTTTCCGATGCTGCGCGCAATGATTCTCGAACTCATCCAGGACGGCGAAATGAATTTTATGCCACGCTCAAGGGCTGATGGAAAGTCGAGAGCCGGATCGGAGAAATACTCCTGGATATGTTTGATGACGGACTCCGGTGTTCTCAAGTAGGGAAAAACATCGATGAAACGGAACATTTGAACCTTTAAGGGCTCGTTGTGCATGCACCAGTCAAAAAGCTTGCCGACCCAGTATTCCTTTCTGAACACGGATCTGGATTCCACGTCCATAAGATCGAAGAGGTGCTTGCCTGTCTCGTGAATCCTTCTTTCCAGATCAGGTTCCATGCGCTTCTCCTGTCGAAGAGGGTAGTGAGCGGAGCTTTTCCCGGGCTTACTTGAATCTCGAATAGGGTTGAAATACAATAATCCCGCTGCAAACGGAATCAATAATCGACAACCCGGCGCAGGGACGATCAATTGACAGAAGAGATGCTTCCTGTTACTTTTCGACACCTCTGGCGCTGGTTATGGGAATTTTTGCTTCTTTTTGTGTGCATTTGAATTTTGAATGAGGAGATTGTCGAATGAAGAAGTTCCTCTACACGGTGATGATTGCTTTGCTGTTGAGTACGGGTATTCAGGCAGATGCGGCCGAACCGCTCAAAATTGGACTGATGGGACCGCTGACCGGCTCCTGGGCGAGCGAAGGGGCCGAAATGAAGCAGGTGCTCGATCTTCTCAGCGAAAACATCAATGCAAAGGGTGGAATACTGGGCAGAAAGGTTGAGATCCTGACCCAGGATGATGGAGGGGATCCGAGAACAGCGGCCCTCGCAGCCCAAAGACTCTCCACGTTGGGCACAAACATAGTTATCGGAACTTACGGTTCTGCGGTTACGGAGGCAAGCCAGAACACCTTTGACGAAAACAAGATCATTCAAATCGCCAATGGTTCAACCGCGATTCGGCTCACGGAAAAAGGGCTGAAATTCTTCTTCCGCACTTGCCCGCGCGATGATGAACAGGCTAAAGTGGCGGTTCAGGCAATCCGTAAGGTAGGAGGCAAAAAACTTGCCATTCTGCATGACAACAGCACCTATGCAAAAGGGCTTGCAGAGGAAACGAAAGGGCTTCTGAAGGATGACAAGAACGTGCAGATAGTCTTCTTTGATGCGCTGACTCCCAAGGAACAGGACTACACTGCGGTTCTGACCAAGATGAAGTCGGTTCAGCCCGACCTGGTCTTTTTTACAGGTTATTATGGGGAAGCGGGATTGCTGCTCAAGCAGAAAAAGCAGATGAACTGGAATGTCACTTTCATTGGTGGAGATGCGACAAACAATCCGGACTTGGTGAAACTGGCAGGCAAAGAGGCAGCCGCGGATTTCTATTTTGTCAGTGCTCCGCTTCCGAAGGACCTGCCCTCCGAGCAGGCCAAGACGTTCCTGGCCGATTTCAGCAAGAAGTACGGGCATCCGCCGAACTCGATTTATGCGGTGCTTGCTGGAGATGGTTTCCGGGTTGCCGTACACGCCATGGAGCAGACGAAATCGACTGACAGCTCCAAGGTGGCAGATTACCTGCACAAAGAACTCAAGGATTTTCCCGGCCTGACCGGCAAGATCTCCTTCAACGAAAAAGGGGACAGAATTGGAGAAGTCTACCGAATTTACAGAGTGAGCAAGGAAGGCGAATTCCTGCTCCAGCAATAGTATAACCGTTTTTCCCGGCAGCCTGTCTGCATGTTTCCATCAACTGTGAAGTTGCAGGGCGCAAGGCTTATCCACAGCCTGCGCCCCGCATTCTAAGGGATCGCGCAAGAATTTCTTAATGGATCAATTCCTTCAGCAAGTTACGAATGGCCTGGCAGTCGGTTCCATTTACGCCCTCATCGCCTTGGGCTATACCATGGTTTACGGGGTGCTGAAGCTCATCAACTTCGCCCACAGCGAACTCTTCACCCTCGGCGCCTACCTCGGCCTCTCCCTGCTGGTTTCCATGGCGCTGACGGATCGTGTCGGACCGGCAGGTGGAATCCTTATCCTGGTTTTGATGATTATGGGACTGATCGCGGTCGTGGGCGCAATACTCGACCGCGTCGCATATCGGCCTCTGCGGCAGTCTCCGCGACTCTCTGCCGTAGTGTCGGCTCTCGGTGCGTCGATATTCCTCCAGAACACCATTATGCTCATCTACGGCGCCCGTTTTCAGGTCTACCCGCAGGATATTCTCCCCAAAAGCGCGCTGAGCCTGTTCGGGATCGAAATCCCCGTGGTGCGCCTGATGGTGCTGTCTGCTTCACTTCTCATGATGTTCCTTCTCTATTTCTTCATCCAGAAAACGAAGGTCGGAACGGCCATCAGGGCTGCAGCCATTGATCAGAACGCTGCAAGGCTCATGGGCATCAATGTAGACAGGGTTATCCTCCTGGTCTTCATGATCGGTCCTGCCATGGGCGGCGCGGCCGGTTTGATGGTCGGCCTCTACTACGGGCAGATCAATTTTACGATGGGCTGGAGCTATGGTCTAAAAGCATTCACTGCCGCCATTCTCGGAGGGATCGGCAATATCCCGGGAGCAATGCTCGGCGGTATCCTGCTCGGTTTGATCGAAGCACTCGGCGCCTCCTATGTTTCTTTTGCCTGGAAGGACGCCATTGCGTTTCTCGTGCTCATACTCATCCTTATTGTCAGGCCGACCGGCATCCTGGGGGAGCGCGTTGCGGAAAAAGTATGAGTAAAGTTCGAAAATACATCCCCATCTCTGTTATAGCGGTTCTCTGGTTCGTTCTGCCGCCTGCTTTTCTCAACGCCTACTGGATCGATGTTTTCAACAGCATCGGCATTTATGCACTGTTGGCCTTGAGCCTCAACATCATAGTGGGCGACGCCGGACTCTTCAACCTAGGACACGCCGCCTTCTATGCCGTGGGAGCATACACGGCAGCGATACTCAATACCCAGTTCCATATCCCCATCCTGTATCTGCTTCCCGTCTCCGCTCTCTCAGCGGGACTTTTCGCGCTCCTCATCGCCCGTCCTATCATCCACCTGAGGGGAGATTATCTTTGTATCGTCACCATAGGAATCGGAGAAATAGTCCGGATCGCGCTGATTAACAATCTATTCGATCTGACCGGAGGGGCTAACGGAATCTTCGGCATTTCGCGGCCATCACTCGTAGGCTTCACCCTGCGCACCCCCTACCACTTTTTCTTCCTTATCTGGGGCATAACCGTTCTTTGCGCCGTGCTGTTCAGTTTTCTCAAACAATCGCGTTTCGGACGCGCACTTGACTATCTCCGCGAGGATGAAATCGCCGCCCAGGGTTGCGGTATCAACACTTCCTACTATAAGCTGGCGGCATTTGTTCTGGGCGCCGCCTTCGCAGGAGTGGCAGGTAACCTCTATGCCTCCAAAATGACTATAATATCGCCTGAATCCTTTACCTTCTGGGAGTCGGTATTGATGTTCGCTATTGTCATTCTCGGCGGCTCGGGCAGCATACCGGGAATGTTCGTCGGCGCCCTCCTGGTGATCGGCCTACCAGAGCTGTTTCGAGATTTTGCAAACGCCAGGATGCTTATCTTCGGTGCGGCCATGATTCTCATGATGCTCTTTCGCACCCAGGGACTGCTGCCCCAGAAGCCGAGAAAGTATCTCATTTCGCCTTCAGCCGGGCAGGAGGTTGAAGCCTCATGAGCCTTCTCAGCCTCAACCGGCTCATAAAGAATTTCGGCGGACTCAACGCCGTGAATCATGTTTCGTTTTCAATCGAACAGGGAACTATCTCCGGGCTTATCGGTCCGAACGGCGCCGGGAAGACCACTGTCTTCAACCTGATTACCGGGATATACTCGCCGGACCAGGGAGAAATCCTTTTCAATGGGAAATCCATAGCTCGACTTCAAGTCTATAAAATTGTCTCGCTGGGAATAGCTCGAACATTTCAGACAATCAGGCTTTTCCAGAATATGTCAGTGGTGGAGAATGTGCTTGCCGGCTGTCACCTGACACTCAAATCCGGTATTGTTTCATCACTTTTTCACACCTCAAATCAAAAGCTCGAAGAAAGACACTCACTTGGGGAGGCACTCCGAATCCTCGAATTCGTCGGTCTCAAGGGACAGGAGGAAGTCACTGCGAAAAATCTTTCTTACGGCAATCAGCGACTGCTCGAAATTGCACGCGCCCTCGCCACTCGCCCTCGCTTGCTCATTCTCGACGAACCCGCCGGCGGGATGAACGATCTGGAAACCGCTCAACTCGTTACCCTTATAAGGAAAATTAGAGAAGGCGGCATAACCGTTTTCCTCATTGAGCACGATATGTCCCTGGTCATGGAAGTCTGCGAAAAGATCGTGGTGCTGGAGTATGGATCAAAGATAGCCGAAGGCCCCCCCGATGCGATAAGGCAGGATGCCCGTGTCATCGAGGCGTACCTCGGTTCGGAAAAAGAATGGTAGTGGAAAAGAAGTTCCTGTTAATCGAGAATTTATCCGTCCGGTACGGAAATATCGAGGTCATTCACGGCATTTCCCTTCATGCCGATGAAGGTGAAATCGTTGCTATCCTCGGCGCTAACGGTGCAGGCAAATCGACAACGCTTCTTTCCATTTCCGGACTGGTGAAACCGTCCCTGGGGAGTATTCACTTCCGCGGCAGCCCCATTCACAACCTGCCGGCGCACCAGATAGTCTATCAGGGAATCGCCCAGGTACCGGAAGGCCGCCGTATATTCGGAACTCTCACCGTGAGTGAAAACCTGAGACTGGGCGCCTATGCACGCTCGGACTCCGCCCATATAGCCGAAACCCAGGAATGGATCTATTCTCTTTTCCCGGTGTTGAAAGAAAGAGCGGGACAACTCGGGGGCACGCTGAGCGGGGGCGAACAGCAGATGCTGGCCATTGCCAGGGCGCTCATGAGCCGTCCGAGGATACTCTTGCTCGACGAACCGAGCCTCGGGCTGGCGCCGCTGCTTGTCAGGGCAATCTTCGAGACCCTTGTAGAAATCAATGCTGCCGGGGTAACGATTATCCTGGTGGAACAAAATGCCCGCACCGCGCTGAAGCTCGCGCACAGGGCATACGTCCTGGAAACAGGCAGAATAGCCGTAGAGGGCAGGGCATCCGACATCGCAGCGAACCCCGACGTGCAGTCCGCCTACTTGGGCGGAGGACAGGCAAAGAGCTGACCTGGCTAGACTTCTCGCTTATGCCGTTCTCTTCTTGACCCTTTTTTCCAAATGGTTTTTTCTCCCTTGCCGCTCTTCTTTGCCGCTTTTTCCGCTGCAGGCCCCGCTGTTCCTGAAACGTGATGCGGCTGTACGGTATATGATCCGGGAGTCAAAGGTCCCTTGGCCTTTTCTTTCGACTTTTGCACACCTTCGGCAATTCTCTCGATTATCTCGCGACGAAGTTTCGGAAACAGCACCAACTCAGCCGGTATAGATTCAGCGAGGAATAACCCTGCCCCCGCATCGAAAAAGGGGATACCTTCTTCCAGTGCCCGACGGGCAAAAATTTCCAGTAGAATTGGCTCCGGTTCACGTCTTCGAGCTATCCGCAGAGCAAGTTCCCGGTCGGTTGAAAAGAGGACAAAGTGGCGTCCCGAAGGTCTCAATCCAATATTTTGGATGGCAACCACATTTTTGGATCGTATACCAAAATAAAGTCTTTCCGGCACATGGCCAGTGGCAGGATAAGGGGGTGGAGCGACTGAGGGGCTAAGGCGCAGCAGGTTTCCCACGAGACTGAACGACATCTTCAGGCCGAGTAGTTCAAGCTCCCGAAGATTGGCTTGGCGGACGAAGCGTAGTGCGGGATCTTCCTGGAGCGCCCAGTGGAATTCTTTCCATGGCATCGTGCCGTCCGGGTCCCAGAAGAGGCCGAACTCTCCAGGCGAGCGGAATCCAATATATTCAAGCGTCCTGGCCAAAGTCTTAGGCTGGTGTTTCATCTGCAATCTCCGAGCGTCTTGTCGTGTTCCGGACCTAGAATATCCGAACCAGGCACGACGAGCAAGCGGGCTGATTTCAGCGAGAGTGAAACGCAGCGCAACCTGCAGCTTTTAATTAGTTTACATAATATATATTATCAGACGTTATGGAACCCCGCCGCCTTTTTTCTCTTGACTTCATCCACCATTTCATTTAAATCTCCTCTCGCACTTGCGGGAATAACTCAGTGGTAGAGTGCAACCTTGCCAAGGTTGAAGTCGCGGGTTCAAATCCCGTTTCCCGCTTTGATCAGGGTGGTTTCAGGCCACCCTTTTTTTATGGACATATTCTTCCTATATTTGTCTTTATGGAACATCTCGTGCCACACAAGACGATCCGCACGATCCAACCGAGAACCTGGAAAAGCCGTCTTGCCGACTTCCACTCGCACTTCTGCTCGAAAGACCGTGTACTGATCCTTATCGACCCCGACCCGGATGCAATCGGGGCTTCTCTCGCCATAAAAAGGCTCCTGTGGCATAAAGTTGCGACTGCCTCCATTGAAATGCTGCGCCCCATTCGCAGGCTCAACAACCTCACGATGGTAAGGTTGCTGAGGTTGCCGTTGACTATTGTGAAAAAGCATGACCTGTCGAAGTTCGACAAATTCATCCTTGCTGATGCCCAACCGGATCATAATGAGTTTTTCAGCGGCATACCGTTTACTGCCGTCATCGATCACCACCCGGTAAATGCGGAAACCAGGGCTCCCTTTGTGGATGTGCGCCCCGATTACGGCTCCACTTCCACCATAATGACTCAATATTTAAGGGCGTCGGGCATAAAGCCCTCCAAGATGCTTGCCACTACGCTTCTTTACGGCATAAAAACAGACACACGCAGTTTTGAGCGCCACACGGTTATGGAGGACATTGAATCCTTCAGATATCTTTTCCTCTTTGCCGACCATCATGTACTGAGAAAAATCGAAATCTCAGATCTTTCTCTGCGGGATCTCAAGTTCTTTCATAAGGCTTTCGAAAGGAAGCATGTGGTAAAAGAATGTATTTTCGCTCATATAGATGAAGTCCCCTCTGCTGATCTGCTCGTTGAGATCGCCGAATTCATGCTCAAGATCCATGACATATCCTGGAGTATTATCTCCGGTATTTATCACGACAATCTGATCATAATCATCCGCAACGACGGGTATCGAAAAGACGCCGGGAGAATCGTCAGGCGAGCGTTTGGCGCCATAGGATGCGCAGGAGGGCACCAATCGATGGCGCGTGCCGAAATTCCTCTTCCGCACCTTGCAAAAGAGATTGGAAAGTTATCATCTACGTCCGTTGAACGATTTGTCAGGCGCCGTCTTTCACCTTTTGCAAAACACTAGCGAGTGAACATGCAGCAACCCGGGTCCAATGAGCCGAGCCCGCCCGTTACAGGCGGCGCGTGCGGCGCATATCCACTCAAGGCCGTTGATATTTATACGGATGGGGCTTGCCGGGGCAATCCGGGTCCGGGGGGCTGGGGAGCTATTCTGCGCTTCAAGGGGTACGAGAAGGAGATTTCCGGCTATTCGCCACAAACCACAAACAACCAGATGGAGATGCGGGCGGTTATTGAAGCCCTCAAGATGCTGAAAGAGCGATGTCGGGTTAGACTCCACACCGACTCCCAATACCTGAAAAACGGTATAACCCGCTGGATACACGGATGGAAAAGAAATGGATGGGTTACCTCGGAGAAGCTCCCTGTGAAAAACCGCGAGCTGTGGGAAGAATTGGACAAGCTCTCGCAGCGGCACGAGATCGAATGGGTGTGGGTTCGAGGGCATGCCGGTCATCCGGAGAACGAGCGTTGCGACGAGCTTGCGCGTAACGAGATAATCAGAAACAGACTGTAATTATTTCAGAAAACATCTCAAGAAGCGTCAAACCTTGCTGAGAATATACCTGCAGGCCCTTCCCTTTCCTATTCTGTCCAGTTTTCCCGTATCCACCAGCTCATTTAACTCGCGCAATGCCTGACGTTCCGAGATGTCTGCGAGTTGTGAGTAATACTTGTTGGTTATAAAGCCATTTGCCCTGATGAATTCGATCGCACGGACCTGTCGGCCTTTGAAACCAGTGTCCGGCCGGCGCTCCCCCGGACTGAGCTCCGGTATGATAAGGGATTGATCAAATCCCTTTTCCTCTTGGTCGGGAATGGATATGCGGGGTTCCCTCACTTCGGAGGGAAGGTCCTTTGAAGCGATTTCATGCTGGTCGGAGAGAATCACGGCTCTTTCGATGACATTTTCCAGCTCCCGCACGTTGCCTGGCCATTGGTAGTCGAGTATGCATTTCATGGCTTCGGCGGAAATGGAAATACGCTTCTGCTTGTTGTCCTCGGCATATTTGTCCAGGAAATGATTCACGAGGAGCGGTATGTCATCCACCCGCTCACGCAGGGGCGGCAGGAACACGTGAACCACGTTCAGGCGGTAGAAGAGATCGGCCCGGAAACGCCCATTCGCCACTTCCTCTTTGAGATTGCGATTGGAGGCAGCCACCACGCGGACGTCCACCTTAAGGGTGTGGCTCCCCCCTACCCGCTCGAATTCCATTTCCTGCAGTATCCGAAGGAGTTTTACCTGAAGGGGGGGAGACATTTCACTAATTTCATCGAGAAAAAGGGTACCCTCATTGGCAAGTTCGAAGCGGCCCTTGCGCTGACTGATCGCACCGCTGAATGCGCCTTTTTCATGCCCGAACAGCTCGCTTTCGAGCAGGGTTTCGGGCAGTGCGCCGCAATTTACGGAAATGAAAGGGAGGTCTTTCCTGGGGCTGTTATAATGTATCGCCCGGGCTATCAGCTCTTTGCCGGTTCCGGAATCACCCGTTACGAGAACTGTTGCTTTGGTCGGGGCGACTTTTTCGATGAGCTGGAATATGCGCTGCATTTGGGCGCTTTTGCCGATAATGTTTCCGAACTGATACCTGCCCTGCAGCTCGCGTGCAAACTGTCGGTTGTTCCTGACAAGGCAGTAATGGTCTACGGCCTTGCGAACGGTGAGTTTCAACTCCTCGTTCTTGAATGGTTTGAGAATGTAATCGAAAGCCCCTTTTCGCATCGCTTCGACTGCTTTCTCGACACTGCCGAATGCGGTCATCATGATGACGGGAATATCCGGCTGTTGCATCCGGATATGTTCCAAAAACTCCATGCCGTCCATACCCGGCATTTTCATATCGGTGATCACTGCGTCAAGGTCGTTTTCCTGCAAGGCATCGAGCCCCTTTTTCGCACCGTCGGCCGTGATTACCTGGTATCCCTCGTCTGAAAGAAGCGCCTCCAGGACAAGTAGATAATTGCGCTCATCATCGACTATCAGTACCGTATCCATTCCGTTCCGCCAAATTCTCCCCGGTTTCGATATCGGGCGGGATCATAGGGAGTCTTATGGTTATGACAGTGCCCTGCCCTTCACTGCTTACGACATCTATTTCGCCGCCGTGGTTGTCGATAATGGTTTGCACGATTGCAAGGCCAAGCCCTGTTCCTTTCTCACGAGTGGTGAAAAAGGGATTGAATATCTTCTTCATTGCCTCCGCGCGAATGCCGATTCCGCTGTCCTGAACCTGGAGTTCGACCAGGGAAGTTCCGTTTCTTCCTTTGGCTATGGTGGTCCGGAGGTCCAGGTTACCACCTTCGGGCATTGCCTGGAGGGAGTTAGCGAAAATATTGATGAAGGCACGGTACAGCAGATTGGGATCGGCCTCCATCACGTAATCCCCCGTCTCATAGAAACGCTGGACAGAGACTCCGAGCCGCCGGCACTCCGCCTCTATCACATGAAGATTCCTGTCCAGAATATCCTCAATTCTGCACTTGCTCAGGCGAAGATCCTTGGGCCTGGCGAAGTCGAGAAACTCCGTGAGGATATCGTTGAGCCGCGTGGATTCCTCGACTATGATGGAAGAAAATCTCTTATTCTTGTCATCCTGCAGGCGGCTATCAAGGAACTCGGCCGTACTGCGTATGATTCCCAACGGATTGCGGATCTCGTGCGACACGCCGGCAATCATTTCACCCAGAGCCGCAAGCCGCTCCGACTGGTGTAATTGCTCCTCCAGCTTGAACCGCTCGGTAGCCCGTGTGGAGATTATCTTTTCAGCCCTCCGTGCAATAAAGAGAATAGTCATGAACAGGATGCCGACAAAGATCAGAAAACTCGAGGCGACAATCCACTGGAAGCGGTGAATAGTTTTATAATCCTGGGTAATGTCCTGTGAAATCTCAAAGACCCCGAGCACCTTACCCTTACGCCAACTGAGCGGTCGCTCTTCGTACATCGGCAGGTAAGTGGTCAGTTTTCTAGTCCCGCCCTTCCATTCGAAGCCGAAGAAATCGGTTTCTTCGGCAGTCAGCACGGAGATAAATTCCTCGTTGAGCACGCGTGTGAATATTTCGCTCACCTCGCCCTTGGTGCCGATGATCTCCTTATTGGTACTGTAGGTGAGCGTCTCTTCAGGATCAAAGATATTGACTCGTTCGACCGACAAACCATGGATGGTGTTGCGCACAACTTTATCGAGTCGCTCATACTGGTTCTCGCGACTCAATCGGATCTCGCCCTCGGCGATCAGTGTCGGCACGGTAAATTGGAAAAATACCTGGTGGTTCAGGTTCTCCGCCACAAGCAACGCGTATTGCTCGCTCTTTTGCAGCAGGATCGCCTTTGCTCTCTGGGAGATGAACCCGGAGAGCAGAATAGTGCAGACAAGGATCACCATAAGGCTGGTCAACGCTAAGTACTTAACCAACTGAAAGGGCTTTACGCTTTCGAGGACTTTTTTCTTTGCCTGGACCGCTCTCATATCTGTTCTTTTTTTGAAAGCATCTCGTCAACCCTGGCGCGCCTTTCGGCGAGTTGATCGCGGCGACGCCCTTCCCATCCCTCAGGCTGTGGTTCATAGAATCGGATACCGGTCAGTTCCTCCGGCATATAACTCTCAGCGACCCAGCCGCCCTCGAAATCGTGGGCGTACTGGTAGTCCTTGCCGTACCCGAGCTTTTTGAGCAGCCCGGTAGGCGCATTTCTCAAATGCAGAGGTACCCGTGCTGCCCCGGTATTCTTAGCGGCTTCCTTCGCCCGGCCAAAAGCCGTGTAGACCGAATTGCTCTTTGGAGCAAGGCAAAGATACACGACAGCCTGTGCAAGGGCAAGTTCCCCTTCGGGGCTGCCGAGGAAATGAAAAGCCTGGTAGGAGTTTATGGCTTGGAAGAGGGCAAACGGATCGGCCAGGCCGATGTCTTCCGAGGCCATCCTCACGATGCGCCGCGCAAGGTAGAGCGGATCTTCACCGGCATTGAGCATTCTGGCAAGCCAATAGAGTGCGGCATCGGGGTCGCTTCCCCGAACACTTTTGTGCAGCGCGGAAATGAGGTTGAAGTGTTCCTCACCGGCCTTGTCGTAATGGACCGATTTGCGCAAAAGTGCTTCTTTGGCGGCCTCCAGGTCGACAGTACGCAAGCCGTCCTTGTCCGGTGGCGTTGTGAGAACGGCTATTTCGAGGGCATTGAGAATGATGCGGGCATCTCCGCCGGAGGCGGCAAGCAGGTAGGCTGAGGCATCTTCCGTCAGGCGTGTGGGAAACCTGCCCAGGCCGCGCTCTGCGTCGGTGAGGGCGTTTTCGATTATCTGCCTGAGATCAGATTCGGAAAGAGGCTCGAGCACCGCCACCTGTGCACGGGACAGGAGCGGTCGAATTACCTCGAAGGAAGGATTCTCGGTAGTAGCGCCAAGAAGTAGGATGGTTCCATTCTCGACGTGCGGCAGCAGTGTGTCCTGTTGGGCCTTGTTCAGCCGGTGGATTTCATCCATGAATAACCATGTGCGAATCTTGCGCTTGATGAGGACTTCTTTGGCTTCCTGTACTGCTGCCCGTATTTCACGAGCCCCGGCCATCACGGCCGAGAGATGGATAAGATGGCTGTGGGTATGGGTGGTTATGATTCTGGCGAGAGTGGTCTTACCGCAACCGGGCGGTCCCCAGAGAATCAATGAATGGAACCGATTATTTCGAAGAGTCCGGTCTAGGATCTTTCCTTTACTCAGCAGGTGAGATTGTCCGATGAACTCATCGAGGCTGCGGGGACGCATGCGTTCGGCAAGGGGCGCCTGCCCCGGTATTTCTTCTCCGGATTGAGTCTGAAATATGTTCAACTGGCCCATATCGGACGGAATTCCCCCGGGTATGACAAAGTAATGCCATGTACGCCCCACGAACACCGCGGGGCAATCGGCTAATTGTAAAGAAAATGTATAAATATTCCAGCATTTATATAGGAAGACGGGACAAACGGAGCTGACAAATCTGTATGTGGGGAGCGGTGGTTATTCTCCGAGGTAAGCTTTGCGCACTCGCTTGTCCGCCAGGAGTTCCTTACCGGAGCCTTCCAGCACGATTTCTCCGGTTTCGATGACGTAGCCGTAGTGAGCCATCCTGAGCGCCGAGACGGCATTTTGCTCAATGAGCAGAATCGTCGCCCCCTCACTGTTGACCTCACGAATGGCCTTAAATACCTCCGCTGCCATCAGCGGCGCAAGCCCGAGGGATGGTTCGTCGAGCAGGATGAGCCTTGGCATGCTCACGATTGCGCGTGCAAAGGCGAGCATCTGCTGTTCCCCACCGCTAAGAGTCCCGGCGATCTGGGACATTCTCTCCTTCAAGCGCGGGAAAAGGGAAAAGACCCGAGCAAGGCTCTGCGCGAATTCAACCGAGTTCCTGTTATAGGCGCCAAGCTCGAGGTTCTCCAAAACGCTAAGATTTCCGAAAATCCTCCTGCCTTCAGGACTTACGGCAATCCCCGATTGAATGATGCGGTGAGTACTCGTTCCGCCTATTTCTCTGCCGCGAAAACGGATGCTTCCCGAGCGGGGTTTAATCAATCCGGCGATGGTCCTGAAAGCGGTCGTCTTGCCTGCTCCATTCGCACCGATCAATGTGACGATCTTTCCCTCCTCGACATGAAAGGTGATACCCTTGAGAGCGTGAATACCGCCGTAATAGACGTGAAGTCCTTCAACTCGAAGCATGGTGGAAAGCTCCCAGGTAGGCCCGAATCACTTCCGGATTCGTCCTGATCTGCGCCGGAGTCCCTTCGGCGATTGCATATCCATATTCAACCACTGTTATGCGTTCGCAGAGATTCATCACGAATTTCATGTCGTGTTCGATCAGCAGAATGGTGATGCCGTACTTGTCGCGTATCTGCCGGATGAGCCGGGCAAGTTCGGACTTCTCCATAGGGTTCATGCCCGCTGCGGGCTCGTCAAGTAGAAGCAGCTTTGGCCCGGTTGCCAAGGCACGGGCTATTTCGAGCTTGCGCTGCTGCCCATAGGCGAGATTTTGGGCTTTTTCCGATTCCAGGCGCTCCAGACCGACTTCCTGCAGGAAGAGCAGGGATTGCTTCCTTACCCTTCTCTCTTCCTTCCGAGATTCGGGCAATCCAAGCAAAGCGGACAAAAATCCTGCATGGGAAGCGTAATGAAATGAAACCATGATGTTTTCCAGAACGGTCATGTCCTCAAAGAGCTTCAGGTTCTGGAATGTGCGTGCGATTCCCATGGCGGTGATTTGGTGCGCCGCCCGCTTGACAATGCTCTGGCCGTTAAGAATGATATCGCCGGAAGTGGGCCGCTGCAGACCAGTTATCAAGTTGAAAAGCGTGGTCTTGCCTGCTCCATTCGGGCCGATGAGACCGAGGAGTTCCCCTCTTTCGGCCGTAAGCGAGAAGTTGCGTACTGCATTGAGCCCACCAAAAGTCTTGCTGACGTCCTGCATCCGGAAGAAATGATTCATTGCCCGCTCTTCGACCTGAAATACCGCGCATAAATGCCGTCAAAGAAATCCCAGTCCAGTTCCCTGCGTCCCATCAGGCCTCTTCTGATAAAGACGATGACCAGCATGAGAATCACACTGAAGACAACCATGCGCATTCCCGGAATGCCCGGCAGAGTAAAGACACCAAAATTCATCGGTTGTTCGACAACTCTCAGGGCCTCACCGCCCCAACCAAAAAGAATCGCCCCGATAACGGCGCCGGAGGTACTTCCGAGACCACCGACAACGATTATTATCAGGAGATTGAATGTCAGCATGAACGTAAACAGGGAGGGCGAAATCGTGGTAATGAGGTGAGCGAGCAGACCTCCTGCAATTCCGGAGAAGAAGGCGCTGAGCAGGAAGGCAAGCATCAGGTGACGGAATGGATCGATACCCATGGATCTTGCCGCAGTTTCGTCTTCTCTGATCGCTTTCATGGCCCGCCCATAGTTGCTGCTGACCAGTTTGGTAATGAGAATCACAGCCAGTACGGCGATGCCCCAGGACCACCAAAGAGTGGTGTGCGGGTGCAGACCCTTGAGACCGAGCGGTCCATTGGTAATGCTTTGAGCGGCGTTGCACAGCACTCTTATGACTTCGCCGAAACCCAGAGTTACGATTGCGAGGTAATCGCCCCGCACACGCAAAACAGGAAAGCTGATAAGAAAGGCAAAAAGGGATGCCATGATCCCGGATGCCGCCAAGGAGAGAACAAAAGGCGCCTGTATCGTGCTGAGGGGCCAGACAAGCTGCTCAATCAAAAAGTTCACCTGCTTTTCAGCGGGACTCATGGTTAAAAGAGCAGAGGTATAAGCGCCGATTGCAATGAAGGCGTTGGGTCCCAGGTGGAGGAGTCCGCATACTCCGTTTACTAGATTATAGCTGACTGCAAGGGTAATGTAGATGGCGATATTGTTGAGGATTCTCACCTGGTATGCGGAACCGTAGCGGTTGAAAAGAAAGAGAATAACAAAAAGCGCTATGAGCGCCGCGCAATTTAAATGGAATCTCAGCTTATCGTTCATCAGCCATTCTATTCCGACAGGTGTTCTCCCATGATTCCCGTGGGCCTGAAGAGCAACACCAGGATAAGGACTAGAAATGCGAAAGCATCCCGGTATTGCGCCGCTCCGGGCATGAACGCCACGATCAGGATCTCACCCATTCCCAACAGGAAGCCTCCAATCACGGCCCCGGTGATATTGCCTATTCCACCCATCACTGCAGCGATAAATGCCTTGAGTCCGGGGATTATGCCCATGAACGGATTCACCTGCGGGTATTTCATGGCCCACATGATTCCACCCGCGGCAGCGAGGCATGATCCCAACAGAAATGTCAGGGCTACGATTCGATCCAGGTTGATCCCCATCAGGCGAGTGGCCTCGAAGTCGCGCGAGGCAGCTCGCATTGCCTTGCCTGCCTTTGTTCTGTAGACAATGTAGAGCAGAGCAGAAACCAGCAGCATGGTAATCAGGGGGGTATACACGGTGAGCACCTGGATACGAAGTTCTCCCAGTTGAAGGACACTGGAGAAGAAGTCCGGCCTTGGGAAAGGCTTCGGCACACCCCCTATCAGCACGAGCGCCAGGTTTTCCAGCAGAAACGAAGCTCCTATGGCGGAGATGAGAAGGGAAATCCTTGGCGCCTGCCGAAGCGGCTTGTACGCTGCACGGTCAAGCAGAATGCCCATCGCTCCGGTAACTGCTATGGCGAGAGGAAAGCTGAAGTACCACGGCAGAGAGAAAATCAGAATACCGTATATGGCAGCGTATGCCGAAACCATCAACAGGTCGCCGTGAGCAAAGTTGATGAGTCTCAAAATTCCGTATACCATCGTGTAGCCGATAGCTATGAGGGCATATAGACTTCCAAGGGAGATTCCATTTATCAACTGCTGAAGAAATAGCGTAAGGCTCATAGCATGTAGCGCTTTCCCCCACCGCATTGAACGAAATTGGCCATGCGGCGCCCCTTTGACGATCCAGGATTATGTCTCAAGAATTTTATTAAACGCCCGAGTCTGTCCGCGCAAGTATCCCAGTATAAAAGAAATGGGCAGGCCCCATGCCTGCCCATTCCAATGGTTTTCCATCAGGAAGAACTTCAGGCCCAGCCGCGCGCGCTCCGGCGGAGAATTCTCCAGCCTGGATTCTGGATCTGAGTTCCCTCAGGAGCAAATCGAGTTTATCTTCTCGATTCTCCTTATCTTGCTACGCGGCCCGATGCATCGCCCTTCATGAGTCCTTCGATTTCCGCAATGGATACCTGGTTGAAATCACCATATATAGAGTGTTTCAGACAGGATGCCGCGACGGCAAAATCAAGGGCCTTCTGCATATCCGTCTCACCCCGGCTCAACTTGTAGATCAGCCCCCCGGCAAAGGCGTCACCTCCTCCAACACGGTCGACAATGTGTGTGAGTTGATATACGGGTGCATGCCAGGCATCTTTCCCGTCATAGAGCAACCCGGACCACGTATTGTGGCTGGCGCTCAACGAACCTCTCAGCGTTATGGCGACGTATCTTAGATTGGGAAAACGCTGCACCAGCTTTTCGGCCACTTCGCGGTATCGATCCCCGGAAATCCTGCCTGCTTTGACATCAACTCCCCCTGCCTTTATACCGAATACCTTGTCGGCATCTTCTTCGTTGCCGATGGCAAGGTCGCAATACTTCACGAGTTCGGGCATGACTTCGGACGCAGTCTTCCCCCATTTCCAAAGCTTGGCCCGGTAATTCAGATCGCACGAAACGGTCAGTCCCATAGCCTTCGCCGCCTTGACCCCCTCCAGGCAAACGCCTTCGAGGTTTCGCGAAATAGATGGGGTAATCCCGGTCCAGTGAAACCAGTTCGCTCCCTCCAGGATTTTGTCCCAGTCCAGCATACCTGGTTCAATGGTCGAGATCGATGACCCGCTGCGGTCGTAGATAACCTTACTGCCACGCTGCATGGCGCCCATTTCCAGAAAGTAAATGCCAAGCCGGTCACCACCCCTGATAATGTGAGCCGTTCCAACTCCAAACTGGCGTAGATAAGAGATACAGGCATCGCCGATCTCATCGGCGGGAAGCCTGGTGACAAAATCCGCGGTTACTCCCAGGTTGGCAAGGGATGCAGCCACGTTTACTTCGGCCCCCGCAAAAGTGACATCATAGCTGCGTGTCCATACAAATCGCTGATATCCCGGAGGCGTGAGCCTCATCATGACCTCCCCGAAACAAACCACTCGCTTATCCATCACCAGTCTCCTTCGCACAACTTAACCTGAACTCTGATATGACATCTCCTCTCGCCCACCACCATCACATTGTCAAACATTAATATCGCCTGAGCACCGCATTTCGGGTTAGATCGGAAGTGACGTGAAGACTTCAGTCAGGCAGTGGATAGACCTCGAAGTTCTTCTTTCAACAAGGCGATATCGGCAATAGAGTGCACATCATCGACCAACTCGAATCTCAGACCCTCTGTCGAGCCCGATTCCAGGGCTTCGACATCGACTCTATTGCGCGCCGGCAATACAATGGTTTTCACCCCCGCTCTCTGCGCCGCGAGCACTTTTTCTCGAATGCCGCTGACAGGAAGAATTGCGCCGCTTAGAGACAGCTCCCCTGACAATGCCGTATCGCCTCTTGCCGGCCTGCGGGTTAGAAGCGACAGAAGGGCGACGGCAATGGTCACGCCTGCGGATGGACCATCCTTGGGTATAGCTCCGGCCGGGATATGTATATGGATGTCGTTTCCACTGAAAAAGTCCGGATCGAGGCCGAATTCTCCAGCATGACTGCGTATGTAGCTCAGAGCGGTCTGGGCCGATTCGCGTATGACCTCGCCCAGCGAACCCGTGAGGATAAGCTGCTGGGTTCCCCTCATCATACTGGCCTCGACAGAGATGATTTCCCCCCCGAATTCGGTCCATACCAGCCCTGTAGTCACCCCGAGTCGATCCGAGGATTGCGCGATCTCATGAGTATACTTCCGGGGTCCCAGAAGGCCTGCAACCACTTCATCATTCACAGAAATCGAGACCGGAGAGTCGGTGTCGCCCCTCACACAGATTCTGGCCAGTTTGCGGCATACGGTAGCTATTACACGGTCCAGGTTACGCAAACCCGCTTCAAGGGTATAGTCACGGATCAATTTCGAGACGGCCGATTCTGAAAACACCACATTTCTGTTCTTCAGACCGTGTTCGCGCAGTTGACGAGGAATGAGGAACTCCGATGCAATGGCTCTTTTTTCCTTTTCCGTATACCCGGGAAACTCGATCACCTCCAGTCTGTCCCTGAGAGGCTCAGGAAGCCGTTCCACGATATTAGCCGTAGCGATAAACATCACGCTTGAAAGGTCAAAGGGAACATCCAGGTAATGGTCGACGAATCTGCTGTTTTGCTCGGGATCGAGAATTTCGAGGAGAACTGAAGCCGGGTCACCCCGGAAGTCCTGGCCTATTTTATCGATCTCATCGAGCATGAAAACAGGGTTCTTTACCCCCAGGCGCTTTATCTCCGTGATGATTCTCCCGGGCATGGAACCGACATAGGTTCTCCTATGTCCTCGCAGTTCCGCCTCATCACGAAGACCGGCAAGCGAAATTCTCACGAATTTCCTTCCAAGAGCCTCGGCGATTGATTTTCCAATTGAAGTCTTTCCAGTCCCGGGAGGACCGGAAAAGCACAGTATCGGGCTTTTTATCATCTGGAGATAGCGTTTGCCTTCCCGGACCCGTCGCACCGTGGTACGGAGTTCCTCCAGGTCAATCGGTTTTGGCAGGTAGTGCGCAGCACCTTTTTTGAGCGCATCGACCGCGGAACTTACTGTGGCATAACCGGTGATCATAACAACTTCGATATTGGGCGAAGACTGCCTGACCGATTCGAGGAGTTGAATGCCATCCATTTTCTCCATCTTGAGATCGGTCAGTATCAGATCAAATTCCTCCTGCCGCAACTTTTCCAGGGCTTCCAGCCCATTTGCAGCAGTACTCACCAGGTAGCCTTCTTTTCGAAGAATGTACTCCAGGTTGGTTCGCGCTATATCTTCGTCATCCACCACCAGGATATGGAATTGATTCTTCGCACAAAGGGTTTTCACTGCAAGGTATTCAAGGACCCTCTCTTTGGCCTCCCGAAGTCCGTAATGCTGCACTTCCAGAGTCGTCTCTGCCCTGGCCATATCCAGACTGTCATTCGTGAAATCCTGCCAGGGGAGTGAAAATAGGAACTCCAGATAGCCGATGCCAATCGCGTACTCCGGAATCCCCGGGTCCATCTTCTCCAAACGATCAAGTTCTTTTAGCGAAAGCGCGGATACTCCGGGCGGCATTCTGGCGCCCAAAGCGATGTCCCGCAATCCGGAAAGCTCTCCTCCCGACTCTTCCGCGAGTCTCTCCTCGGCTTTTTCAGGCTTTTTGAAGAAAATCATTGAGTCCCCTTCCCGTACATGTTGCAGATCGCAACGATTCAGATTGCAGTGTTACAGAATCGAACAGTCCCTGAATCAACCAGGAATCCCGCCTGTCAGAGCGGTCATTGCATTTTGCAACAGGAAAGCAGTTGAGATAAAAACCGGTTTCGGCCCAGGCCTTGAGTGTTTTCAACCATTTAACCAGGATTTCTCTAAATGGCACGCTCCTTGACTATAGTCCAATGAAAAATTCATGCTCAGATGGGCTTGGAGAGGAGCCAATGTCAAAAACTACCATAGAAAATCCCAGGCGCACTGCTCTGAACCCGCGAAAGATACTCATGGTCACCAAGGATATGGCCTTCTCGGCAGCCCTTTACAATCATTGCGTTCATCTTGCAGAGCGCCTCTCCTATGACCTGGTGGGACTGAGTGTCGATACCGGGTTCGATGGCGCGTTGTTTGAAAATCATGCCTGCCAGTCAGCAAGGCGGGTGCAGGTGGCGGCGCGGAAAAAGGGCGTTCGATTCGAGCATCTTGTCCGCACGGGCGAGGTGGGGATTTGGATTGAGGAGATAACCCGCGAGATCAAACGGGTGGAGATCGTAGTGGTGGATATGGATGCAGATGATGAGGAAATCAGGGGCATTACCGTTCCGGTAATCAGTGTGGTCTCAAAAGAAAAAGGAGGCACAGAAATGACGGTCCATGCAAAGTCATCAAAGCTCAAAACAGTCCTGCACCTGGCAGGA
Source organism: uncultured Syntrophobacter sp. (assembly GCA_964539645.1). Classification (GTDB taxonomy): domain Bacteria; phylum Desulfobacterota; class Syntrophobacteria; order Syntrophobacterales; family Syntrophobacteraceae; genus SbD1. The sequence continues at coordinate 61,767 of CAZIJV010000025.1, forward strand.
TACGGGGCAGTAAGCGCAGCGGCCTATGCTGCTGTATTCACCCATACCGACGCTGTCATGCAGCTTTTTACTCGGGGAGGATGGTACGCCTCACTTCCGATAGCAACCGTACTGGCGATCTCATTTGTGTATGGGGCTTTTGCATCCACCCTGTGGTCCATGCTGGGAATAGAGGCGCACAAGAGAGACCATGCACGCCAGACGGAGCGAAAAGTCATAGAAAAGCGGAAACAGCTCAGGAAACGTCCTCGACTCTATGCCTATATAAATCCCTTTCACCGGATAGACATGTAGGTCCACATAGCACTAATTCTTCTCAAAGGATATTAAGATGCACGATTTAGCGAGCGCAGCCACGAACTTTATAGAACTCAATACTATGTCGATAATTTTTCTTTTTCTGGTTGGCTTCATCGGCGGACTGGTAAGCGGCTTCATCGGCTCAGGGGGAGCCTTTGTTCTTACCCCCGGGATGATGAGCCTCGGAATACCCGGAACAATCGCCGTCGCCAGCAATATGTGCCACAAATTTCCGAAGGCTCTGGTGGGTGCGTACAAACGTTTCAAATACGGCCAGGTGGACTTGAAACTCGGCCTTATACTTGCCGTGTCGGCAGGCGCCGGCGTTCAACTGGGGATCCGCATCCAACAGATGGTTCTGGCCAAATGGGGCCCGGCCGGCTCAGACCTCTACGTAAGCGTTTCCTTTGTTACCGTCCTCTTCGTGGTTGGGAGCTATGTCTTCCATGATGCCATGAAGAGTTCAAGAGCAGGCGGACAGGAGGTCGTTTCCTCAATCGCAAGGAAGCTCCAAGACATTAACCTTCCACCTATGATGTACTTCAAAACGGCCAATGTTCGGATCTCCTTCTGGTTCACTGTGCCGGTAGGTTTTGCCACGGGTATGCTCGCGGCGACCATTGCGGTCGGCGGCTTCGTCGGCGTGCCGGGAATGATCTACATAATAGGCGCCTCCGGATTAGTCTCTTCTGCAACGGAGTTGGTCATCGCCTTCCTAATGGGACTTGGAGGTTCAGTTAACTGGGCAATGCACGGAATGGTCGATATCCGGCTGGTTCTCATAATCCTGGCAGGCTCTCTTCTGGGCGTACAGCTTGGAGCAATCGGCACCACCTATGTAAAGGAGCATATGATCAAGGTGGTGATGGCGACAATCATGCTCGTCGTAGCTGTGAGCCGCATGCTTGCGGTTCCCAGGTATCTTGAACAACTCGGAATGATTGCAATGTCTCAGAGAGCGATAGAGATCCTTGACCGGATCAGTTTCCTTACCATGTGTTCTGCTCTGCTCCTGGGCGCCCTGATTATCCTGGGAAGCATGTGGAAGGCGAGAAGGGAATCATACGAATCCCAAGCAGTTATGGAAGCCTGAGAGAAATGCCCTGCCGGCTGGTGGGGCGCCCCACTGCGGTACAACTCTCCCCTCTCCGGCGAAAGGTTGGTTAGGGGAGAGTCCCTTTTGCGGAAAGAAAAGTACTGAAAAACTGGTTCCCGTGCCTTATCATCTGTTAGAATCAGCGGACAACAATCTGCTCTTCTTTTTGCTGCTGGATAATCCAACCTCTTCGATATACGGTCGCCTTGATCTCCCACGCCGTCGTTGCGTTGTCGGTTGCACAATCCAGAAAGGCTTTTACTCTGTTGGTTTCGGAGCTTGTCTATGGTGTTGAAGCTGCCTATACACTTAAATATCAGGCAAAAGATTATAGCCGGTTTTACGCTTCTCGTAATTGTAATAGGTTCGGTGGGCGCCGTATCCTACCATCATTTGCTGGAAGTTGAACGTAAGCAGCATTTCGTCGAAATTGCCGATGACCTGCACAACTTCATTCTCGAGGCACGACGGCATGAGAAGAATTTTCTTCTTTACAATTCTGCCAGCGATCTGGAGGAGAGCCGAACCTATTCGGATCTCGGAACGGACTTGCTTAAAAAGATATCACCGGAGGTGAAGGCTTTTAAGGGACTGCCTCTTCTAGATGAGATACAGCAGGAAATGACTCTGTATCGCCAACTGGTTGAGCAGATAGCCCGGGAAAATACGACTGGATCGATTCCATCCTCGATGGAAACACAGTTGCGTGAACATGGCAAAGCCCTGGTGGATCTGTCTGAAAGGCTCGTTTCCTTCGAGCGAAAGCGTATCCTGAACATTGTCGATTCCCTGAAAAAGCAGCTTCTCGTTTCACTCGCACTGACCATTATCCTGGGAGGTCTGCTGGTGCCCGTCGTCTCCAGTAAGATTCTGCGCCCGCTACGGGTGATAGAAGAGACTACACTGCAAATAGCCCAGGGCGATTTCCGCACCATACCGGTTCGAGACACCAGGGATGAAACTCAGCGAGTGGTCGAGGGATTCAACCGCATGATTTCCGAACTCGAAAAACGCCAGGAGCAACTCCTTCAGGCTAAAAAGCTCTGCTCTCTCGGCACCCTGACTTCTGGAATTGCGCACCAGCTCAATAATCCTCTGAATAACATCTCTACTTCGTGCCAGATCCTGCTCGAAGAATATGGAAAGGCAGACGGCGAATTCTCACTGAAAATGTTGACCAATATCGAAGGTGAAGTCCACCGGGCACGCGATATCGTGCGCGGCTTGCTGGAGTTTTCGCGCATCAAGGAATTCTGCCTTGCCCCAGTGCCGCTCTCAGAGGTAGTGGAGCGGTCGATTTCCCTGATCTCCAGCCAACTCCCTCCCGGTGTACGGATTGTAAGAAATGTGCCGGAGAACCTGTCGCTCGACCTTGACACCAACAGAATGCAGCAGGTTTTCCTTAACCTTATCGAAAATGCCATACATGCGATTGAGCCTCCGGGTGAGGTCAGGATATCCGCGTACGCCGATACCGCACTACAGCAGGTCATCATCACAGTTGAAGATACCGGGAGTGGTATATCTGAAATGGATATAGGAAGCATTTTCGATCCTTTTTTTACAACCAAGGAGGTTGGGTTTGGAACCGGCCTTGGCCTGTCCATCGTGTTCGGGATCATTCAGAAGCACCAGGGGGCGATTGCGGTGACAAGCAGGGAAAACGAGGGTACGCAATTTATCATACGCCTGCCTCTTGGAACCATGTGCTGAAAAAGAGAGGCCTTGATTACGAGTCGCATACTTATTGCCGATGACGAGCAGATAGCTCGGGAAAATCTTGCACACGTTCTGCGCAAGGAGGGCTACGAAGCAGTTGCGGTTAAAGACGGCGCCGAGGCAATAGACGAACTCCGCAAGTCCGAGTTCGATCTTGTCCTGACCGACCTGCGAATGCAACCGTTAGACGGAATGCAGGTACTGGAGCACGCCCGTGGAGCTTATCCGGAAATCGAGGTGATCGTCATAACCGGATACGCAACCATTTCATCCGCTGTGGATGCAATGCGCAAAGGCGCTTATTTCTATATTGCCAAACCATACAATCTCGATGAAGTCAAGGTACTGGTTCGGCAGGCTCTTGAGAAGCGAGCGCTCCGGCTGGAAGTGCGTGAACTGCGCAGGCAGAGCGGTCAGAACAGCGCAACTTCGCTCCTCATTGGAAACAGTCCGGAAATACTCAGCCTGCGAAAGATGGTCGAACAGATAGCTCCTTCTGAATCCAGCGTTCTGATCCTGGGGGAGACCGGCACAGGGAAAGAACTGGTCGCCAGAACCATCCACAACCTGAGTTCCCGCGCATCGAAGCGTTTTCTTGCAGTAAACTGCGGGGCATTCAACGAAGAACTCCTGGCGAACGAACTTTTCGGCCATGAACGTGAAGCCTTCACAGGCGCAAAAGGTGTCAAGCGCGGTCTGCTGGAAGCAGCACACGGTGGAACCGTCCTGCTCGATGAAATCGGCGACATGCCGCTCAGCATGCAGGTAAAACTCCTGCGGGTCCTCCAGGAGCGGTCTCTCATGCGCGTTGGAGGAACTGATGAGGCGCCGGTCGACATAAGGGTGCTTGCGGCAACCAACAAAAATCTCAAGCAGGAGGTGGAACATGGCGCTTTTCGCCAGGACCTGTTCTATCGCCTGAATGTGATCACTCTCAAGGTTCCTCGCCTTGCCGATAGAAAGGACGATATTCTGCTCCTGGCCTTTCACTTTCTGAATAGAATCGCCAGGGCGCAGGGCAAGACTGTCAAGAGCATCTCCGATGAAGCCGCCACTGTTCTCCTTTCCTACGAATACCCGGGTAACGTGCGGGAGCTTGAAAACATCATCGAAAGAGCTATTGCGCTGGCAAATGGCGAAATCATCGATTCACAGCACCTGCCGCTCGATCTTCAACAACTGGCGCTGAAGGTTCGGTGTCAGAGCGGTCAGTTTGTAACCTTGGAGGATAATGAGCGAGCATATGTTTCATGGGTCCTTAAACAGGTAAACGGCAACAAGACCAGGGCGGCGGAAATCCTGGGAATAGACCGCGTTTCGCTCTGGCGCAAAATAAAAAGGTACAATATCCAATAGATATGAACATGCGGCGCCGCTCTCGTGGTGACAATGCGCAAGACAGCCGTAGCAAGGAGATTTACGGAATGCCAATCATTACGATTTCACGGGGTTCATACAGCAAGGGTAAAGAGGTCGCCGAGAAAGTCGCCCAAAGGCTGAACTACAAGTGCCTGGCCAGAGAGGTAATCATAGAAGCTTCCAGGGAGTTCAACATTCCTGAAGTGAAGCTCGTGCGCGCGCTTCATGATGCTCCTTCAATCTTCGACCAGTTTACCTACGGCAAAGAAAAATTCATCGCCTACTTTCAAGCTGCCTTTCTAAAATGCCTGCAGCGGGACAATGTCGTCTATCATGGTCTTGCGGGGCATTTTTTTCTCAAGGGCATCTCGCACGCGCTCAAAGTGCGGATCATAGCAGACATGGAAGATCGGGTGCGCCTGGAAATGGAAAGAGAAGGCATACAGAAAGAGGAGGCGCTGTCGGTTCTTTTGAAAGATGACGCCGAACGGCGGAAGTGGAGCATGGAGCTCTATGGCATCGATACTGCGGATTCCAAGCTCTACGACATGGTAATCCATATCCGGAAGATCAGTGTCGATGAAGCTGTTGAAATGATATGCCATGCCGCAGGGCTTGATACATTCAAAACAACCTATGAGTCCCAAAGAGCAATGGACGATCTCGTACTGGCTTCCGAAGTGAAGACCACCCTGCTTGAAATAAAACCCGATATCCGTGTTTTCGTGCGTGACGGCGCCGTCAGCCTGGGCGCCAGCGCCCTGGCGCTAAACGATCCGGGATTGGTTCAACAAATTGAACGTATTACCCGGCAGATTCCCGGAGTTCGGGACGTCAGCATAAAATCGAGCCATGTAGTAGATTGGTCGGACTGAGCAACCGGGGGGCTTTTGCTACATTTTTCACTTGGGAGAGGCCTATCTTGGGCAACTCATGCCTCCGCCGTTGACTCCACTCTCATCTTGGGCTATTGTCGATGCATCCATCGATTTGGCTTACACTCACATAACGAGGATAGAGGAGATGGCGATGACGATTGAAGAGTACAAAAAGATTCTTCAGATGGCTATTGGAAACGAGATCGTTGCATACAACTTCTACAAAGACGTTAGTGTCAAATCCAAAGACAATAACCTGAAGGCCATTTTTGCCGAACTGGCCGAAGAAGAAAAGAAGCACAAGACCTTTCTCGAAGGCTTCATCTCCGGAGCAAAACCCCTGCAGTTTTCTTCGGTAACGGATTTCAAGGTGGCGGAAACCGTTGACAAACCGCAGCTCTCGACAACTATGAAGCCCGCGGATGCCATTGCACTGGCCATGAAAGAGGAAGAAGAGGCCATGAATATGTACCAGGGGCTGGCAAACTCGAGCGCCAACGCGGAGCAAAAAGAGATGTTCTCGGCATTGGCCAGGATGGAAAAAGGTCACAAGGTCAGACTCGAAGAACTGTTTACCTCCATGGCCTTCCCGGAAGCCTGGTAGACACAGAGAAAGCAGTCTTTCAGACCGAAGAGCGCGCATTCCGGAATGGCCCTCATTCCCTCACAGGCAAGTAGTGAGCTGATTGCCTCCATTAAGCAAATGGATGGTCAATCAGTTCACCTTGCGATAATGTCTATTCATCAGTCTCCACCAGAATCGTCCCCTCTTTTTTCTTCATCTGTCCCCATAATCCCCAGACAATCGAAATTGCCGACAGGATCATGAATGCCAGCGATATGGGCCTGGTGAAAAAGATGAACGGCGACCCCTGGGAAATGAGAAGGGACTGCTGCAGTGAGGTCTCAAGCATCTGCGCCAGAACTGATGCAAGCACCAGGGGAGCAATAGGAAAACCGAACTTGCGCATGAAATAGCCGACCAGCCCGAAGATCAGCATTACCCAGACATCAAAGAGAATGAAGCGGATACTGTATGTCCCGAGGACCGAGCAGAAGACGATGATGGGCGCCAGGATCGGGAACGGGACAACGGCAATACGCGCCCATAATCCGACCAGCGGGAGATTGAGCACCAGGAGCATGACGTTGCCGATGTACATGCTGGCAATGACGGCCCAGACGAATTGAGGGTTGGTCTTGAAGAGCATCGGCCCGGGCTGCAGGCCGTACATCATCAGGCCGCCCAGCAATACAGCCATGGAAGGAGCAGTGGGCAATCCGAAGGAGAAAAGCGGAACGAATCCGGCGGTGGACGTAGCGTTGTTCGCTCCTTCCGGAGCAGCGACCCCTTCTATGGCGCCCTTTCCAAACCTATCGGGTTCACGGGCAATACGTTTCTCGAGGTCGTAGGCCACAAAGGTGGTCACTGATGGTGCGCACCCCGGCAGAAGGCCGAGGAAAAACCCCACTCCCGTCGAGCGTAGCATTGCCCCCGTGCAGCGCTTGATATCCGCCCAGGAGGGCATCAGGTTCTTTATCCCGGAGAGGCTGATCACGAGAGAGAGCCCCATGAGCATGAGGGCGAAATACTCGGGAGGGCCGAAAGAAAGAGCAAAGCCGGCGCAGAGGGGAGCGAAAAAAGTAAGTCCGACGAGGCTGAGCGTACCCGCAACGAAAGAGGATATGGCGGCAATGGCAAGGGCCGGGCCGGCGTCCCCCTGCTTGGCCATTTCGTAGCCGTCCATGGCGGTTGGGACCGAGGATGCCTCACCCGGGATATTTACGACTATAGCGGTTGTCGATCCTCCATACATGGCGCCGTAATAAATGGCGGCCATCATGATTATGGCGGAGGTTGGCGGCAAGAAGGTGGTCAGCGGCAGCAGGATGGCGATGCCTGACGAGGGTCCGATCCCGGGCAGAACACCGACAAGGGTGCCAATGAGGCTGCCGACAAGCGCCCAGAGCAGGTTTTGCCAGGTCAGCGCGACCATGAAGCCGTTTATAAGGTAATCCCAGGAAAAATCCACTACCGCCTCCTAATCGAAAAAGAGCGTCCCCATGGGCAGCGAGAGACCGAGCAATTCCCCGAAAACATAATAGGAAAGAATCCCGGCGATTATGCCGGTTATCAGGGCGATCCGGATCGCGGATCGTTTCAGATACCAGATGCTGAAGGTGATGTAGAGTGCGGAACTCAGTGCAAAACCCAAAGGGGTGATCAGCAGGACAAAAGCGACGGCCGCCAGCAGAAATATGACTATCTGGATAGTGGGCATGCGGCGGGGCCAGCTTATCGCGACGCCCTCCTTCCCTGATTTCCAGGACTTGAGCGCTAATATAGCCCCGCCGACGAGTATTATTCCCCCTACCGTGTACGGCAGCGTGCGAGGAGGAAGCCGCTCTTCCATTCCGCCCCTGATCTGGGAAGCGGCGATAATGACCAGGACTCCGAGAGCGACCAGGAACAAGCCGCTGACGATATCCGCCTTTCTCTGCGTTTTCACGATGACCTGCCCGCTTTGAGGAGGGAAAATTGAACAAAGCCTCGGGTACAACGTCTCCGTTATACCCGGGCCTCGGAAAACTCTCAGGGCTTCAGCTACTTTTTGATAGAGGCAGTAAGTTCTTTGTAGATGCCCGTCATTTTCTTCAGGTAGGCCTTGCATTCTTCATGTCCCATCGCCATGGGAATAAAACCCTGTCTTTTCATCTCCGCCTGGATTTCAGGCATATTGGCGACCTGGATCAATGCGCTCTCCAGCTTCTTGATAGCAAAATCTGGCGTGCCGGGCGGTACGGCGACTCCCCGATCCACCGCTTCAGCCATATCTATCCCCTGCTCCTTGAGAGTCGGCGCATCCGGAAAACCGGGAAACCGCTCCTCCGTTGCAAACCCAATGACACGCAACTTGTCGCGGTGGATGGTCAGGGCATCGGATGCTCCAAAGACGGCGGTGACGTGTCCTCCCAGAAAAGCGGTCATCTGCGGGGCGGACCCGGTGAACGGCACATAGGTTACTTTTGTCCCCGTAAGCTTCTCGAGCCTCAGCGCAGCCATGTGGTACCCCGAGAAGGAGCCGGAGCCTCCGATGGTAACCGTGCCGGGATTCTTTTTGGCGTGTTCGATGAAATCCTGAAGATTCTTGATTGGACTGGTGTTCAGGACTGCAAGGCCCAGGGGGTTCGTTGAAAGATCATGACGGGCACAATCTGCTCTGTTTGGTAACCGACGTCCTGCTGCAGGGGCTGCAGGATGATATGAGGAATATTGAAGCCTGCAAAGGTATAGCCGTCGGGTTTGGCGCGAGTGAGTTCGCGCCATCCCAGTGCGCCGCCGCCCACTTTGTAATCGATTATCACCTTCTGGCCCAGGACCTTCTCAAGATGAGGCTGGTAAATCCGAGCACCGCGATCTGACTGCCCCCCGGGGTCAAAACAAACGACGTAGGTGACCTGTCGGGTGGGAAAGGCCTTCTCCTGGGCCATCACCTGCTCCTGAAAGAGAAACACGCCCAGCGTCATGACCACCAGCAAAACCTTTATGACGGATTTTCCCATGCGATCCTCCATGAAGATGGTTGGTAGGTTTAAGCTTTTCACATCCGTGGTTGAAACTCACAAGCCCCAATTGATATCTACAGCGACAGGTGAACTCCAGTCAACAATTCATTCTCTTTTTAAAGGCGCTAATGCCAACACCTGCCGAATAGAGCAGCCAGCTTCCGTGATAAACGGTTCTGGGTCCCATCCTTTGAGCTTTACATATTCAGCGGCCCGAAATATAGCAGGATCGGAAAATGCTCGTTATGAGTCATCAAGACCTTCAGAGGCATGCGCCATGGAACTGCTCAAAATCTTTGCCGGAAACATCCTGCCCATATTCCTGATCGCCGGCGTGGGCTTCATGCTCCTTCGTTATTTGAAAACCGATGTCCGGACACTCTCGCGTGTAACCCTCTATGCGCTGGCGCCCTGTCTCGTCTTCGATATGCTTGTCTCCTCCGGTGTCAGTCCCTCGGATTTCGGCCGCATCAGCCTCTTCGCCTCCTGCACCATCATCGGCATGGCGATGATCGCTAAGATTTTCGCCTATGCGCTCAGGCTGGACAGGGTCATGGCCAGCGCCTTCACGGTCGTGGTGATGTTCGCCAACGGAGGCAACTACGGTCTGCCGCTCACATTGTTCGCGTTTGGACAGGAAGCGCTGGCCTGTGCCACCGTCTATTTTGTCACCAGCGTCGTTTTGACCTACACGATGGGTATTTTCGTCGCCTCCAGCGGTCACGGGGAATTCAAACTGGCGATTCTGGGGATGCTCAAGGTCCCGTGCATCTATGCCGCCGCACTTGCTATCCTCTTGATGATACTGGGTATTACTCCGCCTGCCCTGGTAATGCGCCCGGTCAGGCTGCTCAGCAATGCCGCTATCCCTACAATGCTGCTGGTTCTGGGAATGCAACTGGGACATGCGGTAAGGCCTGAAAGGCCGGGAGTCGTCGCTTTAGCGGTCGGCCTGCGCCTGCTGGTTTCGGTTATTCTCGGTCTTGCCCTGGCGCCGATCATGGGTCTGGAAGGAGTAGCCCGGCAGGCCGGAATCATTCAGAGCGCGATGCCGGTGGCGGTCGTCACCACCATCCTGGCGTCCGAGTTCCAGGTCGAGCCCAGGTTTGTCACCGCGGTCGTTTTCATTTCCACGATACTGAGCCCCTTCACTTTGACTCCGTTAATCGCCTGGCTCAGATAAGTTCCTCTTCTTATATCCACACAGCTTATCCATCTTGCTTCCACATTTTCTCCATAACCTCCATGTAAAATTTTCTAACGCTTCGGTACTCCTGGCGAATGACATTGGTGACAAAAGCTGATAACACACCGTATGCGAAGGCAGGAATGGACACGATCTGCTATACTAAAACCCGTTGGGCATGAGAAGCCCGCCCAACCTACGGCCTACGGCCTGCTTCATTGGGGCACATTCGCTACAATGAGTTTTCATATAAGGTCGCTGATGAATTTTCAATGCTGCGGAACTGGAATAGTGAAGACGTGGCTGCTAATGGTCCTCTCGACAGTGGCCGTTGAAGGTTGTGCCACGGTCGGCCCGGACTATACGCCCCCGGAAGTGAGTGTGCAGAGGACCTGGAACACCAGTCTCACCGGCAGTTTCAGCGCAGGCGAAATGGATGCGCAAACTCTCGCCGCCTGGTGGACCAGGCTCAACGACCCTCTGCTTGACAACCTTGTCGAACGGGCGCTAACCGGAAATCCGGACCTGAAGAAGGCTCGGGCGAGAGTCCGTGAAGCACGCGCCCGGCGCGGCATTGCCGCCGCCGCTCTCCTTCCTTCACTCAATGCCGCGGGCGCCGCTGTCGGGAATCTTACCAGCTCCGAAGCTGGGACTGGAACAGGTGAACTGTACTCGGCTGGTTTCGATGCGGCTTGGGAACTAGACATTTCCGGAGGCGTGCGCCGCGGCGTAGAGGCCGCACAGGGGGATCTTGAAGCGAGCGAGGAGAATTTGCGAAATGTCCAGGTCTCTTTGCTCGCGGAAGTGTCCCTGAATTATCTCGATGTCCGGAAGATTCAAGCTCTTCAGGACGTTGCGGAAGAAAACCTTCAATCCCAGGATGAAACCTGGCGGCTAACCCAATGGCGGTATGAGGCCGGTTTGAGTGATGAGCTTGCGGTAGAGCAGGCACGCTACAACCTGGAGAGCACGCGATCACAGATCCCCGTTTTGCGCACCAGCCTGGAGGCGGCGATGAACCGTGTCGAGGTGCTCCTGGGAGTGCAGCCAGGTACACTTCATGCTCTTATGGTGAAACGGGCGCCCATACCTGTCCCCGACCTGGAAGTGGCGGTGGGCGTGCCGGCCGATCTATTGCGGCGCAGACCGGACGTGCGACAGGCCGAGCGGCAATTGGCCGCACAGACCGCCAGGGTTGGTGTTGCGACAGCCGACCTCTACCCGAGGTTCACTCTGAACGGTTCGATAGGCCTTGAGTCGCTTTCCCTGGCCAACCTGCCCACCGGAACACTGGCTCTCACAGGAGGCCCCTCGATCACCTGGGCGATCTTCAAAGGCGGGGCTATCCGCCAGAACATAGAAGTTCAGTCCGCACTCCAGGAGCAGGCCCTGGTTCAGTACGAGACGGTCATCCTCGGTGCGCTTGAGGAGGTGGAAAATGCTCTCGTCGCTTATGCCGAAGTGCAGCTTCGCAAGCAGGCGCTGAACGAGGCGGCTCAGGCGGCGCGAAAGGCGGCGGACTTGGCGAGTCAGAAGTACCAGGCAGGACTGACGGACTTCTCCAACGTCCTGGAAGCCCAGCGCTCACTTCTTTCCTTCCAGGAGCAACTGGCCACAAGCAAAGCGAACGTTACTTCCAACCTGGTGCGCTTGTACAAGGCCCTTGGCGGCGGATGGACATCCCTTGCGCACACGAAGTGAGGTGATCCGGGCAAAAAAAAACTGCCCGGAGATCAGGGGGACCTCGTGCGTAAAACCTCAAAGGGAGCGGTAAATGGTTGAAAAACCCGATAAAGATATTGCCAGGATCCTTGGAGTCGACAACTCTTCACATAAGGGGAAGATCAGCAGGCGGCTGGTGATTGCTGCGATCCTGGCGACGGCGGGCGTCCTGTCTGCCGTTGTCTTCTGGAGGTCTTCCAGTTCCAGTCCCGCTGTCCAGTATAAGACGCAGGAAGTGCGGCGCGGAGACTTGACGGTGATCGTTACTGCCACTGGCACTTTGCAGGCAACCAACGAAGTGGATGTGAGCAGCGAACTCTCAGGGATCATCAAAACCATCGAAGTCGATTTCAACAGTAAAGTGAAAACAGGCCAGGTTCTCGCGAGGCTGGACACCTCAAAACTCGAAGCACAGGTGACACAGTCAAAAGCTGCACTCGAATCGGCAAAAGCCAAGGTCCTGCAGACTCAGGCGACAGTAAGGGAAACCCGCAGCAAGCTGTCCCAGTTGCGAAAAGTGAGAGAGCTGAGCAATAACAAAGTCCCCTCGCAATCTGAAATCGATGCTGCGGAGGCGGCGCTCGATCGGGCGGTGGCAGATGTCGCCGGCGCAAAAGCAGCGGTGTCCCAGGCACAGGCCACTCTCGATGCAAACCAGACCGATCTGTCCAAAACGGCCATCAGGTCGCCCATCAACGGCATTGTACTCACCCGAAAGATGGAGCCGGGCCAAACCGTTGCAGCCACTCTCGACCCTCCGGTACTGTTCAAGCTGGCCGAAGATCTGACGCAAATGGAACTGGTGGTCAACGTGGACGAGGCCGATGTGGGCCATATACGGGAAGGCCAGTATGCCACCTTTAGCGTTGCAGCCTACCCGAACCGGACTTTTGAGGCGCGAATTGTTCAGGCGCGCTTCGGTTCGACTACCACCTCGGGTGTCGTAACCTATGAAACCGTGCTGAAAGTCGACAACCCGGACATGGCTTTACGGCCGGGCATGACAGCCACCGCAGACATCGTCGTGAAAAATATCAAGAATGCCGTCCTGGCGCCCGGCGCCGCACTCCGTTTTACGCCGCCTGTCCAGGAAGAAAAGAGGGCGCCTACCAGCCTGATAGGATCGATACTTCCACGTCCACCACACCCCAAAATCCGCCGGTACGACGATACGTCCCGCATGAAGCAGAGTGTCTGGACATTGGCCGATGGGGTGCTCACGCCTATTCCTGTTGCGGTTGGCTCTTCCAGCGGCGGCATGACCGAAATAGTGTCCGGAGACATCCAGCCCGGGATGGCGTTGGTGGTCGATACCGTCAGTTCAGTGGAATGAATATGATGACTTCTCACCGGACGGATAGTCAGCCTCTCATCGAACTTGAGGGCGTGACCAAGATTTACGGCGCGGGCCAGGCTGCCATGCATGCACTGCGCGGCATCAATCTTCGAATCGACAAAGGTGAGTTCGTGGCGGTAATGGGGCCGAGCGGTTCGGGCAAATCCACCTGCATGAACATCCTGGGCTGCCTGGATACATCAACCGGCGGGGCCTACAGGTTCAAAGGAGTGGAGGTAGGCAGGCTGAGTCGAAGCCAGCGCACACAGTTGCGCCGGTTCTATCTCGGTTTTGTTTTTCAGGGCTTCAATCTTTTGAGCCGCACCTCGGCTCTCGAGAACGTGGAACTCCCCCTTATCTATCGCCGTGCGCCTGCCCGTGAGCGGAGAGCGTTCGCACAAAAGGCGCTGGAGACAGTCGGCCTCAAAGGATGGGAATCCCACACGCCCGGTGAACTTTCGGGAGGACAGCAACAGCGGGTCGCAATTGCCCGGGCGATCGTGACCGAGCCCGCTGTGTTGTTTGCGGATGAACCTACGGGCAACCTCGACTCGGCACGCAGCCATGAAATCATGGACTTGCTCACGGCCCTCAACAGCGACCGGGGGGTTACCGTCGTCATGGTTACTCACGAACAGGACATGGCGAATTATGCAAAGCGCATCGTCCGCTTTTTGGACGGCCTGGTCGAGACAGATGAGACAAACGGGAGATAGAATATGCTGTGGAACACGATTCTCCTGGCTTCGCGCGAGATCAGGCGCAACGTTCTGCGTTCGGTTCTGACGATCCTGGGCATCGTTATCGGAGTTGCCGCCGTTATCATCATGGTGACTATCGGCGGGGGCGCAACCTTGCAGGTGAGGCAGCAGATTTCCAGCATGGGCAGCAACCTTCTCATGGTCACTCCGGGCAAAAGACTGGGGCCGGGCCAGTCCACCGGAAGCGTTCCTTTTAAGGAAGCCGATGCCAAGGCTATTGCAAGGGACGTTGGCTCGGTGAATGCCGTGGCGCCGGTCTCCTCCCAGTCGGTCAAAGCTATTTTCGGGAACCAGAACTGGTCGACTCAACTAACGGCAAGCAACAATCAATACCTCCAGGTGACGAACAGGTCTGTCAGCTCGGGCAGGCAGTTCAGCGACAGCGAGGTGCGCAGCGGAGCAGCCGTCTGCATAGTTGGGGAAACGGTCGTAAAAAAGCTCTTCGGCGGGCAGGAAGCGATCGGGGAAAAAATCCGGGTGCACGGGAGCAGCACCAGCAGCTCAAGCAGTAGTACCAGTTCGAAAAACAGCACCAGTTCACGCAACGCCAAGAGCAGCACTTCCAGCGACAGTAGCAGCTCAAGCAGCAATAGCGGGAGCACCACTACCAGTAAGCTTTCCTGTGAGGTGATCGGCGTTCTGACGGCAAAAGGCCAGAGCACCATGGGGACAGACCAGGACGATATGGTCGTGATCCCGCTTGCCACCTATCAGCGGCGCATCGCCGGGAACCAGGATGTCGCCCTGATACAACTTTCCGTCCAGGAAGGGGTGTCGACGGAAAAGGTCCAGAACGATATCGTTCACCTGCTGCGGGACCGCCGCCATCTCGCGCCGAGCGATGACGACAACTTCAACGTCATGGATATGAAGGAGATCGTCAAGATGCTCACCGGGACCACGCAGATGATGACCGCCCAGCTCAGCGCCGTGGCGGCGGTCAGCCTGCTGGTCGGCGGGATCGGCATCATGAATATCATGCTGGTTTCAGTAACCGAACGAACCCGGGAAATCGGCATCCGCCTTGCGATCGGCGCTCTCGAACGGGAGGTTCTCCTCCAATTCCTGGTGGAGGCCGTGGTGCTTTCCTCTTTCGGCGGCCTTGCAGGAATCGCGCTGGCGCTTGTCACGTCTGTATGGCTGGCCGGAATACTGCGCGTCCCCTTCGTGTTCAATGGAGGCATCGTGCTGCTTGCCTTCCTCTTCTCGGCAGCAGTGGGCGTGATTTTCGGCTACTTCCCCGCGCTTAAGGCCGCCCGCCTCGATCCTATCGAAGCCCTGCGGCATGAATGATGGCAGACTTCTCGAAAAGGATCATTCTGTTTGTGATTTACAGTATTTTGGTTTAGAGTATAGCCCAAAAGGCTCAACGGGAGGGTGAGTAAAAGGTTTCTCTCAAGCGGCTTCACATTCCTCCATACGGGGACAAAGCCAGCCCCGAGAGACGGCAGGCCTTGGTTGGCCGTTCTGCAGGCTGTTCGCTGTTTTTGAAACTGTTTGTACTTCTTTTGTGATTTTACCTATTTTGGAATAATTTCGGCATCGTGCCAACTGTATCGACACGGGAACCCCAGTCGGAAATGATTTTTTCAATAATTCTGGGATAGTGCTATTGACAGCCCCATATCGTGCGTAATGGCTTTCGAGACCTGTGCTCACTGCGTCCATCCTGATCTCTCGATGTTGCGGCACAAACCAGGATAGGAAATACTTAGTGGTGGTCCTTATGGCGAGGTCCATTCGGGACTTCATATGTACTCTGCATGGTCGCACTCACAGGGCAGGGGCGTCTACACTGAATTGCTATGAACCCAAATGTCGGTTGGATCGTGGCTAATAAGGGATCGCACCATCTAGC